>JAQUYD010000018.1 GCA_028692035.1 Oscillospiraceae bacterium
CACCTGCGACAACAAGTCCTGCGGCATTATGGCCCTGTACGCCATGCGGTATTTGAAAGAAAACAATATCAAGCTGAAAAACAACGTCATGCTGGTCTACGGCCTCAATGAGGAAATTGGCATGAAGGATATGCCGGAACTGCTCAAGCGGGAAAAACCATCCAAAATCTACCTGGTCCCCGATTCTAAGTATCCGGTCTGCATTGCTGAATCCGGCAGCTCCCGCTATGGGTTGGAATCCGCCAGACTGGACGGCAGCAACATCGTGGACATCTGGTCCGGCGTGACCGACGACTGGTGCGGCCCCACCGTCAGCGTTCCCTCTAACGAGGCTTACGCCGTATTGAGCGGCATCGATCCCGAGGTCGCCAAATGGGCCACCGCTTTCTACGACCACACCAAGGTGGAAACGCTGGAAAATGGATCCGTTAAGATCCTTGTGGAGAAGGACGAAAAATCCACCGCGTCGGCGCGGCTGTGCCATGTGCTGGCCAAATGCGGCCTGGTGAACAGCTACAAGGCCATTGAAACGTTAAAGTGGCTGGACTGGTATACCAGTGACGCCACCGGCGCCCATATGGGCATTGCCTGCAACGACGGGCCCAACGATCCCCTTTCCATTCGCTGCAACTACATTCGTTTTGAGGACGGCAAAATCGTACTGTACACCAACTTCCGCTGGCCCTCCCTGGCGGATAAGGAAGCGCTCCACGCCAAAATCGAAGAAACCTGGGCCGCTTCCCCCATGGAGGTGCGCCAGCGCCGGCTGATGAATCCTTACTATATGGATCCCAAGGATCCCCGGATTGAAAAGCTGGCGCAGGTCGCCAAAGAAGTGCTGGGCCGGGAGGATATCCCCTACCTGACCGACGGCGGCACCTACGCCGAGGTGCTGCCCAACGCCATCCCCTACGGCGCTACCGTGCCGGACCGCGTCCGGCTGTTCGGCATGGCCAAGGGAGGCGCCCATCAGGCCGACGAATACTGCGATATTCCCAACCTGCTCCTTAATATGCAGATTTACGTCCGCGCGTTAATCGAGCTGGACGAAATGTACTCTAAATAAAGAAAGGATGAATCCAAATGGATTGGAAAAAATTGTACGCTGATGTTGACCAGTGGGCCCAAGCCCACCGGCAGGAGTTTATCGACGACATCTCCGAGGCGTGCCGTATCCGCAGCGTCAGCATCATGAACAAGCAAGACAAAGAGGAGCCCTTTGGAAAAGCCTGCCGCCAGATGCTGGATAAGGCCCTGGAAATGTCCGGCCGATACGGTTTCGAGACCCGCAATTACGACAACTTCTGTGCCAGCGCGGTCTACGGAAACAACCCTGACAACGATTCCATTGGCATTTTCTCCCACATGGACATCGTTCCTGAGGGGGAGGGCTGGACCCATGACCCCTTTGACCCCATCCTGTCCGAGGATGGAAAATACCTGTTCGCCCGCGGTACCTGCGACAACAAATCCTGTGGCATCATGGCCATGTATGCCATGCGCTACCTGAAAGAACACGGTATTAAGCTGAAAAATAACGTCATGCTGGTATTCGGTATGAACGAGGAGATCGGCATGAACGATATCCCCGAGTTTTTGGCCCGGGAAAAATGCCCCAAATTCTCCCTGGTACCCGATGCGAAATACCCCACGACTCTGGCGGAAAAGGGAATCACCAAGTCGATCCTCAAATCCCCAAAAATGACCGGCAACCTCAAGGACATGTGGTCTGGCCTGGCGGTCAACGCCGGTTCCCCCATCGCCTGGGCGGTGCTGGAGGGCGTAAGCCTGGCGGACGCCAAAAAAGCGCTGGAAAAATATGAAAAAACCGCCGTAGAAGAAGTAGACGGCGGCGTGAAAATCACCGTCGAGAAGGACGAAAACAAGGTCGTCCGCGATCCCATCGGCACCTGGACTGCCACCGCCCGCCTGTGTAAAGTACTGGCCGGCAGCGGCCTGCTCACCGGAAACGGCCAGGAAGTCCTCAACTGGATGGCTGAGATCGGCGACGACTACCGCGGCGAAAAATTGGGCATTGCCTGCAACGACGGCCCCAACGGACCCCTGCGCTGCTCTTTTAACATGATCCGTATGGAAGAGGGTCGCATTTGCTTCTATCCCGACATCCGCTATCCTTCTCTGGCCGATCAGGAAAAGGTTCTTTCCGGCATCAAAGCCGCCTGGGCTGCTTCCCCCTTTGAGCTGGAGGATTTCAGCAATCTGGCGCCCTACTGCCACTCTATCGACGATCCCTTTATCCAAAAGCTCAACGAGGTTTCCCGCGACGCGTTGGGTCAGCCGGACATTGAGCCGTTGGTCGATGGCGGCACCTATGCCCGCAAACTGCCCAACGCGGTGGCCTACGGTGCCACCGTTCCCGGCCGTGTTCGCCTGTTCGGCTTTGCCAAAGGCGGCGCCCACCAGGCCGACGAATACTGCGATATCCCGAACCTGCTCCTCAACATCCGGGTTTACGTCCGCACGTTGATGGAACTTGACAAAATGCTGTAATCTTTGCTATGATGGAAAAAACCACCGAAAGGAGACCTGTCATGGGCTGGAAAATGCGTATGGTATATATTTCCAACGGAAACCGTTTTTCCGTCCAAGGGATAGGTGTGTCCATTTTTCGATGGTGACAGCATGCTCTTGAGACGGTTAAAATAGCCGAAATCAAAAGCGCATGGCCTGTGGCCATGCGCTTTTTTGCATCGATCCCTTTTACTGTAAATCTGTAACCATGAAAGGGATGTTTTTATGAATCTGAAAAAACAAATTTTACGTCTTTATCTGTTGGAAATATTCGGTTCCTTCTCGATGACCGATGGGATCTGGATCATCTTTTTAATCCAGCGGGGATTTTCCCTGGTGGAGGTAGGCATTGCTGAAACGGTATTCCACATTACCAGTTTTCTCTTTGAGGTGCCTTCCGGCGCGGTGGCCGACCTGTTCGGCCGCAAAAAAACCATGATCGCCAGCTATCTTTCTCTGGCACTGTCCGCCCTGTTAACCATTACAGCCTGGAACCTTCCCTCCCTTTGTCTGGCCATGGTCTTTACCGCTCTGGGCTACAATCTCAATTCCGGCACCCGGGACGCGCTGACCTACGACAGTTTGAAATCCCTCGGCGAGGAAGGACGCTATTTGTCGGTCAACTCCAACCAGCGTGTTTTGTGCAGCGCCGCCATGTGCCTGTCTAAGCTGGTTACCGGCATTGCAGGGCGCATTGGGTATCTTTGGTCCTATGTCTGCAATATGGCTTTAAACGGCTCCAGTATCCTGATTATCGGCGGGATGACCGAGCCGGTAACGACCGACGCCCAGAAAAACCGCGCCCCCTTCTCCTTTGCCACCATCGGGCGGGATATCCTGCGTCAGCTGACCGATAGCCTGGGCTTTTTGCGGCTGCACCCGGACATCACCGTCAAAATGATGCTGGACGCGATGGTCGGCTGCAGCGGCACTTTAACCATCTTTTTTCTGCAGCAGCACTTTTCCGTCAACGCTGTGCCGCTGGGATGGATCGGGGTTTTCCTGCTCATCGTGGAAATAGGCGGCATGGCGGGCGCCAAATGCGCACCGTTTCTGGCCAGAAGGATCCCGTTTGGCCGTTTGGCCTGCTTTTGCGCCCTATCGGCCGCTCTCTCCGTAATGCTCACCGGTTCTGCAATTCCCATGCTCTCTGTATCCGGCGGCTTTCTGCTGCGCTTCTTTTCCCTGATTCTGGAGACGGCCACCAGCAGCGAAGTCAACCAGGCACTTCCCTCTGATCAGCGAGCGACCCTGATTTCGGTGGGCTCCATCCTGTTTAGCATCGCTATGATCGCCGCCACACCGGCGCTCAGCCTGCTGTGCGAGGCTTTGGGAACCGGCGGAGCATTTGCCATTTTGGGCGCGGTCCTTTTGGGGATCAACGGGGCATTCCTCTGGTTTGGAAGGCGCTCCTTCCGGGCTTCTTCTCCGGCCGAACAATAAACGCTGTCTCGCTGTTTTCTTCCAAAGATTTTTGTCCAATCCTCTAGCGCGCCGCTGCGCTTTTTCGTATAATAAGAGGTGGATTTGTCTAAATCCTATTTTGATTGATCAAAAGGGGAAGTCCCATGAAAAAACGGCTATCTGCTTTTTTCATAATGATCCTATTTTTGTTTTCCAACTATGTGGTAGCAGAGGCATCCTCTGCTACCTATCGCAGCCAACTCGGGCGTACCGAATGTGAAATCTATGACACGCTGGCGCTATATCTGCCTCAAGGGCGCGATTCTTTTGACGGCGCTTTTTCCCAGCCGCTGGTCTATGCCTCTGCTGACGAGGCCAGCGCCGGCCTCCAAGACCGGGTCGTCAGGGCGTATGAAGCCTTTTACCGGGATCATCCTGAAGTTTTCTGGATCGACAAGTCAGGAATTTCTTTCTCACCCCAATACGATACCGATGGGGACAGCATCTACATCCGGGGGTTTTCCCTGCAGGTCACCTTTACCGCCTCCGCGTCCCTGTCGGCCTCCCTGGAGCAGGCGGTGAACGCCATTCTGCAGGGAGCATCTGGCACGGATTATGATAAGATGCGCTATTTTCACGATGCTATCCTCGCTCAATGCGTTTATGACAGCGCCGCCGCCTCCTCTTATGATCCGATGGCCTGCGAGGCCTACGGCGCGTTGGTTGAGGGCAGCGCCATATGCGAGGGATATGCCAAAGCCTTTAAGCTTTTGTGCAACCGGGCGGGCATCCCCTGCGAGATCATTGGCGGAACGGTAGGCAGCGAAGCCCATATGTGGAACTATGTTTCTCTCGGCGGCGTTTATTATCTGGTCGACGCTACCTTTGATGACGCGGCCGGTGTAGGGACTTATGACTATTTTTTGCGGGGTTCCTCTTCTGTCGGCGACCATATCGAAGAAGGCAGTCTGCTGGAAGGCTTTTCTACCGGCCTTTCCTATCCCGCTCTTTCCTCAACCGACTATATCCCCGGCGCAGGAGACGGGAATGCTTCCACGCCGCCTGCTGCCCCTACCGAAGAGGAAACTCCTGCGGGATCTGCCGCCGAGACGTCTAGCGCAGCAAAAGAAGGGCCATCTGAGCTGCATCCGGCGCGGGTCCCCCAGAGCGAAGAAGGATTTTTCCGCATCTCCAGCCTATTTTCCAAAAATGGCCGATATTGGATCAAAGCAGACGGAATATCCGGGTTTCTGCGGGGAAATCAGTCTCTCCCGGCAGGCAGTACGCTCCAGATTATCGCCTTTCCGGATCCCGGCTATCGGGTTGACACCATCTGCATTACCAACGGCGAAACGGAATTGGCCATTCACAATGGCTCCTCTTTCTCTTTTTCGCCGGCCTCAAATTGCCAGATCCAGGTCTTTTTTGAGAAAGAAGCTTAAACCCTATTGAAAAATCTGCATACAGCGGCTTCTACGTTGAAAACGCACAAAACGGCAGGCGCGATGCGCCTGCCGTTTTGTGATAAATTGCTTTTTTACCCCATATTTATCCCACAGCCAATGCCGGTTGGCCGGCAAATGATTGCAGCGATCCTTTGTATAAAAGTGAAAAACCAGCCAGTCCGCAAAAATCCGCCGGGCGCAACAACCCAAAGGGTTTGGAAAAAGGATAAATCCCGCTTTTCGTCAACATTTTTCCGCAAAACTGCGAACAAAAATAAGCGTTTTTTCGCTCCAATGGAATTCCCGCCAGCAGCGTGAGGCACCCCAAATTGTTGAATTTAAAGCGCTGATTTTCAAATGGCTGCAGCAGTTCCTCAAACCTCTCGTACTCCTGCCCGCTCACCTGTTTGGCATAAATCAGGCATTCCGTGTCCTGGAACCTCTGAAAAAAGCCTTTGTGCCTTCCCTCATGTACAAAGCCGCCGGGGAACGGAAACATCGGATGCAGCCGGCCAAAGCTGACCAGATCCTCCAGCTCGCTGTCAAACGACAAGGACACATGATTGTAAAGCGCCTTTGTGCAGACCCGAATGACCCGGGAGGGGATGGTATTCGTCCGCGTTACGACCACATAAATGGTTTTTTCTTTCATCCGATTTCTCTCCATAACAATCTTCTTATCGATAAACTAACAACCCGCAAGGACAAAAAATTACAAAGCGCCGTTTCTTTTTTCTGGTAATTGCGCTTTTTTCCCTTTTGCAGTATACTACTTCTATGTGAATTCAATGGAGAGGATGAAGCAAATGAAAATTGAGACGAAATGCCTGCACGAAGGGTATACCCCTAAAAATGGGGAACCGCAGGCGATGCCGATTTACCAGAGTACCACATACAACTATGAATCGACCGAGCATATTGGCCAGCTGTTTGACCTTGCGGTCGAAGGCCATATGTATTCCCGCATCTCCAACCCGACGGTTGATATGGTGGAGAAAAAAATTGCTTCGCTGGAAGGCGGCGTCGGCGCTTTGTGCACCACTTCCGGACAGGCCGCTTCGCTCATCAGCGTTCTGAACATCTGCAGCGCCGGGGATCACTTTTTGGCCGCTTCCACCATTTATGGCGGCACCATCAATCTGTTCGGCGTGACCTTGCAGCGGATGGGAATTGACTGCACCTTTATTGACACCAACGCTTCTGCTGATGAGATTGCCGCCCAGATCCGGCCCAACACACGGCTGATTTTTGGTGAAACGCTGGCCAACCCGGCCTTGACTGTTTTTGACATTGAAAAATTTGCGCAGGTGGCCCACGCCCATCATATTCCTCTGATCGTCGATAACACCTTTGCCACCCCCGTTCTTTGCCGTCCATTTGAATTCGGTGCGGATATCGTCATTCATTCTACCACCAAATACCTGGACGGCCACGCCATCCAAGTAGGCGGCGTGATTGTGGACAGCGGCAATTTTGGCTGGGACAACGGCAAATTCCCAGAGCTGTCCGAAGCGGATGAGTCCTATCATGGCGTCCGCTACACCCACGATTTTGGGAACGCCGCTTATATCACCAAGGCGCGCGTTCAGCTGATGCGCGATTTTGGCGCTTATCCTTCCGCTATCAATGCGTTTTTGCTGAACCTGGGGCTGGAAACCCTTCCCGTCCGGATGGAGCGGTATTGCAAAAATGCACAGATCGTCGCGGAATTCTTAGCTGCCAACGAAAAAGTAGAATCGGTCAACTACCCGGGACTGGTTTCTGATCCGTACCACGCGCTGGCGCAAAAATACCTGCCGGACGGCTGCAGCGGCGTCATGTCCTTCTCCTGCAAGGGCGGGCGGGCGGCTGCCATTCGGTTTATGGATAGTCTGAAACTTGCCTCCAATGTGGTGCACGTGGCCGATATCCGTACCTGCGTTCTGCATCCGGCCAGCTCGACCCACCGCCAGCTCAGCGATGAACAGTTGGCCGCAGCTGGCATTACCCCCGGCATGATCCGCCTTTCGGTCGGTCTAGAGCATATCGACGATATTCTGGACGATATCAAACAGGCGATGGAAAAAATCTAGCCGCTGCATAGATCCGATCGCACCGAATTTTTTACGAATAAAAAAAGACGGCGGAGCCCAGGCTCCGCCGTCTTTTTTTATTTTTACCCTTTCGGCCCCTATCAGATCTTCTCAAAATGGTCTGCACCTTGCCCGCAGATGGGGCAAACAAAATCCGCCGGCAATGGGTTCCCCTCGTAGATATAGCCGCAGATTTTGCAGCGCCAGCGTGCTTTTCCCGCCGGTTCCACCTCTTGATTCCCTTTGTAGGATGGCGCGGTTGGCGGGGTGCCGCCCTTTACCACCCGATGATAGTAATCATAGGTCATGACTGGTTCTTCGCTTAAAATTTCCGCTTCCGTCACGCTGCCGATAACCAGCAGATGGCTCCCCAAATCCAACGTGTCTTTCACCTCGCAGCTATACCGGGCGGCAGTATGCGCCGTCAGGTAACGGACACCTTTTTGATCCGCCGCCGTGGGGAACGCAGCGAACTTATCCACTGCTTCACTATTTTTAAAACCAAATGTCCCAATCAAATCCATATCCGCCGCCTCGGTCAGCGCTACGCCGCAAAACCTGCCAGATTCCAAAATCGCCTTTGTTGTCACGCTGTTTTTATTGATGGCGACCGAGAGCATCGCCGGTTGCGCCGTGACCTGCTGCAGCGTATTGACCACGCATCCATAGTCCTTGCCGCCAGAATGTGCGCTAATGACGTATAACCCGTAAGACAATTTAAAAAACGCCTTCATATCCATAGAAAATCCTCCTTCTTTATTCGGAATTATTATTATCAATTATAATCTTCCCCTCGCTTTCTGTCAATCCAAAAGCAAGGTTTGTAAAAAGATTCCCCGCCTGCCGCATGATTTTAACCGACCGGGGAAAAACATGCAAAAATGGGGAAATCTAATGAATAGACTTCCCCAAAGTGTAATCGTTATCGGCAAAACTTACAGCCGCCGGCGCCGGCGAACGCTTTGGTACCTGCGACGATTCCGATTCCGGATCACGACCAGCACCACGTAAAAAACAATCAAAACCGCCACAAAAATCACTGCAAATTTAAACCAGAACGACTGGCTAATTTGCTTCACATAGTCCAAACAGAACAACCATTCATTCATTTCCGCTGATTCGGCGGCCACCAAATCGACACGCCCCACCTCTTCTCCCGCCAGGATCAGTTTGAGGTAACCCACCTTGTCGCCTTTTTTTACCGGCGCCCGCACAGCTTTCTGATCAAACACCGCTTCAGTCACCACGCTGGATACCTGGATTTCCTCCGGCAGCAGCGCGGTAAAACGCCCGCTGGTCATGGTTAAAAGATAGTCCTTACCCCAAGACAGCTCCAATCCGGTCTGTCCAACGATCTTCCCCTCCTCCACCAGCGTTTTTACCTTAAAGGTGGAAAAAGCCCAATCGTAAAACTTCTCTGCATCCACAAAAGCATAGTTGACCGCCAACTGGTTTTCCTCTTCATCATAAGCGGGACACCCCAGCACCACCAGCAAATACGTAAAGCCATTGCGAGTTGCGGTGGAAACAAAGCACCGGCCCGATTCCGGCAGCGTTCCAGTTTTAATCCCAGAAAGTCCTTCATAGTAATAATCGCTATTTTTCACCATCATCTTGTTGGTGGTATAAAAATTCAGCGCTTCTGTATGCATATCCGCATAAAGGGCAGTGTAAACAGGGGTGGAGATCAGTTCTTTAAACCCAGGCACACCCAACGCATATTTTGCAATCAAGTAAATATCATAAGCAGTGGTATAATGATCCGCGCTATACAGGCCATGGGGATTGGTAAAATGGGTATTGACTGCGCCGATTTCCTGGGCCTTTTGATTCATCAGCTCCACAAAATCAGAAATGCTGCCGCCGCCCAGATAATCTGCCACAATGTTAGCCGCTTCATTGGCCGACTGCAGCGCCATTCCGTACAAAAGATCCTGCATGGTCAGCGTTTCGCCCCGCTTGATATCACAGTGGGAAATGGAAATCCCCTCAAACTCGTCCCAAATATAGGAGGGCGCCGTCACATACGTACCGGCCGGATCCGCGCACATTTCCAGCGCCAGGACCATCGTCATTATTTTGGTGATTGATGCCGGAGACCGCCGTTCATCGGCATTCTTCTCAAAAACTACCGTATCTGTATCCATATTTACCATATAAACCGACTCGGCAGTCTCTTCAAAATTCAGCGCATATTCTGCCGCCTGTGCCGGCAGCACACCGGTAAACAGCGTAAAAACAACCGCTACGGCCATAAAAATTGACAACTTTTTCATAGACATTCTCTCCAAATATGATATGATAGAAAAGGCCAAATCTCCGCCTTGTAAAAACCTTTGATCGCTTCTATTATAACAGACCAACGCAAAAAGGAAAAGGCAGAGCACAAAAATTCACAAATTCCGCATCAATAAGGGGGGACTGACCGCCATGATTTATGTGACTGCCGACCTGCATGGCGACGCCACACGCCTTCGCTCCAAAGAAATCCGCCGGCTGAAAAAAGGCGATACGCTCATTGTGCTGGGCGATTTTGGGTTTCTCTGGCAGGGGACGCCAAAGGAAAAAAAGCTGCTTAAAAAACTGGGTAAAAAGAAATATCAACTGTTGTTTCTCGACGGCGCCCACGAAAATTTCGATCTGTTGGAGCAATATCCGGCGGAAGAATGGTGCGGCGGACAGGTACGGCGAATCGAAAGGAACCTACTATATCTGATGCGCGGACAGGTTTATCTGATAGAAGGCAAACGCATTTTCACAATGGGCGGCGGTGAAAGCGACGAAAAAGAAATGCGCACCCAGCAGCAAAAATGGTTTCCCCAGGAACTGCCCTCCCCCAGCGAGCTAGACGCCGCCCGGGAAAATCTGGAACGCTTTCAATGGTCGGTGGATTATGTGTTAACCCATGATTGCTCAGAGAAAATGAAGGTCTTTCTTTCGATGGAACAGCAAAGCAATAACCTAAACCAATTTTTGACCGAAATCGAAGGAAAATTACAGTTTCGCAAATGGTTTTTCGGATTTTACCATCTGGACAAGCAAATCCCACCCCGTTACTGTGCTGTATACCGGTCGCTGCGGCCGTTGGATTAGTTTCTACTATTTGCATAAATCAATCTGCTTGGCAGAAAGAAAAAATGTCTATTTTTTCTTTCTGCCTTTTATAATCCTTTTTTAATTCCTTTCAAAAACGTCTTTTTCCATAGGGAAAATCTGTTTTTTGCCTTCTATTTGGCATTTTTCATAAAAAAGCGCCTCATTTCCCCGCCTCATCCCCATTTTGTCCTTTGCTTTCAAACAGGATATACTAAACAGGTAAAATGAAAGATTCGGGGAGGTCATCTCAATGAGTATCACGTTCAAAAAAATCACGGTACGCCAAATCGTCATCATCGGCTTAATGGCCGCTCTGTGCCTGGTGAGCAACTATTTTTCCTTTCCAATTCCCATCGGCATTGATAAAAGCCGCATCCACCTCGGCAACGTTTTCTGCATCCTTTCTGCATTTATGCTGGGGCCGGTAGGCGGCGGACTTGCCGCAGGCATTGGCGCATTTTTCTATGACATTTTTACCGGTTACGGCGCAGAATGCATCATCACCTTCATGAACAAGTTTTTGATGGCGTTTGTTTGCGGATGGCTCGTAAACCTCATGACCCGTGCCAAGGAGCTGCCGCAGCTGCAACTGATCTTACGGCGGATCGTGGCCTCAATCGCCGGGTGCTTGACTTATGTGGCGTTGTACATGACCAAATCTTATATCACCCTTTATCTGGAATCCAACATCGGCGAGGCGGTGGACCGCAGCGCCACCATCTGGGCAACCGTCGTCGGAAAAGGGTATATCTCTCTGGTCAACGGGCTAATCGCCGTGGTGGTGGCCAATCTGATTTACTCTTCGATCGCCGCCGCGCTAAAAAAACAGCACCTGTCCATTTAAACGACTGATCCCTTCCTTTTTCTTCTATGCGAACATCTCCCGGCTCTGCCCAGGGGATGTTTTTTTGCCCGTTTTATGAAAGGGCATTGTCACTTTTCGTTTCTGGTGCTATGATTAAAAAAAGCGGCTATCCCGCCGGGGGCCGCCGCGAAGAAGGTGACAATATGAAATCGACCGGTATCCCTGTCAACCGTGGCATGGCGCTGGCCCCTGCCCGTATCGTTCCCCCCTGGCCGATTTTTTCCGATGAAAAGCGGGAATTCCACACGCCCAAAGCACGGCAAATCGCATCGGTACAAAACGCGGTGTCCCGGCTCAGCGCCTTTTACACCGAATCGGCCAATAATTTTTATGCCATCGGCGATAACATCCGCGGTGACATCATGGTTGTTCATAATGCAATCCTCCACGACCATTCGCTCCAGGAAGAAATTGCCCGGCAGATCCATGACGACTATGCGTTGGAATCTGCGGTGCTGCGCGCCTTTCGGAAATATTCGGTCACCCTTTCCGCTATCGACAATGAGTATCTCAGCCAGCGTGTTTCCGATTTAGACGATGTGGCGTCGCGGTTGATCTGCGCCATTATCGGCTGTGAATTTCCTGATATCCGGCTAGGGGAACAGCCGGTGATCCTCATCGCCGGGGATATCCCCCCTTCCGTTATGGCGGGGTTGCATCCAGGCCAGATCGCCGGCGTGGTGCTAACTGCCAGCGGTAAGACGTCCCACAGCGCCATCATTGCTGCCGGTTTGGGGATTCCCGTGGTAGCCGGCTGTGAGGACGCTCAAAACCTTGTGGCCGACGGCGAGCCTGTTTTCTTAGATGGGCACACCGGTGCGCTGCACTGGGAGCTTCTTCCCCGGGAGGTGGACGCCTTTTCCTTAATGGCCCAGCGGAATGACCGGCACATGGAGCAATTGTCCCATTTGGCGGGGCAGCCTACCGCCACGGCCGACGGCACACCGGTCCAGCTATGCGCCAATGGGCAGGACGCTGTTTCCTGCAAAGAGATTGACCGCTGCGGATGCGACGGGATCGGCCTATTCCGGACGGAATTTCTCTTCCTCGGCCGGCGCGTCCCCCCGTCGGAGGAGGAACAGTTTTTCCTCTACAAATCGGTGGTAGAAGCGATGAACGGCAAGCCGGTGGTCTTTCGCACGCTGGACATGGGTGGGGATAAGATTATCCCCTGCTTTCCCACTGAGGAGGAGGCAAACCCCTTTATGGGGTACCGGGCCATCCGCATGTACCTGGATCGCGAGGACGTTTTTACCCCGCAGATCCGCGCAATTCTCCGGGCTTCCGCTTTTGGAACGGTTCGGATTATGTTTCCCATGATCTCCAATCTGGAGGAATTTTTAAGCGCCAAAGGCCATATTCTCGCCATCCAAAAGGAGCTGACGGCTCAAGGCGTTGCGTATGACCCGCATATCCCGGTCGGCACCATGATCGAGGTACCCTCTGCCGCCATCAATGCCGACATTTTGTCGGCCCATGCGGACTTTGTCAGCATTGGAACCAACGACTTGACCCAGTACACCCTTGCGGTAGACCGGTTAAACGTAGCGGTTTCCTATTTGTACAACCACTTTGATCCGGCTGTCCTGCGGCTGATCCGACATACCCTGCACGCTGCCGCCCAAAATCGGAAACCTTGCAGCGTCTGCGGCGAAATGGCAGCGGATCCGCTGGCCATCCCGCTGCTGCTGGGATTGGGGCTACGGCATTTCAGCGTCAGCCCTGGCTCCCTCCTGCGGACTCGCAAGCTGATTTCCCTGTGCCGGATTGATTCCTGCCAAAAACTAGCGGCGGATATTTCCCAGGCCACCAGTGCGAAAGACGTCGTTGGACATATCCATCGATGGATTCCCGAAGCATATGCCGAGTGGGTCGTTTAGCCGTGCTGTTCCACCGTCCAGAATCTGTACCCCACCAAAGTTAAAGCGCCAAACGGCCAGAAAGGAGATTGTTGTGTCTACGATTCCCCTATTGCTGCAAAACGACCAAATTGTATATGACGTTCTTACCCAATTGGGGGTATTGGCAGGCGCGGCGTTTCCCTCCATGGAGCAGCTGGCCTGGAAAACCGGCCTGACCTTCCAGGCTCTTGCCCACACGCTGGAACGGCTTTGCCAACAGCGGATTTTGCAACGCGGGGATGGCGGCGGCTATTGTGCAGCTGCGAAGCCGCTGTATTTACATTACCACCGGTTCCGCAGCTTCAGCCAGATGCTGGAGTATCCCGATGGCTCCATCACGGTGGATTTGCTTTCCGCTGATCCGGTGGAGGCAGATTCCTATTCGGCAGAGATCCTTCGGATCCCCGAAAAGGAAAAAGTCATCCGTATTATCCGCCTGTATTCCAGGGATGGGATCCCCTTTGCCTATGAAAAATACGACGTTCTCTATCCGTTGCTCAAAAATACATCCAAGGCGGAATTTTATAAATCTCCGGTTTTGCACATCATACAAAACAATTTGCCGCTAACCGCCGCGCCGGGCGCCCATTCTCTGATCCAAAGCCAATATCTTTCCATGGTACCTAGCCGCGACCTGGATCAGCGATATCTGCATCTGCCGCTGGGCGCGAATATTCTGCGCATTATCGGCCGCGCTTACCACGAAGGCGTTCCCGTGTGTTCCTTCTTCATCCGGGCAGACGCCACCCAATGTTCTTTCAAATATCAATCCAAACTGCCCCTTTAAAACGGCGGCAGATGGGTAATCAAAGCCTTTTCCCTGTGGAAAGGGCTTTTCCTTTTGGAAAAAATGGGATGGCCTCGCCTGTTTCTTGTCGCAGGTAAAGCCATCCTGTTTTCATGGTGGTCCCCCGCATGCTGGAGAAGCTTTTTATCCTTTTAAATAATGGGTGATCTTTTCCGACTGGGCCAGGATTTTAGTCATCCGCAAAAGACGATGGGTCTCGGTCCATACCATCTGATTGACCAGGAAAGCGCCTGCATCCTCCTGCAATTGCAGCAACCCCGCTTCTTCGCCACCAACGCGGATCCCCTGCACCGTCTGCTCTAGGCGGCCTGGCGGCAGGCTACGCCGGGCAAACAGCGTTTCCCAGGGGATATCGCATAGTTCGGCGGAAAAATCCGGGAGATTTTCTACCGGAACATAGCTATATTCCAATGCAATAGCCATGTTTTCCGCTAGCCACCGGCGGCCGACCAGCCACAGAGCCGCACCCTGTTCGACTCGAAACATTTCGCTTAAGGTGCTTCCTGCCTGCGTCTGCTGCAAAAACAGGATCTCCTGGTGCAAACGGGGATCTCGAAAAAAGACTTCGCTAAACATTGCGCCGTCCTCTGGCAGACGTGCTTCATAGAATGTATCCGTGACAAAAATACCTTTACCTTGCATACTTTTTAAGGTGCCGCGTTCCGCCAGCAGCGCCACCGCCCGCCGGATCGTCATACGGTTGACGCCGTAATGGGCTGCCAACTCCTTTTCCGAGGGAATCTTGTCGCCATATTTGTAAACGCCCTGTTGGATTTTCCGCAAAAGCCGCTGCGCGATCTGCTGATACAACGGTACGAAATTCCCCACATTCTTTTCCTCCCCAATAAAAAAGCCCGCTTTTTTTATTAAGCGGGCTTTTCCTATTTTTTCGGAATTACATACTTGAACCGGTCGCCCAAGAGATACTGTTTGGTGCGATGAACCGGTGCATCCGTATTTTTGTCGTATACAATCTCCCGGATCATCATCATTGCCGTAGAAGCGGGAATGTGCAAAAGCTCCGCTTCCAGCTCCGTCGGCTCCGCAATTTGGATGGATTTATACGCCCCGCCCAGATGGACGCTATATTGATCCCGCAAAAACGCATACAAAGACGTATCCGACAAGTCGGTTTCCAGTAGCTTGGAAAAACGCTCCGGAAAATAGTTGTGCTCCACCATCACCGGCTCTCCGTCCGCGAACAGCAAGCGCAGCAAATAAATGACTTCATCCCCCGCCGCAAGGTTCAACTCGCGAATATCCCGCTCCGAGGCAGGTTGTTTGACGATTTCGATGATCTTGCTGCTCGGCACTTTGTTGTTGGTAACGCACATCATCGTAAAATTAGGGCTGCGCACATCAATTTTAGGCGTACAGACAAAGGTGCCCTTCCCTTGCTTTTTTTCCAGCAGATCCTCATCGACCAGTTCGGAAATCGCGTTGCGCACCGTAATCCTGCTGATTTGGTACGTCTGGCTCAACTCCAGTTCCGATGGGATTTTCTGATTCGGCTTTAAAGAGCCGTCCAAAATCGCCTCTTTGATTTTATCCTTCAGCTGTTTGTACAACGGTACAATACTGGTCTGGTCCAATTCAAACATCCAACCGCCTCCAACAGGACTTGTATTAAGATATCTTATTCTGATTATTATGCCACATTTTGATCCACATTGCAAGTCTTGAAAGAATTTTGTACAAATATGCAGCCGGCGCTTGTTGTTGCCCAAACGATCTGGCAAAAAAGGAGAATTCCTACTGAATCATATTCACAATCATGCGGAATAGCAAATACAGATAATGGGCCGTTACGCCTGCGCAAAGCCCGCCAATGGTATGGGAAAAAATCGCCGTTTTAATAAAAATCCGCTTATCCAACGCGTCCATCATCGAAACATGGGTGCTTAAATAACCGCTCCAACACATTCCGATGGCGGTAAAGACCGCGATTTCATTGAGGCCCGCCGCACCGCTTTTAAGCATTGGCGGCACCAGCGCCATAGCCGCGCCGGTGGCCCCCATGGATGTGATGGGGAACGCGATATTCGTCGGGTCGTGAAACCCGAATAAAATCCCCGTCACCGGCGAGATCAGCTCCCCCAGTTTTGGCAGCAGCGCTACCCCCTCGTACGCGGAACCGGTGTATGCCGCCGCACCAGACCCATCAGTGCCGGGGCCAAAGGTCAAAAGCATGACCAGCGTACAGATAACCAATACGCCGGGAATGATGTCCAGCCCCATGGCCACACCGGATTTCCCCCCCTCCAACAAGGCGTTGAAAATCCGCTCAACCCCTTTGCCGTAAACCTGCCGGGGCTCGTCATGAGTCTTTCCCCTAACCGAACGGTCCTTTTTCAGTTCCTCACGGCTCACATGGTAATAACGGCTGGTTTGGTGCAACATCAGCCGCACGCTGATGATACTGCCGGCCACTGCGCCAAGAAAGCCGCAAACGGCGGCTGAAACAATCCCTGTTCCCCCTTGCCCGATCATAAAGGTGATCAGGATCAGCCCCATGCCAAAAGCCGTTCCCAGGTTACACAGCGCCGGAATTTGATATTCTTTAAAATAGTCCATAAATTTTTTGTTTTTTGTCAAAGTCAAAATCGCTGGATTATCTGATACAAAGGTGGTGAGAATACCCAGGGAGGCAGCGCCCGGTAACCCATACAGCCATCGCATCAGCGGCGAAATCAGCTTGTTTAACAGGGCGATTACCCCAAATTCCGCCAATAGCGCTGAAAATGCGCCGGTGATGACCGAAACTGCCATAATAAAGAATACGGTATCCAGTAAAAGCCCATGGGCCGTTTTCATAATGGTGTCAAACATCTGGCTGACGCCCATCACCGACCCGATGTAAGTAAACAACAGCACGATTACACCGATACAGACAAATGTTTCGACCGAAACGGCCTTTTTCTCCCGCATAATCATCCACCTCGATTGATATTAAGACATCCTATCACAAGATAGCATAACCAATGGATTTTTTCAACAGAGATTTACACTTTTTTCAGGGGTCAGCAGCATGGAAAAAGAGAGGACAAACTTCTGGCAACAACCACGCAGCAAATCCGCCTGTTTCGCCCCGCCCGGTGCATGAACGCCGATCACAGGAAAACCGGCAGAGGCCGCTGTTTTGGCTGCGTGGGGTGCGTCCTCAAAAACCCAGGTCTCTTTGGGCAGACTGCCCAAACGGGCGGCGCAAGCCAAAAAGATCGCCGGATCCGTTTTGGCTGCGCCCACCTCGTCAGCATCCACGACAAATTGAAAATAATCCAGTAACCCAAGTCTCCCCAATGCCTGCGCGATCTGCACTTTCTTGGAAGCGGTGGCCACGCACATCTGGTAGCCCTCCCGGTGGGCGGCCGCCAAAAATTCCGGGACAAAAGGCATTGCCTGGATCTCGTTTTCATAGGCGCCGGCACACAGTGCATCCAACTCCGCGGTGATCTGCTGAATACTTAAAGTTTCCTGCCCGGACAACAACTGCCGGAAATATTCTGCTGATTGCTGCAGGCTCATAGTCTCCACCTGTTCGCTGATGGCAACGGAATAAGGGTAATGATGGGCCGCGAGAAAATCCCGGTCGATCTGCCGCCACAAGCCCATCGAATCCAGAAGGGTACCGTCCGCATCAAAAATCATCGCTTTCATTCTCCTGCGCCCTCCCAAACAATCCCCTTTTCAATGGCCGTCCCCGGATTTACAAAAACCCGATTCACCGACATGGCAAAATGCAGATGCGGCCCAGTGGAAAAACCGGTAGACCCCACTTTGCCGATCACCTGCCCCTGTTCGACCATGTCCCCCTGGGCAACGTTCAGCGATTCCATATGGTAATACCAGCTCTTCAGCCCCAGTCCATGCTCAATGAGCACCGTGTTTCCCGTCAGCTGCAAATAATCCGCAAACAGCACCCGCCCGGCGCCTGCTGCCTGTACCGGGGTCCCCTCGTCCGCAGCCAAATCCACCCCGCTGTGCCGCACCGAGGTCGGATTTCCGTTCACATACCGGATCATTCCATATTGGGTGGTCAGTTCTCCTTCTACTGGCTGTATAAATTCCCCTGACCAATACTGGACGGGATCGGAAATTTCCTTCATTGGTTCGATTTTTGTATTCCATTCGGCGTTGGCCTCGTTGTTGTCCACAGTCTGCGAGGTGGTCGTTTCATCCACTGTCAGGTTCTGGATTTCAAACGCCCGGTCACTCACGGTAATGGCCAGCTCAAACACGGCTGTGCCGGCGCGCACCGTCAGGGGATATATGCCCGGCTGTGTGTTCCAATGGATCGGCAACAGGCCCTCCCATGCCCCCTCCCATTTGTAAAAGGACGGCTGAAAGGAGAGCGTCGTCTCGGCACTCACGGTCTCGGCATCTGTATAGCGCACCGCAATCGGCAGCACTTCGCCTAACTCCACCGCACCCTCCGGCCAGGAGATCTGCGGCGCAAAGGCCGTCTCAACTGTCAAGGCGTAGGCATTTTCACCATCGGTGAAAAGATAGTCGTAGCTGCCATTTTTCGCCGGTAGAAAATCCTCAAGGTTGGACGTCGATCCCGAAAAAACCTGCTGGTCTTCCAAAAGGATCTGCACTGTAGCGGCAGCCTCGGACCGCGGCAGTGCTTCCAGCAGGGTCACCGTGCGGTAATTTTCCTCTCCCGGGTAGAGGGTGACCGTCTCTTCCCCTACCGCAATCTCTAAGCCCTTTGGCGCTGCCGGGACCATTTGGGAGACAATCAGGCTCTCCGGTTCAGACATGTCTGTCCGCTGCTCTTGGGCACGGCACCCAGTAAAAAGCAAAAGGCAGCACAATCCGGCAGCCAACACGCGCTTGTCCCAAAAAGGGAGCCATAATCGGTCAAATGGGGGCCAGACCGTCCAATTCTCTTTTCGCTTACCCTTCATAAAATCCCTCCTTCTTATCATTATGGCATAAAGTAAAGGAGAATAAAACCATTTTTCCCGGATCGCGCCGCCTCTTTTTCACCGTTTACAAACAAAAAACAGGCGGATCTTTCGATCTGCCTGTTGAAAGCTATGCAATATGCGACAAGGTAGGATTTATCCGCCCAGATAAGCTTTCTTGATCTCCGGTGCCCCCAGTAGTTCTGCCCCCGTTCCCGAGAGCACGATTTTGCCGGTCTCCAATACATAGCCACGATCCGCCACCGACAAGGCTGCCTGCGCGTTTTGTTCTACCAAGAGAATCGTGGTGCCGGATTGATGGAGGTTTTGGATGATATTAAAAATTTCTTCTACCAAAATCGGCGCAAGGCCCATCGAGGGCTCGTCTAACATGATCACTTTGGGGCGGCTCATCAAAGCCCGGCCCATGGCCAGCATCTGCTGCTCGCCGCCGGAAAGGGTTCCGCCGATCTGCTTATAGCGCTCTTTCAGGCGAGGGAAATATCCATAAACCTTTTCTATATCCTCTCGGAGATCCCCCCGGTTGGTATAGGCGCCCATTTCCAGATTCTCCTGCACGGTCATCTGCAAAAAGATCCGCCTTCCCTCGGGGACCAGTGCCAATCCCTTGGAAACGATTTTGTGGGCGGCAATTTTACCCAGATTTTCTCCCATGAACTGGATGGCGCCGGTATGGCTGTTTAGCAACCCGGCAATGGTATTCAAGGTTGTGGATTTCCCTGCGCCATTGGCGCCGATCAAGGTCACGATCTCCCCCTGATTTACCTCGAAGGAAATCCCCTTGATGGCATGGATGCTGCCATAATACACATTGATATCTTCAACTTTTAAAACAGCTTCCATCTTTACGCCTCCTTCTTTTTGCCCAGATAAGCCTCGATGACCGCCGGGTTCGCCTGGATTTCACTCGGCGTACCTTTGGCGATAACGCGGCCGAAATTCAATACACAGATCCCCTCGCAGATATTCATGACCAGATTCATATCGTGTTCGATCAGCAAAATAGCAATCTGGAAGGTATCCCGGATTTTGCGGATGTTTTCCATCAGCTCGGCCGTTTCAGAAGGATTCATACCCGCCGCGGGCTCGTCCAGCAGCAGCAGGCGGGGATTGGTCGCCAAAGCCCGGATGATTTCCAGGCGGCGCTGGGCGCCATAGGGCAGCGATCCCGCTTTTACACCGGCCAAATCGGCCATGTTGAAAATCGAAAGTAGTTCCAGCGCCCTTTCGTGGGCGGCCTTTTCCTCTTTCCAATAGCCCGGTAGGCGCAGTAGGCTACTTAACATATTGTAATGCATCTGGGCGTCCATGCCGACCTTGACGTTTTCCTCCACCGTCAGATCGGAAAAAAGCCGGATGTTTTGAAACGTCCGCGCAATGCCTTCTCGGTTGACATGGGCGGTATCCATTCCCTGGATATCTTTCCCATTCAGCAGGATGGTCCCTGTTGTAGGCTGATAGACCTTGGTCAGCAGGTTGAAAACCGTTGTTTTGCCCGCTCCGTTGGGCCCGATCAGGCCGGTGATCTCCGTCTGCCCCATTGCAAGATCCAGGTTCTCCACCGCCTGCAAACCGCCAAAGGTAATGCCCAGATTGATACATTCGAGCACCAGCGGCTTATCAATATCCCTTTCCGGGATCATATTTTTCGAGGGAACCGGTACCAGTTTTGGAAACATCTCAGATCGCCTCCTTTGCTTTGCGGCGGCCGGATTTCAACCGGTCCAGCCAGGATTTCAGCGTTGGATTGTTGGTGGCCAGCATGACCAAAATCAGGATGATGGCATAGACCAGCATCCGGTAATCGGCATATTCCCGCAGCGCTTCCGGTAGGATTGTCAGCGCCGCCGCGGCAATGATAGAGCCGAGCATATTGCCCTGCCCGCCCAAAACGACAAACACCAGCACCAGAATCGACGTATTAAAATCGAATTTATTGGCCACCACTGTGGAATAATTCATGGCAAACAAGGCGCCCGCAGCACCCGCCAGGGCCGCCGAGGTGACAAACGCCATCATTTTGTATTTGGTAATGTTAAGCCCGATGCTCTCCGCCGCGATGCGGTTATCGCGAATCGCCATAATCGCACGGCCGGCCCGGCTGTTGACCAGATTGAACACGACTACCAACGTCACCATAATCAGGACAAATCCGGCGGTAAAGGTCGCGATCTTTTGGATCCCGCCGATTCCCATGGGGCCGCCGATGATCAGGCTGCCGCCTTCGGCCAGATTGGTGCGGTCGCTCAACAAGCTGACATGCAGGCCATGGCTGTCAACGCCCAGATACAGGTTGTTGAAAATGCTTTTGATGATCTCTCCAAAAGCCAGCGTGACGATCGCCAGGTAGTCACCGCGCAAACGCAAAACCGGGATCCCGATCAAAAATCCCACAACCGCCGCAAACAGCGCGCCCATGACCAGCGAAATGGCCAGCCGCAGCGGCGCTGACGGAACCGCGTTTTGCAAAAGGATCGCCGTACTGGTACCACAGAAGGCTCCAACGCTCATGAACCCCGCATGGCCCAGGGAAAGTTCGCCCAATACGCCCACAGTCAGATTCAGCGAGATTGCCATGGCCACATAGGCGCAAATGGGGATCAGCATCCCCTTCAGCGAGGAACTCATCAGCCCAGCGGCGCCGAAAAGCTGCAACACCACATAGGCTAGAATGACCAGGCCATACGTCATCGTGTTTTTGCCGGTGGTTTTGCTCCATTTTATTTTTTTCATCTTTCCCACCTCATACTTTCTCCCGGATTTGCTTGCCAAGCAATCCAGCCGGCTTAACCAAAAGCACTATGATCAGTACGGCAAAAACAATCGCGTCCGATAACTGCGTGGAAATGTACGCCTTGGCAAATATCTCGATCACGCCTAAAAGCAGGCCGCCCAAAAGCGCGCCGGGAATCGACCCGATCCCACCAAATACGGCGGCGGTAAAGGCTTTGATCCCGGGCATGGAGCCGGTGGTCGGGATCAGCGTTGGGTACGCCGAACAAAGCAAAGCGCCGGCAATAGCGGCTAGCCCCGAACCAATGGCGAAGGTGATCGAAATCGTCGCGTTGACATTGATCCCCATCAGCTGCGCCGCGCCCTTATCCTCTGAGCAGGCGCGCATCGCCTTGCCCATCTTTGTGGACTCGGTGAACACGGTTAAAAAAATCATGATGGCTACGCAGGCAACAATGGTGACGATCGTAACGTGGGAGATGGTCAGCTGCCCGCCAAACAACTCTACCTTCCCGTCCCCCACCACCGAGGGGAACACCTTCGGGTTGGGGGTCCAAAGTAGCAGCGCCGCGTTCTGCAAAAAATAGCTGACGCCGATGGCGGTAATTAGTACTGCCAGAGACGGCGCCGAACGGAGCGGTTTATAGGCCAGCCGTTCGATGATGATGCCCAACAGCATACAGACGATCATCGCTAACAAAATACCCACAAGCGGCGGTAATTCAAAACGGGAGATCGCATAAAAACAGATATACGCGCCCACCATGATCACATCACCATGGGCAAAATTCAGCATTTTCGCGATACCATACACCATCGTGTATCCCAGGGCGATGATCGCGTAAATGCTGCCCAGGCTGATCCCGCTGATGAGGAAATTTAAGAAGGTCATGATATTGTTTCACTCCTTTTCATTGGATGCGCGGGAAGGACCGGTTTCAGTACACAGCTGAAAAATACCGGAAACAGCGGTACTTTTCAGTTACGCGCTGCCAAATATCCAGAACTGGCCGGGAAAGCCAACCGCCGCCCCGGCCAATTTCTAGACAAATTCGCGATAAACGGTAAAAACAAATCGAAATTAGTCCAAACTGACGTAAACGCCGTCTTTGATGACAACGCCGGTCGGTACCTTCGTAACTGCGCCGGACGCATCCCAGGTCATACCGCTACCGGTGAGGCCGTCGAAAGACATGGTGGTGAATTGCTCAATCATCAGCTCGCAAATTTCTTTTGCGCTCATATCTGCAGTCGCCCCAGCATTTACCAGTGCCTGTTTATACGCGTAAATGCAGTCATATGCATCTGCTGCAAACTGGTTGGGGATCTCGCCAAACTGTTCTTGATATTTTTTGACGAAAGAAGCCGTGCGCTCATCGGTGGACGTTGCGCTAAATGGGGTAATCATCATCACATTCTCGGCCAAAGCCGCGTCAAACCCGTCCATAGACAAAATGCCATCCATACCGTCTACTCCAAAATATTTCGGGGCATATCCCATGGCATTGGCCTGTGCAAAAATCAAAGAAGCCGGCTGATAATACATGGGCAGGAAAATCAAATCAGCGCCGTTGCTCTGGGCATCGGCCAGCTGCACCGAAAAGTCCGTATCATTGCCGTCGGCAAAGGTGGTGTCGGAAACGACCTCAAGCCCCAGCTCCCCGGCCTTTTTCATAAAGGTTTCGTAAATGCCCTTTGAATATACATCGTCGTTTTTCCAGATCACGGCGATTTTTGTGCCCAATTTTTTATCGGCAATGTACTGGGCGGCAGCGGTGCCCTGGTTCGGGTCAATAAAGCAGATTTGGAACTGGTTGTCCTTTCCTTCCAGAACGGCAGCAGAGGAAGCGGAAGGCGTCAGCGCAAAAATCCTGTCCGCATAGGTTTCAACGGCCGTTACTTCGCAGGGTTTGGAGGTAACGGAACCCATGGACAGCTGCATCCCCCAGTCCTTTAAAACATTGTAGGCATTGATCGCTTTTTCCGGATCGCTCACGTCGTCTTCAAACCGCAGCTCGAACTGGATACCACCCATTGCGTTGATTTCATCAACCGCGATCTCAGCCGCATTTTTTACCGCGTTGCCATAGATGGCGTTTGCGCCGGTCAAGGGGCCGGTGCCGCCAATCTTAAAGGCCGCGCCGGTAGGCGTGTTTTCCGGTGCGCTACCAGCTGTACTTTGCGCGCCGGGATTGGGGTTGGCAGCGTTAGAGCTTGTTGTGCCGGCGCTGTTGCTGCAGGCCGCCAAGGTCAGGACCATGGACGCCGCCAGCAGCAGGCCAAGGAATTTCTTCTTCATTTTTATCTTCTCCTTTTTAATAGAGTCATCTATACAAAAAGCGGTTTCCATCAAACCAAGACGGAAACCGCTTTGCTGTATCACAGTAATGCGTATTCACACGTCATTGGTATTGTAAGCGCGGAAAAACTACCGGTAAAATGACCGCTAAAATCAGTAGAACCACCGCTATAGCTGCCAAACTGGGGAGGATCAGGGAAATAAAAATGGACGCTGCCAAAACAGCGTCCACGATCATAAGAGAGGCAAATGTACCCTTCATCGGATTTTTCGATGTATCAGCGCAATCAGACGCAAAGGGACCCATTGCTTGGTTTGCCTCTGCCAGTTGCATCATCATGGCCAACACCTCTTCTCCGATTTGAAATCATGTATATTATTTTAGTAATTGAAAGCAAAAAAGTCAATTGGTGATTTGTCGGTAATTTATCGATTGAATTCCATCCAAATTGTATTCATTCTACAAATCTTTCCGTTTTTCGCCCTAAAACCCGCTATCTATACATTTTGCAGGATCCAGGATCTCTCTTTTTTAGGAATCGGCGCCAGCTGGATTTTCTACTTTTGCCCAACCACCGGGTTCAGATCCGTTCTTCGCATAGTATCCGCTCTCGGAGAGATAATATTCTCATTGCGTTTACACGGAGGGCAAATATGAATACATTGTGGGAGCAAACCGCGGAACGAACGGCTTTTCCGCGGCTCAACACAGACATCAAAACAGATGTGCTGATCATCGGCGGCGGAATGGCGGGCATTCTATGCGCCTATCTGCTGCATCAAGCGGGGGCGGACTACACGCTTGCAGAGGCTCAGACCATCTGCAGCGGCGTTACCCGGAATACAACGGCAAAAATCACCTCGCAGCATGGGCTGATCTACGACAAGCTGATCCGACGGTTTGGAACCGAGAGGGCCGGGCAGTATTTACACGCCAACGAAGCGGCGCTGCAAAAATACCGAGAGCTATGCCAACGCGTTCCCTGCGACTTTGAAATACAGGATGCCTATGTCTATTCGCTTCACAGCCGTGAAAAGCTCGAACAGGAAATGGCCGCGCTGCAAAAGCTGGACTTTCCCGCCGCATTTACTGAGCAGCTTCCGCTGCCATTTCCCGTTGTGGGCGCGGTCAAATTCAAAAAACAGGCGCAGTTTAACCCGTTAAAATTCATCTTGGGGATCACACCGGGCCTACACATCTATGAACACACGATGGTGCGGGAGCTTGCGGGACTCACTGCAGTCACCGACGGCGGCAGAATCACTGCAAAAAAGATCATTGTGGCAACGCACTTTCCCTTTCTCAACAAGCATGGCGGTTATTTTCTCAAGCTGTATCAGCACCGTTCCTATGTCATTGCGTTTGAAAACGCGCCGAGCTGGGAGAGTATGTATGTGGACGAGGCACAAAACGGGCTATCCTTTCGCCATTTCAAAAAGCTGCTGCTCATAGGTGGCGGCGGTCACCGCACCGGCAAACACGGCAGCGGCTGGCAGGAGCTGCGGGACTTTGCCACCCAATGCTACCCCGGCGCGGTAGAAACCTATCGCTGGGCCACGCAGGACTGCATGTCTCTGGATGGGGTTCCCTATATTGGCCCCTACTCTGCTAAAACAGAGGACCTTTACGTCGCCACAGGCTTCAACAAATGGGGGATGAGCTCCTCCATGGCAGCGGCAATGATTCTCTGCGACCTCATGCAGGGCACAAAGCCTTCTTTCGCCGAGGTATTTTCCCCCTCTCGGAGTATCTGGAGACCGCAACTTGCTGTAAATGCGTTCGAGTCTGCCGTCAGCCTGCTGACGCCGACGGCAAGGCGCTGCCCCCACCTTGGCTGTGCATTAAAATGGAACAAGGTTGAACACACATGGGACTGCCCCTGCCACGGTTCGCGGTTTACAAAAGACGGCAGGCTCATAGATAACCCTGCCACGGGGGGGTTGAAAAAGTGAGAAACGCGTATGCAACTTTGGCCTAAGCTCCGGTGTGACCAGTACTCATTGCTCAAATTATCGTTGCCCTTACAATTTCAATCCACGCTCCCCGTGTGGGGAGCGACAACGAGACGGTCCAGTTTAACTACGACCGCGCCAGATTTCAATCCACGCTCCCCGTGTGGGAGCGACATTCGGCGGAACCCAAAAGTGTAGCGGATTACCGGATTTCAATCCACGCTCCCCGTGTGGGGAGCGACTGCCGTTCACGCCGGATCATGCCCGCCTTCTTGTATTTCAATCCACGCTCCCCGTGTGGGGAGCGACGCGCTTTCTGAGCGTGTGGAACAACTGGAGGCAGAATTTCAATCCACGCTCCCCGTGTGGGGAGCGACATCTGATTTATGCCATGGATGTGTGGACAACTGTAGATTTCAATCCACGCTCCCCGTGTGGGGAGCGACCTGATTATCTGGATTCCCAATACCTGCCGGTTAAATTTCAATCCACGCTCCCCGTGTGGGGAGCGACCAGACTTTTACCGTGTTACTGGATACGGCACTGGCATTTCAATCCACGCTCCCCGTGTGGGGAGCGACGATTGCATTACAGACCGCTTGTATTTCCCGACAGATTTCAATCCACGCTCCCCGTGTGGGGAGCGACACGGCAAAGCAATGAGCGTATACGAGGCCACGCAATTTCAATCCACGCTCCCCGTGTGGGGAGCGACCTGTGGCCTACGATTGCTTTGATATCGCTTTCCGATTTCAATCCACGCTCCCCGTGTGGGGAGCGACGTGCGAATATACTCCATATGTGTCCATGCTTTTTATTTCAATCCACGCTCCCCGTGTGGGGAGCGACTTGCAAGCTCGGACTCGGCTCGAACCACGGTGACGTATTTCAATCCACGCTCCCCGTGTGGGGAGCGACGTGCCGCAGACCCGGTTCTACACGGCAATCGAGCTATTTCAATCCACGCTCCCCGTGTGGGGAGCGACAACACTCTCTTCCCGCGAATTGTCGTACTATCAGATATTTCAATCCACGCTCCCCGTGTGGGGAGCGACTAAGCCAGTTGATCCGCGTATCCTCACCCAATGTATTTCAATCCACGCTCCCCGTGTGGGGAGCGACTTGACCGATAATATTATTTTTTAGGAGGACATTATATTTCAATCCACGCTCCCCGTGTGGGGAGCGACCGTCCCCGCCATTGTGGATTGGCATCAAAGCTGTGATTTCAATCCACGCTCCCCGTGTGGGGAGCGACTTGCAAGCTCGGACTCGGCTCGAACCACGGTGACGTATTTCAATCCACGCTCCCCGTGTGGGGAGCGACGTGCCGCAGACCCGGTTCTACACGGCAATCGAGCTATTTCAATCCACGCTCCCCGTGTGGGGAGCGACAACACTCTCTTCCCGCGAATTGTCGTACTATCAGATATTTCAATCCACGCTCCCCGTGTGGGGAGCGACTAAGCCAGTTGATCCGCGTATCCTCACCCAATGTATTTCAATCCACGCTCCCCGTGTGGGGAGCGACTTGACCGATAATATTATTTTTTAGGAGGACATTATATTTCAATCCACGCTCCCCGTGTGGGGAGCGACCGTCCCCGCCATTGTGGATTGGCATCAAAGCTGTGATTTCAATCCACGCTCCCCGTGTGGGGAGCGACTTTTAGGATGAGCCCCCTTATAATATCCGCATTAATTTCAATCCACGCTCCCCGTGTGGGGAGCGACCTATTTCTGACATTCAAAAACAAGATATTTGCGCTATTTCAATCCACGCTCCCCGTGTGGGGAGCGACCCAATCAATCTTAACATAGAAGACAATGTTGAAATTTCAATCCACGCTCCCCGTGTGGGGAGCGACCTTTGTGTCTGCTGCCGCCGTTCGGTACGTGAAAGAATTTCAATCCACGCTCCCCGTGTGGGGAGCGACGAGCAGATCAAAACATCAATCGACTTGACCGGCATTTCAATCCACGCTCCCCGTGTGGGGAGCGACCATTGATACGCAATGCCGTTTTTCCACTCTGCCGTATTTCAATCCACGCTCCCCGTGTGGGGAGCGACCCGGCTGCAAGATAGACGACGCGCCGCTATTCAAGCATTTCAATCCACGCTCCCCGTGTGGGGAGCGACATTGATTTTGCTTTTATTTCGTCACGTGTCATATTATTTCAATCCACGCTCCCCGTGTGGGGAGCGACCCGGTGTTCCGTGTCCTCCAGCTCGCTGCGTATAAGATTTCAATCCACGCTCCCCGTGTGGGGAGCGACACGGCGACACCGGAGCGGGGCGCGTCCTTCCGGCATTTCAATCCACGCTCCCCGTGTGGGGAGCGACAGTTCTTCCGCATAGAGGGCAACAACGGGATCACGATTTCAATCCACGCTCCCCGTGTGGGGAGCGACATTGTTTTTCCTCCTTTGTTCGACGGCGTTACCATTTCAATCCACGCTCCCCGTGTGGGGAGCGACACCGCCGAAGCGTCACATACCCCCGATAAAACCGATTTCAATCCACGCTCCCCGTGTGGGGAGCGACCGGCGGAAAAGGTCTATCACAACCAAAACGTGACGATTTCAATCCACGCTCCCCGTGTGGGGAGCGACCGGCGACACCGGAGCGGGGCGCGTCCTTCCGGCTATTTCAATCCACGCTCCCCGTGTGGGGAGCGACTTTTCGTAAATGAGGAAATCGAAGCGGCAGAAAAAATTTCAATCCACGCTCCCCGTGTGGGGAGCGACACGCCGGTATCGACATCGACGCGGCGATCACGCAATTTCAATCCACGCTCCCCGTGTGGGGAGCGACTTTGTGGACTGCTCAACAGCAATGATACGGTCACATTTCAATCCACGCTCCCCGTGTGGGGAGCGACCCCGGAGGCGTTGCTGCTGGCTGCCGCACACCAGTATTTCAATCCACGCTCCCCGTGTGGGGAGCGACCATCCTGTAACATTGAGGAGCCTGTAACATTCGGAATTTCAATCCACGCTCCCCGTGTGGGGAGCGACGTGCGGCCGCCGTTGGTTTTTGTGGGGGAGCAGGATTTCAATCCACGCTCCCCGTGTGGGGAGCGACTCTTGCAGATACTCGGAGCTGTTGGTGGTGCCGAAATTTCAATCCACGCTCCCCGTGTGGGGAGCGACCCCGCTGCACGGGTCGGTGGCGTGGTGGGAATACAAATTTCAATCCACGCTCCCCGTGTGGGGAGCGACAGCCTGTAACATTCGGAAAAGGGCAATGTTACAATATTTCAATCCACGCTCCCCGTGTGGGGAGCGACCATTGCAGGGCGCCCAAATAGTCCCGCACCTCGTTATTTCAATCCACGCTCCCCGTGTGGGGAGCGACCCGTCCGCATACAGCATGGGCTTGTCCTGATAGGTATTTCAATCCACGCTCCCCGTGTGGGGAGCGACGGGACGGTGTGCCTCGGCTGGATACTCTTTTAATTATTTCAATCCACGCTCCCCGTGTGGGGAGCGACGGGCGGGGTGAAGTCATGGGATCGTTGCCATGGGAATTTCAATCCACGCTCCCCGTGTGGGGAGCGACCCGGGACAATGTGGCGTGGCTGGTCAATTACTTCAAATTTCAATCCACGCTCCCCGTGTGGGGAGCGACGAGCGGGGACATGACCAGCTGGCTCACCGAGGCAATTTCAATCCACGCTCCCCGTGTGGGGAGCGACCGTTAGCGCAAGGCGTTCATGCCGTCAATGATATAATTTCAATCCACGCTCCCCGTGTGGGGAGCGACAGCAAAAATGCACAAAATTTCAGCACATTCTCGCAAAAACAAGCACAAAAATCTTCCAAAAACATGTTGCAAACAAATAATCCAGCAATTTGATTCAAACAAAACTACATTTTAGGGAGCTTATGGGGTGCGAACCTCTCGAAAAAAGCATGTGTACTTCTATTTCGCACCAAGCAGTTACACCATCAAAATCCCTTCCGGCTGATATCCATAGTCACAGCCAAAATGTTCAATCTTATTTTCATAGCGGTTTCCAAGATTATAAAATCGCAAACTATCCTCCTCTTGATTCATTATGCCACATAGCTTCGCCTGAAGCATCCTGTATTGCGCTTCATCAAGTAGACATTCAAATACAGAATTTTGCACCCGCCGACCATAGTTCACACACTGCTTGGCAATCTGGCGCAGTCGTTTCCGGCCCGCAGCTGTTTCAGTATTAACATCATATGTAATCAGAACCAGCATCTCTTCCTCATTTCCACAAAAATGGCGGGTATGTTTCTATATCACCACGCAGGTGCCGAGCAAGCAAAAGAGCCTGCACATTGGGAACCATCCCCCACTCCAGCTTTTCCGACAGGTAAGGGTGGGTGATTTGTTCACTTCTTCGCTCCTGCCAGCCTTTTAAAAAAGTCTTTCTGGCCGTATCCGTTAACAGCACCGCACCGCTTTCTCGAAATTCAAAATCGCATTCGTCAAACATCCGGTTGTTGATGCAGGTCAGCACAAAACGGTCTGCCATGCACGGCCGCAATTCCTCCATTAGATCCAGCGCGAGAGAAGTTCTGCCTGGCCGATCCCTGTGCAGAAAACCCACATAGGAATCTAAGCCGACGCTTTCTAATGCGGATGCACAGTCATGTGCGAGCAGCGTATAAGAAAAAGATAGTAGCGCATTAAGCGGATCCAAAGGCGGACGTCGCGTTCGGCCAACCGCAGAAAACACATTTTTGCGGTTTAAAATCAGGTCGTCCATCACGCCAAAGTAAACCGCTGCGCCCACGCCTTCAAATCCCCGCAATGCCTCTAGGTCGGTTGCTGATTGTATTTGGGGCAGCAACTCCCGCAGTCTGCTTGAGGCGGCTTTTAGTTTTTCCACATCGACCCGAAGCGCATGATCCCGGCAGGTGCGTTCAACGCTCCAGCGTGCATTAAACACCTTCCCAAAAATCATCAGCCGAGCAATCTGACAGCTAGAAGCCGAATCGTCCGCCACACGATACTGGGCGCGGCGAAGAAGGACATTGCCGTTTCCGGCTCCGCTGCTTCTTGCCAAAAACCTTCCACGGGGCGTGCAAAAACTCATGGTGATCGCCCGTTCGGCACAGGCACCCATAAGCGCCGGCGACGCGCCGGCGTAGGAGAAGCTGACAATTCCGCCCAAGGTATGAAGCGGGAAACGGGCAACTACCTGATTTTCCCGCTTTCCCACAACATTTTCGCCATCCAGTGTCAGATAAACATCTTCTGATGTGATAAAAAGGGTGTTCAAAAGTTTTTTCACGGCACATCCTCCATGCTTTGCCGCAGATATTCCGTCACCGGCTTTGTCCGCATCAATTTCGGCATGCACAGCTCCTGCAGCGAACAGGCGTTGCAGGATTTGGACGGCTTGACCTTCGGGGTATATCCCCGCTCAAAATACTGATGCATCTCTTTTAAGTCGTCCTGCACTAACTTTCGCAGCGCCGGTGTGAACGCAACCGTTTGCCGCCGGCGTGTTTCGCCAAAGTATAGGGCACCCGACGGAACCGGACAGCAAAGCATCTCCTCCAGGCACATCGCCTGGCAGCACAGCTGTAGCGCATTGGATTGGTTTTCCTGCGGCCTGCCGCGTTTATATTCAACGGGAAATGGTTGCCACAGCCCATCCCGCCCCTGCAAGGAAACGCCATGGGGATCCCGTTGGAATTCTACCACATCACATTCCCCCGAAACGCCCATCGCCGCGGAAAACACCTTCATGGCCCTGATCGTCAGCACATCCCCACGCAGCTGAGAAAAGCCGCTGTCGTGGGCATTTTGGTGCATCAACTGTCCATCGACTGTGCGGTAGTTTTCCGCCCACTGGTTTTCAATATGGATCAGCGCCCACTGCCTGCGGCAGAATGCAAAATGCTGCAAGCCAGAAAGCTGGAGATAATCTTCTTCTTTATACACCTGGGATCACCTCGGGATCCAATCCGGGGAGGCTTTCCAAAGTGACAACATAATCTTGCACATCAGATGGAACAGACACTCCATCCTTCAATGTGACCTGAACGGTGCGGTGCACCTTTGCAGAAGAATACTGCCCGATTTTGCAGTTGTGCTCCCACCAATACAGCGTGACAACCTCCATTGACCCTTCGGGGCGCGCGGCAGAAGCATCGTTGACAAACAAGGTCCGGAGCGCCTCTTTGATCGCGGCAGCGTCCTCTGTGGTAAAACCGGTCTTTTCCGCCAGCTGCACGTTAATGGATCCTTTGATTTCATAAAGGCCAAACTGAACCATGTGCTTTTGACCCATGGTATCCGAAGAACGCGCACCTTCTTTGCCGGGCTCGCCATTTACGCTTTTGGTAATCTGATAGGAACGCACCTCCACTGGAGACGCACTGACCGCCTGGTGGATAGAAACTGGGCCGCGCACGCCAACGGAAACATTGCCTGCCTTAAACGCAAAAACTTGACCGAAGCTTCTAACATCCAGCCAAAGCTCACAGGCTTTCTGCGCATATTCTTCGGCATCTTTTACCTTCGGCAGGCACTTAGATGCGCGCTCGCTCAGACTCGTAAAACCATCTGTCGCGCGGTCGGCAGACTGAACGAAAATAGCTTTTCCCATATCCTGAAGGCGATTACGGATTTTTCGCTTAATGCATACGTCGGTCATCTCGCCAAACCCATTGTAGTCGGTGCGGGGGCGGTTGCCGTTTAACGGATCGCCATTCGCATTGGCCAGATGGACAGATACCAACACCACAAAATCAATCTTATTGCCCAGAACGCTCATTTTTTTCGTCCTCCCCATATCCCTTTTTTGATGTGTACAACTCTTTGCGCATCAGATAGTAGCCCATCAGATAGCTGTCTTCCAGCCTGCGATTTAACTCCGTCGTGTCGTAGGCGTCGATGGTTGCCATGATTGTGCCAATCAGCTGCTTATAATAGGTACGGCTAGCCGGCCGCAGACGGGCAAAATACGGAAGGAGCCGATCGTTGATAATTCTGGCGGCATACATCGGCCGCTCGCTGAAGACCGTTTGCATGCGAATGGCGTTTGGCTCCCGGTCTTCACTTGCATCATAGGTGTCGCGTTCCACTTTTTCCAACACTGCCAGCAGGCCGCCAAACTGGTAACTGCGATCCTTTCTGTCAAATTCGTAGGCCATCTTCCACGTTTCCCCCTTTTGTTTTTCACGATATGCCTTGATGACCGCACAGGCGGTAAAAAGAATCTTGGTCCAGTTGTTTTTGTCGTATGCCTGCGGGGTAGACGCCCGCTGTGCCAGCATCCGAACCAGATCCTGTCCAATGGCCGCCCGGTCAATAACACAATGCATCAGCCGCTGGACCTGTTCCCGCATAACCCGGTCATCCACTTCAAGAAAGTTCCCCCGCTGGACGCCATAGGCACAGGTCACGATCTGCCGGATGGAAGGGGACTGGTACCCAAACTGGTTGTTCTCCCAGCAGCAATGGAGCTGCCAATCAGCCAGCCTGTCCAAAAAATCGGAGGCGCGCAGCTCGTTATAATAGGTGATGGAAAGCCGTCCGGTGGTAGCCGCGTCAAAAGCGGCAATGATAACATTCTCAAAATCCGGCAGCGCTTCCCGCCAGCCTTTCAGCGCGTTTGCAAGCTGCTCTCGATATTCGGTCGGCGTTGCCAGCTTCTCTTGGGCGTGTTTCGGCCGCATAGGGTTTTTCGCCGGGTTTGGTACCGGGTTCCCCTTGGGGTTCCAGCAGACAAAGGTCCTGCCGCCCAGCGCCACTCCCTGGTTCGCAACCACCCACCGTAGCGCGCTATGGGCCTTTTGCGATGCCTCATAACCGATGGTGGCCGCCTGCCGGGATTCTGTAAAGCGCCCCCGGTAGGTAAAGCCGCTGCTGTCATTCGCTGAAATCAGCTTGGCACCGTTTGAAGCGGGCACAACCCCTTTGGGATGGTTCCCTGTGCAACGTGAAAGCTGGCCGCTAATCATGCAAAAATCTTTCGGCTCCCCTACCTGTACGGATCGGTAATAGTCGATAAAGGCTTGAAACAGCGACGGATCCTCCCAGCACGCGTCCCGCTCGCCGGTATTGACAACCCGCCAGCGGACAAGATCTTTTTTATGCTTTTCCGGGAAATTTCCCGATTCATCCAGTTCGATCCGCTTCGCACGACTCAAATCTTCTAAAATTGTCCCTTGGCAAACATAGTTTAAAACAGCGCGGACCTTTGGGTGCGTGTATGGAGAGGCCGCCCAGTCCGTCAGCTGCTCAACATACGCTTTGTAGGCTTCCCCACCGTTCGGGGCAAGATAGGTGAGATTATCGCACAAAGGATGCGAGCAAATGCCGCTTGTTCTTCCCGCCGAACTTTCTGTAGCTGGAATGATGGTTTTGGTCTCATCCCGGAGTGCATCCTTGGCGCTCACAACCGCTTCCGCAGCCAAAAAGGCGCCATTTGCATCCAGCGTGATCTCCAACTGGGCTTTTTGTATCATGTGGGAAATCGGCGCCAGCGGCTCACGGGTCGCGTCGGGTACGCCGATCAAGTGCCGGTGGGCGTCATAGGTCTCGCAGGCTTTTTCCAATAAGCCCAATTAGTCCACCTCCCCGAATTCTTTCAAGCCGGTAAAATTATTGTATACTTCGCCAAAGGGTTTAACCGATGTCTCCCGCAGCGGCTTTTGCAGCGGACAAGCTTCCGGCTTGGGATAGGTGATCACACCGTTCTTCATCGTGGGGTACCAGAACCGGACCGTCATTTTGCCTTTGGTTTCATCGGAATAAGCCTCGTCGGCATAGGTGATCCCGTGGTACATCATCCCAAAGCTGAGTTCGGGAACATCGTCATAGGCACCTGCCCCTTCCCCAAATACGCAGGGCTCCACATAGCCTTGGCAGTCCCGAGTGCCTAAGAAAATATCTCTGCGGCCGCCAAGGCCGATCATGCGCTGGGCGATCTGAAAATGCTTATGTTCGTTGCGGTCACCCGCCAGCTCAGGCCGGTTTTCATTCCACTCAAAATGCGCCTGCACTTGATAGCGGCACTGCTTCAGGTAGGTATAGAAGGACAGGTCATTTTTTGCATCTTGATAATGGATAGGCCGGATTCCCTTCACCTCCGTTTGGATCTGGTTCATCACCCGAACCCGGTCCACATACCAGACGAGGGTCGGTTTCCAATAGACCGATGAAAGAATCCCTTTTATCGCCTCATAGGTTGGAATCTGATAGGTACATTTTTCTCCGCCTACACGCATAACCGGATCGGAAAACAACGCATAAGTTCCGGTTACCATGAAAGACACTTGATTGGTATATTGCATACGCCACCTCCATTCTTACATACACCAAAGTTCCATTTCCAATGCTTCGCTTAACACGCCTACACCGTTTTTATCATAATAGCGCGGATCCAACGTCAAAATGGATCCATTCGCCAACGGATAAAGGGCTCCCTCCCGCTCCAGACGGTTCAGCTGCCCGCGATACAGCGACACGGTGTAAGGTTTTGCCTGATCTAATAATTCTTTAACAGCCGCCAGATCATACTTGGCCCATCCGCTGCCGAGCTCTTTTGCCAACTCCGCCCCCTGGCCGTATGGGACCAGCACATCGGTTGTATCCTCGTCAAAAACCTGGAACGCCTGGCCTGCGGTCTGGAACGCCTGCCGAAGGTAAAACTGCATGGCGTCTTGATTTTCACTGCACCCAGACGCAAAATAGGCATTGTCTGAGAGCAGTTGATAGAGGGTATACGCCTTTCCCTTTACAGGCCCGTCGCAGGCGTGAACGGCCATATTCCGGTACAAATTCCGATAAAAGAATCGGATGGCACTTTCAGAGGACAGGTCGTCTCCAAACGCAGCCGGCTCCGCCTCAAATTGGCTGAGCAGCGCCAGCGTCGCATGTTTGGCGTCTCGAATTTCCGTCAAATTTGCCAGACGCTCATCCTCGCAGCAGACAACATAAACCGGTGCGCCCTGTTGCCGTTCGCCGTTTCGATTGCACCGCCCCGCCGCCTGGACAATGCTGTCCATCCCGGCGGCAAATCGAATCACACCGTCAAAGGAAATATCCACCCCCGCTTCAATCACCTGCGTCGAAACGCAGACGACCTTGGGGGATGCGTCGGGTTTTGCGCGGCGCTGCTCCAGCGCGGCTTTCAGCCGCTCCAGCTCCACCCGTCGGTGCGCCATGCACATGCCCGCAGAGAGGTAAAATAGACGCGCATCGCCCTGCTGCAGCTGCTGGTACAAAAAAGATGCCTGCACTTTTGTATTACAGACCACCAGAAGGCTTTCCCGCTTAGACAAAACGTGAGCCGTAAACGCGGCAACGTCTTCCAGCCTCTTTCTGCCGGCATCTAGAATTGTCGTCCGGCGAAAAGCGTTCCAAATGTTTTCGTCGTATAAAACCAGGTCTTTTATACCCTCTTGCAACGGATGCTCAGTATATTCTGAACAGGGCTGCGTTGCCGAACACAGCAGAATCGTTGCATGGCAGACTTCACTTAAAAAGTTGATTGCAAGCTGAAATAAGCTCAACAGTTTCGTCGGCACCGTTTGAACTTCGTCAATGACAATAATACTGTCGCACAATGATTGAAATCGGCGGGTACAGCTTGATTTACCGGAAAAGAAGGTGTTCAGCAGCTGCACCAGCGTGGTGATGATGATCGGGGCGGACCAATTCTCTGTCCAAAGTTCATTTTGCATGTTCTGTTCCGGATCTTCCGCCGTCTCCTGGACGACATTTGAATGATGCTCCAAAATCAGGGCGTCATCCTGCACAAAGGTGCGGATCACCTGGGCGTTCTGATCCAAAATACTCAGCAACGGCGCCGTAAAAAGGATCCTTTTCTTCCCGTGGATTGCCGCATGTGCCAGCGCAAATCGCAGGCAAGCCAATGTTTTTCCGCCGCCTGTCGGCACGTTCAGACGGTAAATGCCACATGGTAGATCTGCGCGGGCCCGGCATTGCTCGGAAATCTTTTTCCTCGCCAAATGGATCGGCTCAGACATGGGGAAGCCTGCAAGGCGTTTCTCAACCCGAACAAGGCATTCTTCCCACAGGCAGCGGTCCACCTGAAGATCATCAAACGCGTCTCTTGCATTCATAAACTCTGCGGTATCCCGCCGGTCTCCTTCAATCACTGCAGACAAAATCAGACGGGCCAACAGGCCGGTGTAAAAGTACACCTCATCCTCTTTGGCTGTTATTTCACACAGCCGCTCCAGGACGGGAGAAAGTTGATTTGATGCGCGCTGAAAATATGCCGACAGCTCCGCCTCTGATGTGCATTGTGCCAAAAAATTGTTCTTTGCCTGCCGGTCCTCTGCCGTCTCCGCTTTTAGCCGGCGCAGAAAACCGTTTTCAGATCTGGCGTTGACGATATCCATCTGCCCATGGTGAGCTGCCACCGCATAGGCCATAATCTCACAGGCAACGTCCTGATCATTTTTTGCATATGCACCGTGGAATCGCTGGAACAGCATCTGCATTCCACAGGAGCTGTGGTCCACAGTGCCACGAACGCCATCCGCGCGATTCAGATAAGCCTGGAATTCCGGTTTTCGCTTTCCAACATCATGCAGCAAGCCTGCAAGAAAGCCCACACAATCCAAGTCAATCGGCTTTAGCGTATTAGAAGCGTATTCCGCCGTTTGCCTGCAATGCGCAGCCACAGTCTGTGTTTCTCTGTTGCCATTTAAGCCCATGCGAAAATGGGCAAAATATTCATTCATTGGCATTCTCTTTTCTGTCAACTCGTTTGCATGTCCGTTTTTTAGCGATCCGGTCAAAAAAATAACGTGGCCCAAAACCAAATGATGCGTTGCCTGGATCGTTCGGCATCATCTGCTATCAGAAATCAATCGCCTAGCCCTAAGACATGGGGCCAAAACCTTCTTGCTTAATCGGTATTTTACCATAATTGTTTCAACATTAAAATGGATTTTATGTATTTTCTGACATATTTTTTAAAATCTGGCCGGATCCAATGCGTAATATGGAACTGATCGCGCCGGGGTGTCCAGCTGCTCCGTTCTTCCCTGTCCGGCATCCCGTCGTGATGTCCCACGATACAAAACGCGGCAGCAGAATCCGGCAGGCCAAAGGCTTCTACCGCTCCGGCAGTAGGATGCTCCACCCGGATGTTCGAGCCCTTGATTCGCTTTTGAAACGCCACTGAGTATTTTCCAATATTATGTAACAGTCCGCAATGATACGCCGCGTCTCTCGCGCCGAAGTTCGCCCCAAACCCTGCTGCACGCTCCGCCGTGGACGTCAGGTACTCCAGTATGCTTTGCTCTCTGCCGCTCTCTGGTTCCACGGGCGCGATAAACCCCATGCCCGCTGCCTCCGGAAATTTTGAATTGTTTCCGATGAGCGCAAAACCACCCTACCGGATGGCAGCGCGGTTTCGTTTGCAACTGGCTGCCAACCATAATATGCTGAAACATGCCTATAACTTGGCGCCCCTGCCTTTCGGCCGGTTTGCCACAAGATTTTATTGGTTATGTATATGATACAACATCGGCTTTAAACCGTCCATAATTATGATATAATTTGCTTGAATAAAGCTATTTTTCAAACAATATGACGAAACCATTTTCAGCAAACCGCCCTGGAGAGAAACTGTCGGTAGTTACTTAATATTTTCTTGGATAAAAAATAAGTTGACAAGCTTCCTCATCGAAAGCTTGTCAACTTATCTTGGCAGGGGCAGAAGGACTTGAACCCTCGGCACGCGGTTTTGGAGACCGCTGCTCTACCAACTGAGCTATGCCCCTATGATAAAATGGTGGGCCATCAGGGATTCGAACCCGGGACCGACCGGTTATGAGCCGGTTGCTCTAACCAACTGAGCTAATGGCCCATAATTACCCCACTCGCCTTTTAGCAACGTTTATAATTCTACCAGATGGATGTGCGATTGTCAACCTCTCTTTAAAATAAATCCGCAGTCTACAATGCCTTGGGAACAACGGCTTAGCGGGTTTTGTATAGAAATTCCCACCCGGCCAAAAATCAATTGATCCTTCAGGGGAGTTAGACTTTCGCCAATATAACAATGGCTCGATTTTTGGTGAGCCGACCGAAAAGGTGCTAAAAGAAGTATTTCGCAAAAAGCGAAGAATTACATATGCAAGGCTAGAACAGAAAGGAAGAAGAGGGTGTATCAATTGATACACCCTCTTCTTCATATGGCTCCCCAAGTAGGGCTCGAACCTACGACCCTGCGGTTAACAGCCGCATGCTCTGCCAGC
>JAQUYD010000019.1 GCA_028692035.1 Oscillospiraceae bacterium
AGCAGAAAAGAGCAGGTAAAGACACCAGCTCCGGCAGCGGACCTGACCATCCGTGCCGCGCTGTATATCCGACTCTCCGTGGAGGACAACAGGTCCGGCAGTATCTCCATTGAGACGCAGAAGCTTACCCTTGTTGATATACTCATTGACAAGGCGTATGTGTTCCCCGATAAGCGGATTGAGGTTGTTTACAAGGTCAAAGACTTTTTCGACACAACAATTTGACAGGAGGACGATTATGAAAGCAGCGTTCTATTGCCGGACAAGCTCCGGTAGTTTCGCTTGTATACTTCCCGATGAGAAGCAGAAGCTACGCGATTTCTTTGCGACTGAACACAGAAAAGAAGCAGAAAAGAGCCGTAAAATCGAGCAGCCTGCACCGTGCAGAAAGAAATAATTTTTTTGTCGTGGGCTTGACATACGGGTGCCTGAGATCGTGGAACCGCACTCCGGTATCAATCCCTGCGGCCGCCAGCAGCTTTTTGTGGATGCGCCCGATGGCGTCCGGGCTCCACATCCCGCCTGTCCTGGGAGACATGAACATGTAGGGGCTGTCCGGGTGACACTCATGCTCGGTGATGAGCAGGTCCACCGTCTGCTGGGGCACCGCCACCTTGCGGATGGAGTTTTGTGTCTTGGGCTCGGACACCACCAGTTCGCCGTCCTGCCGGGTCACCTGCTTATTGATTGTAATGATGCGGCTATCCGCATCCAAGTCCTCCCACAGCAGGGCCAGCAGCTCGCCCCGTCGCAGACCGCTGGTCAGCTCCAGATAAAAGATGGGTAGCACGCCGTATTGCTCCGCTTCTTTCAGGTAGGCACCCACCTTTTCGGGCGGGATGATCTTCATCTCTGCCTTTTCCTTTTTGGGGATACGGCAGTTGTCGCAAGGATTGTATGGTATCAGCCGCTCCTTCACCGCCTGTTGCAGGCAGTTATGAAGCATCATGTGAAGCCCCCGCACATAGCTGTTGGAGAGGCTTAAATCCGTGGTTTTCTCGAACCGCTTGACCCGCCCCTGGGTTTTGGTATCGTTGTACATCCGCTGGATTTGAAGCGAGGTCAGCTGCCGTAGTTTGACGGCTCCGATGGCAGGGATGATATGATGTTCAATCATGTTATTGTAATTGTAGGCGGTGCTGGCGCGAATATTGGGTTTGCTGTAGGTTTCAAACCACAGTCGGCACCACTCGGCTACTGTATAATCGCCGGTGTGATTGATCGCAAGTCCACGGTTGTCTTGTATTGCCCGCTTCAGCTTCTCCTTGCATTCAGCCTGGGTCTTGCCCGACACGCTCCGCTGAATCGCCTTGCCTGTGGCGGGGTTCACCCCCACCGTGTACCGACCCTCCCAGCGTCCGTTGGGCTTTCTGCGGATGCTACCCTCGCCGTTTGCACGCTTTTTGCTCATGAAATCGCCTCCTTCGCAACACCAACATATACCACAGAAGCGAGAGAATAGCTACTAAAACCGCTCATCTTTTTTGCCCGCTTGCTCATTGATCCACTCCATAAATTTGTCCCTGGGGATGATGATGCGGGAACCGAGGGTAATGGTGGGGAAATCCCGCCGCCGGACAATTTCGTAGGCGTGGGCCAGCCCGATGCCCAACACGTTGGAAACATCGGGCACGGTCAGCATCAGCGGCAGGTCGTCAAAGAATTTGTATCTGGATTTCTTCATGCAGTGTCCTTTCTGCCTTCTCAGGGGAAGGGCTTTTTCTTTGATTATTGCGGCGTAGATTTTGGCGCCGATTACATGGACATCGTCCAGTTCTGTTCTTTGCGGTCATTCGGATTATGACCTTGGGCGATCTTCTTTTGCATCAACTTTCTGCGGAGCTTGCGGTCAATCTGCCCGCCTACCGGAGCAATTTTCGGCAGAGAGTGATCACGGAAGATATTTGCCATGTGGCGGAGCAGGCGGATGATACCCAGCATGGCGCTTGGCTCCCGGAACTGATCCATCCGATCAAGAAAGAATCGGGCGTATTCGTTGCCCTGGACGGCGGAGAGAGTTAGCCAATGCTCGGCAAGCTCCTTGTCCTGCGGGACTTCCCGCCCTATCAGGTAGAGTTTGCCCAGCGTGTATTGAGCGAACTGGTTTCCAACCTCTGCTGAACGGTTCAGATATTCCAGCGCCTTGAACACATCTTTCTCCGTAACCTCACCCCGCAGATACTCTTTCCCAAGGCGATAAACGGCATAATGGCTGCCGTTTCGAACTGCTGCTTCCAGCCAGCGCATCCCCTCTGCCGGGGCGCGCACCTCCGCATCTTCAGAAAGCAGTAGCTTGCCCAAGGCATATTGGGAGACTGCAACCTCCTGCGCCGCTGCTTTTAGAAACCACTCCTTGGCCTCAACCATATCTGGAATCACCACGGTGCCGTCCCGATAGAGTTTGCCCATCTGGTGCTGCGCATAGGGGTAGCCCCGCTCCGCCAACTGCCGCATCTGCTCCACGGCATAGTCGCGCTCATCCAGCGAAAGGCTCTCATCATGGATGGCATCCCGCATCCGCCGATAATACTCGACGGTGCGGTAGATATTTTCCGGTTCGTCCAGCCGCTCCGCTGATTCATCCTCAAAAGTGATCGTGCCGAGACAGATGCGCTCCGCCTCCTGAATCACCGCATTCTGGATGGCTCGGAACTCCTTCTGCTTGGAAAGGGGCAAACGGCGCACCGCTTCGCCGGTGTAATAGCTCTGCACCTGCCCCTGCAGTTCCAGCCATTTGTCGTAGCACTTTGTAACGGCGGGTAGGCGCTCCATCTGGTCGACAATCTCATCCGCCAGTGCTTTGAGCGGCTTTGGCAGGTACCCGTACTGTTTCTTACCCTTCACCGTTTCCAGCCGCCGGTCCAGCTCCAGCAGGAGCTTTTCCGCTTCGGGATGGTCGCACAAGCCGCGTCCCATTTCCCGCGTCAGCTCCAGCATGGCCTGCCGAGCCTGTCTCACCAGCTCGTCCCGGGAGGCGAATTTTTGCTCGTAGACATGCAGCATTTCCTGATGGAAGATGTCATTGGTGAGCTTGGATCGGATGAGCCGGATGCCGTCCCGAGTCAAATATCCCTGTGATGGATCGGTCGACCATGCCATCATGTGCACATGGGGATGCCCGCCTTCGTCATGAAAAGCGGCGTACCAGCGGAAGTGTTCCGGTGGAATTTTCATGGCTTCCGCAATTTCGTTGCGGTGCGCTTTCAGAAGATTGCGCCACACCCTGGCATTGTCGTACCCCAGTCGGGCAGCGTCCTCCCGCCGCAGGGAGATGATATGCGTCCAGACATTCCCGGTGTAGCCTTCCAACTCGCCCATGGCTTTCGTCAAATCCACAGTATCTCCATCGCCGAACAGCCCATGATCTCCCAGCCGCTGGGCGCCGGGGCGGGTGGCAATATAGCTCATGTATACATCCGAGCGGCCTGCCGCATCCCAATTGAGTTCCAGCGCTGCGGTGATGAAAGCGGAGGCGGCCGCCCCGGTGCGGGCCACCTCGTAGTCCTCATACTCGAATAAATCCTTGCTGTCCGGGAAGTCACGGACGATTTTTTCGATGAGCTGCTCCTGCTTTTGCGTTGCCAGGCGACCGTCGGGGACGCGCTGGACGTTCTCGCGGGTGGCGATATATTGCAGGTACCCGCTGACCTTTCCGCTGCCGTCGCACTTGATATAGGGGCTTTTGAGAATCAGCTTTGCCATCTACGCCTCGCTTCCCCGCCGAGCGTGCTGCTCCAAACTCAGCCTGCCGTTGGTCGCTTTCACGTTGGCAATGCTCCTGCCGCGCAGCCGGCGTAGGCTCTCCTCATCCACCTCAAGGCTCTCCGCGAGGATGCTCAGGAGCATATCCAGTTCCACCGCCTGCTTGTACATCAGAGAGGAAAGCCGGTCTTGGAACACGCCCAGCCGTCCCTCGATGACGGAGCTAACCGCCTGCGGAAGCACCGCCCCAGCCTGCTCTGTATGGAGACAGCCCAGGTAATGCCGGACTGCTTTTTCAATAAACTCCGTCCGGCTGGAGCAATGATCTACGGCGTAAACTGTGTCAATCTCCTCCCGCAGTTCTGGGGGGAGGTACAGCGCAAACTTCTCTTTTTTGCTCATTTCATCTTCCTTTCTAGGGTTGACCCCGATTAAAATCCTGCTGTTTTGGGCTTTCTGCGGATTCTGACCGCAAGCACCTTTTCTTTTCTGTTTTTGACCCCTGCCTAAATTCTCGTAAAACGCCCGCACTGCGGGTGTTTGTGGCTGGGCGGGTGCCGCTGGCGGCTCCAGCCCTTTATCCTGCTTTTTCCTTCGCCTCCCGTTCATCCCCCGAAACCGCTTCGCTGGGCTTCGGTAGAAACCCATTTGTCCTCCGCCCCTCCTCTGAAATCGGCTCAATATCGCCCGTTTGGCCATGGGTGGAGCTGGGACTTGACTTCTTGTCCAAAGGGGCACACAGCGGCTCATAGGGGCTTCTGTGTGGGAGCTTTGCCTGTTGTTCGGTGATGCGTTGCCTATCCGCATCTTCCTCCATCTTACGGAACTGCCGTACATAGAACATTTCCACTGCAGCCTGAATAGGACGAATGGTGTAGAGCAGGCTTCCGTTCATGGGCCGTCCGTCTTTGCGGCGAATCATAGTTGCCTCGGTGGAGATAAACCCCTTTTCCTCCAGTGCCGCAACATACTTTCGCACCGTGTTGGGGCTCATCCTCACCGCTTTCCCAATGGTTTTATAGCTGGGCCAGCATTGGTAGGTTTTCCTGTCCTCAATGGAGAGCAGGTAGCCGTAGATGGCGATTTCGCCGGCCTTCAGACCGAGGTGGTAAATCTCATTGGGTACGGGGAAATAGTTTTTGATTGGGTCACGCTTGGGCCATCGGTTGAACTTCAAATTGCATCCCCTCTCTTTTCCGCTTCACTCACTTGCCGTTTTTGTCACCATATTTTTCTCACTCCATTTCTTCCGATTGATTTTTTATTTTCTATCTGGTACAATGAGCGTAGCATAATTGGGAAAAAGTTTCAATACTTCCCGGATGGAATGGGTAAATCTCAAAATTCTATCGGATACAGGAGATGTGGCACGATGGCGGACTATTTCGACCAGCTTTCCGTCCTGTTTGGAACGGGTGAGTTATTTGTAAAGAGCAAATCTTTTCCTTTGGGGCAATGCACCACCGACATTTTAAATATGGATGAGGCGGTGCTGAACGAAGTTGACCAGCGGGTTCAGGCGTTTCTGCCTACGGTAGCAGCTTTGCTCCGGAAAAAAACGAACAGCGCCGCTTGCTCCGCACAGGAGAAGCTGAACGCTGTCTGGGATTTGATTTTTAAGATGCCCGTCTATCGGGAACTGCCGATGGATTTGGAGACAAGCTATCGGCTCTTGCCGCTCATGTTCTCCGACCAGTCAAAGTGGAATGAAGTTCAGGATATTCATTCCGAAGGTCACGCCATGTTTGAGAGACTTCTAAACGGTCTGGAGTACTTTCCCGAGAGCATTCGCAATTTTCGGGGGCAGGTCGCCGGAATATTAGAGCTGTACCTCGAACCGCTGAAGCGTAGAAGCATCGACAGCTACGCAGCGGCTTATGCACGATACTTTTCTGATATGGCTGCAGCGGGAGGGCTTTTTAATATGCCAGAATTTGAACAGAGCTTTCCTACGCAAATCAAATTTGTCCCCAAATTGCATCCCGCCGAAGATGGAAAGGTTGTCCTAGCGGAAAAAGCGGAATTTTCCTATCTCTCGCATTTTCTCTACACAGACTTTTACCGTGGCCTGATGGTGGGCAACACCCCACGCCGCTGCCACAATTGCGAACGGTATTTTTTGCTGACCGAAGGCTACAATACCTGTTACTGCAACAATTTAGCGCCGGGTGAAACAGAGCGCACCTGCCGAAAGGTAGGTGCCCACCGGAAAGAGGCAAAAGGAAGGGCCTCCGCCACTCCTGCTCAGAAGGAGTATGCGAAGGCCTATAACCGGTTGAAGGCAAGAAAGAACCGGGGCAAAATCAGCGGGGACGATTGGAACGACGCCGTGGCGAAAGCACAAGAACTGAAAGAGCAGGCGGAACGGGGAAAGCTGAGCGACACGGAGCTACGCCGGCGATTGGAGGCGCTTTGATAGCTGCCGGGCTTTTCTTTGCTTATAGCGATGTAAAGTTTGACTCATGGAACTTTCATCTTAGGTGGCGGCCTGATTAAATTCGGTTCCGCCGTGTTTCTTTGTTGACGCTGGCGCAAAAATGTGCCATATTATACTATTTATAACAGAAGCAGAAACGCTGTAGATTCTTTTACCACCATAAAAATCCGGTTTACATTTGTTTGCTCATAAGAAAGAAAATAACAGCCTTCATCTCATCTGGAACATCCTCTGGACTCATTGCTTTTACTAGCTGTGCTCGACTCCAACTCTTATGATGGCGTTGCTTAATCCAAGAATTGACTAACGATATACCTTCTCTTGCAGAAGTTGTTATCTTCAATAACTGTAAGGACCAGTCGGTATGTTTTCAGATCTGTTGAAACAGTCTTTCAGAATATTTGTCAACACTTTAATTCTCTTTTACACTTTTTTCGAAGGAAGCGTTACAAAAGAATCTTCACCAGCGCTGCGGCAATCCTCTCGACCTCTTTCTCAGTATTATTCTTTCCCAGCGAGATGCGAATCGTACCTTTAGCATAATCCTCATTGAGCTGAATGGCCTGCAGGACATGGGAAATTTCTGTATTCACGCTGTGGCAGGCAGAGCCAGTTGAAATGCTGATGCCCATAAGGTCCATACGATGAAGGATTGCCTCTCCGTCCTTCCCCGGAAATGAAAGGCTCAGCAGTCCGGGCAGCTTGCTGTCTCCACCATTGCGTTTATACGCGACACCGGATTCATTAAGCTTTGATATAATAGTTTTGCTTGTACAGTTCGCCATATTTCATGCTGCTAAGCATTTGTTTGCGCTTGGCCTCTTTCAAAATGGCGAGTAAAGTATCGCAGAAGTCAACTGTTCTGATTTTTCGGCGCTTTGTAGGTCCGATTTCAAACTTTTTTCTAACGGAATTGTATCTCATACTGCGTCGAATGGTCAGCATTGATCCTTAAGTGCTCAAATCATGCTGAATGAGTTTACTGGCGCGGACCGTGTTTGCACTGCCTGCGGCTACACCAACCTGAGAAAAGGGATTGATGGGCTGGCCAGTCTGGTACAGCAGCAATTCCAGCTTGCCCCCTTTACTAACACGCTGTTTTTGTTTTGCGGGAAACGCCGGGACCGCATCAAGGGTCTTTACTGGGAAAAGATGCAGGCTGGACTGAGAAGCTCACGCCGCTCCACGCACCAGAAAGCTGCCGCAATCTACAACCGAAGAAAGCCGACGTTTAATATGTGAGCCTGCCAAAAACGACAGGCTCACATATTATCCTCGTTTGAAATTAAGACTCACTATTTAATACAAAGAAATGCGGCATAGGCACAAGGGTGTCGGGGTGTCGTTTAGGGTGTCGGTTTTAGGACCGGCTCTTTTTTGTGTTTTTAGAGGGACCGTTCAAAAAATATTTACATTTTTTTCTGAAAAACCTCTTGACCTGCACGCAGCGGGCAGGATTATAATAAGGGTGCAGAAAGGGGTGGATGCAATGAAAAGACTTAGTGAAGTCTGCAAAATCGTAGGTGTTACCCGTAGAACTCTGCAAGAATACGACAAGGTCGGATTGCTGAAACCAACGAGTACCACTGAGGGAGGATACTGGCTCTATGATGATGCTGCAATTCAGAAGCTGATCTTGATTCAGATTTTTGTGGAGGTCGGCTATGAGCGCAAAACCATAAAGGCACTCTTGGAGTCACCTACTTTGGATATGCTTGAGGAATTTGATTGTTTGATTGATACCCTTGAGAAAAAACGCAAAAGAATCGACGGTATGATTAACACCATCAAAAACCTAAAGTTAACGGCAAAACTGCCGGAGAGTACTCTTCGTGCGATGGGAAATATGGATGTTACACGCATTTACAAAGATACGAGTTTTGCCTCATATCTTGAGGATTCCATCGTAAATGCAGCAGAGTACTGACATCAATTCGTCCACATATCTTTTCCCGTTTGAATACCAAATGGAAAAGGAAACTTTGTTTGAGGATGGCAGATTTGCAATGAACAATTTCGGAGGAGAATTGTCTATCTCCCTGAACGATTAAAACGGAAGGAGGCCAGTCAGATGCGCCAGTACACATGGGATGAATACTACGAAAAATTCTATGATTGGGCAGAAAGCACTCAGGTACGAAATCTGTCTGGCCTAACCTCGTTAGGTTCTGCTGATGAAGTCGGTGAAATCATCATCGAGCTGCAGGTCAATGTACCGGCGGCAAATCGGCTGCTCCGCAAAGCGGTCGAAGCGAAGCTGGCCTTTTCAGGCTCCGATCTGGTCGAGTTTGCCTGTATCAATGATAAGGCGCTGGCAATAGCAGCAGTGCGCAATTCGGCGGAGCGATTAACAGCCGAGGATATGGAATATCTGTACGGCGAGATTGATGATGAGGTCATCATCGAAATCTGCAAGCAGCGGAATATTCTGCTCCCGGAAGATTTGCGTGAAGAGGAAGAATACGAAGACGAAGAACCAGAGGAAATCGAAGAGGACGAGCCTTTGGAAGAAGTCGATATATATGTGGACGACTACAGTCCACCACCGAAACGGCCCGGTTTCTTTGCTACTTTGTTTGGTGTAATCGCTGGAGTCAGCATGGCCAGCGAATCTCAGCAACATAGGCACAACGGTCGCTGCAACGGAGACTGCGCTCATTGTCCACCGCACTATGGATACAGGTATGGACGCTGGTATTATGGCCACGATCATGTGCATGGATGCGAGTTTGGTGGCAATAAGGGCAGCGGCGGCATGGATTAACGGAGGACGGACATGTTCGGAAGGAAAAAGAAGCAAAAGGAACCTGTGTATGATGTTACCCAGAAGATAGCGAAAACTTGGTGGGGTGGTACAAAACTGGTTCCCACAACAAAATCAGAACAGAAGAAAATGAAAGCAGAAATTCTGAAAAGGAATCCTAATGCCAATGTTCTTGACAGCAAAGCCAAGAAGCAAAAGGAACTGGAGTGGATTGACCGCATTGAGGAATTTGATGCTTTCATGAATGACTGATACTTTTTAATTTTGCCATACTTTTTAATTTTACCTTTTCCGGGCCTGTCAGAATGCCATCCGGCACCGTCCGAGGCGGGTGAAAGACACTGACAATAGAATAAATGCTGGGCTTCCACAGACGATAAACACTGTGAAAGTCCAGCAAATCAAGCCTTTTTCGGTATTTACACACCGGAGAAGGCTTTTTTCTTTGTATCAAACATAGCGTCTTGATAGACGCTTACCGTGGTGCGGCTGTTTTTATGGATAGCGCAATTCTGTCATTGCAATTTCGCCAGCTGTCTTATGGCAACTGCTATATATCGTATGCGTCAACTAAAGCTCGTCTGGCAAGCCTTGCGCCGTCATGAGACACTGTTATCACCGTAACGCCCGATGGACGGAGTGCCACATCCATGCTCTTTCCCTTGGATACGTCGCTCCCGACTTCATTACGCTTCATTTTTCGTTTTTCACAGCAGTGTTCTCAGCTTCCGTTGCAACGATATTCCAGTTGAGAGTAAAGCGGCCGTCCTCTACGGGCGAGATCACCTTGTCCTTCATCATCTGCGTGCGCAGCAAATCGGCAAACTGTCCCTCATGGATTTTGACATATTCGGTGATGTACTCCTGCTTGACGGTGTTATTCCAAATGGCAACCGTATACAGGCGGTCAGGCTCCAAGGGCGATCCGTCGGCCAAGGCTACATTGATATAACGAGAGCCCTTCTGCGCCCATGGAGCAAACTCGATTTTCAGCCCAGCCCCAACGTAGAACGCTTGAAACCATCCTTCATTGTCGTATGGCGAATCCTCAAGCGCCTGTAGGATCTGACTGCCGGTCATCTTGACCGTGGCCATCTTGAAGTCATTCTCATCAGTGGGTGTGCCGCCTCTTGTGAAGTCAAAGCTGGCTACTACATCATAGGGCTGGATGCTGTCGGCTGTTGTTTTGACCTGATCGCCTTGATAAAACGCTATCGTGTTGCCGCGATAGCGCGAATTGCACAGGAAGAGACTCAGCTCCGCACCTGACTGCTCCATCAGCATCTGCGCCATATACTCGGAGGTTTCAAGCACCGTAAACGGCTCTGTCACCGTCGCATAGATCGTCTCCACCTCACGGGGGCTTTTGCTTTTCAGGTTGCGATTATAGGTATCCGCGTATGCAACGGCCTGTTCAAAGGTTGCCAAGGTCTCATCGCCCGTGATCGTCGTTGAGTGACGCGCCGTGTCAAACACGCTGTTGATGACTTCGTTCAGCACAGTCTTACCCTGCCCCATACTGCGCTTCATGATAGGCGATAGCTGCACCATCCGGCCAGCGTCGATTGCTTCCTGCACATCTGCGTAAATACTACTGGTGGGGAACTTGACCTTCACGTCCTTGAGCTGGGATGCCGCAAATCCGCCTTCCTCCACAAAGCAGGCCATGCCCGCCTCAGTGCTGAAAAAATCAAGGATCTGCTGGACTGTTTTCAGCTTTGCTTCATTCCCCGCTTCCCCCAATTTGCTGGAAATACACACATAGGCGATGGGGTCGCACTTCACAAAGCCGTCTTGGGCGCTATCGCCGGAGTAGAACGGGAAAAGGCCAAACTCGTCTGTGCTTTCCTGGTCGAGAGCGTATTTGGTGACCAGTTGCGTCTCGATGGTCATAGCAGCAGAGCGCTCCTTATACATCATTTTTGAGCGCTCGCCGGGTTTCATCTCAAAGTCGGCAAGCGTAATGATCTCCTCGTCGAGCAGCTCCTGAAAACACTCGATGATAGGCTTTAACACAAACGCGGAGCTGGTGTCGTCCGTTGAAGCAAAATCTTCAAACCACTGGTAATATTCCAGCGTGGAAAACAGATTGCTCTCGTTGAACATCTCCGCAATGTTAATTACGCCGTCGGAATACTTAATGGAGGGTTGGAACGCCCTTTCCACGATGCCGCTTGCCTGGATGGTGTGGCATAGTTCAAAGAACTCGCTCTTGCTGTGTGGCACCTGCCAGCCGTTTTCCGCGAACAGCGTCTTATTGTAGACGATACCCGTGATCACGCCGGGCAGCGGCAGCAGATATTGCTTGCCGTCATTGATGCTGGAGCAGCTTTGCAGGGAAGTGGAATAGTATTTCCCCGCGCACTCAAAGGCGGACAGGTCCAGCAGATTGCGCTCCACATCAGCCACAAGCGAGGCGTCTATGACAAGGTAGATGTCGTCCGTATTGCTGCGAATTTTCGCCTCCGTCTGCGAACCGGGGCGAAGAACAAAGCTGATCTCCGGGAATTGCTCTGATAGCGTTGCATACAGCGAGTCGTAGTTGATGCCGTCCGTTACGGAGATCGTAATGACCTGCTTGCTTGTGTCATAGGGACGCAGGGTCAGCACTTCGTTGACCGCCTGCGCGGCGTTCTTTTTTGTCAGGCTGGTGCATCCCGTGAAGCAGCTAAGCGCCAACAGCAGTGTAAACAGTACGCACGATCCCCGTTTCAAGCCCTTCATATGCCATTCTCCTTTAACAAGCAATGCTCCAAAACCTGCTTGAGTTTATTCATTTCCAATGGCTTCTTCAAATGACCATTCATCCCAGCCTCGATGGATTTTTCAACATCTTCATCAAAGGCATTGGCTGACATCGCATAAATCGGGATCGAAGCTGCGTCGTCTCGCCCGCTGCTCCGCATTTTTTCAACGGCTTCATAGCCATCCATTACCGGCATACGAATATCCATGAAAATAATAGAGAAGAATCCGATTTCAGAAGCGCAGAAAGTATCCACACCCAATTTCCCGTTTTCTGCTACTGTCACATCAAGCCCCCACCTGGACAGCACCTTGGAAGCAATCTGCGCGTTGATTGGGTGATCCTCTACCAGGAGGACACGGCGACCTGCAAACGGCATAGAGGGGGTTGGGGCTTCGTCATCCGACGCCGTCTGTTGAAAGAACAGCTCGGTCTCTTTTACCTTTTCCGTCTGCTGCATGGGGATGCTGACAACAAATCGGCTGCCTACGTTCAATTCGCTCTCCACGGTGATCGTGCCGTTCATCATTCGAACCAGATTCTTCACGATAGACAAGCCCAATCCGCTGCCGCCATGCTCTGCGGCGGTATTGCCTGTTGCCTGTTCAAAGGGCTTGAAGATCCTTTGCAGGAATTCTTCGCTCATGCCCTCGCCGTTATCAGCCACGGTGAATGTGATCTGATCCCTTCCCGCTCCCGCGGCTTCTATCGTCATGGCAAGGTCTATCCGCCCTCCCGCCGGCGTAAATTTTACGGCGTTGGAAACGAGGTTCATCATGATCTGACGAATACGGAGCTTATCGCATAGGTAGCTATACGGCACGCTTTCTGTCTCGACCAGCGACAAGCTGATTTTCTTCCTTGCGATCTCTTCCATAAACTGCTGGGATACGTCTCGCAACACATGCTCAACGTTGATCGGTTCAGGTCGAAACTCCATTTTCCCGCTTTCGATCTTGGACATATCCAGAATGTCATTGACCAGCGAGAGCAGGTAGTCGGCAGAGATCTGGATTTTTGAAAGATCCTCCTCCAGCTCAACCTTGTTTTCCATGTTCTGCACAGCCAGATAGGTCATGCCGATGATCCCGTTCAAAGGAGTGCGGATGTCGTGGGACATCTTGGCTAAAAACTCGGATTTGTTATTGGCGCTTTGCGTTGCCAGCTCGCTCTTAAAGGTTTCCTGCTGCAAACGTCTATCCGCCGCGGCTCTTTGCAGTCGGATAACCACCACCAGGATCGTCACAAGCGTTAAGGTCAACAACACCACCACCAGAAAGATCAGCTGATTCATGGAGGCAACCGTTTCGCTGGCTGTGATTTGCAGCGGCAGTACTACCACCAGGACATAGTCGTCACGAACCGCTTGACTCTGAATGATCCATTGGGTATCTTCGATCTCAAAAAAGTCTGTTGTCAATTCCGCCTTTTGAAAAGCGCTGAACAGCTTTTCCGCGTCCTTGTCGTCTATGCCCTTAGCTGCCAATGAATAGATCAGATTACTGCCATAGCCAGTGGCGTTATGCCCCTTTACCATGATCGCGCCTGTATTTGAAACAAGAAAAGAGCTGGTTTGGCTATCAAACATTTCAACGGTCATGTTGTCGGAAAATGATTCACTGGGGAATGCCCGAATAATTGCGATCATCTCAATGCCGTCTATGGATATTGAATCAAGCGGCGCGCCAAATAGCCAATAATCGCCGTAGGACGTCACCTGCGAAAAGGAGGACGTTGCCTTGCGTTGGGTGGAGATAATGGATAGAAAGCCTGTATCCGCGACACGAAGGGTATCCCCGTTTGGCAGATAGCATCGACCCTGCGCCGATACAAATAGAGTTTGCCCGTCACTGGTGAGCTCATCGGGGTTGTCGATGTCAAAAACAGATTGAATATCCGCAAAAGATTTCGGCTGTGTTTTATTCATAAGGGTCGCGCTGGCTACCGCTTCCTGCAAGTGTATTTGGATGGTAGCGTTGACCTTCTCAACGATCTGATGAGTCAGCTCTGTTACATACTCGACACGTTCGTTGGAGATGGTGGCTTGCAATCTACGATAAGTCGCTGTAAAGACAGCAACGGAGGCGATCAGCATAACGAGGGCAAACACAGCGATAAGGATCCGGCTCTTTTTTGTTGGTTTTGACCTCTTGCTGCCGTCCACGTCATTGCCCTCCTTTCGTTACAAATAGAAAGATGCCGTTTTCCTTTGGGAAGAAACTACGCCCGGCTTTATAAAAACAGGGAAACTGCCTAACCTACACAAATCCCCGCATAATTTGTCACAAACTTGCTTTTTAATTATACACTACATAGACGACTTTTTCAATGGGGGTTATGCAGCGCGGAAAAAGTCATTTCAAATGTGCTGTCACTCCCAAGCTGTCCGGGTGAATGAGGATTCTGGGCTTTTTCTTTTCGGCGGTTGACTGCCGGCAGATAGGATGGCACGGTATATTGTCTTTTCCGTGCTTTTTCACCACACAGCAACCGATTTCTTTCCTCATTATATATTATTATTTACTTAAAGTAAATGATTGTTTCTTTTGGCTCAATTATAATTAGCTGTAGAAGTTGGTAGCATAACATCGGAGAGTGATGTTATGCGAACGGAATATCCGGAGCGATATAAAATCATGGGCTTGAAAATCGCCTATTTCAGAAAAAAGGCTGGATATACACAGGAGGTCTTTGCCGAAAAAATCGGCAAGAGCGTCAACTTTCTTGCTCAGGTGGAAGGCACCGGCACCACGCGTGGCGTTTCATTGGAAACGCTGTTCAAAATGGCGGAGATACTCGAAGTGCCGCCCTCAAAGCTGCTGGAAGATGATTAAGCTAAAAGAGCCGCCGCCAAACGCCCGCAAAGGCGTAACCGCCGCCCTCGCTGGGGCGGGTCGTCAGCGGCTCGGAGATGTCCATGCGCTCAATGCTGTCCATCAGCGTGGGGAGCGTGGGGGCCAGATCGTCAGGCCGCTGCCAGCCTAGTATCTGCGTGAGGTTTCCTTGGGCATCGGCGTCGATCAGCAGGACTTTTTTACCCTGCCGAGAAAGACCTATTCCCAGATTGGCGGCGGTGGTGGTTTTTCCAAAGCCGCCTTTTTGATTGGCCAGTGCAATGGTTTTCAACAGTCAGACCTCCTATCCATTCGATTTTTTACAGAGGAAAAGAGCCTTGCGGCTCTTTTTCTCTTAAACTCAAATCTGTATATATTTTTTCGGCCAGTAGATTTACTCAAATCAGACTTACTCTATCAGTATAACTACATTTCGATTTTCGAAAGTCTTGATTTTCGATACTGCTATCCGCTGGACGCTGCGGCAAAATCCTTTACATAGATGATGGACGGCTTGCCCTGGCCGCGGCGCACACGCTCAATCAGGCCGATGCCTTTCTTGCCGTCCAGCTCCATCAGCAGCTTTCTCGCTTTTACAGTTCATCTGCTCCATGACTTCTTCAACGGTGAAGTGGATATATACGCGGTTCTCATCGTCCAGCCATCTGTTCTTTAGAGAGGCCCATCCGGTCCAACATGAGGCCGTAAAGCAGTTTTGTGTCCGTGGAGATGGCGAGGAATCGCTCATCTGCAATCAGCAGCTTCGGAATACGGTAAAAGGCGTATTGCTCGGCCTCCTGGCCATAGTAATACGGGAATGTCAGAGGCGGTCCCATCTTCATCATCTCCTTGCGTTAGATATAGAAAAATGGACGCTCTTTCAAGCGCCCATTGTGTTTTCATATTGACTTGCGTATCATTGACTTACATTGCCGTTTTCCATGACGCTGATACTGACTGCACACCATTACAGACGCCATTTTCATGGTCGGCGTGAATATATTGTTCTTGTTTTTGCCCTCATTTTTTCCCTTACGAGCTAATCAATCGCGGCTCGGAGCGACAAGCCGCTGTTAGGAACAAACAGTGGGTTCACTCACATAAACTCCAGTGTTATCAGGCGTTTGCTGGATTTTCAACAATCCCTGCCAGTTCTTGCTTGGCGCTGGCAGGAAGCCGTGATTCAAATTCAAGTTTGTCGAGCGCATTACGCGTCAAACCCTAATATTCCGTATTCACACAGGTACCAAGTGAATTATATACGCGGTTTTGACCCGGAGCAAGACATTGTCTGGCAGACTAGCTATCATTGCAAAGAGGAAAATAAACTGGCAGTGGTGTGGTGTTATACCCCGCGGGACTGGAGGAACATCACTTTCTTTGACCCGAACGATCTGTATGACTATACGTATCATCTCGCTGTCTACGACTACGACGGCAGCGTGTCCGCCGAAGGAGATACCGGAATATTGCTGCAGCCAGGGCGTACCCTCCTGCCAAATTTCACAGAGCGAAACCAATCATTTCCTCACAAGAAAGACAAGCTCTATATTGAAACGCCAGACGGAACGGCCTATGAGATAGACCTCATCACAGCGGAGGCCAAACAATATCAAGATTAAAATCCGCATAGACGAAAGGAAACATTTGCATGAAAACTACTCTAACAACTATGCTTGCACTCTGCATGATACTTACCCTCGCCGCCTGCGGCGGGATGCAGGTGGAGATCACCACACCCGAGAGCGGAGCACCCGCGCCCTCCTCCCAGCCGCCGGAGCACGATTATGCCGCCGAGCTGCAGCTGGAGGATTTCACAGTCATCTGCTATGACAAGGACGGCCCTGGCGACAGAGGATATCAATACACCCTGTCCGACGCCCAGCAGAAAGAATTTTTGGAGCTGCTGCACCCGCAGGAATGGACGCCTGCCGGGGAGCTGCCGCCCTCAGACCTTTGGACGAACGGGATGCTGACGGACGCCGCCGGAGAGCGCTGGATGCTCGTGGGGGAATACAAATTCCCCGGTGAAGAGAATAAAACTTTGATCTATTTTGGCGACCAGAGCGGTATTGGGTTCTTTGCGCCGCTGGAGATCAGCGACGCATTCACAGCGTTTGCAGAACCATTTCGTTCGCAGACCGAGAGCGATAAAAACGCGGATGACCAATTGTAGCAGGCAGCAGATAATCCCAACAAGGCTCCTCTATTGGCGGAAATGGCCTTTCCGACGGCAACGTGTGGATCAGGTACCAAATTCCCTCCGACCGGCAGTATCCGCAGCGACACTGCTTGATGTACTCACCGCCGAAGGCTTGGGCTTCCTGCATGCTGGCACGGCAAGGACAGTTTCTCCCCCCTTCTTTCTCTGCGCCGGTGGAAAACGATGTCCAAATGAAGTCTTGAAAAATATGAAATATGCAACTATACTAAAAAAAGATCTGTAAACCAAAATGAAAGTAGGGCAAACAGGGATGAAAGGTTTTGTTGTGGCGGTACTACCGTGGGTTATTCTTGGCCTGACGGTGGCGATCTTTGCAGTGGAGCTCCATCATAAATCGGACGAAAAAGATTCAAAGGACGAAAAAAATCCAACCGGATGTCGGAGGGAATGTGCCTTGGCATGGCAGCGGGCGTTATGTTTGGCACCACCGGCATCGTTTCCCTGGGGCTTGGCATCAGTTTGGGATTGTTCTTGGGGATGCTTGCAGGAAAGTACATCGAAAAATGAACGGTGATCAAAACCGGCGCAGGTCCGGCCAGCCGAGCACACAGCTCCCAAACTGCATTACCTTGTGCCGGATTGCCGGCGCGGTACTGATTGTTTTTACGGAGCCTTTCAGTGTGATTTTTTTTGCCCTGTATCTCTTTTGTGGCATAACGGACGTGCTGGACGGCTGGATCGCAAGGCGCCTGCGGGCAGAAAGTGATTTTGGCGCGCTGCTGGACAGCATCGCTGATTTTGTTTTTCTAATTGCTGTTGCATGGACGGTGCTACCTGCAATTTCGTTGGCCCGTTGGATGATTTGGTGGGCCGGTGGGATTGCGGCGCTGCGCTTTATCAGCCTGGCCACTGCGCTATGTCGGTTCGGTACTTTTGCATGGCTACACACGATCGGCAACAAATGTACCGGGCTGCTGCTATTTTCGTCGCCGGTTCTGTGCCGGCTAATCGGCATGACACCCACGGTCCTGGCATTGGGTGCGGTGGCAACATTGTCTGCCCTGGAAGAGCTGGCGCTGTTGTTTATTTTGCCCCAGCTTGATCGTGACCGGAAGTCGTTCTTCGAGGGAGGAAAGAGTATGAAACAACCTATGAAAACGCATAGCAGATATGACCGGGCGCGCAAGTTTCAGATTTTCTGGAGCCTGTTCATTGGCATCGGCGCAGTGGCCGGATCCATTGGTATGGGCATTCGCCCGGATGGCAGCGCCATCGGCATGGACGCTTTGCTGCCCTATTTCCAGGTGCTTCCTTTTTCAGAGCTTTTATTTCAAAACTTTATTTTCCCCAGCATTGCACTGTTCTGCGTCAACGGCCTGCCCAATTTGATTGCGGCGTATCTTCAGCTACAAAAGAAAAAGTCCGGCTCAATTCTAGGCGGCGTGCTGGGCGTAACGCTGATGCTGTGGATCTGCATCCAGTTTGTCATCTTCCCGGCCAATTTCATGTCCACCAGCTTCTTCTTTTTCGGGCTGGCACAGGCGCTGACCGGTTATGCGGCTGTCGTGTTCTGGAAGCAAGAGCATTTTGCAGTTTGCCCGGAGAATTATCCGCGCATCGGCACTGACCCGAAGCGTTTGGTCGTCTATTTTTCCCGTATGGGCTACACCCGCAAAGCAGCATTTGAAGCAGCACAAAAAACCGGTGCACAGCTGTATGAGGTGAAAGCCGCCGAACGCACGACAGGAACCTTGGGCTTTTGGTGGTGTGGCCGCTATGGAATGCACCGCTTGGCGATGCCCATTGAGCCGCTTTCCATTGATCTGGCCGCTTTTGATCACGTAACCCTCTGCTCCCCTATCTGGGTGTTTCACCTCGCGGCGCCCATGCGGCAATTCTGCAAACAGGCGCGCGGCAAAATCAAGACGGCCGATTACATTTTGACCCATCATATGCACGCGGGCTTTGCCAATGCCGCCCGGGAAATGGACGCCTTGCTGGGGCTGAAACACAGTAGCGCCATCAGCATCACCTGCCCGCTGGGAGAAGAAAAGGACGTCGCGCTTCTCCACGAAGAAAATGCGATTGTGTAAGGCTGCAAGCGTTGCTACGCCATGTTATTTTGTAGGGATTGTGAAAATATGCCATCTTGCACATCACGATACGAGGAGGATGAAAGAAATGAAAAAACGGCTATTAGCCCTTGTGATAAGTATTCTTGCCTGTTTTCTGTGGCTCACGGGCTGCACCAGCACACCGGCGCAAAACAGCCAATCCCTGTCTGACGACAGCAAGTTGGATGCCATTCCCTTTGAGGAAAACCAGCTCTACGCCGTGGCCTATTTGGGCTATCAGGAGACTACGGACCTGGACTTTTATGTTGAACATTATTTGGAGGACAGCCTGCTGCCCACCCACTATCTTTCTGGGGGCGAATATTATTTGATCATTCCCCGGTACGCCGGGATGTCGCTTGCCCTTTACCAGAACGATATCGAAACCATGGAGCCGGTTTTGGTCTATGAGGATCCGGATTGCAAGCCGTTTATCCTCCAGTGCAACGCCAGCGATATCTTTGCAGACGCCACCATCCAGCTGACCTACCGGGATCAGACGGTTGCGTTCTCCCCGTTTCTTTCGTTGAAGGATGGTACGCTGGATGTAGGAGCGAACGGGCTGGAGCTCTCGAAAGAGGAAACCCAATCCAGTTTAAAATAAAAAACAGCAGGCGGATGTATAAACGCATAAGAAGAAACGTATGTTAGGTTCCGATCACAAAGACATGCGGATACTGCCGAAGGAGGAAAGCTATGGCCTCGAGTAAGGAATATCTGAACTTTGTTTTGGAGCAGCTTTCCGGTTTAGAGGACGTCACCCATCGCGCCATGATGGGCGAATTCCTTCTCTATTACCGGGGTAAACTTGTGGGCGGCATTTATGACGACCGCTTTCTGGTCAAGCCCGTTCCAGCGGCGCTGGCGTTGATCCCTGCGCCGGTCTATGAACTGCCCTACGACGGGGCAAAAAAAATGCTGCTGGTAGCGGATGTGGACGACCGCGCCTTTCTAGATCGGTTGTTCAAAGCCATGTATGAGGATCTCCCTGCACCAAAACCGAAAAAATGAACGAATCCGAAAAACGGTACGGCAGGGAAAATCGCCTTATCGCAACCGGACGGGTATGGGGAACGCGCAGAATGGCTAGGGGCGTAGCGCCAGGAAACTTTTGTTTTTTAGCCTGACACCACACCGCACGGAAAGTCAGGAAGAACCCCGTAAACTGCGATAAACTCATATCATACGGAAGGGGATCGGGAGATGAATTGGATTACAGGGATACAGCGGGCGCTGGACTATACGGAAGCACATCTAACGGAGGAAATTGACTATGAGGCGGCGGCGAAGGCGGCCTACTCGTCGTCATTTCATTTTCAGCGGATGTTCAGCCTGCTTTGTGGATTCACGCTGGGCGACTATATCCGTATGCGCCGCCTTGCCCTGGCCGCCGAGGATTTGACCTGCACCGCCGACAAGGTCATTGACATTGCATATAAGTATGGCTATGACACGCCAGAGAGTTTTTCCCGCGCGTTCACCCGGTTCCACGGCATCACGCCGACGGCGGCGCGCCACGGCGGAAATGTTAAATCCTTCTCCAGGCTCTCCGTAAAACTAATTTTATCGGGAGGCAGCACCATGGATTACAGGCTGGAAAAGAAAAGCGCATTTAAAATCGTTTGCAAGAAAAAACAGGTTACCAAGCCCCAGGGGGATACCGCCACAGCTGACATCTCCGCCTTTTGGGATGAATGCCAGGCAGACGGCATGATAGAAAGCATCTGCCGTTACGGTCGGTTTGACAATCTGCACGGCGTGCTGGGCATTTGTTTTTCGGATGAAATGGCAGACAACGGATTCCCCTATGGCATTGGCGCAGAGTATAACGGCGCCCCGTTGGACGACGAAAAGCTAGACATTGTGGAGATCCCCGCCCACACCTACGCAGTCTTCCCATGCAAAGGCAAAATGCCTGATGCATTCAAAGCTACCTACAAAAAGATTTGCACCGAATTCTTCCCCCAAAGCAGCTACGAATACGGTTCCGGCATTGAACTGGAAGTCTACCCCTCGGCAGATGTGGAGGATCCGGATTATACCTGTGAAATCTGGATTGCAGTGAAAGAGAAAAAGTAGGCGCACACTCAAAAAGCCGCCGGGCAACAGCTCCGGCGGCTTTTTTGAAAACGGCGGTTTCCGGCAGATACGCTATCCCTTTCCCGCGGACGGCGCGTCCGCTGTTTTCACCCGGAATCGGTCAGCTTGGCAAAACAGCGGGGGTGTGGTATGATTTTTTAAAGTGGGAGGGGTTTTTATGCAATTCGGCTGGCTAAACCTGACGGGCATCTGTATCCTTGTGGTGATGATGATCCCCAACCTGATCTTCGCCCGAAGAAATTATGGTATGAAAAGCACCGACGGCAATCGCATCTGCAAGCCCTTGTTGATTCTCGAACAGGTGGGACGGTACGGCGCGATGGGGTTGATGTTTTTTCCTGTGTGGGTGTGGGAATTCGGTTTTTCGTCGGTACAGGCGTTCATCGTCTGGGCCGTACTGTGCGTAGCGATGCTGCTGGCCTATCTCATCTGCTGGGGCCTATACTTTCACAAGCCCTCCGCCCCCGTCGCCTTGTGGCTGGCGATCCTGCCCAGCGCGATTTTCATTCTGCGGGGTGTTTTTCTGCGGCACTGGCTACTGGCGATTTTCGGTTTTATTTTTGCCATTGGGCATCTTTCCATCACATGGATGAATACCCATCCGAAGGAGCGGCCATGAGCAAATACGCGCCGCTGTGGAAGGCGGTTCGCAAACAAGACGGGAACCGGCTGCAATTGTCTTTCGACGAGATTGAGCAGATCCTCGGGTTTCCCATTGAACACGCCTTTTTGACTTATAAAAAAGAGCTGGAACCCTATGGCTGGCGGGTCGAAAAAATATCGATGAAGGCCCGGAGCGTGGTGTTTTGCCGGACGGCTATTTGACTTTTCGCTTGTTTCTTGATAAGATCTGGATTGAACTTTTTGGGAAAGGAGTTCCACATGGAAAAATTTATCCCCTTTGAGAAGCTCTCGAAAAAAAAGAAGCGGCTGCTAAACGCAAATCGGCGCGGCAGCTGGCATGGGTTAAATCCCGTGACGCGCAAGCCGGAAAACCCAAAAGCATACAATCGGCGAAAGGCACAGAACAGGAGGGATGACCCCGGTTCTGTGCCTTTTGTTCTGTGCGGATCTGAACGGTACGGCGGCTTTCAACCGATCTGTCTTATCCGGGCAGGCAGATTTGGAAAGAGAAAAAACGATACCCCGCCAAACCTTTTCCTGCCTTGCGCCATTGGGGCCCTCTCACGCACATAGAAGCATATTGTCACCGGGCCTGAACATCGCCAGCCCCCTTTCGCAATCAATTGGTGTCCGGATGGATCACCTTGCTGATCGTCGCATAAAGAATCCCGGTATCAATAGGCTTTGCAATATGCCCGTTCATCCCGGCTGACAATGCTGCGGCCACACCCTTTTCGCTCTCGACACTGATCGCTCCATGCATCATATCGACTAGGTTCTTGGCAATGGAAAGGCCCAAGCCACTGCCGCTGTGTTTCTTGGCAGTATCGGCCGTTTCCTGCTCAAAGGGCTTGAAAAGACGCGCCTTCATCTCATCGCTCATCCCGCATCCAGTGTCCGAAACGGTAAAACGCAAAAAGGCAGTTTCCCCCTTGCGGGAAGTTTCCTCCACCTTGATGTGGATCGCACCACCCTTGTCGGTGAATTTAAAGGCATTTGAAACCAGGTTCATCAGAATCTGGCTGACCCGCAGGCTGTCGCCCACCAGCATTTTACTTTGAATGTCAATCTCCATTTGGAATTGGACGCCCTTTGCCTGGCATTGTGGATAATAGATCATGCTGATACCGGTGAGCACCTGCTTCATAACTGGCACGGCCTACAGGAACGATCGGGCTTTCCAAAAAGGCTGAGGTGGCGACGATCGTATCGTTGGTGGCAAAGTTGTCCCGCTCGACTCCGCAAATCACATCGAATCTTCCGCTGGCGAGAAGCTCCGGCGTGGTCAAATTCTGTTCCATGGGGATGTAGGTAAAGGTCAGGCCACTTTGTTCGGCAATGGACGCCAGTACATCTACGCAGATTCCCGAAAACGTTCCTGTATCCGCATCATATTTGGAAAACGGAGGGCGATCCTGCATCAGCCCAACGGTCACCTCTTTGCCGGCGGCGATGTAGTCGCGTTCATCCTTTGTGAAGCGCAGGGCGTTTGCTGCGGCGGTATGATCATAATATTTATGATAGAGGCCGGTCTCAAAATCCACACTGGTTTTAATCTCCTGCAACGCCGCGTTCAGTTTTTCCATATGGGGAAAGCCTTGATAAGATATGATAGAATAAGGCCCTGCGCTAAACTCGGCAAGTAGGGAATAGCCGGTGAGGCTGGCCATGTTTTCACTGCAGATGGCAGCAACTTCACCGTTATCCAACGCCGCGAGCAGTTCCTGCTCCGTAGTGTAATCCACTATGGTGCAAGTAAAGCCCTGCCTCTTCGCATATTCCAGAAAAAGCGGCGTTGTTGCACTGTCCTTTATGGCGCCTATTACCAAGCCGTTAAAGTTCTGAAAATCTTCATAGTCCAACGCATCGTCATTTGTATACAATAGCCCTTGGGCATACCCCAAAGGGAACCGGGCATAATCATAAACTTCTGCGCGCGCTTCCGTATACTGGGCATTGCATAAAAGATCGATCTCCCCGTTTTTCAGCTTTTCCATCAGCTCCGGCCAGGAACCGTATACCTACTCGTAGCGGAAACCGGTATACTCCGATATCTTGTCCAAATACTCCACTGCATACCCGGTATAGCTTCCGTCCTCTGCCTGGCCGATAAAACCCTGGTAATCGATGTACCCGACGCGCAGTGTAATCCCGCCCTCCTCGGCCAACGCGCACAGCGGGCAGCACCGCGCATATCGTTTTTTTGAAAAATTCGGTTTGCCCCTCCTTCTCCCTACTTCCGTTGTTTTTTGGGCAGTCACTGCCCCTGATTTTTTTCGATGTTTCTGGCCAACGTCTCATAAAGGGTCTGTGGAGCAATCGGTTTGGCTAAATGCTCGTTCATCCCCGCGTCCTGTGATTGCTGTACATCCGTATCGTATGCATTCGCGGTCATCGCAATGATCGGTACGTTTTTTGCGTCGTCCCGGGGAAGCGCGCGGATCGCACGCGTCGCTTCCAACCCGTCCATGACCGGCATACGGATGTCCATGAGGATTGCGTCGAACCAGCCGGGCCCCGAATTGGAAAACAGCTCGACGCCCTTTTGCCCATTCTCCGCCAAGGTGCTTTCACAGCCGGCCTTTCCCAAAAGGCGCTTGGCTATATTTCCGCATTGAGGGGCTGGTCTTCACAGATTAGAATGTGCCTTCCCTGAAGCGCCGTTTGGACGGCGCTTCTTTTTTTGCTTTCCGCAGAAAGGTTTCGCTCGGCCGTTTTTCCCTCCACATGCTCAAAATCAAGGTAAACGGTGAAGGTGGTTCCCTCTCCCACGCGGCTTTGCACCTCAAGCCTGCCGCCCATCAGATCTACCAGGTTTTTTGTGATGGCCAGCCCCAGCCCGGAGCCGGCATATTGTCCGGTCATCTCATTTTGCTCCTGTGAATAGGGCTTGTACAGGTTGTTTTTCAGAAAATCCTCGCTCATACCAATACCCGTATCACAAATCGAGATTCGGTCATGGGAGCGCGTTCCCTCCATGCCAAGGCGCTCCAACTCGATTTTGATCGAGCCTTTCTCCGGCGTAAATTTGATGGCGTTGGAAAGGATATTGGCAAATATCTGCTTAACGCGCACCGGGTCCAAACGGACATATCCATCCAGCGCCACATTCCCCTTAGATAGGAAGAGGGAAATCCCTTTTTGTTCGGCGGAAGGACGCACCATTTCTATCAGGTTTTCGACAATATCCTTTTCCCCGATGATCTGGGGGCTAAATTGCAGTTTTCTATTTTCCAGCCGCTGCAGGTCCAGCGTATCGTTAATCAAACTCAGCATATAGACGCCCGAGGACTTTGCCTTTGCCATATTTTCTTTGACTTCTCCCAGCTCCGTGGCCTGAGCTGTCAGCTCAATCATCCCCAGTATCCCGTTCATCGGTGTGCGCATGTCATGGCTCATCCGGGAAAAAAATCCATCCGCGCCTGCTCCGCCGCCTGTATTTTGCTGTCACCCCCATCATCTGCGGATTTTCCATCTGCTCAATGCGATTGCGCCGTAAAAGATCCGTAAGGCGCCCCCTTTATCCCGGTGCCGCGCCCACATGGATCAACCGTTCTCCCCGCATCCTATTTTCCCTGTGCAAAGCACCTTTCCAATGTGCCATATAATTTGCCCGTATCGACCGGCTTGGTAAGATGCGCGTCCATCCCGGCTTTTAGGCTCTCCTCTTCATCGGATTTGGCGGCATTGGCTGTTACGGCAAGGATGGGGAGCCCCGCATCCGGCCTATCCATCCCCCTGATCATCCGGCAAGCCTCCAAGCCGTCCATATTGGGCATCCTGATATCCATTAAGATCGCGTCAAACGTTCCTACCGGCGCACTCCGGAAAAGATTTACGGCGACTGCACCATCTGCTGCCACCTGTGCGCTCATTCCTTGATACTCCAGAATATTAACGAGGATCGCCGCATTGATCTGATTGTCCTCCGCCACCAGGACGTGTTTGTGATTTAAAATATCCTTTTGGGCCGGCAGCGCTGCCGGCTCTTCTTGGGGGCGGTACCGCCAGGGGAAGGAAAGGGTGACGACAAAGGTAGAGCCTTCGCCAAGTCGGCTTTTTACTTCAATGGTTCCCCCCATGGTGTCAATCAGTTTTTTCACCATCGAAAGCCCCAAGCCCGGCCCTTGGAGCGGACGGCTAAAATCGTCCGCCTCCTGCGAAAAGAGCTCAAACATTTTCTTTTGGAACTCTTCACTCATGCCGCAGCCCGTATCGCTGATCGAAATCTGCTCTGTTGCGACCTGCTCTGTTCGGGCAAGGTGTTTAACTGAACAATTCACTTTTCCGCCACACGGCGTAAACTTCAGGGCGTTGTTCAGCAAATGCGCTAATATCTGCTGGCACCTGACAATATCGAGCTCATACTCTATGTTTTCAGGAAGGGGGCTGTCCCCTAAAAGTTCAAAAAAAAACACCCTTTTCTTCAAATTCGGCGGCGATTGCCGAGACCGCTGAGCAAAAGGGTTTTGTGGGGGAAACCCATGCCAAATCAAGCTCGAACACCCCCTTCTCCATCAGATCCGCATCCAGCAAATCTCCAATGATCCCCATGAGGTATTTTCCAGCGGTCTGGATTTGTTCTAGATATTCCGTCATTTTCTCAGGGCGGCCTGGCAGCTTTAACGACAGCTCCGCCGAACCGATAATCGCGTTCATCGGGGTTCGCAGCTCATGGCTCATCCGGGACAGGAATTCCTGCTTTGCACGGTTTGCCGCCGTCAGCTCCGCATTGAGTTTCCGTTCATACTCAAGCTGGCGGTTCTTATTGTGGCGGGTAATCAGCAGCACCACCAAAAGCAAAACCAGCAAAATCATTCCTCCGGTGACGCACATCGCCGCGATCGGCTGGTCATATACCCACTTCAAAAAGCCACGGTTCCTACTTGCAGCGTCAACAAGTCCCTCATAAATCGCCTGATTGACGTCATTTTCCGTCAGCGTAGCAATCCCTTTGTTCAGGATCTCGATCAAAACAGGGTCGCTTTCCTGGTTCACGCCAAAACACAGCCCCCAAGAAAAGTTGCTAATCAGAATCGAACGCAGGTTTTCATACCGGGGCAGGCCCTTGTAATACTCCGCCGCATAGGTCGCAATCAACGCCGTGTCCACATCTCCTTTTACGACGGCGTCCATACATTCCTCATTGGAATGATATTCCACAAATTCGTAAGTTGGCATCTGCTCGCGCATCGCCATTGTGGAATAGGAGCCAACGCAAACCGCCACGCGGCGAGAGGAAGCGGCATCATACAAATCGAAAACATCGGTCTGCGTGACGGCCGAATAGTTGATGGTAATGTACGGATCGGTGTTCAAAACATGGTTCTTTTCCGTCATGGCCCGATCGTCGGCAACACCCGACACCAACATCGTTTCGCCAGAACGGACCGCGGCCAGCGCATCGGCATAGGTATCTTTTGCCATATATTCGACCCGAAATCCCAGGCGATTGCAGACCATATCCAGGATGTTTGGGATGATCCCGATCACCGCGTCGGAGCCTTTGTCATACATCGCATAAGGAATCCAGGAAACATCCATCGCAATGGTGACGACAGGATTTTCTTTGATATAGGTTTCCTCTTCCTGTGTCAATGGGGCAGAACCGACCGGCGCGCCCACTGCGGCAAAGCAAGGCGCCGCGCAAGCAAAAAGGGCCAATCCCGCTATAAAGGTGCAGAGAAAACGGCGCAACTTCGTTTTTCCTTTTCTTGTAACCCTCATTGTGTTTTGCCGCCTTCTTTCTTCTCTGCATACCCGATCTGCACCGCGAGGGTCTCGTACAAAAGCTCCGGGTTGACCGGTTTTGCCAGATGCGCGTTCATCCCCGCCTTTTTCGAGCGTTGTACGTCCTCATCAAACGCATTGGCGGTCATGGCAATGATCGGCACGCGTGAAGCGTCCCGGCGCGGAAGAGCCCGGATCGCTTTTGCCGCGTCAAGCCCGTTCATTTTTGGCATACGGATATCCATCAAAACCGCGTCAACACCGGCGGGCGCCGAGGCGTTAAAGCGTTCCACCGCGTCCTGCCCGTCAACCGCAGTCTCCACGATGGCCTTTTTCTTTTCCAACAGCCTTTTTGCAATTTCACGGTTCATCGCCTGATCATCGACCAAAAGGATGTGCTTTCCGGCAAGGCCCGCCAGATCGGGGGGTATTTCCGGCTCATTTTCCTGCATCTTTGCCAGACGGTACTCGTAAGGAAAAGTATAGTAGAACACAGACCCGCGGCCCAGTTCACTCTCTACTTTTATTTCGCCGCCCATCGCCGTCACAATGCTCTTTACCAAAGCCAAGCCCAGACCTGTCCCTTGCACCTTATCCGAAAAGGGGTTGTGTTCCTGTTCAAAGGGCTGAAAAATCCTCTGAAGAAAGGCGGCGCTCATCCCGCACCCGGTATCCCGGACGCATACCTCGTCTACCCGCCTCGTGCCGGAGTCCGAAAGCGTGCGGACAGACAGTTCGATCGAGCCCCCAGCCGGCGTGAATTTAACGGCATTGTTTAAAAGGTTCATCAAAACCTGCCGCGCCCGCAGGGCATCCACCAGGTATTCCAGCCGCTGTCCTGGCTTCGCCGGGCTGGCCTCATCTTTGGCCGGAGCAAAAAAGCGGATCCCTTTCGCCCGCATCGTCGGAAGCACCATATTGACGCAGGATTCAAACAAATCCTGCGCCGACGTCCATTCCGGATGCAACGTCAGCTTATTGTTCTCGATACGGCTCATATCAAGCACATCGTTTAAAAGGCCCAGCAGGTATTTGCTGGCAACATCGATATTGCCTAAATACTCGATTGTCTGCGGATCTTTCGCCGTATCCTGGGCCAGCTTGGTCATCCCGATGATCGCGTTCATCGGCGTGCGGATTTCATGGCTCATCTGGGCTAGAAACGCGCTTTTTGCCCGGTTGGCGGCGTTGGCGGCATCCGCCGCCTGCTCCAGCAGGCGCCTTTGCTGCCGCTCCGCTTCAAAAAGGTCGGTGATATCCCGCCGCGCCAAGACAATATCCTCATGGGTTTCGTCCAAGTAGAATGCGCGCATTTTCTTTTGCAAAAAGCTGCCGTCAGGGCAGGGCTTCCGAAAGGTGACTGAAAAGACCTTTTCTTTTTCCAGCTCTTTTTGCATGGCGCCAATCGACGCGAACTTTTGGCATTCGGGCCGATCCTCCAAACAGACATTGCTTTGAATTAGCTTTTGGATCTCTGTTTCAAAATCGCAATCCGCCCAAGCTTGTGCATCCTCTTTTTTTAGCCTGGATTTTACCACATGGCTACGCCCGGAACTGACATTGATCAGTGAAATATAGTCGATTTCTTCATCTACGAGGCTGTCGATGGCAAGCTTGTCCTTTCTCTTTGCGTCGATATCATAGCAGTATTCATAAAGCATAATGTCTTCCGTCACCGGATCGCGCAGGATGTCGATGGTGTTTTTGACCCAGCATACGGTACCGTCGGTCAGCCTGCGGCGGAACTCAAACTCCCTGACCGTGCCGCCGCGCTCGTAATAATCCATCAATGCCTCCCGGTCATGGGCTTTGATAAAATCACGCCGCACCTTTTCGTCCACGATGGAGAGGGCCGATTTTTCCACAGATGCGGCAACTGTCGTACCGTCGGTCGCTATGAAAGAATTGCGTCTTATCCTTTTGTGGGAAACGATCCGATCCTCTGTGAGGTCTGCAATGACATAGCCCAAAAGCGCCTTTTGATTGGAAAAAGGCTTTTTCTGTTCCAAGGCAATGCGTGCTTCCAGCGTCTTTTCTTTGTCAATCACAAGGCCCGTGCAGATTGCATAGGACGGATGACCATTCTTCTCCGGCAGTAGATTGAAGCGGATCCGCAGCCAATGTTCGCTGCCGCCATAAACTGCCTTACAGTCGAATTCCGCCTTTTCTTCACCATTTCGGACCCTGTCAACAGCATCCCGATAGGTCGCCAAATATTCCTGCGGAAAACTTCTTATGTTGAAAAAGCCCTCCGGATAGTTTTCAATCACTTCCGGCAGGCCGAAATCCTCCTGCAATTTCCGGTAACAATACGCCCGGCTGTTTTTGATGTCGTACAGCCAAATCCACATTCCTGCATAGGTGGAGGCCGCTTCAACCATCTCTTTGCTGCGGCGTAGCTCGTCCTCTGTTTTCTTTCGGTCAGTGATATCTGTCAGATATTCGATGATCGCAGCCTTACCGTTCCATTCCGTTTTCTGCGCGCGAATAATATGGGTGCTTTTCGTGTCCGGCATGTAAACCTCAACATCGCCTTGCAATCCGGTAGCCTTGTGCAGTTTACAAAATGCGCATGGGGAATCCCGGTGATGCAGCACTTCATAACAGGTGTGCCCAGTATAGTCACAGGGCTTTACATGCAGCGTGTCAAAACCCGCCCGATTCGTATAGTAAAGTTCATAAGTATTCTGGTCTATGATATAAACGCCAGTAGCAGTGGCGTTGAGAATATTGAGCTGCGCCTCAAACTGCTGTGACGCGGGCGTAAAAACGGCCTGTACAAGAGGATACCCGTCTTTTGTCAGTCCATGATTGGAAAAAACGCCATTGATCCAGATGTATTCGCCTTTTTGGTTGGGGGAGCGATAGGTCAGCGAGGTTGTCTTGTTCTGCCGCATCGCCGTTTCAACGGTCGTACGGAGCATGGCTACATCCGCACCATAAACAGATGCGCCCAGATTATCCGTATAACTCTCTTTGTATTGGGCGACTGTCATTCCCAGCAGACCAGCTACGCCGTCTGAAACATATTCGGGGATAAACCTACCGTTTTCAATGCGGAAGGTTGCAATCCCCCCGTTCATTGTCTCCACCAGCTGTTCGACAAGCCGCCCCCGCTCGTGTGCTTTGGTGATGTCATAGCAGATGGAAAGGATGGCAGCACGCCCATTCTCGTCTGCGGTTTGTCTGCCTACATCGCGAACCCAAATATAATTTCTGTCTTTTTTGCGCATTCGGTATTCCACAGAATACTCGCCTTTTTGGGCCAACTGCCGCTTTGTTTCGGCTTCCACCATCGCCTGGTCATCAGGGTGAATGCAATTGATGATCATCCCCCCGATATTCTGCACAAAATCCGCTTCGTCCACATACCCCAAGGCCGCCAGCATCCGCTTATTAATGTAATAGAAGGGGAATCCCGGCTCCGAATAGCCGCCCATCATGCCGCCGGCCACCGTATCGGAAAGAAGCTGATCCCGCATCTGCTGGATGGCCCTATGCCCTGCCGTAGCAGGATGAAGTCCCTCCTCCTTCGGTGCGGCGTCCGGCATGGATAAATGGATGGTCATAAGCCGGCTTTCGCCACCTTCCAATCCAGCGCTGGCGGAAAGGCAAAAAATCGTCCCATCTCCGCCGATGTCGAGGCGGACATGGGCGTTGACTGCGCTTGAGGTGTTACTGGTTTCTACAACCTGCGCGTCTAAAAATTCTATCTGGCAAGGGGCCTGCTGAAGCGCATTTTGGCGTTCAAGATAAACGCGGGCCTCCTCGCGATTATAGACGTTCCCAAAACCTGAAGCTCCAAACCAGCAAATATGTTCAGACAATACAGAAAGAGCCCGGCTCACATCCTGTTGCTCAAAATGATACTTACAAAAATCCTTTGCCAGCTCCAGTGCATTTTTCATTTTACCCCTCCGTTAAATCGCCTGGCTGCCCGAAAGGAATTTTTTGAGGATCTTTCGGTTAACCGCTTCATCCTCAATGACCAGCACTGCTTGTTTGTTTTTCATATTTTTCTCCGCCTTTATGCAACCAACGCCAATTCAGTGGATCACCAACCAGCAAAACATACCACGCTTGCCATGTCGGCAGCAGACGTGTCCCTTGTTGCAATTGACTGCTGGCTGCCATCTGCAAATATGGCCCTATATTTTTGCGAAACAACTTTTGCCGTTGTGCCTTGTATCTATTCATTTCCGTTTGGCCCGGATTCCTTCCGGCCAGCACACTGTTTCATGCATTCTCCAGAATCATTTTACAGCATAAACTGGCAGAATTCAACTGATCGCGATGGAAGATTGTACCGCCGCACGCCGTTAGGCGGCCGTTTTTTCAAGTGAGAACCGGCTGGCGGCCGCAGATGACAAAACATCCTTTCAAAAAACGGCCGTCGAATCAGAACATGCGGGACGCCTAGGAAGCCCGCAGCCTTTTGTTGATGCTGGCATCTGCCAAACTGCCTAAAATCCTCCCGCTAAAATTGTCACGGCCAAACTAGAAAAGCAGCTGTTACGAGTTTACATCCTTCTTTTTTTCTGATAAGATAAAGTTATGTTCTAATACACAGAAGAGGTGAAAAATTATGGTAAAAATTATCGGTGTCGGCGATTGCATGGTTGATAAAAACCTGTCCAACGGCATGATGTATCCTGGCGGCCAGGCTTTGAACATCGCGGTCAATACCAAGCTGTGCGGCGCGCAATCCGCCTTTATCGGCGCGTTCGGCGACGACTATATTGCGGATCACATGAAAAAAACCATGGATGAGATCGGACTGGATTATTCCCATTCCCATTTCTATCATGCGCCCAACGCATTTGCCCGCTACAAGGTCATCGACAACGACCGGGTGTTCCAGCGTTCCCCCAACGGCCGGTATAACCCCCTCCAGGGCGCTATCCGCCGGATGCTGGCCTATGAGGGCTTTTCCAAGGAGGATGTTGCGTACATCAAGGGCTTTGATGTTATGCACACCAGCAACGGCGCTTATATCGAAGATTACCTGCCTGAACTGACTGCGGAAGGTATTAAAATCTCTTACGACTTTTCTCTGGATCATATGAAAGAGGGCGTAATGGAAAAGGTTTGCCCCAACTGCTACTTTGTCCTGTTGTCCTGCAGCCATATGACCACCACCGAAATGCAGGAGCAGCTGATCAAAGCCCATACCTTGGGCGCAAAAATCTGCATCGGCACCCGCGGTAGCGAAGGCTCTACCTGTTATGACGGCGACCGTTTCTACACCCAGGCCCCCCATTGGAAAGATCAGGTTGTGGACACCATGGGCGCCGGCGACGCCTTTATCTCCGCATTCTTGTACGACTTTATCGGCCACGACGGCTACAATGCCAAGGACAAAGCCGAGATCATTAAGCACGCGCTGGATTTTGCCGCGGAATACTCCGCCAACTCCTGTATGGTCGAGGGCTCGTTTGGTCATGGCGCTCCTTACCTGAGCGAGGAATAATCCTTTTCCTCAAACCTATTTTAAGGAGCTCTTCCCCGCAAAAGGCTTTCGATTGCGCAGATGCGCAATCGCACAAATCATAAACCTGTTTCCCCCTGGCGGTTGCCCACCGGCTGGCCGTTTTGGGGGAAATCATATGTCTTCGTAGCTCAGCAGGATAGAGCATTCGCCTCCTAAGCGAAAGGTCGCGCGTTCGAATCGCGCCGGGGACGCCAAAAACGCAACGCATAGATTGCTCTTACAGGACAGTTTATGCGTCGCATTTTTTTAAGGAAGGCAATCTTCCACTTTTTCTTTTTTTAAACAGGACAATTTTGTGTTAAAATTAAAAAAATATACTTTTCGTATTAATATTTTGTTAAATTTATATCGAAATCCTCTTGCAAATCCTTTGCCTTTCTGTTAAAATAAGATCGTCAAAAGGGAGTAGTTCCACTGTAACCCAGTGGTGCGCACCGTCAGTACAATCCCCCGCGCGGAGGATTCGGGTAGCGCAGATATCTGCAAAGATTTTAACGAGACTTTTACCAGCAATGGTAAAAGTCTTTTTTTGTGGGCCGCTCCCCTTGGCAAAACCAGCTAGCGGGTTTATACTAAATATGATTTATTTTTTAAGGAGGAAACTACATGCCTGCACTTTTTTCATCCAGCACTTTTATTCTCTCGGCAATCGCCATTTTTATCGTTTTGATTCTGCTTGTTCTGGGCTATTTAAAAGCCCCACCGGATACAGCGTATGTCATCTCCGGCCTTGGCAAAAAACGAATTTTGATCGGTAAAGCGGGTTGGCGCGTCCCCTTTTTTGAGCGGGTGGACAAGCTTTCTCTGCGGGTTATGCAAGTAGACGTCAAAACCACTGAGGCGGTACCCACCAATGAGTTTATCAACGTTTCGGTGGATGGCGTTGCCAACATTAAAATTTCTTCCAATCCTGAACTTTTAAAGCGGGCCGCCGAATCCCTGCTGGGAATGCGTCAGCCGGAGATGATCAGCCTGGTCACCCAGGTGCTGGAAGGCAATATGCGTGAAATCGTCGGTTCCGTCGGCCTGAAAGAAATGGTCCAGGACCGGCAGGGCGTTGCCAAAAAGATCACTGAAAACGTAGTGCCCGACATGCAGAAGCTGGGGATTGAAGTGGTAACCTTCAACATCCAGAACTTCAAAGACGCGGCAGGCACAATCGAAAACATGGGTATTGACAACGTGGAGCAAATCCGCAAAAATGCTCAAATCGCAAAAGCCAATGCCCAGCGTGATATCTCTATCGCCACCGCCAACGCCCAGGAAGAGGCCAATGCCGTCAAGGTGACTGCTGAAAAGAAAATTGCGGAGCAAAATGCGGAGCTGGCAATCCAACAGGCGGACATGAAAGTCCGGGCCGACACCAAAAAGGCCGCCGCTGACGCCGCTTACTCCATCCAACAGGAGGAACAGCGTAAAACCATTGAGATCGCCCGCACCAACGCGGACATCGCCCGCAAGGAAAAAGAAGCGGAGCTGGCTGAAAAAGAAATCTCCTTAAAAGAGCGCCAGCTGGATGCAGAGGTCCGCAAACAGGCGGACGCCATGAAGTACAAGGTGGAAAAGGACGCGGAAGCCGACTTAATCCGCCGCCAGAAAGAAGCGGAAGCCCAGCGGTTCGAGGCCGTCCAGCTGGCGGAGGCCCGCAAAGCGGAAGCGGAAGCGCTGCGCTTTGCCATGGAGCAGGAAGCGGAGGGTATCCGCGCCAAGGGCTTGGCGGAAGCGGAAGCCATCGACAAAAAGGCCGAAGCCCAGCGTAAAATGGGTGAAGCCTCTGTGCTGGAGATGTATCTCAACGCCCTGCCCGAAGTGGTTAAGAACGCGGCCAGCCCCCTGGCACAGACCGATAAGATCGTCATGTACGGCGATGGCAACTCCACCCGCCTGGTCAAGGACGTTATGTCCAGTGCCAGCCAGGTGATGGACGGCATGAAAGAATCCACCGGTATCGATCTGCAGGCTTTGCTAGCCGGTGTGGTCGGCGGTCGGATCGCTACGGCGCCCACGCCTGCCGAGTCCCCTGCCGCCGCTGCGATGAACCCCCTAAATACTGACAGCCAACAGGTGTAAATCGTTTTTGTTTTCCCGGCGTGCCGGCTACGGCGCGCCGGGATTTCTTTTGCCCGCGGTTTTTTGGCGTCGGTCTTGACTTTCCACTTTTCTTGTGCTACAATGCGGAAAATTGAATACAAAAGCGTTGAAAAGAAACAGTAAGTATTGCGGTGCCCACAGAGAGGAGGCGGTTGGTGAAAGCCTTCGGCAAGGCAGTGCCCAACCCCTCTTGAAGCTGCGGACCGAACGAAGGCCGACGCGCCTTCCAATAAGATTCGCCGGGACCTCCCGTCATAGAGGAACGCATAGGGCGATGTTCACCCTGTGTGTAAAAGTGCGGAACCTGCTTCCGAATTTAGGTGGTACCACGGACTTTTTGTTCGCCCTAAGCTGACATGGATCAGCTTAGGGCTTTTTATATTTTTTCAAAACAAAGGAGGCAATCTCATGAAACTGGAAAAACTGGTGGGGGACCGCTTTAAGGAACGCCCGGCCGACTGTGTAATCGACAGCCATGCCCTAATGTTGCGCGGCGGCTACATGAAATATGTGGCCAACGGCATCTTCTCCTCCTATCTTCCCCTGCGACGGATCACTCGGAAAATCGAACAGATCATCCGAGAAGAAATGGATCGCATCGACGGGCAGGAGGTCCTGTTCCCGGTGGTGCTGCCCGCGTCCCTGTGGCAGGAATCCGGGCGGTACGAAAGCGTGGGTAGCGAGCTGATGCGCCTGTCCGACCGCAACGGCACCCCGTTGGTTCTGGGCATGACCCATGAAGAGGCCGCCGTTCAGCTGGTGCGGGAATATGCCCAAAGCTACAACAAATACCCGTTCATGATCTATCAAATCCAAACCAAATTCCGGGACGAGGCCCGCCCCCGCGGCGGGCTCATCCGGGTCCGGGAATTCACCATGAAAGACGCCTACTCGTTCCACACCAGCCAGGCGGATTTAGAAGCTTATTATGACCGGTGCTTTCACGCTTATGAGCGAATTTTTGCCCGGTCCGGGGTGCCAGAGGTAGTATCTGTCGCCTCCGATTCCGGTATGATGGGCGGCAGCCTTTCCCACGAATTTATGCTGCTCACCCCCGTAGGCGAAGATTCCATCGCCATCTGCAGGGACTGTGGCTACCGAGCCAATATGGAAGCGGCCGCAGCTATTGTATCGAACCTGCGGGACGAGATCTCCCAGCCGCTGGAGCTGGTGCATACTCCCGGCATCCACACCATCGAGGACATCTGCGCCTTTCTGGAAAGCCCAAAAGAAAAAAGCTGCAAAGCCGTGGTCTATCAGCAAAACGGGGACAACCGATATGTTGTCCTGTTTATCCGGGGCGATCTAGATGTTAACGAAACCAAGCTGACCAACTTTTTGGGCTGTGAAATCCGCCCCGTGGTGATCGATGCCGAATGCGGGCTACACGTAGGTTACATTGGGCCATATGATTTGAACGGGGATTTCACCATACTGTTCGACCAATCGCTAAAAGGGGCCAACAACCTCTCCTGCGGCGGCAACCGGGAAGAATACCATTACACCGGCTTAGACATGGAACGGGATTTTTCCGGCGCCCAATATCACGACTTTGCAAAAATTGGGGAAAACGGGATCTGCCCAGCCTGTGGAAAACCATCTATTACCATCGCCCGCGGCATTGAAGTGGGCAATATCTTTCAGCTGGGCGATAAATACACCCGCTCCATGCAAATGTTGTACCTGGATCAGAACGGTGAAACCCATCCCCCTGTCATGGGCTGCTATGGCATTGGCGTAGGGCGGCTGGCCGCATCAGTATGCGAAGCGCACCATGACGCATACGGACCCATATGGCCCATCTCCATTGCCCCCTGGCAGGTGCATCTGTGCGCTGTCCGGGCTGACGATCCGCTAGTCAAAGCTTATGCCGACCAGTTATATGAACAGTTGCAGATCCGGGGCATCGAGGTGATCTATGACGACCGAGACGTCAGCGCCGGCGTCATGTTTTCCGACGCCGACCTATTGGGGGTCCCGGTGCGGGCTATTGTCAGCCCCCGCAACCTAAAACAAAACTGCTGTGAAATCGTCACCCGGGACAAAACCATCTGCGAAACGGCGCCTGCCGGCGAAGCTGCCGGTCAGATTGCCGCGCTGGTGGAAAAGCTGCTGGACTCCTATGGTGGCAAATAACGTGGCTTTTCCCGCGGAGGAAGACCAACGCTTCTTTTGTCCCGCCTTCCGTTTTGTCTAAAAAAAGAGAGCTATCCTTTTTAGGATGGCTCTCTTTTCATCATTTCCTACTCCTGGCCGCTCCAGCAATAGGTACAAAGTTTGCAGGGGTCGATCCCCACCGAGGCGACCATGTCGTCCAGCCGGTGGTACCGCAAAGAGGTAAACTTTAGCTCCTTGCCGATTTGCTCCACCATCTCCTTGTAATTGGTGCTGTCCGGATTGGCATAGTCCAACAGGGTATCGTAATCGGTGATCCCCTCGCGCCGCTGGATCACCTGGCGACCGATCAGTTCCAGCTCCGAATTCGAGCGGGAAAAGTTGAGATATTTGCAGCCGAACAAAAGTGGTGGGCATGCAGGGCGGATATGCACCTCTTTGGCGCCATTTTGATACAAAAGCTCGGCGCTTTCCCGCAGCTGGGTTCCCCGGACGATCGAGTCGTCGATCAGCACCATGCTTTTATTCTGGATCAACGCGTTGACCGGGATCAGCTTCATCCGGGCAATCAGGTTGCGCTGGGTTTGGTTCGGCGGCATAAAGGATCGGGGCCAGGTTGGAGTGTACTTGATAAACGGGCGGGCGAAGGGGATCCCAGAACGGTTGGCATAGCCCACCGCATGGGCGATTCCGGAATCCGGTACGCCGGCCACCATATCGGTTCGCACATCGTCCCGGTCGGCCAGCTTTTCGCCGCAACGGTAGCGCATCGCTTCTACGTTAATGCCTTCATAGGTAGAGGTGGGGTACCCGTAGTAGACCCACATAAAGGTGCAGAATTTCATTTCTTTCTGGGCCGGACTCACCGTTTCGGCGCCATCCGGCGTGATCAGTACGATTTCCGCCGCACCCAATTCCTTATAGTCTTCATATCCCAAGTTGATAAAGGCGGAGCTTTCAAACGCGGCGCAGACTGCGCCCTTTTTTCTCCCCAACGCCAGCGGGGTGCGCCCCATCCGGTCCCGGGCCGCATAGATCCCCTGGGGGGTCATGACCAGCATGGTCATGGAACCGTCGATCATCTTCTGAGCATAGCGGATGCCATCCACAATATTTTCCTGTTGATTGATCAACGCCGCTACCAGCTCCGTCGGGTTGATGCTGCCGCCGCTCATTTCCAGAAAATGGATGCTTCCGTTCTGAAAAGCCTGTTCCACCAATTCGGCGCTGTTGTTGATCCGGCCGACGGTTCCAATGGCGAAAGTCCCCAGATGGGAACGGACCATCAACGGCTGGGGCTCGTTGTCCGAAATACAGCCGATGCCAAAATTGCCCCGCATGTCGATCGATTCTTTTTCAAATTTGGTGCGAAACGGGGAATTTTCGATATTATGAATTGACCGGTCAAACCCCTTTTCTCCGTAGACAGCCATCCCGCCCCTGCGCGTGCCCAAGTGCGAATGGTAATCCGTGCCAAAAAACAGGTCGAACACACAGTCTGTGCGGGATGCTACCCCAAAGAGTCCTCCCATCTCGATCATCTCCTTTGCGTTTCATATGGTTTATTATAAGCGGAACGGCCCCTTATTTCAAGGAATGATTTTAGCGGTCCTTCTTTGCCGTATTTTCCATCGGAATCAGATGTTTTTTCGAAAAATCTCTTGACATCCCCCTGCTTCTTTGTTAGAATAAATCACGTTGCTGGATTTGCTGGTGTAGCTCAGTTGGTAGAGCAGCTGATTTGTAATCAGCAGGTCGGGGGTTCAAGTCCGTCCACCAGCTCCATATAAGTGAATATGGGAGAATTCCCGAGTGGCCAAAGGGGGCAGACTGTAAATCTGTTGCGTTTCGCTTCGATGGTTCGAATCCATCTTCTCCCACCATACTTTATGCCCGAAAAAGATGTCATGCGGTGAAAGCCGCATGACATCGGGCTTTTTCAGGGGTCAAACCTTTGTAAAACGGATCGTCTGTTTTGAGGATATAATTGTCCGCTTTTT
>JAQUYD010000020.1 GCA_028692035.1 Oscillospiraceae bacterium
TGTGTGCTTGAAAAGGCGGAAAGGAGACGATAGCCCATGAGCATAGACGCCAGAAAAGAAGATTTCGAGCATATCGAGCTGTTCGGAAAACCGGCACTGTTCACCAACAGCAGAATTGACCGCGTTATTGGGACGAAAACGGCATCTACCAAAACGGCGCGCTTTTCTGGTTGAGCCAAGCGTTTGACGCGGCATTCCTGATCGTGGATATCCTTCTGGTACTGGTATATCGAAAGGCGCTATCTGTAAAGGAACGCACCGTTTTTATCCTCTACAGCGTGATACCCCTTGCGGCCCTTGCCTTCTCCCCCATCTGGGAGGTGACGCCCGTCTATATGGCTTCCACTGTCGTATTGCTTTTGTACAACACCCTTGTCCATGTCGAGCATGAGCAGCGTGTGGCGGAACAGGAAACACAGCTGATCCGGCAGGAGCTGGAGCTGACGAACAACCGCACCGCTATTATCCTTTCACAGATAAACCCGCATTTTCTATATAATTCCCTTACTGCCATTGCACAGCTCTGTGAAAAAAATTCCAAAAAGGCCAAGGAAGTTACCATTTATTTTTCAGAATATCTGCGGCAGAATATGAATGCGCTTGAGCAAAAAACCCCTGTTCCTTTTGAAAAAGAACTGGAGCATACCCGGATTTATCTTTCCATTGAACAGGTGCGCTTTGGTGATAAACTGCATGTGGTGTATGATATTGGGTCCACCGCCTTCCAAATTCCTTCGCTCTGCTTACAGCCGATTGTGGAAAACGCAGTAAAACACGGCTTGGGGATGAAGGAAAACGGAGGGACAGTGATCATCCGGACCCGGGAGCTGCCGGATTCTTTTGAGATAACCGTCTCGGACGACGGCGTGGGTTTTGACGCGAACCGGACGCAAAACGACAACCGGACGCATATCGGGATTCAAAATGTGCGGGAACGGCTGGAAAAGACAGTCGGCGCGCAGATGGAAATAAAAAGCGAAATCGGCCGCGGAAGCGACGTAATCATACAAATACCAAAACAAGGAGCGCAAATATGAAAATACTGGCTGCGGACGACGAGCCGTTGGCGCTGGAAATGCTGACGGAATGTATTGAAAAAGCCGCCCCATCAGCAGAAATCCACGCTTTCTCCTCCCCATTGGCGCTACTTGCATTTACGGCGGAGGGCTCTGGCGACGTTGCCTTTTTAGACATTAAAATGCGGGGTATGACCGGCGTTGAGCTGGCCAAAAGGCTCAAGGATCAAGCGCCGGACATCAACATCGTTTTTGTCACCGGATATCAAGACTTCGCGGGGGAGGCCATGGCGATGCACGCCAGCGGCTATATCCTAAAGCCGGTGACCGCCGAAAAAATACGGGCCGAACTTTCTGACCTGCGCCGCCCGCTCGCCAACCAGCCGGACAAGCGCGTCCGGGTGCAGTGCTTCGGAAACTTCGACGTTTTTGTGGACGGAAAGCCCCTTGTATTTTCCCGGCGGCGCGCCAAAGAAATATTCGCCTACTTGGTGCATAAGCGGGGTTCTTTTTGCACCATGCAGGAAATTGCCGCGGTGTTGTATGAGGACGCCCCCAATGACGCCCAGCAAAAGAACAACCTTCGGCAGCTCATTTCCTCGATGACGCGAACGTTTCGAGATGCGGGCGTCCCCGAGGTGATCCATAAACAGTACAACCGATTGTTTGTGGACGTGGAGGCGATTGACTGCGATTATTACCGGTTTAATAGAATGGAGGTTGACGCCATCAACGCCTATAATGGCGAGTATATGGCGCAATATGAGTGGGCCATGTTTGTGGTTGGCTACCTTGACAACCTTGTGCTGGACTAATCTTTCGTTGAAACGCCCTGGATTTTTTTAAATCCGGGGCGTTTTTTTGTCACAATTTTGTCACGCTCAATGGTGTAGAATGATGTCATTAAAAGTCATTTTGTGACTCAGGAAGGATTATTATGCGTATTTTAGCCGTATTTGGTACGCAGGGAAATATGGATGCAACGCTGCCGGCCATTCGAGAGGCGTTTCCGCAAGCGGAATTGGTGCCCTTTATCGATCCGCTGCTGGCAGTGAAACACTGCCTTTCGCAAAAAACAGATTCCGTCGTCTGTGATTACACCTTGCGGATTATGGACGGCATCCAGCTGATCAAATCGCTGCAAAAACAAAACAGCGAGGTTCTCCCGATTTTAATAGAATACCGTGACTGGCATAAAAAAGACGCCCGGAATCTTGGCATTGGCTATTTGGAACGGCCTGTCAGCGCGCCCGCGCTCCGGCAGGTATACGACCAAACGATGCGGTCGAGGCTGGAGGAACTATGATGCAATCACAAAAAAAACGCGTGGGCGGTTTCGTGGCCGAAAACAGTGGCCTCATCCGCGACTGCTATAGTATTTTGAAATTACAGGATAAAAAGCGGATTTCCGGCGGATTTGTGGGACAAAACAACGGCAGCATTGCCAAAAGCTACGCTTTTTGTCCAACAGGCAGCTTAAAGGGCGGTTTTTTAGCAGCGAATACCGGAAATATCAAAGATTGTTTCTTTTTCCACAACGAGGCGCAAAACGATAGACGCTTTGCGCGCCTAGCCGACACGGCTATGGGCCGTTCTCTGCAAAAATTGCGCGCGGACGAGGATTTCCAGACCTTGGGCTTTGATCTGGAGCGGATGTGGCAGAGAACCGGCAGCATCCCTCCCTTGGGATTTACCCCCGAAAATTGGCGGGCTGCCCATGAAAAGGACAAGGCGGAGGCGACGGTTTTCATCGGTACCGCCAGGGAGTTGTTGGCGTTTGCCGGCGATGTAAACGCCGGGGACACAGATGCCCGGTCCGCCTGTGTTTGCCTCACAGCCGATATCAATTTGGGAGGCAAAGAATGGACGCCTATTGGAACTGACCGCAGCCGTGCTTTTACCGGCCTATTTTTGGGCGGTGGGCACACGGTCTCAAATTTTAAGATCCAAAACAAAGGGATTGACAACAAAGGCTTTTTTGGCTTTTTTAGAGGTAGCCTTTACGACCTGACGGTGGATTGCCTTTTGGGCGAGGGGCCCTGTTGCGGCGGCATCGCCGCTTACAACGAGGGAGAGATCCGCTGCTGTGCAGCCCTTGTGTCGGTCAGTAACCGCGAGGGACTGGTAGGCGGGCTAGTGGGCGTAAATGAAGGAGAGGTCACCTGTAGTTATGCGGCGGGCCGTCTGGCGGCCGCACCGCCTCCCTTGATTCCCATTTTACTTGGAACTGGGATGCTGGCACTGCTGACAGTCATATTGGTGCTGGTTCCCTGGCCGTGGCAGAATGGGGATAACGCTACCGTATTCGCCCCCGTACCATATGACGAGGATCAGGTCCCCATTTCCGGGGATTCAAGCCAACAACTTACGCCGCGCACCGACGGCAACTTCGTCTCCTTTCAGTTTGAGCGGGAGATCGACGTAAACCTTGATACCGGCAAATGCACCTTCAATTTTAAAAACCCTGGCGACAGCAACCACAATATCGTAGTCCAGCTTCAGTTTACCGACGCGCAGGCCATCCGTGTGATGGGCAGCACCGGCCGCACCTCCCAAGAGCAGCAGGCGCTTGAGGCAATGAACGGCTATTCCGCCGAAACCTACCGAACCATTATCGCTGAATCTGGCGCGATCCGTCCCGGTTATGAGCTGAGCGATCTGCGGCTTACTGAACAGCCCAATGGAGCGGTTATTCCGCCTGGTACCTACAATGCCATGGTATATTTGCTATTTTACGATATCAACACCAATAACAGGGCCATGCTGGAGTCACAGCTTCCAGTTGAGATAACTGTCCATTAGTCTAACAACCTGTGAAGAAAAGGAGACAAACTATGAAGAAAAAATTATTCGCTACACTGCTCGCGCTCACTATGGCGCTTTCCCTCGGCACGATCGCTTTTGCCGCCGATGGGGATGAGGCAACTGCACCAAAAGGCACAGAGGCCGGCGACGGCGTTGTTGCCAGCACCGGCTTGGCTGTCATCACCAGCGACGACGGGGTGACCACCCAAACCGAAAACGACGACGACAATCTTGCAAAAGCCAACGACGACGGCGGTGCGGACATTTCTGTCTGGGCCAAGGCAATTGACAGCACCACGCCGACCTACAAAGTGGACATCGCCTGGGGCGCTATGAAGTTTGAGTATAAAGACACTTCGCGCGTATGGAATCCCCAGACCCATGCGTATGAAACTGCTGAAGCCGGAAGCGCCGGATGGACAACAGAGGGCTATGTAGACGCTGTCAACAACGAAATCACCATCACCAACCACTCCAATGCCGGGGTTGACGCAAGCTTTGTCTATGCAAATGTAACCAACATCTTCAATGATACGGCCGGCGCCAACAATGTGGTCGGAAATTTCTTTGCGACCAACGAGAACGCAATCGCGGCGGCAGCCATAGTGGAAAATACAGAAACTAGCGTAACAAACACGCTGGCAGACAACAAGATCTCGCTGGCCACGGCCGTTGGAACCGAACTGGCGGCGGCCCCGTCCAATACCGTATATTTTGCTTTTAGCGGCAAGCCCGATGAAGGCAAAGGCGCTGTGCTGGACGATTTCACCAAAGTAGGCATTATCACTGTCACCATTGCGCCTGTCGTCGCCTAATTGACGCAAAAAACACAGTGACAGGAACCTTTACGGCGGCTCCAAAGAGTCGGAGCCGCCATTTTCACAAAAACGCCCGTGCGGCGTTTTTGTGAAAATGGCGGACAAGCTGAAAAAAATACCCCCAGGTCTTGGACGGCAAGGAGGAACTCGATATGAAAAAAATCAGATGGAATCGGCTGCTCTCTATGCTACTGGTATCGTCGTTAACCCTTGCGCTGCTCCCGGTAACCACATTTGCGGCCACCTCCACCAACGTCGTCGAGCTGCGTGGCAGTGCGGGCCTTACCTTGCAGGACGGTTATATCTATACGGTACGTTCCAATATCACAATAACCGCCAGCACCGGTGGCAACGCGCTGGTGGTGGCTGGCGGCGCTACGGCGACCATCGATATTGCACCGGGCTGCACCCTCACAGTCAATGGTGGGGCCGGTTCCGGACGAACTGCCGGCGGCGCCGGCATCAACCTGCCCTCCAATTCTACCCTCATCGTCACCGGCGGAGGACGGTTGGTGGCCAACGGCGGCCGCAGCGGCTCCTCCTCCAGCGGCTCCTCCGGCGGCTCGGGCTGGTTTAGCGGTAATGTCGGTTACACCGGCTATGGCGGTGCAGGCGGCTACGGCGCAGGCGGTGCGGGCGCAGGCATCGGCGGGCGCGGCGGCAACGGCGGCTCTGGCGGCAGCTCAACCTCATACCACGGCATGTACTATTCTTATTCCAGCGACGCCAACGGTTATACCGGCAACGGCGGTTACTCCGGCTCAACCGGCGGCAGCTGCGGCACCGTGTATATCTTGGGCAGTGTGACCGTAATCGCCAGCGGCGGTGCGGCAGCCTCAGGCTCAGGCGGCGGATCGTCCGGCAATTATAGCTGGAACCGGTTTTATCTCTCTTCTCCCGGCTGGTTTTATTATACCGTCTCCGGTGGCGGTGGTGGTGGCGGCGGTGGTTCCACCACAGCTGCTGCGGGGATTGGCGGCGGCTCTGGCGGCGCAGGCGGCGGTGGCTCCGGCGGTTCTGGCGCCTCCTGGACCATCACCTCCAACTGGTGGTCCAGCTGCGGTTATGGCGGCTCTGGCGGCTACGGCGGTTCTAGCGGCGGCACCGGTTTGCGGGAGGATACCTGTGGCAGACGCGGCGGCTCTGGCGGTTCCGGCGGCAGCAGAGGCGGTTCTGGCAGTGCAGGCACCGTATATAAATCCTCTGGCGCCACTCTCACCGGCCGGACGGCCAACGCCACGGCGGAAACACATAATGCCGTGGCCAGTACGATCCACTTTGATCAACAGGGCGGCTCTGGCGGAATAGAATCGTTGGCGGTCAACTATGGCTGCATGCCGTCCAACGTGGATAAAACGCTCCCCACTAGGGAAATGCATATCTTTGGCGGCTACTATACCGAACCCAATGGCCAAGGCACCCGCTATTACGACCACCGCGGGGCAGCCCTGCTCAGTTTTTATAATCTCGAGGACTTGACGCTTTATGCCCATTGGATCCAGCAACAGTGGACCATTACCATGAATAAGCAAGGCGGCTCCGGCGGTACCGATTATATCATCACCGACAGCAACGACGGTACCCTAAAACCAGTTGAACCGCCCACCCGCCCCCATTATGTTTTTAACGGCTATTTCGCAAAGGCGGCAGGACAGGACGCTAAATATTACAACGCAGATGGCAGTGTTGCGGACACAACCCTTAAGCTTGCCGCCAACACCACCATTTATGCGGACTGGACGCAGATCGAATTCCCGCTCACATTCAACTGGCAGGGCGGTGCTGGAGGTACGGCCAACGCCTGGACCACCGGCACTGACGGGACGCTGCCGTCAGACATTGTCTGCCCAGTCAAAACAGGTTACGATTTCGCCGGTTACTTTGCCCACCGTAGCGGAGATGGCACACAATATTACAATGCCGATGGTACCCCTACGGCAGAAAAGTTGACAATGGCGGCCAATACGCTGTATGCCCACTGGACGCCGAAAAGCTACAGCATTGCCTATCTAGGGCTGGATAACGCGGTGAATCCACTGCAAAATACAACATCCCGCAGTTATTCCACTGATATGGTCCTTGCTGACCCCACATGGGAGGGACACAATTTCCTGGGTTGGATCATCGACGGCGGAACCCAGCGGTATAAGGGACTTGTTATTCCCGCCAATACACTGGCCTACGCCAAAGACATAACGCTTACTGCAACCTGGGCTACTGATGTTGATGCGGCGGTCATTGAGGACATCGGGATAAGCGGTATCGTCAATAACAAAGAAGAGGTTGAGAGTGCGCTAAGGCAGGTATTCGATTATATTGTGACGGAGGATCATAAAGGCGTCACCGCTGCGGATATGGAAAGTGGCAACAGCGTAACGCTGACCCTCAATGTGTCGGTTTCCCAGAATGCCGAGGATCAAGCGAGCATTGGGCAGCAGGTCCAAGGCTCGGCCCTGCGGTATTATGACCTTTCGGTGATCAAGACGGTCACCACAGCCGGAGGCGAAACGACCCAAACCAGCCTTACCGAGCTGCCCGTATTCATTACCATTGAGATTCCGTTGAAGGACGCCCTTGCAGGTCAGCCATCTTATGCCGTATACCGCGTGCATGACGCTGCCGTAGAACGGCTTCCCGTGGGAGGACGCAATGGCGAATACTATGAGTCCAACGGGGCGGTTTTGACCATCAACACCAAAAAATTTTCAACCTATGGCATTGTGGGAACCAGTTCTTCACTGACGATGGATTATGCCAGTGCGGAGAATGCTGGCAGCGGCGTAGACGTGCAGGCCCGCATTGTGGAAAATGAATCCGCACTAGTATACAAAATCGATGTAGAATGGGGCTCTATGGTTTTTGAATATTCGCTTGATAAAGAATGGGATCCTAACATCCACATGTTCTCCGAAGGTGCGCTGAGCGATTGGCGGCCGGCTCTTTTTAACGGTGCGAACAATCGGGTTTTGGCCCGTAACCACTCCAACGGAGAGATTCTCGTAAACTTTTCTGCGAACAGCAATATCCCTAATGTAGCCCTTTCGCTGCACCTGTATAATGAAAACACGGCTGAGGCGGTAGAAAACTTTGTCCTTCCTGCGGCCCCAGAAGGCGCTACAAATGACCAGCTTGAACACTGTGAAGCGTTCCTGTTTTTAAAAGGGACGCCCACAGCCGAATGGATTATCGCCAATACACAAGCCTACACAAAGGTAGGCGTTATCACTGTCACGGTTGGGCCGCAGACATAAAAAGCAGCTCACGCAAATCAGGTATCGCAAGGCAATCAGCGGCTAAGCATTCAGTATGAAAATCGGAGGAAGCTGTATGAGAACGCAGCGTACCCGTCCCCGTGCAGGGCGGACAAAGAAGATCCTTCTAGCCGGCGCTGTGTCGCTGCTATTGCTGGAAGTGGCGTTTTTGGCATGGCGGTTGGTTTTTTATCAGCCGCCCTATCAGCCCCCCGCCTACGAACCGGCGGTGCAGGTAGGCGTACCCGACCCACCTGAGGGCATGGGCTACGGCCAGATCAGCGCGGAGAACGGCTTCTCCTTTTGGGTTGCAGGCGCTATGTACCAACAGGAAGACGGCTCGCTTCTGGTCTATTTGACCAATCCGGCAGACAGTGTCTGCAATATCCTATGCGAAATTACCGATCAGGATGGCCATACGCTTTACCGCAGCGGTGCGCTTCGCCCCGGTGAATTTGTAGAACGACTGTACCCCTTAAAACAAATGGAGAACACGACGATAGAGATACAGATGAACGTCTACGCTTTTGAACCGGAAACGTGGTTCAGTGTAGGCACCATCACCTTAAACAACACATTGCACCAATGGTAATCCTCCGGTATGGCGTCAAACCCTGCCATTCCAGCAAAATGGGGTTGCCATACGCAGTAACAACGCGGTTCTGCTTTAAAAGACGGGCGCCAGCTTTTTGCCGGTAGCCCGGCTTTTTTTGCCTTTATGCAGAACATACCGCAGAGGGGGCTTTTGATATGTATGCCGCAAGCGGGTGCTTGGACAAAGGGACAATTTTTCTCTTCTCCACTTCCCTCCCGGTTCTTGATGTGCTACTATAAGGAACATACCGAGCCTGTAAAAATGGGCTACAAGGAGGAAGTGTATGGATTTTATTAAGAAGAATTGGTCCGGCCTGCTCTTGTGTTTGGCCATTGCGATCCCATCCTGGTATCTTGGCAAGATGTTTCCGGTAGTTGGCGGCCCCGTTCTGGCAATCCTCATTGGCCTTTTGGTGGCGATGGTCCCGCGCAAACCGGTATTGCAAAGCGGAATTCAATTCACCTCTAAAAAGGTCTTACAGTATGCCATTGTCCTACTCGGGTTCGACATGAACCTATTTCATATTCTGGAGGTTGGTAAGCAGTCTCTGGCCATCATCGTCGCCACAATCTCCACATCCCTAATCGTGGCCTATCTGGTCAGCCGCCTTTTAAAAATCCCCTCCAAAACGGCGATCCTCATTGGCGTTGGATCCTCCATTTGCGGCGGCTCCGCCATCGCGGCCACCGCCCCAGTTATTGATGCAGACGACGAAGACGTGGCAAAATCCATTTCGACCATCTTTCTGTTTAACGTAATCGCCGCGTTTGTTTTTCCTGCAGCCGGCATGGCGCTCGGCATGAGCGATCAGGGCTTTGGCATGTGGGCTGGCACCGCTGTAAACGACACATCCTCAGTCGTCGCGGCGGCCACCACCTGGAGCAGCGCCGCGGGCAACGACACCGCCCTGACATTGGCGACCATCGTCAAGCTCACCCGTACCTTGGCAATCATCCCCATTACCTTTGTGCTGGCTTTATACCGTTCCCGTAAAGAAAAACAAAAGGCCAAAGGCAATTTTAGCCTGGCAAAGATTTTTCCCTGGTTTATCCTGTTCTTCCTGCTGGCTGCCGTCATCAGCACAGTGACCGGCATGCCCGCATCCATCAGCAAGCCGATCGTCAGCTGCGGCAAATTTTTGATTACTATGGCCATGGCGGCCATTGGACTAAATACCAATCTGGTCAGCCTCGTCAAAAATGGTGGCAAGCCCATCCTTTTGGGGCTATGCTGCTGGGCAGCCGTCGCTTTTGTATCGTTGGGAATGCAGATTCTGCTCAAACTCTGGTAAACGAATAAAAAAACGGAGGGATAAAATCCCCCCGTTTTTTATTGGAAAATCAATTTTTATTCTTCCCGCGGCATGGCGCCGGAACATTTTTTATAGTGACGTAGCATCTGGGCAAAGGCTTCCCCACTCATCTCATCGAATTTTTCCGCTGCCACCACTCCCATGCAGGCGGTCAAGATTCCCCCCGCCTGATGCACCATAATGCACTCCGTGCATTTTCCATGGCGCGGGCATTTGACAGTACAAGGGCAGTTTGGGTTCTGTTGAATGGATGACATCCCCATCGATCCTTTCTTTGCAAAGACGCTTGCGGCATTTGATATTGTTTTCATTTTATCACGACTGTGTGTTCCAATGTACACGTTTTTTGAAAATTTCTGTTAAAATTACAAGTGGATCCCCATAACATCTCGATAATAGGAGATGGCCTTGTGCATAAAATCCTCTGTCACATTGAAATATTCCGCCAAATCCCAGATTTCTACCGTTCCGCGGGAAAGGCAGGCCCGCAGTTCTTGTAGTGGGATATACTGCAAAATAGCCGCCCGGTCCGCCCGATGTTCCGCCCTCTCTTTTAACGGGTACGGGCTTGCAGGCGTATAGAATGCGCCCGCATCAAAATGCCCTTTTTCATGGATCAGGATCGTGTATTCCTCGGCGCAACCGTCGATTTTACTTTGATCGATTCCTACCACCTTCTCATCTGCCAAAGCAATGCTTTTGCTATGCTGAAAACGATAAGGCAAAACGGTGATATTCTCTTTTTCCAAATCTTTGTAGACCTGATTCAGATCATGTTTCATTCGCTGTCTTTCTCCTGTTGTCATCCGTCGAGGGGAAATTTTTCTTCCAGCTTTATCCTACCAAAGAATCTGTCCTATAAAACGTACAGCAAAGCCTTCCATAAAAAACGGGGGCTCTTGTGTTTGCAGCGCATTTCGTTCATTCATGGTAATCTTGCCAATATCCAGCCGCTTGTCGCGTGTCATAGCCGGCTTTTTTCGCAAAATTGAAAAGGCCCTGGACGCGTTTCCAGGGCCTTTTCTTTTCCGTTCCTAATAGATTTCCGCGTCCATGGTAATCTGGAACTCGCCGTAACCGGCATAACCCGATCTCTGACTTGCAGCGTTTGACACCGTAAAAATAATCCTGGTCCCATTGAGTGAAGTGGTTGCCGTCACATTTGCCCAAGTGCCTTGATTGATGACCGCGCCGCTTACGCTGCTTGGCACGGTAGGTACCACCCGCATCCCATCATTTGTGTAGCCGAAATAATGGTACGCGGACCCCGCCGTGGCCGATGTCGGCATCCACCCGGTTACCAAAGTCCGTACCTTGTAGTACCGCTGGCACAACGCCAATTCTTCCGCGTATGGCCGCGGTGCAAAGGCCGTCGCCTGCTCCCCAGCTTCCAGCTGCACCTTGGCCAGATAAAACACATCTCCGGACTGGATGCTGCCGCCTCGCAAAAGCGTAAAATACATCTTTCCGGCAGCTGTTAGGCCGGCGCTCGAAAGGGTGTAACGCTGCCACTGGCTGCTGATCACGTATTCCGCCGACGCGCTGGTTGTAGCATCGTAGCTATCCGGGCTTAGGATGGCGCTCAGCGTAACCTCCCGGCTGCTCTTGGCATAGAAAGATCCGGTCAGCGCCGGGAATACGCCGGTCAGCTCCACAACTGTGCCAAGATTGATCCAACCCGCCGCCGTACAGGTGATCTTCATGCAGATTCCCATCTCCGGGTCGTTGTGTTTTTCGACCGTATATTGGGCGGTCGAAGTCTGATGCATAATATATCTGTCCGCTGTGTAGGCGTTTGACCCGATGGCCGTCAGGGATTCTCCCCGCTGCCACACCTGCATATCGCCGTTAATGACCAGGTTTCCCCCGGGCAGCCCGTTCCATTTGGACTTTTCCCCCGGGGACACAAACACCCGCGCGGCCGTCTCGGTGATGTCGTCGGCGCTGGAGGATCCGGTCGGCACCTGTACGTTTCCGTTCTCATCCGGCAAAATCCCGTTGACCGATGACACGCTGCCTGCATCCCCTTTTGGTCCTTGCGCCAGAAATCCAGTCTTTTGATAAACACCTTGTGTCTGGTTCCACTGATACCAATAGCCGTCCTCTCCCACATAGGGGCTTTTCCCTTCCGCACCATAGGCGGAAACACCGCTGTCCTCATAGGCCGCGGCAGCCGCGTCGTACAAAAACCAATGCCCGTTTTCCCCTACGTAAGGGCCCTTTTGGACTGCGGCCTGGGCCGCCTGTGCGTCCGTTGCAGCAGAAGCCGCGGCAGCCGTAGCTTGCTGTGCCGCCAGGATTGCCTCCCCGGTATATTTCTGCGCCTGTGACAGCGAGGCAGCCAGCGTATCCGGTGTGGGCACATAACTGCCATAGGCCGCCGCTTTGACCATAATCTCCCGCCCGTCAAACTTGATAACCTCAGCGCCATCTGCACTGATGCCAACCACTGTCAGTTGAATTTTTCCCGGTACCGCCGTACAGTCCCCATCCACTTCCCAATAAACGGTTAGGCAGTCCTCTCCCACCTGTGCCGTCAGCGCCTTACTGATAAATGTATCCCGCTCGCTTGCCAGCTGGATTGACCAGTGCAGCGCCGTAAGGTCAACCTGTCCGTATTGCAGCGGCAGAACAATTGGGATCTGGTCGACACCTGTTTCCCCTTGGGTAAACAGGTAATCCAACGGCTGTGTATTGATGATTTTCTTTTCGTTTGCCCTTATTTCCATCTGATCCCCCCTTTATGCCTGGCTTGCGTCCATGTTGTACCAATTTCCGCTGTTATAATAGCTGGATTTAAACTGTAATTTCCCGGTAGATGCCACACGGAACTGGATCGTCCGGCTAGACGGGCTGGCTTGATCCTTCACTGCACCGGCCTTGACCCCTGTGGCCGCCATCGTTAAATTTGCCGCGCCATTAAAGCTGCCGGAGGCGGTCACATCCCCCGTCAAACCGATAGCCCGTGCGGTAGCCAGCCGCTCGGCCTGATCCGCATGGCTGGCATTCGCAGCGTTTGCCGCATTGGTGGCCGTCGTTGCTTTGGTGGCGGTATCCGCGTGAAAACCTGCCTTCGGCTGGCCAATGGGAAACAGCACCACATAAGTACCGCTGTCTTTTGCCAAGAACACCCTGTCCCCCGCATGAAAAACGGCAAAACTGTTGCAGCAATATTTTTTTTGGCTAGGCGTGTTCTGATCGGCGAACAATAGGGTCACACCGTCCTCATACACCTGGGCAATCGTGGCAAAGCAAGCCTCTTCCGGCCGGCTTTCCCGGATTTCCTGTTCTTCTTGATATATCATAGATACAATATTCTCCTTAAGGTGTGTTCCATCAACCCGCCGGGTACAAGCTCCATCGCCCACCCCGTCTCCTGGTAAACGCCTGGCGCCAGATCCCCCTCTAGCGCCAGGATGTCCGCGCATTGATGGACCGGATTCAACGCCGTTTGGATCACGGTGGTCTCGGTGGCTGCCATGGATTGCCAGCGCAGCCGGTCCGCATATTTTTGCAATGCAGCGAGGCTCCCCACATTGTCCAGTTTCACCGGCGGCGCCATAACCCGCCCCTGCCGGGATACCGATAGCGCCGAGTTGGGATCATCGTTGATCGAGACTGCCTGCATCATAGCCTTGATTTCCGGATTCTGGCACTGGACCACAAACACATTGCACACATCAAACAGGTCGTCCTCCTGCGTAAACGCTTCTTTTACCAGCCCATATCCCGCTTCCCGGCCCGGTCCGTACCAATGCCGGATATTCTTTATCCCCGGCTCCAAAACCGGCCCGATCCGGGCAATCCCATCGGCGTCAAACCACAGGGATTGATAGCTGATCTCATCCAGCAGGCTGTTGATGATATCCAGCACCGAAGTGCCAATCTCCCAGTCCTCCCGGTCGGTAGCAAATGTCTCTGCCGACTCCTCCACTATCGCCGATCGGATCCCGCACCGCTGCAAAAGCGATTGAATGCGGTCGGTATACCGTTCTCCCGCTGGCAAAAACAGCCTTTCCTCCAAGCGGGTGCGGCGGGCCAAAAAACAAAGGTCGTACCCTTCGCACCGGCTAAATTGCCGCCCGCCCTCCCGGATCCTGCGCGCCGATGTGAGGATAAACTGCCCCAGCGGATATTCTTCTCCGCCCAGAATCAGGACAGGACGCAGCCGGTCGCCTAGCCGATCCATTTGTTTTGGCAAAACAAGATCCCCCGTAAACACCTGCTTGATGGCTCTGCGCGCGTCCATGGAAACCGCCGCGTGCCCGGCCGATTCAGCCTCGGCGTATTTCGTGCTGCCGCGCAGGATATCATAGCGCAGTTGAAAGGATCTTACCGGGTCAAACTTCATCTGCATCCCCCCATTCTATTTCGGTAATCCAGAACGTGACATCCGAGCTGCGTTTAAAATCTACGGTTATCCCGTCCAAAATGCCGAACAGACAGTATCCCCATTGATCCTTATAAATCACAGGGCCACCCAACAGCGCCTGCAAAGGTTGCAGCTGCCCGTTATCCAGAATCGAAAACGCCATACGGTGCCGCCGGTTTTTTGCTTGGGCGATTTCTGCCACTGGCAGATCAATCCCGTAGTAATGCTGATATGCCACCTGCGCGGCACTTTCCAGCTGGTGAATTGGCGGCCCATCCCGGCGCACTGCAAGGGGGATCCACGCCACATCGTCCCGGCCGCTGATCGCCGCGCCGGACATTGTGAAAAACTCGGTAAGCGGCCCGCTTGTCACATAATGGCCACCTTCTACTGCGCCAATGACTTCATATTGGTGTTTTCCCGCACATCGCCGGTCGCTATACTCCTGTTTCCTGGTGGAGCCGATCATCACACCGTCCCTCTTGATCAGATAATCGGAAAAATTGCCGGTGGCTGTCCAGGAAAGTCGAATCTCATTTCCGACCTTTCTGCTGGTCAGCCGGATGCTCCCCGTGCCACCGTTTTTGACCGTGATTGATGCCTGCGCCCACTCAGACCATAGCCCAAAGCTATTTTGAACCCGCACAGCGGCTAAATGGTTTCCATCAGCCAGATAGGACGGGCACCGCCACTGCTTTTCTCCCCCATATTGCTCTTTTGAATCAAAGCCGCCCACCTTCACCTGGTATCCCTGCTGATCTGCCGCCTGCCAGAGAATCAGGGGCCGCGGTGCCGGGTCCACCTGGCTAATCACCGGCGCTGGGGGCCTTGCCCGCACAACGATGGACGCCGGATCGCTCCACTCGCCCCAGACACCATCGCTGTTGGCCGTCCGCACCTGCCAGAACACCTTTCCGGAGGGCAAGGTATCCTGTGGGATGTCCGCTTGCGTTTGATCGCCGACAGCTGCGGCAAGGCTTACCCACGCTTCTTCGCCGGTTCGGTACTGTAATTCATACTGGCTTTGCGCTGTGCCGGTGGCGATTACATGCTTCCAGTAAAACGTCTGCGGTAGATTGCCATCCACATAGCCAAGATCCGGCCGCAGACCAGTCGGTTTGGATAGGCTGTCCACGGTGGTCAGCGTCATCCAGTCGGACCAGTCGCTCCAAATCCCATCGTTGGACTGTACCCGCACGCACCAATCCACGCTTCCCTCTGCGGGGAAGGTGTTTTTCGGCACCGTATGGCTTTCTTCCCCGCTGGTCACGGAGCTCTCTTGATAGGCACTCTCCCCCGTCACCCGCCAGCGGAACTGATACGCCTGCTGCCGCACTGGTTGTGCCACCGCTGTATCGTTTGCCCAAAAACGCCACCGAAACACGTTGGCCGCTTTATCGTTTACAAACCCCGATTTAGGTGCGCAATCTTTGGCGGCGGGGATCACATCCTCATAGGTACAGACTATGTAGGGCCGGTTTTCTCCCGTGTGGGACTGAACCGTCATGCTCGCCTTCGCCGTGTATCGGTTTCCCGTATACAGCCCACCGGTGCAGCCCGCCCACACATTGGGTTTTCGCTGGGCGTATCCAACTTTTACAAAATTCGATAGCCGCCCGTCGTAGCCCTCGACCGTCCCAATCAGGTTGTATTGGTTCTTCGTCAGGTCCGTTAGTTCCCCAATGCCGGCGTCGGACACGCCGACCTCGAACAATTCGCTGATGCCGTCGTCATATCCGAATACAAACCGCCCGGATTTGATCGTCCCAGAAGAAGAGGACGACGTCCCTGTGACATAGACATACTGCTTTACCTGTACCAGCCGCTTTTTCTGATATTGGGCCGACAGCGGGTATCGCGCATTGAACCACGATTCACTTTCCGCGTAAAGAAAATAGTCATACCCGTCATAGGTAAAGGAAAACTGTTCTAAGGATGCCAGGCTCGCCCCGCGAACGGTGTCGGCCAGCTCCCCATTGACATAGTTTTCTGTCCAGCTATCCCCGGCATAGATCGTCTCGTTATACTGCGCCACGTTGTTTCCTCCCTACATAGCCGGCCCGATACAGAAGGCGCTCATTGTTCTTTTGCTTTTGCACTGCGTTTTCGGTCTCCCTGCCCCTGTCCAATTTTTCATTTGTCCGTTCTTCCCCTTGGATGTTCTGTTCCAATCAACCCCTCCTTCATGTGCCGGGGTGTTCCGGCAAAAAGGACCCGTTCTCCTGCGCATCCCGCCAGAAAAATCCTGCTTCTTCTGATAAAAACCGTACCGAAATCTGGATGGTGGATGGCTGCTGCGGTGCCGCCAAAATTTTTGTTTGACCCCGCATCAGGCACCTTCCGCCCAGTGCCGGCACCTGCTGCGCTTCGGCCGTTCCCTCATAGCGCACCCATAGGATCTCTTCTGTCAGATTTTGTTGCAGTGCCTTTTGCTGGAACAAATCTTCCGGGCAAAACTGTCCGGAAAACACCATTTCTTGCGTAAAAGCAGGCTCACAGCCTCTTTTTTGCCCTGTCAAATCATAAAACCAGCTTCCCTCTGCCGGCTCCCGCTCCTCAGATCTGTCGATCCCGACAGCGCATTCCAGCCAAACCCGCTCTTTCGCCCCTCCAAACCCAAAGCACCACCGCTGCCGAACCGGATCTCCCGCCCGGTTTCTACGGTAGATCAGCCCACCTGTCAATTCATAAACAAAGGTCTGTCCGTCCTGCGCCGGATGCAATAGGTGCCCCTGCCCTGCCCAAAGGCTTTCAAACTGCCCGCAGTCCCCCAGATCCAGCCCAACCGCACAGACCTCTCCGGCCCACCGGCTAAACCTCTCCGCGAAAATCTCGTTTTCCAAGCGTTCCCGCTCCTGCAGGGCATACGCCGTCATCTGGATGGTAAAATCATATTCCCAACGCTCTGCACCCGCCCAATCGGCGGACAGCTGTTTTTCACCCGTGGGGAAAATGCCAAAACAGGGCTTTGCCTCTTGGGTATAATCGATCAGCATCCCCTCTTTGAGAAATGGGCAGGCGGTGAGCGCCGCCTGTAGCTTTTCCAGAATCGAATTGTTCATCGTGCACCGCCCTTCACTCTAAATCCCTTCCAGTTCCCAATGGGAAAATCCCCTTGGTGTAACCACTGAACGGCAAAGCCTTAAACTTGCCGTCTGGTCATACTGTCGTACCAACTCCCGCAGCGGGTTTTGCTCTCCCCATTGAAATGGGCAGTTCCCCGCAGCCAGCACATCTCCGATCTGAAAGGTAAAATATATTTCCTTTTCGGCGGCGGGCAGCGCCCGCCATTGTTTTGGCGGGAGATAGGTCCGACCGGCCGGCAGCTTCCCGCCCGGGACCAGGACACGCACCGTGCATAGGGATTCCTGGCCCTTTTTGCTATACCGTCGGCCGGCAAAGCCGCCCTCTTCGGCGCTTTCCCAAAACACAGCGGGCAGCAAAACCCTAGAGCAGCGTTCCGCGCCGTTTTCTTCCCAGCGGTTATACAATGTCGCGCAGCCGTTGGTCAGCATCTGCCCCACCCCCGAAACAGAAGCTCCCCGAGATAGACGGCGGCCGTCTGGTATAAATTCGCACACGGTGTACCGTCCCGGTAGGTCACGGAATACGCCCCCGCTTTTTCTGTCAGGATGCCGTCTGCGTTTTTACATCGCGCCAGCTCGTCGGCCACCGCGCACACTGCCATTTTGGCCTTTCGAGGAACCGGATCCTCCCCCTGGATTTTTTCCTTGGTGGCAAAATTCAAAAAATCCTCTGCCAGCTTGGAAAAGCGTTCAAACTCCATCTGAGACAATCCGCCTTGATATTGCTCCTTGTAAAAGGAAAAATCGCATAAACCCGTTTTTTTCGCCCTCCTTTCGGCGCAAGATATCCCTGTAGACTTCGATTAAGCTTTGCTATGCAGGTAAATGCCCGCCGTCTTATTTTCGTATAGGTCCGCCAACCCATATGCGCGGTAAAAAAACTTCCACCCGTCGGAGGTTTGGTTGTCCTGGGGCGCGATGATCTTGTTCACCGTGTGCTTGGGATACTGCAACAGCGCCGGCTTATGGATAATCATAAAATTGATTTCCTTGGCCGAAGCGCCTTTGGCAAACCCGCCGCCGGTCTGCCCCTCGCTAGAACCGTCATTGAGGGTGATCGCTGTGTAAAACCGTGCTTTTGGCACCTTGATTACATTCTGAAAGCTGTCGAGGACCGCCTTTGATTTTGTAGTATCCACATTTAGGATCAGGTTGTACAAAGCCGAACTGATAAACAAATACCGCTGATCCACCGGCACCTCCGCGTCGTCCAGGGCGTTTTGCCCATCGATCAGCGCCGCCAGCGCGCCGTCGCCGCTGGTCAAATCCGCCGCTTTTTTTCCAATGCCGCTGTGGGCGGCATATGCTGCAAAACGAAACGCGTCCATTTCCGGGGCCACCTTGGTACGGACAAATTCACCTGCCAATCTGCCAAAGGCAACGCCGGCTGTTTCCTCATCGTCCATTGCGTCGACCGTAAAAACGCGGCCTCGGTCATAGTTGAAGTTTACCGTTTCATTGGTCAGCGTCACATCGCCCGCCACATATCCCCCACTGCGGGAATAGTCCGCCAGTCCATCCATGCTGATCTTGGGAATGATCATCTCTCCGGCATTGGCTCCCATCTGTACGAGAGATCCGTCTCCGTCCAGCACCGACGTCACCGCCGCCTGCTGGTATACCTCGTCTAGTTTATCTGTGTATTTTTTAAATCTTGCAAGGGTATTCGCCATTAAAAATCATCCTTTCCTGTTTCAAATGTTGATAGCCCCATGATTTCGCGCACCCGCTGCTCATCCGCCCGCGCTTGCATTTGTCCCGCCGGTCGGATTGCCCGTGGAGGTGCTTGATCGGGGCCAAACAGGTAGCCGTGCTCGCTTTTTAGCGCGAACAGCTGCTCCTCCAGCCCCTCTAGGGCCCCATCATCCCTTACGAACAAGCTTTCTTCCTGTAGCAGGGCACGCACCGCTTTTTCATTTCTCGCTCCCGCCTGATGTAAAGATCGCTGCAGTGCCTCGTCAAAATCACGTTTTTCCCATTTCTGCTTCCAAATTTTTTCTGTTTCTTCGGCTTTTGCCTGCCACTGCAGCGCCTGCTGGCGCAGCTCGTCTGCCGACAGGGAGGAAGCCGCCGCTTCCTCTAATTGTGTAACCTTGGCCTTCAACGTCTCGTAGTCCGCAAACCTTGCCTTTACCGTTTCAACATCCCGGCCGTTTTCCCGCATGACCATGCCGATCTGCCGCTCGTCCAGGCCCCATTCTTTCAGCTGCTCTGTTTTCATTTTTCTCCTTTTCGGCTAGGCGTTTTAGGTGGTCGCCATCACCTGCCGGCCCGCTGTTTTTTAGCCCCCGCGGGCAAAGGGCATCTATTGATTCAACAGCCCTTCCGAACTGTTGTCTGCCCCTGTGCCAGAAATGGTAACTCCGCACGCGGCCTTCGCCTGATCCGCCGTCTCGCCCAGAAAGTGTACTCTGAACTCCCAGGGTTTTCGCACCCCGGCGGCGATTTCCTGCAAGAACTGCTCTTTTTCCGCCGCCAGGTCGGTCACAATGCTGTCGTCCCACTGATATTGGACGCGATATCCGCCTGCTGGGACTCCCGGCAAAAAGTCGGCCCAGTAATCCATGATGTTCAACAACTCGTCTAACGCCTGCTGCAACGCGCCTTGAATCTCCTTCACAGTAGAAAATAGCCGCTGCTTGGCGCTGACGATTTCGGTGGCCGTCATTTCCCTTTGCCCCGGGTCGCTGATAATTCCATAGGAAAGCCCGCAGGCAAATTCGATTCGTCGCAGCAGTTCATTGAGCCCGGCTCGCAGGCTCTCGTCCCGAAACGCCGGGTTGTAAACATGGTAGAAATCTGCCCCGGTATTTAAGCTTCGGAACAGCCTCCGGGTGGTCTGGGGCATCCTGCCACCGATCAAATAGGTGGAATCGGCGTCTACCGCCAGTTCACCGCCCTCATATTCCCACAACAGCCGGCTATACTGTCGGTCAGCCTCCTCCATCAGCTCCACCGCTCTGGCCGCAATGGAAACGCCCAGTGCGCACGTCGGTTCGGTCGTATTTCCAAACGGCATCTTTAAATAGACAAACAGCGGCGTCCTGCGGCCCTGCAATAGAACCTGCGGTTCTAAATTCGCCCATTCCCGAACGCTCTCCAGCGGTACCTCGCGGGCCAGCGGGTCTGCGCCCACCGATACAAATGCCCGGTTGTCCACCAGCACTCCGCCATCGGTCATCCGGTGTTCCTCTAGCCGGGTAAAGACCCGTTCTCCCCGCCGCGCCTGCTCTAAAAATACCGCGCCGGTGATTTTGCCGTCCGCGCTGGTTTCGGTTGGGAAAAAGGCGTCGGCTTGTACCGGTTCCACCAAAATCCTTCCAGCTGACAAATATGGCTTCAGCACCAGCCCGCCTTTTCCAACAGCATATTCCAAAAACTGCCGCAGCTGCCGCTTAACCGGCTCTGTCTGGCGCTGCAAAAACTCTGCCCGGCCGGATGATCCTTCCACCCGCCATTGTAGTTCCAGCGTGGCCATTCTCGCCACCTCGCTGGAAATGGCCGGCAGCAGATTCATCCCCTTGACCCGGCTGTCAGACAGCCAGGGTGCGTCGTTTTCATAGATCCGGCACCATTGCTCCACCGCTTCCCGCATAGGCTCCGACAGTGCCATCCGCTCTCCTAACGCACCCCCGGCCTCCGGCGGCATTTTTCCCACCGCATGTTTGATCCGATTCATCCATTCTCCCCACATAAATCACTGATTCCCCCTTTTCCCCCAGACCGGCTCGGTGGCATAGCGCACCGCGTCAATATGGTGGTTGTTTTTATCTGGATACCCTGGCAAAACTCTTCCATCCTGCCCCCGGGCGTACCGGTATTCCGCAAATTCTTTCAGCGTGTCCGGGCAGCGCTCTGGGTCGATAACAATCCGCCGCAGCCCCTGCAGCCAGTGGAAGGAATAGCCCACGCTGCCCGGCCCTTTCACCGCCCCCCGGCAAAAAAGCCCTTCCTCCCGGTAGTCCTCCACGCTTTTTGGCTCCGCCGAGTCGGCGGTGATCTGCTCCCTGGGCCCGATCCCGAATGCCTTAAGTTTTTGGGCCGTCTCCCTGTTGACCGTCTTGTAACAGGTCAGCTCGCAAAAAATGTATAGCGTTCGCCTTGCCGCATCGTAATGCACCCGGTTAAAAGCCCACGGGTCCGGATAAAATCCCCAGTCTACCCCAGATAGGATCCGGTCAAACCGCCGGATCTCCTGTTCCTCAATCCGCCTAGCTGCCAGATTGTCAAAAACGCTATCCCCCGTCCCTGTGGGAACACCCAGATACTCCTGTTGGTATGCCCGGGGCTTTTCGCGCTTTAAAAAGCGGGCGTCGTCTAAAAACTTTTCTCCTAGCCACTCCGGCGGCATTTGCTCATAGGTCGAATGGTGCGTCTTCCGGCCCTCCCGGGGGATCCGCGTCCATTGGTTGACCCAATGCTGCTGTGACTGGGGCGGGTTAAAGCTTTTAAAACAATAAAACGGGCCCTGTCCCCGCAGCACCGACTGTTCGGTGCTGCGCACCTGCTCCTCGTCGAACTGATCCAGCTCTTCAAACCACAAAACGCCGGGATAGCCAAACGGCACCTTTAAGGATTTGAGCTTTCCGGCGTCATCCATGCCAAAAAACAGGATTTTCTGGCCGGTTGGCTCGTATACTGCCTCCGGCGGCGAATAGGTGAATCGGCACAGCCCGCCAATCCCCATCGCCTGTGCCGCCCACCTGAGCTGTGCCATCACCGAGGAACGCAGCGTGTTCGCAACCCTCCTTACCACTACCGCGTGCATATCTGGGTGCCGCAGTAGAATCAACCACAGTTCCACCGATGCAAAGCTAGATTTTCCCGAACCGCGGCCCCCCTTCAGCACATACTCGCCGTCTTGCTGCAACAGCGTTCGGTGCAATCCGGTAAACGATGGCGCGATCAGCTGCCGCAGAGAAATGCCGGTTTCCGTCTGCTCTTCCAGGGCGCCCTCCCTGGCGCGCCTCTCAGCGCACATCATCGATGATGACCACGGTAGCCTGGGAGGGCGCGTCCTGCCGGTCCGTTCCCTTCCGGCCTTTCCCCTTGGTCAGCTCGCCTTCCTCCAGGATTCCGCGCAGCTCCCGAATCGCCGCCATGTCGCCGTTCAGCGCTTTTTGGTAAAGGTTCCAGGCCACCAGCTGTAAATGGTCCCGATACCGGGCTGGAAGCCCGGCGTTTTTCAGCGTCTCTTTTTGCTGTGGATTGGTCAGTGGCAATTCTAGCAAAATTTGCAGCCGCTGCTGCAGCCGGCAGCTTTTTCCTTCTTTTGCGTATTTTTTTGGGGCTGCCGTTTTTCCTTCTTCCCGCTCATTGCTTTTTGTCAATTCCAAAAGCTGTCTCCTTTCCTAATCCTCCAAAATCTCTTCCGCCGCTCGTTCGGCGGCTGTTTTTCTTCCCCTTTTCCGCTTGGGGCGAAAGCGGTCGCAGCCATCCGGCTCACAGCCGCGCAGCTCATTTTCTTCTATCGCAAAATGGCAAGCTGGGAACCCTGGAAAACCGAATAGTTCCCGGCGATAATGGCAATTTTGGCAATGTTTCATAAAATCCCTCCCTTCCTCCTCACAGAAAAGTACTCGCTTTTTTTGCAAAAGAGGTGTAAAATAAAAAATAGTTATCTGGCTGCCTGTCCGCTGAATCGGCGGGCGTATTGAAGGAAAAAACGCAGGTGCGGCAAATTTTTTGCACCGTTTCAGCGCTTTTCCTGTTTAAACGGCCCCACGGCTGGACGAGGAGGATACCATGAGCGATCTTTTTGGGCTACGCCCCTTTGACTTTTTTGCCAACGGAAACGAATATACCGGCAGTGCCGGGGCGCTGCGCTATTTGATAAAGCCAAAAGACGGGGCCCTTCAGATTCAAACCTGGGACCAGGACGTCTGCTATGAGCTAGCCCAAATTCACCAAAACACCTCTTTCCCCCTCACGCCCGAAGGGCTGGGGGAGCTTCGCGTATGGCTGTCGGAACAGTGCGGCTGCAGCGGGCTATAAATCGGGTATTTTGTCAGGCAACTTTTCTGGCCGGAACCCTTCCGGCTATTTTTTGTTTGATTTTTGAGAACAAATGTTCTTTATGAGCTTTATTATATTCCGCTTTTCTGGAAAAATCAATAGTTTTTTCGATTTTTATGAAATTGTTCTTTACATTTTCTGTGCTTTCTGCTATTCTTTTTTTGAGGTGATCGGTATGTCCTTTTTTGGCGCAAATCTCAAAAAGGCTCGGAAACAATGCGGTCTGACACAGCGTCAGCTGGCTGGCCTTGTAGGGGCAAAGCACAATTCTATCAGCAACTGGGAAACGGGCCAAAATGAACCGGATACGCAGATGATCCGGAAACTCTGCGACACCCTGTCCGTCTCTGCCAATGACCTGTTTGGTTCTGACGCCACTGCCGCCTCCCCTCCAATCAGCCGGAACGAACTGAAATTCGCCCTGTTTGAAGGCGATGGCAAGGTCACGGAGGACATGCTGCAAGAAGTTTTGGATTTTGCCCAGTTTGTCAAAGAAAAATACCGAAAAAAGGAGAAACGTTAACCGATTTTCCCCTTTTGGGGCATAAAAATTATGATTTCATAAGGAAAGGAAATTACATCTATGAAAGCAATCACCCAAACGCTCGGTGAGATCGTTTCACAAGCCTTTGAAATCGCGGGCTATGACCCCGATCTTGGCGTGGTAACCGCCTCCGACCGTCTTGATTTATGCCAATTTCAGTGCAACGGCGCTTTTGCCGCCGCTAAACTGTACCATAAAGCGCCCTTTGTCGTGGCCGAACAGGTGGCGGAGATTTTAAAAAGCGACGGCCTTTTTTCAAAGGTCGAGGTGGCCAAACCCGGATTTTTGAATCTGGTTCTCAACGACGGGTATCTGCTGGAACAGGCCAACGCCATCGCGGCCGATCCCAACCTTGGTATCCCGCAGGCGGACAAGCCCGCCACCATCGTGCTGGATTATGGCGGGCCCAATGTGGCAAAACCGCTGCATATTGGCCATCTGCGTTCCGCCATCATCGGCGAGTCCATCAAGCGGATCGCCCGGGCTGCCGGCCACAAGGTGATTGGGGATATCCATTTGGGTGACTGGGGCCTGCAGATCGGCCTGGTCATTACCGAATTGCAGATACGCAATCCCAATTGGCGCTGCTTTGCGGCGGATTTTGATCCCGCTGCCGATTCGGTGGAGCCGCTGGACGCGGCCATGCTCAACGAGATTTATCCCTTCGCCAGCAAAAAAAGCAAGACGGACGAAACCTACGCCCAAAAAGCCCACCAGGCGACCTATGAACTACAAAACGGCCGCCCCGGCTATATCGCTTTGTGGAAAGAGATCCTTCGGGCCTCTATTGCCGACATGAAAGGCAACTATGAAAAACTTGGCGTCACCTTTGATCTGTGGTACGGAGAAAGCAACGCCGACAAATATGTCCCCCAGCTGATGGATATCCTGGAGGAAAATCATCTGCTGGTGGAAAGCGACGGCGCGCTGATCGTCGAAGTGGCCGAGCCGGAAGATAAAGCCCCCATGCCGCCGGTCATTGTTCGAAAATCTGACCATTCCAGCATTTATGCCACCACCGACCTGGCCACAATTATCCAGCGGGAGGAAGATTTCCATCCTGACAAGATCTGGTACGTGGTAGATAACCGCCAGGGACTGCATTTCACCCAGCTGTTCCGCTGCGCCAAAAAGGCCGGCCTTGTCCCGGCCCAGACCGAATTCGAGTTTCTGGGCTTTGGCACTATGAACGGGGCTGACGGCAAACCCTATAAAACCCGGGACGGCGGCATCATGAAACTGGAGGACATGATTGCTTCCGTTACCTCTGGCGCCCAGGAAAAACTGGAGGCGTCCAGCTTTGTAAACGAGACGGATTACGAGGACATCGCCCGAAAGGTAGGCGTCGCCGCCATCAAGTTTGGCGATCTGATCAATCAGCGGGCTAAAGACTATGTATTTGACTTAAATAAATTTTTCTCCTTTGAGGGAAAAACCGGTACCTATCTGTTATACACCATCACCCGGATCAACTCGATCTTAAAAAAAGCGGGGATGGCGGCAGATCAATCCCTGCCCCTGACCGGCGTCTATACCGATTCGGAGCGGGAGCTGCTTTTAAAGCTTTTGATGGGCGGCGATATTTTCCAGCGGGCTCTGGCGGAAAAAGCGCCTAACTACCTGTGTGAAAACGCTTATCAGTTGGCCATTTCCTTCTCCAAGTTCTACCATGATAACCACATCATCGACGAACCGGATCTCGCAAAGAAGCAAAGTTGGCTGGCGCTGATTTCTTTAGTCCGCCAGGTGCTCTGCAAGCATCTGGATCTGCTGGGCATCGAGGCGGTCGAGCATATGTAAATTTTGGAAAGGCTGCCCTCAAAAGGGGCAGCCTTTTGCTTTCCCGATTTGACCGTGCCGGAAGATACTCGGATTTTCGGCCCAAGCTTATGCAAAACGCCGCTGTTTTCCGGCCTGCCCCCGTGCTATAATAGGTGGCGGTACCGCCGTTTTCGGCGGCAAATGATCGTTGAGGAAGCGTGTGTTATGAAGAAAAACATCTGTATGCAAAAGCTGCGTTCCGCAGGGCGTTATGTCGTGGCATTTGTCCGGTGGGGGCTGCTGGCAGCCCTCACCGGTTTGGTGGGCGGCGGCATTGGCACCCTGTTCCACAAAGCGGTGGAATATGCCACAGAAGTACGTCTTGCCCACGGCTGGATTTTATATCTGCTGCCGGTCGGCGGTCTTGTGATCGTCGGGCTGTACCACCTTTGCCGGACGCCGGAAAATTTTGGTACCAACCAGATTTTAGACGCCATCCGCAGCGAGGAAAAGGTTCCCCTGGCCCTGGCCCCGCTGATCTTTCTCAGCACTGTCATCACCCATCTGTGCGGCGGCTCCGCCGGGCGGGAGGGCGCTGCTTTACAACTGGGTGGCACCATCGGCTCCCAAATCGGAGGGCTGTTCCGGCTGGACGAAAAGGACCAGCACATCCTCATCATGTGCGGCATGAGCGCGGTTTTCGCCGCCCTGTTCGGCACCCCGCTGACCGCTACCTTTTTTGCCATGGAGGTCATCAGCATCGGGGTCATCTACTATGCTGGGCTAGTTCCCTGCATCATCTCTTCTTTGACCGCCTATGGCGTTTCGGTATTTTTTGGCGCAGAACCGGTGCGCTTTGCCCTGTCCCATGTGCCGGATCCCACTGTCCCGACTATCTTTCAGGTCATCGGCCTATCCGCCTTGTGCGCTGTGCTTTCTATTCTCTTTTGCCTAGCCATGCATAAGACCCACCATTATCTGCAAAAATGGATTCCCAACGGCTATCTTCGCGCCTTTTGCGGCGGCGGGGCAATCATCCTTCTGACCCTTCTTCTGGGTACCACCAGCTACAACGGCGCCGGGATGGATTGTATTACCGACGCGATCGGCGGAACCGCCCGCCCCGAAGCGTTTGCCCTGAAGATTTTGTTCACCGCCGTCACCATCGGCGCAGGGTTCAAAGGCGGAGAAATCGTCCCCACCTTTTTCATCGGCTCTACCTTTGGCTGTGTTGCCGGATCGCTGTTGGGCCTGGATCCTGGCTTTGGCGCCGCCATCGGGCTCATCGCCCTGTTCTGCGGCGTGGTCAACAGTCCCATCGCCTCTATGGTTTTGAGCATTGAGCTGTTCGGTGCCCAAGGACTTTTGCTGTTCGCCATCGCCTGTGGGGTCAGCTTTATGCTCTCCGGATACTATGGCCTTTACAGCAGCCAAAAGATCATGTATTCCAAGCTGCGGGCCGAATATATCAATATCCACGCCAAATAATCTCCCAGCGCTTTCGATAAGCCGCGTCTGCCTATCGTGCTCCGCATTTGCCTGGCCCCCGGAAGGATTTTCGGGGGTTTTTTGTCTCTTTTGCAGTTTTTTGTAAGAAACTGCCTCACTTCTTTTCCAAAATTCATTGACCTTAGAGCCACTCCATCCTTTATACTAAAAATTGGTTTGGCGGCCAATTGCCTTTGTCCCCCAGCCCGGTGCAAAGGCGTTCCGGTGCTCCCCCACCGGTTTTCCGGATTGATCCGCATTTATGAGCGCTTGATTCCGGATTGTTTACTTTTCTAAACCCCAAAAAGGAGGGATTGTTTTGAAACCAAAGAAAACCGATCGAAAAGGCATGATTATGCGTTTTTTGAAAGGTTCCTATCTATATTTTATTCTGGCGATCGTCACATCCATGCTGTTTACCGTATTCAATTCTATGACCCCGCAGGTCATCCGGGCGATGGTGGACTCCATCATCGGCGAAGAACCTTTTAGCCTGCCCCAGCCGGTACTTTCGCTGATCGAGCAGATCGGCGGCAGAGACTACATCCGCGGTCATCTCTGGTGGGTGATCGCGGTCATCCTGCTGATTGCGTTGCTGGCCGGCATCTGCACCTTTTTTAGCCGCACTTGTACGGCCAAAGGGGCCGAGGGATTTACCAAGCGAATCCGGGAGCAGCTCTTTTCCCACATTCAAAAACTGCCGTACCAATGGCATGTAAAAAACCAGACCGGTGATGTGATCCAGCGCTGCACCTCCGACGTGGAGGTGGTCCGAAACTTTGTTTCGGGCCAGATGCTGGAGATCGTCCGCATCGTATTTTTAATCGTTTTTGCCATGAGCCTAATGTTTTCCATGGACGTCAAACTCACCTGGGTGGCACTGGCCTTTGTCCCTATTGTGGTCACCTATTCCTTTGTTTTTTATTCTAAAATCTCCGACCGGTTCCGCAAAGCCGACGAGGCGGAGGGACAGCTTTCCGCCACCGTGCAGGAAAACTTGACCGGGGTGCGGGTCATCCGTGCTTTCGGACGGGAGGCTTATGAAATCGACCGGTTCGACAAGAAGAACAACAAATTTGCCGATATGTGGATCAATCTCAGCTATGTTTTGGGCATGTACTGGGGATTTGGGGACCTTTTTACCGGCCTTCAGATCATGACCATTCTGGTGCTGGGCACCATCGAAACGGTCAACGGCGGTATTTCGCTGGGCACCTTTATGGCGTTTATTTCCTACAATGCCACCCTTGTCTGGCCCATCCGTAGCCTTGGGCGCGTCCTGTCCGAAATGAGCAAGGCAAGCGTTTCCATTGACCGTATCAATTATATCCTGGAGGAAAAGGAAGAGCAGGATGATCCTGCCGGGCTGGTTCCCGACCTCCACGGCGACATTGTATTTGACCATGTAAACTTTGCCTACGAAGGGCTGATGCCCATTTTGAAAGACGTCAGTTTTACCATCAAAGCCGGCTCCACCTTTGCCATTTTAGGTGGCACCGGGTCTGGTAAATCTACCCTGATGCACCTGTTGGACCGGCTGTATGATCTGCCGGCAGAGGGAGGCGCTATCTCCATCGGCGGCACCGATATCCGTGCCATCCGCCTAAGCTATCTGCGGGAAAACATCGGCATGGTGCTGCAGGAGCCCTTCCTGTTCTCCCGGACCATTCGCGAAAACATCAGCGCGGCCCGGCCCGGCGCAGATATGGAGGAAATCCGCCGCGCTTCCCGCATCGCCAGCGTGGATGAGGCCATCACAGGCTTTTCCGGTGGGTATGACACCATTGTGGGAGAACGGGGTGTGACCCTGTCCGGCGGGCAAAAGCAGCGGGTGGCCATTGCCCGGATGCTGATGCAGCAGGCGCCTATCATGATTTTTGACGACTCCCTTTCGGCGGTGGACGCAGAAACCGACGCCAAAATCCGGGACGCGCTGGATCAAAACCTCAGCGGTTCCACGGTCATCCTCATCTCCCACCGCATCACCACCCTGATGAAAGCCGATTGCATCTTGGTTCTTTCGGGCGGCCAAATCGCCCAGATGGGCACCCATCAAGAGCTGGTGAACCAGCCCGGTACCTACCGGGATATTTACAATATCCAGACAGCCCAAGAGGACCAGGCGCTGTTGGCCCAGGAGGTGTAATCTATGGCTGCTTTTCAAGAACAAGAATATAACAAACCTTTTGACCTAACGGTCTGGAAAAAGCTGCTTCCGTTTCTCCGGCCGTATTATACCAATCTGTTGCTCGTGATTCTCCTCAACCTTGTCATGGCGCTGATTGATATCTCCATGCCGCTGTTCCAGCGTTATACCATCGACCGCTATATCGGGGCCGGGACCCTTGAGGGGATCGGCTGGTTCGCGCTGTTATACAGCCTCGCCATTGTGTTTCAAACGGTGGTGGTCATCCTGTCAACCCGCCAATCCATGTTTATTGAGATGAGGACCAACCGGGACATGAAACGCAAAGCCTTTGTCCATTTGCAAACCCTATCCTTTTCCTTTTACAATGTCACCCCCATCGGCTATCTGATCGCCCGGGTCATGAGCGATACCAGCCGCATTTCCGGCATGCTGGCCTGGGGGCTGATGGATGTGATGTGGAGCCTTGTGTATGTGCTGGGCGTTTTCGCCGCCATGCTGATGCTCAACTGGAAGTTGGCGCTGTTGGTCATGCTCATTGTCCCGTTTATCGCCGTGTTGACGATCTATTTCCAAAATAAAATCCTACACTGGAACCGAAAAACCCGGCGGATCAACTCTCAGATCACCGGCTCCTTCAATGAAGGGATCTCTGGCGCCCGAACCTCTAAAACCCTGGTCATTGAGGATCACAATATCAATGATTTTAAAACGCTTACCGCCGACATGCGGGAAGCTTCCATCAAGACGCAGATGCTCAGCGCCGTTTATATCCCCTCCATCATGTTTCTAAGCTCGATGGCCACCGCACTGGTACTGACCCGCGGCGGTTATCTCTCCATGCAAGGGCTGATGGAGATCGGCACCCTCTCGGCGTTTACCTCCTATGCGGTAGGCATCTTCGAGCCCATCCAGCAGATCGCCCGTATCCTGGCGGATATCATCTCCGCCCAGGCCAATATCGAGCGCGTTGCCGGATTGCTGGACGAGGTTCCCGCCATTCAGGATACCCCCGAAGTGGTAGCGAAATACGGAGATAACTTTACAGGCAAAACCGAAAACTGGGAGCCCATCAAGGGGGACATCGAATTTCGGGACGTGACCTTCCGTTATCCGGACGGGAACGAAAATATTCTGGAACATTTTGACCTGAAAATCCCTGCTGGCACTACCGTTGCCATCGTCGGCGAGACCGGCGCCGGCAAATCCACCCTCGTCAATCTGGCCTGCCGGTTCTTTGAGCCCACCGAAGGGGCAATCCTCATTGACGGCCGGGATTACCGGGAGCGGTCTCAGCTTTGGCTGCACAGCAATATCGGCTATGTACTGCAAAACCCCCACCTGTTTTCCGGCAGCATCAAAGAAAACATCCGTTATGGCCGGCTGAACGCCACGGATGAGGAAATCGAGGCTGCGGCAAAGGCGGTCTCTGCCGACACCGTGGTCAAAAAGCTAGAAAAGGGCTATGACGCTGACGTGGGCGAAGGCGGCGACCGCCTTTCTACCGGCGAAAAACAGCTGATTTCCTTCGCGCGGGCGGTATTGGCAGATCCCGCGATCTTTGTGCTGGATGAAGCCACCTCTTCGATCGACACCCAGACAGAACAGTTGATCCAGAACGCCATCGCCCATCTGCTGCGCGGGCGCACCTCTTTCCTGATCGCCCACCGCCTGTCCACCATCCGCCACGCAGATGTGATCTTGGTGGTCAAGGATGGCAAAATCATTGAGCGCGGCACCCATGAGCAGTTGCTGCATCAAAAGGGATCCTATTTCTCCCTGTATACCAAACAGTTTGAGAAGGAGGCGTCTGCTCAAGCCCTTCGCTCATAAAAAGTCCCCATAAAATCAACATGGCCGCGGGCAAAAGTCCGCGGCCATGTTGGGTTTATACCGGGTCTGGAAAGATCATTTTTTGCTTGGGTTATCAAAGCTTGGGTTAATGGCATAAAAATTCTTACAATCCAGATCTTCCTGGATCAACCGCAATGCCTCCCCGAAGCGCTGGAAGTGGGTAACTTCCCGCTGTCGCAGGAATTTAATCGGTTCCCTAACATCTGGAATATCAACCAGACGCAGGATATTGTCGTAGGTGGTCCGCGCCTTCTGCTCTGCTGCCAGATCCTCAAACAGGTCGGTAACAGCATCCCCTTTGGATTGGAACACCATGGAAGAAAAGGGCATACCAGATGCCGCCTGGGGCCAAATACCGGCGGTATGGTCCACAAAATAAGTGTCAAATCCCGCTTTCTTTACATCTTCGATGGTCATATCCCGGGTCAGCTGGCGGATGATCGCCGCAATCATCTCCATATGCCCAAGCTCTTCCGTACCAATATCGGTCAAAAGCCCTGCCACATGGCGGTTCGGCATGGCGTAGCGCTGATTTAGATATCGCATCGCGGCGGCGGTTTCCCCATCGGGCCCTCCCAGCTGGGTGATAATCACCTTTGCTACCGCGGGGCTAGTGCAGTCAATTTTCACAGGGAACTGTAAACGTTTTTCATAATTCCACATTTAATAGTTCGCCTCCTTTTCCCATGGCCAGGGGCAATCGGTCCAGAACCACCGGTTTGCCGGTTCCACCAGATCGTTGGTCAACGGCCCGATTTTTGCGTTGTACTCACAGACTGCCCGTTTCTGCTCGTCCCGGGCCTTCTGATAGTATGCCAACGCATCACAGTCCCCCGGATGGGTATCCAAATACAAAACCGCCTCGTCTACGGCAAATCCCGCCTGATCGACACAATTAAGCAAACGTTTTCTCTCATTACCGGTCATAGCAGCCACCTCTGCTTCCCACAAAAGGTTTAAACAGTTCCGGGAACAAGGTCCCCCGGCACAGCGCGGTCTGGGTGTCGTAGGTGTTGCACCATTCCTGAACCGGTACATATCCCATGGTCACCGGCAGTAGCTCGGCGGCGCTCAAATCGCACTCGCAAGCAGCCTGCGGGGATGTGGCCGTGCGCTGGTAATTGACACGTTCAGCGGCATTTGCGCGCCGATAATCGGCGTAAGGATCGGCATAGGCCCTTCGCGCGGTATAAGACGACTCGCCGCAGCAGCCGGTCGGTACAAAGTCGGTGTATCTGCCGGCACAGTTGGCGGCAGCACTTGTCGTTGTACATCTTTCCAATTTATTCGCGCTCCTTTCTTTGATGAAAATGTGACTTAAAAAAGTCTATTGCATTTTATGCTGGGTTTCTTCAAACGGTCACCTCGCTGGGTTCTCTCAAGACATGCCTTCATTCCCAAAACGATCTTTTTGTATGCGGGTTAACTGTATAAAATCGCTCTTGTTCATGGATAAACCATTTCAGAGGGAACCAAAATATTAGATAGGGCGGGAGGAGACGGCATAGTTTTTGGCTGGACGGGCAAAAACTGCCCGTCCTTTTTGCTTGTCTTTTTTCTAAAACATGCTAAAATAAAAACAAATTCTATCGAAAAGCGGGGTTTTTAGCATGGACAACCAACTGTCATTGAAAATGATCGAAGATCTTTCCAACGCCTACGGCGCCTCCGGATTTGAAGACGAGGTGCTGCTGGTAGGCCGCAAATACGGCGAAGGTCTGGCCCGGATTGAGGAAAATTGCATTCGCGACCTGTTTTTCTACCGCAACGAAAATACCGGCGATCAGCCCGTTATCCTGTTGGACGGCCACAGCGACGAGGTCGGCTTTATGATCCAGGCGATCAAACCCAACGGCACCCTGCAGTTTATCCCCTTAGGCGGATGGGTGGAAAACACCGTTCCCGCCCACAAAGTCAAGGTCCGCAACGCCGAGGGAAACTATATTTCCGGTATTGTGGCCAGCAAACCCCCGCACTTTATGAGCGCCGAGGAAAAAGGCAAGAATCTGCCCATTTCCGCTATGGTCATCGATGTTGGCGCCACCAGCGCTGAAGAGGTGGTCAACGATTTTAAAATCCGCGTCGGCGCGCCGGTTGTACCGGACGTGACCATGGAATACAACGAGCAGAACGGCGTTATGCTGGGCAAGGCGTTTGACTGCCGCCTGGGTTGCGCCTGCGTCGTCGAAACACTCAAGGAATTAAAGGGACAGGATCTTGACGTAGATGTAGTAGGCGTGTTCAGTACCCAGGAGGAAGTCGGTACCCGCGGTGCACAGGTGGCCGCTCAGACGGTAAAACCGGATATCGCTATCGTGTTTGAAGGTTCCCCCGCAGACGATACCTTTACTCCTGATTACCTGATCCAGACAGCACTGGGCCGTGGCCCAATGCTGCGGCATATCGACGCCAAGATGATCACCAACCCCCGTTTTATCCGCTATGCCATCGATCTGGGCCGGGAACTGGGCATCCCTGTGCAGGAAGCGGTCCGCACCGGCGGCTCCACCAACGGCGCGCCGATCCACCTGTCTAATATGGGCGTTCCAGTCATCGTAATCGGCCTGCCGGTGCGCTATATCCACACCCACCATTGCTACGCCTCCTTCTGCGACTTTCAAAACAGCGTCAAACTGGCAGTGGAGATCATCAAGCGCCTAAATGCCAATATCATCAAAGGCTTCTAATCCATGAAAAGAGGGTCGCGGCGAGACCACCTTTTCACACCGATACCAATCATCTGCCAGATAGAAGGAGAGATTTTTTTGCTGAAAGAGAACCTTTTTCTCAAACAGGAGCTGCGCTTTCACGATGGGAAATTCCGCATTATCTTGTTTTCCGACACCCAGGACGGAACCCACTACGATCCGCGTACCCCCGCCGCCATCAACGCCATGGTGGAGCGGGAAAAACCCGATCTGGTTTTGTTTGACGGGGACAATGTGAACCGGTGCGGTACCCCAGAAGAATTTTGCGCCACCCTCTCGGCTTTTGTGGAACCGCTGGAAAAAAGGGGGATCCCCTGGGCCCATGTCTTTGGTAACCACGACGAGGAGCGCAACCCTCTGACCAAACAAGAACAGCAGGCAATCTATGAAAAGTTCCCGCACTGCATCAGCAAAAGCGCCGCAGGCATCCATGGGGTGGGAAACCATGTGCTGCCCGTGAAAGCCTCCCGTGGGGATCGGATCGCCTTTGCCGTTTGGGGGCTGGACTCCAACCAGTACATCCGGGAGCTGGGCGACGAAATCGGCTACCCCGGCCTAGAGCAGGACATCCGCCTGCCGGAGCCGCTGGTGCGCAACTGTGAATACGATATCATCCGCTTCGACCAGATCATGTGGTACTACAACAGCTCTTTGGAGCTAGAGCGGCACAACGGCGGCAGGATCCCGGCGATTATGTATTTTCACACCTGCCTGGAAGAATTTATGGCCATCACCAAAAACCCGGTATTCACCTGCATGACCGGAGAGCACAACGAGCCTATCTGCCCCGGGCCCGTCAACAGCGGCATGTTCGCCGCTTTGCTCCAGCGCGGCGACGTCAAAGGCGTGTTTTGCGGCCATGACCACATCAACACCTATGAGGGCACCTATTGCGGTATCCGTTTGTCCTTTGTGGACTGCATCGGGTTCGGGACCTACGGCCTCGGCGGCAGCGACGCGGAAAACAACCGCCTTCGCGGCGCGCGGATGCTAGACATCGACGAAGCAAACCCGGATGCGTTCACCTCCACCCTTCTCTTAGCCAGCGATTATCTTAAATAATCGCCATTTCCGATTTGTATATTAAGACCCATTTTATACTTATTTTGATACTTGATTAACCGCAAAGGGGATTTGTATGGATGATATCGAAGCTTATTCTGTAAATCTGGCGCCGACCACCCGCCTATTGGTGGATTGGTACCGCGCCGGACACCGGGATCTTCCTTGGCGAAAAGATCCGTCCCCCTACCGGGTCTGGATCTCGGAGATCATGCTCCAACAGACCCGTGTCCAGGCGGCAATCCCCTACTACCACCGGTTTTTGTCCCTATTTCCGGACGTGCATACACTGGCCGCTGCGCCGGAGGATCTGCTGCTCAAAGCTTGGGAAGGGCTGGGCTACTATTCCCGCGCCCGCAACCTGCAAAAAGCCGCCCGGCAGATCTGCGAAAATCTCAGCGGCCGTTTTCCCGATACCTACGACGGCTGGCTGGCGCTGCCTGGCGTAGGCCCTTACACCGCAGGGGCGGTCTGCTCCATCGCCTTTTCCCAGCCGGTTCCCGCTGTAGATGGCAACGTACTGCGGGTTTTTTCCCGGTTGATGGCTTTGGAGGAAGACATTTCCGCCCCGGCAGTGAAAAAAAAGATGACCCGGCTGGTTGCCTCCCTCCTTCCGCCAGATGCCTCGGGAGACTATAATCAAGCGCTGATGGAGCTTGGTGCTACCCTCTGCCCGCCCAATGGAGCGCCGGTGTGCAAGGAATGTCCCGTTTCGGCCCACTGCCGCGCCTTTCAGGACGAAAATCAGTTGCTTTTCCCCTTGAAAAGCGCCAAAAAGCCTCGAAAGATTCTGCCAATGACCGTTTTTCTATTGGAAAACCAAGGCCGATGGGCGTTGTTGCAACGCCCGGCCAAAGGATTGCTGGCAAACCTTTGGGAGTTTCCCAACACAGATGGGCACCTCAGCGCCAGAGAAATGTCCAGCTATTTGGAACAATGGATCCGCCCAGCCGGATCGCCGCTGTTTCTTGGAAACGCAGTGCATATTTTTACCCATCTGGAGTGGCATATGTCCGGCTGGCGCATCCCGGTGGAAGAGATTCTCCCCGGCTGCCCTTTTACCTGGGCCGAGCCGGAGGAAATCAAACACTTGTATGCCATCCCTTCTGCCTTTTCTTCCTTTTTGCCCGTTTGTTTTATAAAAAATACCCTATAATTTCTTTTTCTTTTCTTGTAATTTTAGTTGTTTATCCAAAAATAGATCTTTAACACGTTATAATACAACTTATTGTTGACAACCCCTCTCCCATCCGTTAAAATGAAATTGTTCGAGGGCGTAACAAACGCACTCATACACAACAAGCGCCGGAATTTCTTTCCGGCAGGCCAACATTTTATTTTAGGAGGATTATCATGTTAAAGTACGATCCTGCGAAAATGGTAGAGCGCTTTAAAGGCTGCCTCGCCAACAAAAAAGAAATCATTGAAATCGCTGACAAAGTAAGCCAGGAAGGCTTCTCCAACATTTTCTTCATCGGCGTTGGCGGCACCATCACCTATGCTTGGTCGATCCAGGAAATCCTGAAACCCTTGACTACTCTGGAGTATTACGCAGAGCATGCTGCTGATTTCAACACCTTGGGCAGCAAAAAATTCACCAAAGATTCTCTGATCGTTGTCAGCTCCTCTACTGGCGATACCAAAGAGGTTGTTGAGGCTGTTGACAAAGCGAAAGCCATTGGCGCCCGCGTTGTTGGCTTTGTAGACACCCCCGGAACTCCTTTGGCTGAAAAAGCTGACTACTATATCCCCGGCGGCAGCTACTACCGCTACTATACCTTCTTCCTGCGTCTGGTACATAACAACGGCGAATATCCTGAATTCGACGAAATGTACGCAAACCTGGAGAAACTGCCTGAGCTGATGCCTACCGTTGCAGAAGCTGCTGAGAAAGACGCTGAGGAATTCGCAAGAATCCATCGTGACGACGCGATCCAGTATCTGATCGGATCCGGTAATATGTGGGGCCCGACCTATTCTTACGCGATGTGCATCATGGAAGAGATGCAGTGGATGCGGACCAAGTCTGTAACCGCCGGCGACTTCTTCCACGGCACTTTGGAAGTAATCGGTCGTGACGACAGCGTCATCCTGTTCTACGGCGAAGATGCTACCCGTCCCCAGATGGAGCGCGCTGAGAAATTCCTGCACACCATCTGCAAAAACGTAACCGTATTTGATACCGCGAAATACGAGCTGCCCGGCATTGACAAGAAATTCCGCGGCCTGTTCTCTCCGATCGTTCTGGGCGGTATCACCGGCAGAATCGGCGTATATCTGGAAGAGTACGGCAAACATCCGATGCCGATCAGAAGATACTACAGAAAACTGGATTATTAATCTTTGTTCTGCATTTCCAACGGGTAAACGAAAAAAAGGCGCCGGTAATCTACGGCGCCTTTTTTACAGAACAAATCAGCTTAAAGGAGGATTTTTATGCCTACTCTGTTAAATTATGAGCCTGAAAAGTCTATCGAATGGAACAAAAAGGCCATGTCCAAAAAGGACGATGTTGTTGCTATTGTTGACAAAATCTGTGCCGACGGCTTTTCCAATATCTTTTTCGTTGGCGTCGGCGGTACGCTGACCCAGGCTTGGAGCTACGAGGCTACCTTAAAGCCCATCGCCTCCTTCCCCTTTTACGTTGAGCACGCTGCCGATTTTAATACCGAGGGCAACAAAAAGTTCAACAAGGATTCTGTCCTGATCGTTACCTCCGCCACCGGCAATACCAAAGAAGTGGTAGAGACCGTTGAAACCGCCAAGAAGATCGGCGCCCGTGTGATCTCCGTTGTTGAGGTTCCCGGCACCCCTCTGGCCGACAGCGCGGACTACTTCATCGAAGGATACGGCGACCTGGTATTCTATTTGATGCTGTTGCGCTTTGCTTTCAACAAAGGCGATTATCCAGAATACGACGAGATGGTGAAAAACCTGAACAATCTGGTGGACGTCCTGCCTTATGCTGAGAAACAGGCGGACGAATACTGCGAGGCTTATGCCAAAGCCCACCGGGACGACGCCATCCAGTACCTGATCGGCTCTGGCAACCTATGGGGCCCGACCTATTCCTACGCCATGTGCATCATGGAAGAAATGCAGTGGATGCGGACCAAATCCGTAACTGCTGGCGACTTCTTCCACGGCACTTTGGAAGTCATTGGCCGAGACGACACTGTCCTGCTGTTCTTTGGCGAGGATGAGACCCGTCCGCAGATGGAGCGCGCTGAGAAATTCCTGCACACCATCTGTGCCAACGTTTATAAATTTGACACAGCCGACCTGCCTTTGCCTAATGTGGATCCTAAATTCCGTGGCATCTTCTCTCCGCTGGTCATGAACTGCTTTACCCACAGAATCATGCCCTATCAGGAAGAATACGGCAAACATCCGCTTAAAATCCGCAGATATTACCGTCAGCTGTCCTATTAAGCCGATCTGGAAGGTCCTGCCCCTTTTGGGGGCGGGACCTTCTTTTCTTTGCTTTTTTCTGTCAATATTTTGCAGTCCCCGGCAAAACCATTGACGGTACTGGCGGAATATGGTATTCTTTTTATAACGACATAGGACATCTTTTATCTTATGCCTGGGGGAAACGCCCGATCTTGGAAAGGATGAATGTAGAGCATGGATTGGAAAAAATTGTGTGCCAACGTTGCCCAATGGGCCGAAACGCACCAAGATGAATTTGTCAAGGATGTGTCGGATGCCTGCCGCATCCGCAGCACCAGCTACTATAATCCGGACAGCGCCAACGCCCCCTTTGGGCCGGCCTGCCGCGACATGCTGGACAAAGCGCTGGAAATGTCCAAAGCCTACGGCTTTGAAACCCGCAACTATGCCAATTACTGCGGCAGCGCCGTGTATGGCAACAATCCGGACAACGACTCCATCGGCATTGTGGCCCACATGGACATCGTCCCGGAACACTTCTGTGGCATGGACACGGCGGGCGGCACCGGCGGCTGGACCCACGACCCGTTTGATCCCATCCTGTCTGCGGATG
>JAQUYD010000021.1 GCA_028692035.1 Oscillospiraceae bacterium
ATTTTATCCGGGGATTTTTTTATTTCTATTAATCAAGCTCGATTTTAGAATACAACGGCTTGCCATCGTCCTCTACTTCGACCTTGGTGCGGTTGGGAGTCACGTCTTGCGGGACATATTTTTCGCGGGGCGGACGTTTTTCATACCCGCCGCGGCCGCCGCGATCATTTCTGCCGCCTCTGCCGCCACGGTCCCGTCCGCGATCTCCCCGGTCGCCGCCTTCGGCGGAACGCTCCCGGTTATAGCTTCTCTTTGCAGGGTTGGTGGAGGAAATCACCACCCGGCGGGAAGGCTCTTCCCCGATGGAGGAAGAATTGACCCCGTCGATTCCTTGGATGGTCGCGTGGATCACCCGGCGCTCATAGGGGTTCATGGGCTCCAACGTCATGCTGCGACCGGTCCGGATTACCTGGGCGGAAAGCTTTTTGGCCAGGTTTTCCAAGGTTTTTTCCCGTTTTTCCCGGTAATTTCCGCTGTCCACGACAATGCGGTAATAATCGCCCTCCAGCCGGTTGGCAACTAATCCCGACAAATATTGCAGCGCGTCCAAAGTCTCGCCACGGCGGCCGATCAGCACGCCCAAGCCATCCCCGCTCAACGCGATGTTGGCGCAGTTTTCACTTTCGGTCACGTCGATCTGAACGTTCTCCAGACCCATCTGCTGAAAAATACTCTGCAAATAATTCACCGCGCATTGCGCCTTGGATACTTCGATAAATACCCGGACCTTCGCCATGGAGGCGCCCAGTCCCAGGAATCCCTTCTTCGGCAGATTGATAATTTCAAACTGCGCCGCGTCCCGGTCAACGCCCAGCTGCTCATATGCTTTATCCAATGCCTCGTCCACTGTTCTGCCAGTGGCAATGATTTCACGATTCACAATAAAACCTCCATTCCAAACGGCAAAACACTAATCCTCGTCCTCAGTATAAACATCGCCGTACCGTTCCGCCATGCGGCGGCGGGCTTCTGCGATTTTTTTGGCGTTGAGCTCTTTCGCATTCATGGCTTTTTCTTTTTCACTTTCGTCCAGCAGTTTGCCCTGGGCTTTTCTTTCTTTTAAAAGCCGGCGCTCTTCCCGTTCCTTTTCCTTTTCCGCTTCCTCCGCGGCCTTTGCCGCTTCGATAGCCGCACTAGGATCATATTTCTTATGCAGAACAGAAGTCTGGGCCATGGTCAGCACGTTGGACAAAAGCCAGTACATGCCAACGCCCGCGGGAACCTGAAACGCGAACCACAAAGAGAACAGCGGCATGAAATACATCATGCCCTTCATCATCCCGCCACCGGCCATGTCGCCCATAGAAAGCTTATTCTGGCGCTGGGACTGGATCGAAATCAGCAAAGAAGTGATACCGGACAAAATCGGAACCAGCAAAAGCGGCAGGTAGACCGACATGGGCTGGCCGCCCGGGGTCAGCGTTGGGGTCGCCGCCAGATTTACGCCCAGAAAGGAGAAATCCAGGGCCTGCGCCTTGGCAATAAACGAGGCGCCCAGGTCGCTCCAAGGGGCGGGATCTGCCTGGATGGAATTGATGACTGTGATCTGGGATGCCATGGTGTTACCCGTATTCGCACCAAGGCCGGTGAGGATCGCCGTAGCCTTTTCGATGATCTCGGCACCGGGCCGAATGATGTGGGTGATCGGCTTATAGATAACGTCGATCATACCAAACAGGATGGGAAAGCTGATCAGCGAAGGCAAACAGCCGCTCATGGGGTTGTAATGCTCCTTCTCGTACAGCTTCATCATTTCCTCGTTGAGCTTTTCCTTATTGTTCTGGTACTTGCGCTGAAGCGCGTCCATCTGTGGCTTAAAAATCGCCGTTTTCATCATAGACTTTTGCTGCTTGATCGCAAGGGGAAGCTGCAACGCTTTGGTGATAACGGTGAACAGGATCAGCGCAAGCCCATAGTTTTGTACAAGCAAATAGCATACATACATGATCCAGCCGAGAGGCCAGCCGAATACTGTATAAATAAAGTTCATTCTTTATCCTCCGTTTACAAATTTTAAGAAGTCGTTTCATGGCGTGTCAAAAGACCTTAAGTAGAAGAGGAGGAGCGGCCTAGCCCCTTTCTTTTTTCAAAAACCAGCGGAAGGTCTCGGGAACCGGGTCCATCCCGCCAGGATGAAAAGGGTGACAACGCAAAATACGCCGAAGCGCCAAATACCCGCCCTTCAAAGCGCCAAATCGTTCGATTGCCTGAAGCGCGTAGGAAGAACAGGTGGGGTAGAATCTGCAGGTGGGCACTCTCTTGAGTTTAGACAGATATTTCCGGTACAGCCGGATCATCCACAGCATCCATTTTTTGATCATTTTCTATAAGTCCCAGTCTTTGCAGATGTTTTTGCAAAACAGGTGCGATTGCGGTAGATTTTGCAAGGGGCGTTTTGGTCCGTGCGACCAAAACAATGTCGTAGCCTTTTTTGATTTTTTCCTGTAGCGGCACAAACGCCGCAACAATGATTCGCCTTGCCCTGTTTCGCTGCACCGCATTTCCAACTTTTTTAGACGCGGTAATGCCGATCCGGGTTTCCCCGGTGCGATTTTTGATCACATAGGTGACGATCAATGGGTGCGCCGCATATTTTCCTTTTGCATAAGCGCGGCGAAAATCACGGTTTTGATTGAGCTTTACAACCTTCATCCTGATCTTTCCGCCCTTTCATGAAAAAAACGCCTTTTGTCTTTGCGGCAAAAGGCGTTTTCTCTTCGGTATTATTTTCCAGTCCCCCGGAAAATACGGCACATAAAAAGAAAGACCACAAGCGATGTGGTCAACCCTCTTTAGTAGGAGAGACGTGCTCTGCCTTTGGCTCTTCTGCGCGCCAAAACCTTACGCCCATTTCTGGTTGACATTCTCTTGCGAAAACCGTGTTCTTTTTTTCTTTGCAGCTTTTTGGGCTGGTATGTTCTGAACATAAATGTCCCTCCTTTCGAGGCTAACCTTGCAAGAATATAGTATATCTTAACCGGACTTGCTCTGTCAATATCAAAAATGAAAAAAACAGCCGACAAAGCGGAGAAACCCGGTTTTTTTCAAAAAATCAGCTGATTTTTTTCGCTTTTTTGCCTCTTTCCCAAAAGGCGATTTTCCTCTCTTTTTCGTTTTTTTCATTTTTTAACACCTCTTTTTTGCCCTGTGTTTTGTCAATGGAGAATCTGCCCAATATACTATTAAATATATAGATTCTTTCATCGGTGGAAAACCTTGAAAAGGACCTTGCTTGTGTGGTATAATTTGAAAGTAAATTTCTGTTGAAAAAAAATTTTTCCACAGAAATTCTTGATCCTTTCAACCTAAGAACGGAGGTACTGATGATCGATGGAATCCTTACAGGATATTTTAGACCTCGTCTTCCAAAAGCTGCAGGAAACGATGAACCCCACCGCATTTCGGGTTTGGATTAAATGCCTGGAGCCGGTCCGGATGGAAGATTCCACCATATACCTGCAAGTGCAGACAAAATTTATGCGCGACCAGATTTCTCAAAAATATACCGATCTATTGGCCCGCACTTTTGAAGAGATCATCGGTTTTCCCGTTACCGTGATCATCAATTACAAATTTAGCGACGAAAGCGTGCCGATGCAAAAATCGGTGCCGGATCCGCTGACCCGGCAGTATACCCCGGAGGAGATGGCCAAAAACAGCGCCGGGGGCGATTATGAATACACCTTCAGCACCTTTATTGTGGGCCCTTCCAACAAATTTGCCCATGCGGCCTCCCTGGCTGTGGCCACCAATCCGGCGGGCGCCTACAACCCCCTATTCATTTATGGCGGGTCTGGGCTGGGGAAAACCCATCTACTATATGCGATTTCCAACGAAATCATCAAAAATAACCCCCACACCAATGCCATCTACATCAAGGGCGAAGATTTTACAAACGAGCTGATTGAAGCGATCAAATCGGAAACGACCATTGCGTTCCACAACAAATACCGCCAGGCGGACGTTTTGTTGGTGGACGATATTCAATTCATCGGCGGCAAGGATCAGACCCAGGAGGAGTTTTTCCATACCTTTAATACCCTGTATCAGGCGGAAAAGCAAATTGTGCTGACCTCGGATCGGCCCCCAAAAGAGATTAAAACCTTGGAGGACCGGCTGCGAACCCGCTTTGAATGGGGGCTGCTGGCGGATATCCAGCCGCCGGATTTTGAAACGCGGATCGCCATTATTCAACGCAAAGCGGAGCTTTTGGATATCCATGTTCCGGATGAGGTCTGCGAATACATCGCCAATAAGCTCAAAACCAATATCCGCCAGCTGGAGGGTGTGGTCAAAAAGCTCAAAGCATACAAGCTTCTAGCCGGAACGCCGCCTTCGGTACTCATTGCCCAAAACGCCATCCGGGAGGTACTCAACGATCAGCAGCCAGTACCGGTGACGGTAGAACGGATTATATCCGAAGTGGCCCGCACCTGCGGCGTTTCTCCCCAGGATATCCGCTCCAATAAGCGGTCGGCCACCATTTCCTCAGCGCGGCAGGTTTCCATCTATATTGTACGGGAAATCACCCAAATGTCCATGGCTGCCATCGGCGAAGAGTTTGGTGGGAGGGATCACTCGACTATCGTGTATGCCATCCAGCAGGTAGAAAAAAATATGAAGGCGGATTTCCGCTATCGGGAGATGGTCGAAGATATCGCAAAGAATATCAAAAACAGCTGATTTTCCACCCTTTCGACCATTCCACAATGCACCGGGTTTGGAAAAAAAGAAGCAAACCAATTTATTTTCCTCATTTTCAACGATGTTTTCAACATTTTTTTAACTTTACACCTTCTGTTTTGTTGGAACAAAATTTTATTTTTTTTGTTTCAATCTTTTCACAATTTGCCAACGCGTCTTTAAACGGCTGTAAAACAAGGACAAACCCTTTCTGCCTGCAGGTTTGCCGCCCTGTTTTCACAAATCCACAACCCCTACTACTAAGACTAAATTAATATTCTTTCTTTTTTTCTGTTTCGTTTACTTTTTTTGATCTGTGGAGAAAAGGAGTGTGACTTCATTGAAATTCAATTGTTCCCGCCCAGAATTATATGAGATCGTTTCCAATGTGTCCCGCGCAGTTTCCGGCAAAACCTCCCTGGCGGTGCTGGAAGGGATTTTGATCCGCGCCAAAGGGGACACCCTTTCCTTTTTGGGCTACGACCTGGATCTGGGAATTTCCGCCCAGATGGGCGCCCGGGTGGAGGAAGAAGGAGAAATCGTTCTCTCCGCTAAGCTGTTTGTGGATATGATGCGCCGCATGAACGGCGATACCGTAAGCATTCAGACGGACGAAAAATATTTGACCGAAATCAAAAGTGGCGCTACCGAGTTTACGATTTTGGGCATTCCGGCCGATGAATTTCCGGAAATCCCCGCGGTACAGGAAGAACAATCGGTCAGCCTGCCACAGCATCTTTTGAAAAGCATGATCGACCAGACCCTTTTTGCCATTTCCACCAACGATTCCAAACCGGTTCATACGGGATCCCTCTTCCAATTGGAAGGCGGGGAACTTCGGGTGGTATCGGTGGATGGATTCCGTCTGGCCTTACGAACAGAAAAGGTCTCTGCGGAGGGAGAAGCACAATTTATCATCCCGGGAAAAACCCTCTCGGAAATGAATAAGCTTCTTTCGGAAGATGACGACGAGCAGACCCGGCTGTACCTGTCCCGCAAGCATGTGGTGGTACAGATTGGCCAGTATAAGGTCATTTCCCGGTTGTTGGAAGGGGAATTTCTCGATTATAAGGCTGCCATCCCGGCAGGCAGCACCACCACAGTCACGGTGGAGGTTCGTCCGCTGATCGAGAGCATTGAGAGGACTTCCCTTTTAATTTCCGACCGGCTCAAGAGCCCTTTGCGAATTCAATTTGAAGAAGAGCAAATCAAAATGTCCTGCTCCACCGCCATCGGCAAGGCTTACGATCAGCTGACTTGCCGGCTGGAGGGGGACGAAGTGGAGATTGGTTTTAACAACCGCTATATGCTGGAGGCGCTGCGCGCCACCGGCTGTGATCAGGTGAATCTTTTGATCAGCGGCCCTCTTGCCCCTATGAAGATGGTGCCGATTGAGGGGGACAGCTTTTTGTTTTTGATTCTGCCGGTGCGGCTGAAAAGCGAGGTTTAATCAGCAAAAAGGGCCTGAAAAGGCGGAAAGCAGGCGCAATATGGCGGAAGTTCGTATATTTCCCATCCGGACCGAGTGGATCCGGCTGGACCAGTTTTTAAAATTCTGCGGCCTGGCCGAGACCGGCGGCCATGCAAAAGAGATCGTGGCGGAAGGGGCTGTACTGGTCAACGGCGAGGTATGTACCGCCCGGGGAAAGAAACTCCGCCCCGGGGACAGGATCCGGGTTGACCAATATGATCTCGAGGTAGGTTCCAGTGAAAATTGACCGGCTGGATCTGGAAGGCTTTCGGAATATCAAAACCTTGTCCGTCGCCCCCTGTGAAACGGTCAATATCATCTACGGGGACAACGCCCAGGGAAAGACCAACCTGCTGGAGGCCATTTGGCTTTTGTCCGGGGCAAAAAGCTTTCGGGGCGCAAAGGACGCCGAATTCGTGCGTTTTGGGGAAAGCCGCGCCTGCATCGAAGCGGTTTTTCAGTGCGGCGGGCGGGAGCAGACCTCGAAAATTTTGCTGGATGGAAAAAAGACCGCTTGGCTCAACGATATCAAAAAAGATTCGGTCACGGCTTTTGCAGGTATTTTTACGGCGGTGGTTTTTTCCCCGTCCCATCTGGGGCTGGTCAAGGATGGGCCCGCCGGGCGGCGCAAGTTTTTAGATACCTCCATCTGTCAGATCACCCCACGCTACATTGGCATGATCGGCCAGTACCAGCGCATTTTGTTACAGCGCAACACCTTGCTCAAGGATATTTCCTACGCGCCAGATTTAATGGACACGATAGGGGTCTGGGACGAAAAGCTGGCGGTGCTGGGCGGGGCGATCATCCGGATGCGGATGGAATATACCCGCAGGCTGATGAAAGAAGCGCAGGCCATTTACAATGGCATTTCCATGGAGAGGGAGGCATTTTCCCTTTTTTACCGGCCCTTTGGACTTTCCGTAAAAGAAGGGCAGACCCAAGAAGAGATCGCCGTGCAGCTGCGGGAAACACTCATTCAAAACCGGGCGGAGGATCTACGTACCGGTGCCACCGGCGTGGGCCCCCATCGGGATGATTTGGAAATTACCATCGACAGCCGCAGCGTTCGCGCGTTCGGTTCCCAGGGGCAGCAGCGCAGCTCGGTTTTGGCCTTAAAGTTGGCGGAAAGCCGCTGCATCGGTGAGATTTTACAAGAAAAGCCGGTGATTTTGCTCGACGATGTCATGAGCGAACTGGACCAGAACCGCCGGGAATATTTGCTTAACCATTTGACTGGCAGCCAAATTTTTATTACCTGCTGCGACAAAGGGTATTTTACCAGGCTGGAGGGCGGCCGGGTTTTCCGGATGGAAAACGGAATGCTGGAACTGGAATAAGGGGGCAAGGGGTTGTATCTGCATTTGGGACAGAATGTGGTGGTTCGAACTGCAACAGTCATTGGTATTTTTGATATTGAAAACACGTCTATGAGCAAGCTAACCCGGCATTATCTCGCCCAGGCCGAAAAAAACGGAAGGGTAATCAACGTATCTATGGAGCTGCCAAAATCCTTTATTGTCTGCGAGGAGGATCAAAAGATTGTGGTCTACATCTCCCAGATTTCCCCTGCGACTTTGCGCAAGCGCACCGGATTTTTGGCGGAGATCGCCAATTTGTGATAACAGCCCTGTTTGTTTAGGGCTTTTTGATAAAAGTGCTTTGACCGAACAAGAATCCTGTTTGGAGGGAAAAAATTTGGAACAAAACAACCAAACCCAAAAGTATGATGAAAACGATATTCAGGTGCTGGAAGGGCTGGAAGCGGTCCGAAAACGCCCCGGAATGTATATCGGCTCCACCGGCCCCAGGGGCCTGCACCATCTGGTGTATGAAATCGTGGACAATGCCATCGACGAAGCGCTGGCAGGCTACTGCGATTTGATTACCATTGAAATTTTGAAGGACAATTTTATTCGCGTTACCGATAACGGGCGCGGTATCCCGGTAGGCATCCATCCCAAAATGGGCATTCCGGCGGTGACGGTGGTGTATACCATCCTACACGCCGGCGGAAAGTTCGGTGGGTCCGGATACAAGGTATCCGGCGGCCTCCATGGGGTAGGCGCCTCTGTAGTCAACGCCCTGTCCACCTGGCTGGAAGTCAGAGTGTCCGACGGGCAGCATATTCACTATCAGAAATTTGAGAGAGGCAAGCCGGTGGCGGATTTGAAGGTCATTGGCGACACCGACAAAACCGGCACCGAGGTTATTTTTGCCCCGGATCCGGAGATTTTTGAAGAATTGGAATACGATTATGAAACGCTTTTGGCCCGGCTGCGGGAGCAGGCGTTCCTCAATGCAGGCGTCCGGATCGTGCTGCGGGACCTGCGAGGCGAGGAATTGGTCGAAAACAATTTGTGCTACGAAGGAGGAATCCGCTCCTTCGTAGAATATATCCACAAACGCAAAGGGTTGGAAGTTCTCCACCCCCAGGTGATCTATCTGTCCGGCGCCAAAGGGACCACAACGGCGGAAATCGCCATGCAGTATAATGAAAGCTATAACGAGCTGGTCATGTCTTTTGCAAACGATATCCATACCGGCGAGGGCGGCACCCATGAACAAGGGTTTAAGGCGGCCTTGACCCGTGTGTTTAACGAATACGCCCGCCGGCACAATTTCCTGCGGGAAAACGACAAGAATCTAACCGGCGAAGATGTGCGGGAGGGCTTGACCGCTATCGTTTCGGTCAAGATGGAAAATGCTCAGTTTGAAGGGCAGACCAAAGCGAAGCTGGGCAATACCGATGTGCGCACCTTGGTGGACAGCATTGTCTACGAAAAATTGGGAACCTTTTTTGAAGAAAACCCGGCTATTGCCAAGATGATCTTTGAAAAATCCCTCAACGCGGCTCGCGCCCGGGAAGCGGCCCGAAAGGCCAGGGAACTGACCCGGCGTAAATCGGTGCTGGAAAGCAGCCAGCTGCCCGGCAAATTGGCCGACTGTTCTGACCGGGACAACACCTATACGGAAATTTACATCGTAGAGGGAGATTCCGCAGGCGGTTCCGCCAAACAGGGGCGGGATCGGCGGTTCCAGGCGATTTTGCCGCTATGGGGCAAAATGCTCAACGTGGAAAAGGCCCGGGTGGACAAAGTATACGGAAACGATAAGCTGATGCCGGTCATCACCGCTTTGGGCTGCGGGATCGGACAGGATTTCGACGTGAGCAAAATCCGGTACGGCAAGGTCATCATCATGGCCGATGCGGATGTGGACGGATCCCATATCCGAACGCTTTTGCTGACCTTCTTTTTCCGGTTTATGCGCCCCTTGATCGAGGAGGGCCACGTTTATCTGGCCCAGCCGCCGCTGTATAAAGTGGCCCGCAGCAAAAAAATACGCTACGCCTATTCCGACCAGGAACGGGACGAAGCCGTAAAAGAGCTATATGGCGCCGACGATGTAAAAAAGGATATCCAGCGGTACAAAGGCTTAGGTGAGATGGATCCGGAACAGCTGTGGGAGACTACGATGAACCCGGAGAGCCGGATCATGAAAAAGGTGGAGATGGAAGACGCGGTCCGCGCCGACGAGATTTTCACCATCCTCATGGGCGATAAAGTGGGGCCCCGGAAAGAGTTTATCGAGGCCAACGCAAAGTATGTCGAAAATTTGGACATCTAAGGCAACCGCTCTTCCCATATGATATTCCAAGCAGGCCAGGGCCTGCTTGCTGGAGGAATCTTCTTGGAAAAACCGGCCCATGTTCTATCTTTTTTGATGAGTTATCCCCAGTATCGGGATTATTATTTTTATCAGGTGGGCGGCAAGCGGCCGGCCTGGCGGACGCCGGAACTGTTTTTGGCGGCAGGAGTTTTGGCAGCGGCGATTTCCCTTCTCTGCCGAGGTGGGCTGTCCGGCGGGATGCCGGCGCTTTCTTGGGCTATGGGATGTGCGGCGATTGTTTGCGTAGGCGCCTATTTTGCCGTGCGGATCGGATGTTTTGTCTTTGCCCGGCGAAGGGTAATGCGGCGCTACCGGGTCAAATGGCTGGGAAAAAAAGAGATGGAAATCCGTTTTTACGAGGATTTTTTTACAGCCCACTTCCCCACCGTCGCATTTGACGGGTTTTACAAGGAAATTTCCGGGGTGGACCGTACCCGGCGGCTGGAGATCCTCCTGCTGCAAAACGGAGCGAAGGTCCCGATTCCCAACGAAGCCTGGACCCCCCAGCTGGCCGCCTTTCTTGCCGACCGGATGGAAAACAGGCTGCTGGTTGGGAACGATCAGGCTTGACGACATAAGAAGCTGCAATAGAAACCAGAAAATCCGTCGGGTTTTCTGGACCAAAGGGTGATTAGAAATGAATGAAGATCAAAACAGAGTGATACAGGTCGACCTGGAAAAGGAAATGAAGGAATCCTACCTTGCCTATTCCATGTCGGTGATTGTAGGCCGCGCCCTGCCGGATGTGCGGGACGGTTTGAAGCCGGTACACCGGCGGATCCTGTATACCATGTACGAAAACGGCTTGTCCCCGGATAAAGCCTACCGGAAATCGGCGGATACGGTCGGTTCGGTACTGGGGCGTTACCATCCCCATGGCGACGCTTCGGTCTACGACGCCATGGTCCGTTTGGCGCAGGATTTTTCCATGCGTTACCCGTTGGTAGACGGTCACGGCAACTTTGGTTCGGTGGATGGCGACCCGGCGGCGGCCTACCGGTATACCGAGGCTAGGATGAGCAAAATCGCCTTGTCGATGCTCACGGACATTGACAAGGACACCGTAGACTTTATGCCCAACTATGACGACCACCTGCAGGAGCCGGCCATGCTACCGTCTCGCTTTCCAAACCTTTTGGTCAACGGTTCTACCGGTATCGCGGTGGGCATGGCCACCAACATCCCGCCCCACAACCTGAGCGAGGTGGTGGACGCGGCCTGCTGCATGATCGACAACCCAGACGTGACGCTGGATGAATTGATGAGCTGTTTAAAAGGGCCGGATTTCCCCACTGGTGGCATTATTATGGGTTGTTCGGGCATCCGGGCCGCCTATGCCACCGGCCGGGGCAAAATCACCCTGCGGGCAAAGGCGGAGGTGGAAGAGCACAAAAACCGCCTGCGGATTGTTGTGACCGAACTTCCCTACATGGTCAACAAGGCGCGGCTGATCGAGAGCATTGCCGGACTGGTCAAGGACAAACGGATCGACGGCATCAGCGATTTGCGGGATGAGTCCGACCGGGATGGGATGCGGATTGTGATCGAGCTCAAGCGGGAGGCCAACGCCCAGGTTGTGCTCAACCGGCTGTATACCTTCAGCCAGTTGCAGGATACGGTGGGCGTGATTATGCTGGCCATCGAGGATAAGCAGCCGAAGGTCATGACCTTGCCGGAGATTCTGCGCAGTTATTTGAAGTTCCAGTTCCAGGTCATTGCCCGCCGCACCCGGTATGAGCTGAAAAAAGCAAAAGAGCGCGAGCATATTCTGGAAGGGCTCAAGATCGCGCTGGATTATATTGACGAAGTTATTAAAATCATCCGGGCCTCGAAAGACCAGCCTGCTTCCAAGGCGGCGCTGATCGAACGGTTCGGCCTGTCCGACGCCCAGGCCCAGGCGATTGTGGCCATGAGGTTGGGGCAATTATCCGGTTTGGAGCGTACGAAAATTGAGGACGAACTGGCTGCGATCCTATCCAAGGTCGCGGATTTAGAGGATATCCTTGCCCACGAAAACCGGGTTTACGCCATCGTGCGGGAGGAACTGGTCGCTTTGAAAGAAAAATTCGGCGACGAGCGCCGCACCGAAATCCAGACCGTTTCCGGCGAAGTGGACATCGAGGATTTGATCCCGGTGGAGGATTGCGTAGTTACCCGGACCCATTTTGGCTATGTAAAACGCCAGCTAGCAGACGTGTACAAGACCCAGAAGCGGGGCGGCCGCGGTATTTCCGGCATGACCCGACGGGAAGAAGATGTGGTGGAGGATTTGTTCGTTGCCTCCTCCCACGACTATGTTTGCTTCTTTACCAACCGGGGGCGGCTGTTCCGGCTCAAGTGCTACGAGATCCCCGAAAGCTCCCGTGCAGGCCGCGGCATGAATATCGTGAACCTGCTGCAGTTGGAGCAGGAGGAAAAGGTCAGCGCGGTGCTAAAAATCTCTGAGTTTGCCGAAAATCGCTTCCTGGTCATGGTGACCAAGAAGGGGCTTATCAAGCGGACCGAGCTTTCCGCCTACCGCAATGTGCGCCGATCCGGGCTGATCGCCATCGGCTTAAATGAGGACGACGAATTAGCCTGGGTGCGGGAAACCTCCGGCACCAGCGAGCTTTTAATCGCCACCCGAAACGGAATGGCCATCCGCTTTAATGAAGCGGACGCCCGCCCACTGGGACGAAGCGCCCACGGCGTAAAAGCCATTCAGCTGGGGGACGGCGACGAGGTTGTGGGGATGGCCCGGGTCAAAGAGGGCGCGACCCTTTTGACCGTCACCGAAAAAGGTTCCGGTCGCCGGACGGTCTTTGACCAGTACCGCCTGCAAAACCGCGGCGGTAAGGGCATTCGCAACTACAAGGTCAACGAGGAAAAAGGCTTTGTGGCGGCAGTTCGGGCGGTAACGCCGGAGGACGACGTCATCATGATTACGGACGACGGCGTGATCATCCGGATCAATTCGGACGATGTGACCCTCCAGTCCCGCTACGGCAGCGGCGTGCGGGTCATGCGGGTACCGGAGGAGGGCCGTGTGGTGACCCTGGCGCGGGTGCCAAAGGAGGAAGAGGATCTGGAGGACGATGAAACACTCGCCGCCTTGGAGGAACCCACCTCCGACGAAGCGGAAGGCTCCTCCCCTGACATAGAGGAAAAACTGAGCCGGGCGGTGCAGGATTTTGCCGATTTCGCCTTGGAGCAGCAGGAAGAAGAGGGCCCGGAAGACGAGAAATAATAATCCGGTTTTCCAGGATTAGAATAAGCAAAGGGCGCTGGGTAGTTTCCCAACGCCCTTTCTTTTTCCACCGATCAACGGGGAAAGGTTAAAGGATCATGGCGGCCAACAGCATTTCGATCAACCGGGCGTAGATGGGTTCTAGTTCGGTAATGGGCAGCGGATTTTTTCCGCGGCCGATCTCGACGGTAAAACCCGGCCGGTGGAACGCGTCAATAAACCAGTCTTTTAAGCCGCCGTGGCTGGCGGTGCCGGTGGGATCGGCTAGGGCATACCCGCTGGCGGAGGCCAGAACCTGAGCAATTAACTGGGAGCGGGGCGGCGTGTGCTCGCCGTACCGGAAATAGATCTCTTCCCCCTGGGAGTGGAAAGCGTACAGCTGGCGCACCGGCTGGGTGCGGATAAAGCGGCAAAGGGCCCGAGTTTCCGGTTCGCTTTCCGGCTCTTCCCCTCCATACCGGCCAGGCCCCGGCCCCAGGATCCCTGCGTCCTGCTCCGCTTGTTTGCAAAGGGCAAAACCCGCGTCAAAGTTATGGTTGAGGTCGATCCCACGGGCGTTGGCCTGCCAGGAGGAAAAATCCCCACCGCACAAGCCGGTTACCGCCTGTTCCATCCCCGGCGCGCCGGAGGCTCCCTCCAGCGCGATGGAGATGCCATCGGGATTGAAGGCGGGGATCACTGCCAGGCCGTGGTGGTCCAATGCTTTTTTTACATGAATGTCCGCAATCGGCCGGTTTTGTGTTATACTGGAAAACAGATCGTCCAGAAAACGGAACAGCAAAAGGCTGGTCAGCCATTCCTGACCGTGGACGCCGCCGACGAACAGGGAAAAGCGCCGGGCATTGCCCAGGCGGACAGCGTAGATCCCCCGATTCAACAGCGAACGGCCGATGGGAAAAATAGCGGCGGTCTGCCCGTCGCAAAAGGGCTGGTAGGCACGCATTTTTTCTTGGATACGGGGAAATGTAGGCGGCAGAGAGTAAAAAGACGGTTCCATCAAACGATCACCTCACAGCAGTTTCTTTTTACTATATGAGCCGAACAAGGCCCGATATTTCAAAATGGCTGCACAAACAAGCCTTTTTGGCAAAATTTTGTACAAAAGGAGCGATTGCGTCATGTCCCATACGGAAAAAACCATTGATTCTACCCGCATTTTTGAAGGGCGGGTCGTCCGCTTGCGCCGGGATACGGTGGAGCTGGAAAACGGCAAGCAGACCTTCCGGGAGGTCATTGACCATCCGGGCGGGGTCAGCATTCTGGCCATGGACGGCCAAGGTAAAATCTTTTTTGTTCGGCAGTTTCGATATCCCTTTGGGCAGATGCTGCTGGAGTTGCCGGCCGGAAAGCTGGAGCCAGGAGAGGACCCGGCAGACAGCGGCCGCCGGGAGCTGCGGGAGGAGACCGGCTGCACCGCCGGGCGGTTTGAGCCTATGGGAAAGCTGATTCCCACCTGCGCTTATGACACGGAGGTCATCTACCTGTTTTTTGCCGCAGAACTTTGCCAAGGGGAACAGGATCTGGACGAAAACGAATTTTTGTCGGTGGAGCGGTACACGCTGGAAGAGGCGCTTGATATGGTGCTGGACGGAGAGATTATCGACGCCAAGACCCAGATCGCGCTGTTAAAATACAAGGCCCTGCGGGATGCGGGCCGCATTTGACCGGCGTTTTGATAAAGGGGTAACCGATGGAAAAGAAACAAGGGTTTTCGTTAAAAAAGAAAGATTGGATCATCATCGGCGGGTTGCTGTTGTTGGCCGGCTGCTGCTGGCTGTTTTACCATTTCACCTACCAACCGCCCCAGGGGCAAAACCTGGCGGTTATCAGCGTGGATGGGCAGGAGGTCTTGCGCCTAAACCTGCTGGAGGAGCTGGACCGGACCTTTTCGCTGGAACAGGATTACGGGGTGCCGGTGTCCTTCCAAATCCAGGATCATAGGATCCGGTTTGTCGACGTCACCTGCCCCGACCATATCTGCGAGAATGCGGGTTTTTTGTCCATGGAGGGGCAAAGCGCAGTATGTATGCCCAACCGCACCTCCTTGAGCATTTACGGCGAAGAGGGGTAAGCGGGCTTTTCCCCGTGGTTTCGTAGTTGATAAAATCACACGGAAAAATTTTGTGAGTATATCTAAATATTCATAAAAAAATAAAGCAATTATGTAGAAAATGAATTATTCTATTCCCTCTTCAAAAAAAATGTGCTATACTAGGATCCATGTAGGTACAGTTCGACGAAGTTGTTGAAAAAGGGTTTGCAATGAATAAACGAGGAACGATTTTGATGGCCGTATCCGGAAAGGGCGGGGTGGGAAAATCCAGCCTAGCCGCCACCATTGGGCGGGAGCTGGCCCGGCTGGATCAGCGGGTCCTGTTGGTGGAAATGGAGCCGGGCCTTGGTGCATTCGATCTGCTGCTGGGCTTGGAACGGGGCGTATGCAGCCTTTCGGATTTTTTGGACGGCAGATGCGCGGCAAAGGAATGTATCCTATCGGTGCCGGGCGAACCTGGATTGTGGGCGATTTTAGCGCCAGATGAAAGAGACTTTGCCTACGATCCGCCGGTTTTTGCAGAAAAAATGAAGGGGCTGGCCGGATCGTTTGATTTTATTTTGATCGAAACGCCGCCGGGCTTCGGCCTCTGGTTTGAGGCGGCGAAAAACGCAGCGGACGAGGCGGTCATTGTCGCCACGCCGGATCTGCCCTGCCTGCGGGACGGGCGCGCCGTGTCCGACAGGCTGGACGAGCGGCCGCAGATTCGCCAGCGGTTGGTAATCAACCGGCTGGATGTAAAGCTTTTCTGCCAAAGAAGGCCGATCCCGCATTTGGATTTTGCCATTGACACGGTAGGCGCACAGTTGCTGGGGGTTGTACCGGAAGATCGGGAGCTGCCCTATCGTTTGGGCGCGGGCATGGCCCTGCCGCAACAAAGCGGCGCGCAGGCGGCCTGCAGGCGGATTGCCCTGCGGCTTTTGGGGCAGGCGGCAAAACTGGGTGTATAAGGAAAAAGAGAAAGGATGATCGAGAATGACGATCGCGTTAACGGCGCATGATGCAAAAAAGGAGCTGATGGTTCAGTTCTGCATTGCTTATTGCGGCATTTTAAGCCACCATGTTTTGTGTGGAACCGGTACGACCTGCAAAATGGTTTCAGAGGCTACCGGATTGGAGATCGCCCGTTTTTTAAGCGGCGAACAGGGCGGCGATCAGCAAATCGCGGCACGGATCGCCTGCAATGAAATCGATCTGCTTTTGTTTTTCCGGGATCCGCTGACCCAGAAAGAGGCCGAGAGCGACCGGGCACAGCTTTTGCGCTTGTGCGACGTGCACAATATCCCGGTGGCGACCAATATCGCTACAGCGGAGGCGCTGATCCATGCACTGGAGCGCGGTGATCTGGACTGGAGGAACATCGTTCACGCCGGATAGGGATGGGGCGTAAATGGCGTTTTTAGTGATGGCCTGCAATTTTTCCTTGCAAATTCCGAAAATTCGTATTATAATTTAAAATCAATCCGGCAGGGATCAAAAACCGCTGGTATAAGAACAAAAAAATGTGGATTCGACGGGAAATTTCCGCCAAAGCCGGCACAGAGAAGCGCCTCACAGGCTGGAAGGGCGCCGCCAACGGCAATGGGGAAACAGACACCTGTGCGGCAGGCAAGGGGAACGCTCCGTTTTGGGAGCCGGTAGTTTTGCCCGTGTGACCGGCGTTAACGGTTTTAAGCGGAGGGCCAAGCGCCCTCAACAAGGGTGGTACCGCGGATATGCTCCGTCCCTTCCAACATGGAAGGAACGGGGTTTTTTTATTTTGAAAGATGGTAATCGGCAGGGATCCGGCTGTGGAAAGCGGCTGCGAAAAGACAGGAGGAGTTACGATGGCGATTTTAACCAAAGGGCCCAGAGGCACCCAGGACGTGCTGCCGGCCCAAAGCTACAAATGGCAGTATCTGGAAAAAAAGGTCATGGAGATCGCGGGGCTGTACGGTTTCCGGGAGATCCGCGTCCCTACCTTCGAGCACACGGAGCTGTTTAACCGCTCGGTGGGCGACACCACCGACGTTGTGCAAAAGGAAATGTACACCTTTGAGGACAAAGGGGGGCGCTCTATTACCCTGCGGCCAGAGGGGACGGCAGGCACCTTGCGCAGCGCCATCGAACATGGGCTTTTGGGCGACGCGCTGCCGGTGAAGGCGGCGTATCTGCTGTCCGCGTTCCGGTACGAAAAGCCGCAGGCAGGCCGTCTGCGGGAATTCCACCAGTTTGGGGTGGAGATGCTGGGTTCCCCCGCCGCCGCCAGCGATGCAGAGGTCATTTCCATGGTGTTCCACATGTTCCGGGCGTTAGGGATCGAGGCGCAGTTGGAGTTAAACTCCATTGGCTGCCCCACCTGCCGGGCCAGATACCAAAAGGCCCTGCGCGACCATTTTGCCGCCCGCCGGGAGGAGCTTTGCGATACCTGCAAGGACCGGCTGGAGCGCAATCCCATGCGGCTGTTGGACTGCAAAAGCCCCGTCTGCCAGGAGATCGGCCAGGGCGCGCCCATGATGCTGGACTTTTTGTGCGAGGAATGTACCGCCCATTTTGGGCAGGTCAAGGCCCGGCTGGACGGGATGGGCATCCCCTATGTCATCAATCCCAAGATCGTCCGGGGGCTGGATTATTACACCAAGACCGTTTTTGAGTTCGTTACCGACAAGATCGGCGCCCAAAGTACCATCTGCGCCGGCGGCCGGTACGATGGGCTCATTGAGCAGCTGGGCGGCCCGGCGCTGCCGGGAATCGGTTTTGCGATGGGCTTGGAGCGGATCCTTATGACCATGGACGCCTGCGGCAGCCCCTTCCCGGAGCAGCCGGTGTGCGTGGCGTTTATCGGCAGCATGGGAGACGCGGCAGGCGCCAAGGCGGCGCAGCTGGTGGAGCAGCTGCGGGCCGAGGAATTTTGGGCGGAATACGATACCATGGGCCGCTCGGTCAAGGCGCAGATGAAATTTGCAAACAAGCTGGGGGCGCGGTTCTCTGCCATCATTGGGGACAGCGAGCTGGAGGCCGGCGTTATAAAGCTTAAAAATATGGCAGATGGCACAACGGTGGACATCCGGCTGGACGCTCCCACCGGCGAGCCCGGCAGCTTAGTGCAGGCGGTTTATGACAGCCGGCTGGAGGAGATCGCCAGCGCGCTGCAAGCAAAATAAAGAAAACGGCGGGGCGATCCCCGGAAAAAGATAGGAGTTTGATACAATGATGCAGTCAAGAACCCATACCTGCGGCCAGCTGCGGCTGGAACATGTGGGCCAGACCGTTACGTTGGCTGGTTTTATGGAAAATGTCCGCGAGGTAGGCGGCAGCCTGGCTTTTGTAGTCCTGCGGGACTTTTACGGCACCACCCAGCTGGTGGTGGAGGACGCCGAGCTGCTGGCGCTGGTCAAGGGGCTGAACAAAGAGACCACCCTGCAGGTTACCGGCGTTGTCCGGGAGCGTTCCAGCAAAAATGAAAAACAATCCACCGGCGACGTTGAGGTGGTTCCGGCACAGATCAAAGTGCTGGGTCGCTGCCGCCACAACGAGCTTCCCTTTGAAATCAACCGCAGCCGGGAGGCGGACGAAACCCAGCGGCTGCGCTACCGGTATCTGGATCTGCGCAATCCGGCCATCAAGGAGAATATTATTTTGCGCTGCAATGTTGTGGCCGCCCTGCGAAAAGCCATGACCGAGCACGATTTTTTAGAGATCACAACGCCGATTTTGACCGCTTCCTCCCCGGAGGGCGCCCGGGACTATCTGGTGCCCGCCCGTAAGCATCCGGGGATGTTTTATGCGCTGCCCCAGGCCCCGCAACAGTTTAAGCAGCTATTGATGACCTCCGGCTTTGATCGGTATTTCCAGATCGCCCCCTGCTTCCGGGACGAGGACGCCCGGGGGGACCGTTCCCCCGGCGAATTTTACCAGCTGGACATGGAGATGGCCTTTGCCACCCAGGAGGATGTGTTCTCGGTCATTGAGGACGTGTTCCCGCCGATTTTTGCCCGATATGGCACCTATAACGTCGCTTCTAAGGCGCCGTTCCGGCGCATTGCTTTTAACGACGCCATGGAGACCTACGGCTCGGACAAACCGGATCTGCGCATTGACCTGACGGTGCGGGACGCCACCGCGCTGTTGTCCGGCTGCGGATTTGGCCCCTTTGAGGGCAATGTGGTCAAGGCCATCGTGGTCACCGATTTTCAGGGGACCCGCAAGCAGATTGACAGCCTGTGCGCAGAGGTAGAGGTCCAGTCCGGCAACAAGGGGTATTGGTTCCGATACGACGAAAACGGCGAAATTGTCGGCGGGATCGCCAAATTTGTGGCGCCCATCAAGGACGAGGTGGTGCAGGCGTTGGGCCTGGTTCCAGGCTGTTTTGTGGGGCTGGCCGCCGGGAAAAAGCTGGCGGCCCAGAAAACGGCAGGGGTGTTCCGCAACAAGCTGGGCGCGTTCTGCCCCAGCCACATGGACAGAGAAAAATATGAGTTTTGCTGGATCGTAGATTTCCCTATGTACGAAATTGGGGAGGAAAGCGGCCAGCTGGAATTCTGCCACAACCCGTTTTCTATGCCCTCTGGCGGGCTGGAGATTTTGGAAAAAGCCCATAACGGGCAGGTCGATCCCCTGACCATTACCGCCGATCAGTACGATCTGGTGGTCAACGGGGTAGAGCTTTCCTCCGGCGCAGTGCGAAACCATGACCCGGAGATCATGATCCGCGCCTTTGAGCTGGTGGGGCTGGGCGAGGAGGACGTCAAGTCCAAATTCCCGGCGATGTACAATGCCTTTACCTATGGCGCGCCACCCCACGCGGGCATTGCCCCCGGCGTAGACCGGATCGTGATGCTTTTGGCCGGCGAGGAATCCATCCGGGAGATTATTCCCTTCCCCATGAACAAAAACGCCCAGGACGTGATGATGGGCGCCCCGGGAGCGGTCAGCCAAAAACAGCTGGAAGAGCTGCACATCAAAATCGAGATCGAAGAATAGCAGATCGGAAAAGCCCGCCCTACGCCGCAAAATTGGCGAAGGGCGGGCTTTTTGCTGTGGACAAGAAAGGTCAAGAGGAAAAGGATATTTTTTCGCTACAAGCCAGAAAAGGCCCTTACAGAGTGGCCAAAAACGCTTCCAGCCGGTCCAGACTTTGGCACAGCTCTTCGTCCGAATAGCAGTAGGACAGGCGGATGTACCCGTCAGCCCCAAAGCAGGAGCCGGGGACGGCGGCGAGGTTTCCCTCGTTGATCATGCGCAGGCAGAAGGTTTCAGAATCCAGCCCGAATTTTTGGATGGAGGGAAACAGGTAAAAGGCCCCATTAGGCTTTTGCACCGAAAGGCCCATCTCGGTCAGCCGCCCGTAAACGTAGTCCCTGCGGCGACGGTAGGAGTTGATCATGGGGGAAGGGTCATAGTCCAAGGCGGCGGCGCAGCCCCTTTGCAAGAACGAAACGGCAGATACAACGGTGTAGGAGTGGAGCTTTGCCAGCTGCTCGGCCACCGGCCGGGCAGCGCACAGATACCCCATTCGCCAACCAGTCATGGCATAGGGCTTGGAAAAACTCTGGACGAGGAGGATTTTTTCCCGGATGTCCTGATACTGGCTAAAGCTTTGGTACGGACCATAGACCAGCTGGGCATAAACGTCGTCGCAGATGACAAAAAGATCCCGGCTTTTGGCGAGTTGGTAGACCGCGTTCAGAGACGCGGGGGTGTAGACCGAACCGGTGGGGTTGTTGGGCGAGTTGAGCAGGATAGCCTTTGTCCGAGGGCTTACATGGCGCGCCAGATTCTCCGCCGTGAGCTGAAACTTGTCAGCGCAGGTGTCCATGGGGACATAACGGCCCTGGGACAAGGTGACCAGCGGCTCATACAGGCCAAAGGTCGGGGTGGGCACAATGACCTCGTCGCCGGGGTTTAAAATCCCCCGCAGCGCCAGGTACAGCCCCTCGGTGGCCCCGTCGGTGACGATGATCTCGTCCGGCCCGTAAGAAACGCCGTTCTTTTCCCGCTCAAATTGGGAAATGCGCTCCAAAAGATACCGCTCCCCCACGCCGGGAGGATAATGGGTCTGGTTTTGATCCAGAGCAGATTTGGCCGCCTCCTTGACAGGGTCCGGGGTATTGAAATCCGGCTCCCCAATGGTGAGGGACAGGCAGCCCGGCCGGGCTTTGGCTAAGGCGGTGAATTTGCGGATGCCGCTGGGCTGGCAGCCCAGCAGGGCCGCATTCATTTTTTCGATCACAGAAAGGCCCCCTTTTTTGAGAACAGCCCGCCGCTTTCAACAGCGGACAGAATCCTTGTGGAAAGATCAGAGCTGCAGCAGGGCTTGGTACAAAAGCACGCCCTGCACCAAGACTTTTTCGTCAAAACAAAACCGGTCGGAATGGAGCGGCTGGTCCCCGCCGACTCCCAGAAAGAAGAAGAGCCCCGGCAGCACCTGTTGGTAAAAGGAAAAATCCTCAGCGATGAGGGCGGGCTCGGCCAATGGGGTAAAACCGTCCGGCCCCAGCAGCGCCGCTGCTTTGGCGTACAGCTGCGGGTCGTTGCAAACAGGCGGATACCCCTCGCTAAAGCGGACCGAGAACTGACAGCCGGTTTCTTTTGTCAGCTCCTGGCCGATTTCGGCGGCCCGGCGGGTGATGTGGTCGAACGCCTCGTCCTGAAAGGTGCGCAACGTCCCCTCCAGCAGGGTGCGGGCGCTGACGGCGTTGCGAACTGTGCCGCTTTCCATGCGGCCGAATTTGAACACCTGGTACCAGTCGGCAGGCAGCTCTGTATTGGCCATGGCATAAGCCCGACGGATAAATTCCGCCCCGGCGGCCAGCGCGTCGATCCCCTCCTGCCATTTGGCGATGTGGGCGCTTTTCCCAAGGATCTCCACCGTCACTTCGCTGGAACGGGCCATCATAGGGCCGCTGCGGGTGCCGATCACCCCCGCAGGCAGATCCGGCCAAAGGTGGATGCCGAAAATGTGGCGGGCCCGCAGCTCTTGAAAAATGCCGGTGCGGCAGATGTCCCGGGCGCCGCCGGTGGTTTCCTCCGCCGGCTGGAACACCAGCAGCACGTTGCGGGGCAGCTCATCCAGGTGGGCGTCGACATATTCGGCCAGGCACAAAAGCATTGCCATATGCCCGTCGTGGCCGCAGGCGTGCATTTGCCCCGGATGCGCCGAGGCAAAAGGCAGGCCGGTTTGCTCCCGGATGGGCAGCGCGTCCATATCGCTGCGGAATGCGGTGGTGTCCGGCTTTCCCCCGTCGAAAAAGGCCAGGACGGCGCTGTGGCCGGGCTGGATGATCCGGCAGCGAAACCTGGCTAACTGCGAAAGCAGATAATCCCGGGTTTTTGGCAACTGGTCGTCCAGTTCCGGAATGCGGTGCAGCGCCCGCCGGTGGGCGATAAGGTTTTCCAGCATAAGATCCCTCCCCCGATTTTTAGGGCTATTATACGCCGCAGCGGGACGGGATGCAAACTTTTTTTGAAAACGGCCGGCTTGTTTTCTCCCGAAGGAGGGCGAAGGGAGGGGGATCTCCTTAAAATGGAAAAAGCTTCTTGCAAAACAGATGAAGAAGGCCGGGATTTTCCCCTGCCGATTGTATAAAATCTCCTTTTTTGCAAAAAAGGGTTGCTTTTTTGCAAAAAGCGTGTTATGATGCGGCTTAAATTGATAGAGGTGCAAAAACGACGACCCCGCCTTTAGCCGGCAGGCTTTGAGGGGTGGGGAAAGCAATTTTGCCGAACTGGCCGAGGCAGGCGTGCTGGGGCCGGTGGGCTTGCGGAGAAGATCCGTAAGACTGTCTGCAATCCAATGCAGGAGTGCTATCTTGACGTCTTATACAAAAACGGGGCTGTTTTTCCCATGGCGGAAAGGCGGGTCGGATTGTATTGGTCGGTAAGGGGCGCTCCCCCTGGCCGGCCTTTTTGTTTTGCCGAAAAATGGGCGAAAACCCCTATTTTGGTGCATATAATGGCAAAAAGGCCGGCAAATTTTGAATGGGGAGAGGCTTTTATGGACAGAATTGGTTTCCTCTTTGCGCGGGAGGTGATGGCGGCGGGCAGCTGTGCTGGTAAATGCGGGATAGTCGCCCCAATGAGACCGCCCTGCCCCACCGGAACATCCAGAACGAGGAGGAATGATTGATGCTTTCGCTGAGCAAATACCACGGCTGCGGCAACGACTTTATGATTCTGCGGGAAAAAGACGCAGCCGGATATGATTTGAATGCGCTGATCCCGGCCGTGTGCGACCGGCACACCGGCATCGGGGCCGACGGCTTGATCCTGGTGCGGGAAACGCCGCTGACCATGCTCTTTTACAATTGCGACGGGTCCCGCGCCCCCATGTGCGGCAACGGCATCCGCTGTTTTGCAAAATTTTGCCTGGACGAAGGGATTGTGGATACAGACTGCTTTGACGTGGAAACGCTGGCGGGGATCAAGACGGTAACGGTCAAAAGCCGGGAGCCGTTCATGGCCAGGGTTGCCATGGGCAGGGCGGATTTTTCGCCGGAATCGGTTGGCGTAAAAGCGCAGGGCCCGGCGCTGGATTTTCCGGTACCGGTAGAAGGACGGCAGATTCTGGTGGACAGCTTTTTCATGTCCACCGTCCACACGGTCCTGTTTGTGGACGATCCGGAAGCTCCGGAGACCCAGCGGATCGCAGGGATCATCTGCGAAAGTCCCCTGTACCGGGAAAAGACCAACGTTAACCTGGTGCGGGTGCTGGATCGGAAGCAGATTTTGATGCGGACCTGGGAGCGGGGCGTGGGTATGACGCTGGCCTGCGGCACCGGGGCCTGCGCCGCGGCACTGGACGCGTACCGCAAGGGATATTGCGAAAATGAAGTGGAAATTTTGCTGCCAAAGGGCCGCCTGACCATCCAGATAAACGAGGATGGCGACGTATGGATGAGCGGCCCGGCAGAACGGATTATAAAAGGAGAATATGACCTATGAAATTACAAGGATCCATCGTGGCGCTGATTACGCCCTTTTACGAAGACGGAACGGTAAATTTTGACCGGCTGGGAGAAATTTTGGATTGGCAGATCGCCCAGGGGACCGATGGCATTTTGGTGCTGGGCACCACGGGGGAATCCTCCACCATGAGCCATGAGGAGGACGACGCGGTTTGCCGCTACACCATCGACCGGGTGGCCGGCCGGGTGCCGGTGATCGCGGGCAGCGGATCCAACTCCACCGAGACCCAGATAGAAAAAAGCGTGAAGTACGCCAAAATGGGCGCGGACGCCCTTTTGTGCATTACCCCGTACTACATCAAGGCCAATGCAGAAGGGATGTACCGCCACTTCGCCGACGTGGCCGACGCGGTGGACGTGCCGGTCATTTTGTATAACGTCCCCGGCCGCACCGGCTGCTCGATCCCGGTGGAGACGGTGGCGCGGCTGGCAAAACACCCCAACATTTGCGGCATCAAAGAGGCCAGCGGCGACATTTCCTACGCGGTCAAAATCGCCCGGTACCTGTCTGATGATTTCAGGATGTTTTGCGGCAACGACGATATTACCCTGCCGCTTTTGTCCCTGGGGGCCAGCGGCGTCATCTCGGTCTGGGCCAACATCATGCCCGCCGCCTGCCGCAAGATGGTCGCGGATTATCTGGCGGGCCGCCACCAGCAGGCGCTGGACGCGCAATTGCAGTATCTGGATCTCATCAACGGACTGTTTATGGAGGTCAACCCCATTCCGGTCAAAGAGGCCATGAACCTGCTGGGCATGGACGTGGGCGGCTACCGGCTCCCCTTATGCCCCATGACCGGCGAACATCGGGCGGCTCTGGCCGGGATCATGAAACAAGCGGGGCTGGACATAAAATAAAAATGGCGGACACCGGTGCGAAGGAGGGCGTCAGATGCGGATCGTTTTAACGGGATATGGAAAAATGGGGCGGATGGTCGAGGACCTGGCCCGGCAAAAGGGTTGGGAAATCCTGGCGACAGTGGACAGAGGCGAATGGGAAAAGCTGCAAATGCTGGAACGGGCTGACGTGGCCATCGACTTTTCCCATCCGGCTATGCTGGAGCCGTTGGCGGACTATGTCCGCCGCACCGGAACCCCGCTTTTAAGCGGGACCACGGGGCTAAACGAAGTCCAAATGGATCGTCTGCGGCAGCTGGGGGCGGCGGCGCCGGTGCTGTACGCCGCCAATTACAGTCTGGGTATTGCGCTTTTGCGGCGGATGCTCGAACAGTTCGGCCCAGCGTTGCGGGCGGATTTTGACGTGGAGCTGGTCGAAAAGCACCACAATCAGAAAGCGGACGCCCCAAGCGGCACGGCGAAGCTGCTGGCTGACGCGCTTGATCCGGAACACACCTTGCGCCGGGTCACAGGCCGGGAGGGATTTTGCGGCGCCAGAGGCCGGGACGAAATGGGAATGTTCGCTGTGCGCGGCGGCACGGTGGCCGGGGAGCACACGCTGTATTTCTTTGGTGAGGATGAAACCCTGACCCTGACCCATTCCGCCGCCAGCCGGCGGATCTTTGCGGCGGGCGCGATGAAGGCGGCACAGCTGCTGGCCAAAAAGATGCCCGGCTTTTATACGCTGGATGAGGTGCTGTTTTCCAAAAGCAACGAAGAAAGGATGGCCTAGACATGGACGCTTACGAGATTATTGAATACATCCGCTCCTCCCCCAAAAAGACCCCGGTGCGGGTCTGGCTGCAGCTGTCGCAGCCGGTGGAGTTTCCCGGCGCACAGCAGTTTTTGGGCGGCGGCGGGTTCTCGGTGGTTTTTGGCGACTGGGAGGAGATTGGCCCGGTGCTGGAAAAAAACCGGGACAAGATCCTGTCACAGCAGGTGGAGAACGACGCGCGCAATTCCGCGATCCCCCTTTTGGACAAAAAGAATATCCATGCCCGGATTGAACCGGGCGCCATCATCCGTGAACAGGTGCAAATCGGCGACAACGCGGTCATTATGATGGGCGCGATCCTCAACATCGGCGCCGTCGTCGGTGAGGGAACGATGATCGACATGGGCGCGATTTTGGGCGGCCGGGCCATGGTGGGCCGGCGCTGCCACATCGGCGCTGGGGCGGTGCTGGCGGGGGTGGTGGAGCCGCCGTCAGCCACGCCGGTGATTGTGGAGGACAATGTACTCGTCGGAGCCAACGCGGTGGTCATCGAAGGGGTGCGTATTGGCGAGGGTGCCATCGTGGCCGCCGGGTCGGTGGTCATTGAGGATGTGGCCCCCGGCATGGTAGTGGCAGGGGTTCCGGCGCGGGTGATCAAGAAAAAAGACGAAAAATCCATTCAAAAAACGGAGCTGATCGATGCGCTGCGGGAATTGGGGCAGTGAGCTGCCACACACAGGCGGCGCTAAAAAAGGCAAAGGAAGAGGGGGGGAACGCTCCCCCCTCTTCCTTTGCCTTTTTTAGCTTTTTGGTGGGGAGAGCCAGTTTGGCCGCCACGGATTTGCAACATTTTGCAGAGGGGGAAGGTTAATAAAAAAACGTTTTGTCCGCTGTGAAAAGGTGCGAAAAAAAGGGGCAGAATCCCGGTTTTTATCCACAAAAACCGGATTATACCGGCATTTTACCGAAAGATGCTGTCTTTTTGGTGTAATCTTTGCTATAATGAACTTGAAAAGCCGGGCTTTGCGGCGATTAGCGGCTTATCGCGCGGGAAAGAATAGGAAAGAGCCTTCTTTTCCGGGAGCAGAGCGGTTTTGATTTTGCCGGCGGAGCAGTCTTGTTTTCCGGCTTTGGAGGGAGTGGGGTTTTGATGAAAGAAAAAGAAAGTTTTGATGCAGCCCCCCAGTCAATGAAGAAAAAACAGTCCCCTGTTCGTTTTTTAGGAAGAGGAAGAAACAGAAAGAAAGAAGGGGGACTTCATATGGTGCGAATCAATATGCTCTCACAAGCGGGTATGACCAAAGGGCACGGCGTACTTTCTGCTTTTGAAGAACAGACAAAACTGGTCAGCGAAGGATTGGGCCCCAATTATACGGTTGTGGTCAACAGCTGGAAAAAGGCGGATATTTTACATTTCCACACGGTCAACCCAAACTATCTGCTGCGCAGCTGGTTTACATCCGCGGTAAAGGTGGGCTATGTCCATTTTCTGCCTCAGACGCTGGAGGGCTCTATCCGGCTGCCAAAACCGATCCAAAAGCTGCTGTGCAAATATGTGCTGCTTTTTTATAAATCGATGGACAGGCTGATTGTGGTAAACCCGTCCTTTGCACCAAAACTGGCGGAATGCGGCATTCCGGCGGACAAAATCGAGTATATTCCCAATTTTGTGGACGACGAACAGTTTTATCCGATGGAAGCGCAGGAGAGGCTTGCCACCCGCCGGGAATTTGGGCTGGATCCGGAAAAGTTTACCGTTCTTTGCGCGGGCCAGATGCAAAAACGCAAAGGCTTTTTGGATTTTTTGGAGACCGCTCGCCGCTGCCCCGATATGCAGTTTGTATGGGCCGGGGGCTTCTCCTTTGGCAAAATCACCGACGGATACGACGAGATCCGGCACGCGGTGGAGCATCTGCCGGCCAACGTGCAGCTGACGGGGATTGTGCCGCGGGAAAAAATGAACGGCCTTTACAATGCGGCGGACGTATTTTTCCTGCCTTCCTTTGACGAGCTGTTCCCTATGACGTTGCTGGAATCCATGTGCTGCAGCAAGCCAATTCTGGTGCGTGACCTGGATTTGTACCCCTGCATTTTGGAGGGGTATTATACAGCGGCCAACGATGTAGACGGGTTTGTCTGCCAATTGCGGGCCCTGACCGATCCTGCGGAGCATGCGAAAGCAGCTGCCCGATCGGCTGAGGGGCACCAGCGCTATACCAAAGCGGCGGTGCTTTCCTACTGGAAAAATTGCTATGCTTCTTTACTGCCGCAGGCGCAACCGGTGCCACAGGCACGAGGAGGGGGCGATTTGCATTTATGAGCATCCGAGGTGGAAAAATCCTCAGCACTGCGGTGACGATTATTGGGATTATCATTTCGCTGGTGCTGGTGATTGTTGGACTAAAAATGGGGGTGTTCACCTCCCCCGAAACCTTACAGATGTTTTTGCGCGGCGCAGGAATGTGGGCCCCGCTGATCTTTATAGGGATCCAGGTGGTACAGGTGGTGTTCCCCATCATCCCCGGCGGGCTTACCTGTGTGGCGGGAGTACTGCTGTTTGGGCCGGTTTGGGGCTTTGTTTATAACTATGTGGGGATCTGTGTCGGATCCGGCATCAATTTTTCGCTGGCCAAGCAGTACGGCCGCCCCTTTGTGGAGCGTTCCGTTTCAGAAAAGGTGTGGGGCAAGTACATCAAATGGCTAGACTCCCCCAAGTTTGATCTGTATTTTGCGCTGGCGATCTTCTTCCCGGTGGCGCCGGACGACTTTTTGTGCCTGCTGGCGGGGCTGACGCCCATGAAATTCCGGCGGTTCGCGACCATTATCCTGCTGGGCAAGCCCCTTTCGTTGCTGGTGTACAGCTGGGGGTTAGCCGCCGTGTTGGGACATGTTTCGCGGTTTTTAGCCGGCTAGTCCATTTTGCCAGGGAGCAGGAAAAACGGAGGGGGCGCTATGACAGAACGGGAAAAAATGCTGGCTGGACGTTTATATGATCCCTCCGATAGGGAATTGGCCTGCTTGCGGGAGAAGGCTTTTCGGCTGGTGGGGCAGTTCAATGGGTTGGATAAAACGGAGAACGGGCCCCAGCGGGATATTTTGCGGCAACTTTTGGGCGGCATGGGCGAGCATGTGACCTTTCGTGCCGCGGTGCGATTTGATTATGGCTGTAACACCTATGTGGGGGACAACTGTTATTTTAATTTCAATGCGGTATTTCTCGATTGTGCCGAGATCCGGATCGGGTCCAATGTGATGGTAGGGCCTGGCGTGTCTTTTTTTACGGCGCTGCATCCCCTGCTGGCTGAAGAACGCAATGCCCGTACCGATGGAAACGGCCGGCGGTACAATTTGGAATATGCCAGGCCCATTACGGTGGAGGACAGCGTTTGGCTGGGCGGCGGGGTGATCGTCAACGGCGGTGTGACTATCGGTCGCGGTGCGGTGATTGGTTCGGGCAGCGTGGTCACCCGGGATATTCCGCCGGGGGTTGTGGCGGCGGGAGTTCCCTGCCGGGTGATCCGGCCGATTACCGAGGCGGACCGGATGGAAGGTTAAAAGAGCAAAGAGCGCCGGTTAAACAGGCGTAAAAAAGGCCCGGAAAAGGAATTTTCCTTTTCCGGGCCTTTTGGGCGTTTGATCGGAAAGAATGTTATTGTCTCCTCTGCTCCCAGCAGGCTATTTTCGCCGTTCCACCGCTAAAATATAGGGGCAGTCCGGCACATGGATCAGCCGGTGCAGCAGCACGTCGTACCGCTTGGCGTCAAGGCGGGAAAGGGTTTGCTGCAGAGCTTCCCCTTCCAGCCGGCCTTCCTCGTGGCCGGGATAAATAAGGGACATTCGCAGATAAGCTATTTGTTAAAAGCATCTCAAAAAGAAATTCTTTCGCGGGATACTTAAAAAATAATACCCAACAACAGGAACGATACTTCCATAACGGATATGTATCGTTCTTGTTTTTTGCCTGTAGTCATCCTGGCACAACCTGCTTCGCTCGTCCATTTACATCATGCAAAGCGCACGACCATCTTTGTGGTCGTGCGCTTTTTACTATACAGACCGAGAGAGAAAAAGAAGCTCTGTAGGCTGCCGCTCTCCTCCGTCTCTGACATTTGGTTTTCCCCAAATGTTCAGAAATAAGGAGGACAGCGAAATGCTGGTCAAAATTATCAAAAACAGTGTGGAATCGGAATAGTTCACACTTACAAAGCAGATCCACCGCTCTCTGTTGCTGGACAAGCCGGAGGCAGTAATTATCCATATTGAAGACTTCTACCCTGAAAGCCCGGAGAGCGGGCAACTGGTCACATTGGAGTTCGGCTGCTTTACCACAATAGCCCGCGATTTTGTTCTGGAAGAAAACAGGCAGGAGAAACAAAAGGAGCGGCATCACGATAAAAGCCACATGGAGTTGATCGAGCAAAGCGGAAGCCATGCCCTTGTGACATCGGTTGAGGAAGAACATCTGCAGCAAGAGCTCCGGTACATCATGCAGGATGCCAGGACAATGCTCACTACAGTACAGGAGCGCCGAGTTAGGATGTTCATCGAGGACGGTTTGTCGTCCTCTGAAATCGGTCGGCGCGAGGGTGTCAGCTATAAGGTGATTGGGCGCTCCATTAAAGCCGGATTGGGGGAAATAAAAAAGTTTTGGAAGCATGGGTCTAAAACGGCGGTTTTTTGTCGGATTAAGTGAAATGGAAAATAAATCCTTCGCTGTTCCTTGAAAAACACCGCTCAGAGCGGTCATATCCGACGACCTGAATACGTTAGCCGGCAGACCCGATGAGGGAAAGCGACACGGAGGATGCGCCAAGACCACCTGTGCGGATAGTCAGAGTATTCGCATCAAAGACGGCCAACCAAGGTGTAGAGCGGTACCCGCCCGGACGAAAACAGCAGTGGCACGCTGTATCGCAACGACCCTGCCGGCCTATATTGATACTTCTGCCCAGCCACAGCCACACGCAATGGGGGCAACTCGGAGAGATCCTCGGAGGGGTGAGATTCCCATGATGCGCGCCCGCGCAGTTCAAGTATGCCGCCCGCGGCTCGAGAAGTAGTGTCGAATAGAGCCAGCATGAAGCCACGCCGCAGAAAGGAAGGTGCTGTACCATGCCGCAAATCAGACGCGGAGATATCTACTACGCAAACCTCACGCCCGTCATCGGCTGCGAGCAAGGCGGGATACGCCCTGTGGTCATTATTCAGAACGACGTTGGAAATTTACATAGCCCCACGGTCATCGTCGCAGCTCTTGATTGAACTGCGGCCGTTTTGCTGTTCATCAGGTGTCCTTACGAAGAATATCCAAGTAGGCGCTGTAGGAGAAAATGCGTGTGCGGCTTTGCTTATCGGTTTGCTCCAAGATGCCCTTCTCCGCCAATACCGAGACCGCCCGAGAAACCGCATTATAGGAAAGCGAAAGCGCCTTGGCGGTTTTCTTAATTTCGATGATCGGGTTGGTTTCAAGATAGCGGAATACCTTCAGGACATTCTGCGTGGTTCTGTCCGGCGCTCCAATTAGAGCGACATTCTCGTTGTGAAGGGCGCTCAGACGGTCGACTGTTTCAATGGCGTCCTGTGCTGACTCATGAAGCGCCTGCAGGAAGAATTTGATCCATTGCTCATAGCTGCCCGTCCGACGCACCTCGGTTATGCGGTCATAGTATTCGATCCTGTTCTTTTTCAAGAAATAGGAGATATACAGCGCCGGTGTGGAAAGGGCGCCTTTTTCCATGAGAAACAGCGTGATGAGCAGACGGCCGATCCTGCCGTTGCCGTCGAGGAACGGATGGATTGTTTCAAACTGATAATGGATAAGCCCTGCGCGAATCAGCAGATCAAGGCTGTCGTCGGCGTTCAGGTACTTCTCCAAATCGGACATTGCCTCCACCATGTCGTCAGGAGAGGGCGGGATGTATCTGGCGTTTTTTATCGTGCTTCCCGCGCCGCCGATCCAGTTCTGCGAGGTGCGGAACTCGCCGGGGCTTTTTTCCTGCCCGCGGACGTCCTGCATCAAAACAGCATGGGTCTCTTTGAGCAGCCTGATGCACAGAGGCAGCTCCTTCAACCGGGCAAGGGCAAAATCCGTTGCCTTAATATAGTTCACGACATCGGATACATCGCGGTTGGCATTCTTCTCAATCAGAGGATTCAGCACATCGTCCAGCGTGGCCTGTGTGCCCTCAATCTGCGAGGACAGCAACGCCTCCTTCCGCACATACATGGTAACGAACAAATCCATATTGGGGATGCGCGCTGCGATCCCAGACAAAAGAGCAAGCTCCTTATTTGCCTTTACCAAGAGCTCAACCAGCTCATCGTCCATATCCAGCGGAGGCACAGGAGGCAGCGGCGTTGGCACAAAGGACTGATACGCCATCTCGCCGGACAGATTGTTTTTATAGCTTCCCGCTCTGTTATTCATAAATCGTCACTCCCTTCAATGAAATAACTGCGCTCATTATACCACTATTATTTCCTCAAAACAAGAGTTTGAGAAATAAAGAGCAAAAACAGGAGCTTTTTATTTCGTCGAAAATCGCCGAGAAGAAATCAAGGCGGCAAAAGTAAGCGTCATGTTTCATGTTGAGATAACAAGGAGGAAATATCATGGAAGATAAAATGAAAACCGCCGTTTATTATAGGTTCGGTACAGCCGAGCAGCTTGAAGATAAAGCCGAAGCCCCGCAAAAACGAGTATGGCTGTACAGACGATGTGCGTCTCCTCAAAGCGCGGAACTATCACTGGCACAGCAGAAGGCCGAGCTGGAGCTGTATTGCAAACAGCACGGTTATAAAATCGTCGGGGATACCGAGGTCTGTGGCTCGAGCAAGGAGTCCATTGAAAAGCTCTTGCAGACAATCGATGCCGCCGCGGAAGTAGTCGGCACATCCGCCGTTCTTGCGGCCAAGCCGGATCGGTTTGCGCGGGAATTGGATGGACTGTTTTTGGCAAAACAAAAAGCTGATGGCTTGGATTTGCAGCGCGAAACCGCATCTGCTGACACAGACTTTATGCCGAATCAACTGATAAGGCATCTCCCAGCGGAGCCGAAACTGTCCCCAGATGAGCTGGCGGATATCGAGGCGCAAGAGACGCCATGCAAATGAGACGATGTAATAGAGGGTACAAAGACACACGGCTCTATTTGCCGAGAGGTATTATTCCTGCAAATATGAATGAACAAATAAAACGGCCGCAGCTCTTGAGAACTGCGGCCGTTTTGCTGTTCATCAGGCATCCTTACGAAGAATATCCAAGTAGGCGCTGTAGGAGAAAATGCGTGTGTGTCTCTGCTTATGGCTGTATAACCAAGGAGTAGCTTATTTCACCGTCACATATTTTTGGTTTTTGGATTTCGGCTTATCCGGCATCGTCATTGCGAGCTTGCCCTCTGCGATGAGAGGCTTGACATAATTGCTTATGAAATAGGTTGATGTGGCGAAGCCAAACTCCCGCGCCAGTTCATCCCTGTCGCGGGGCTGAACGCAAAAGGTAAGGATGCCCAGTCTGATTTCCTCGTCCCGCTTCGGGACATTGGCCGAGGCGTTGTATAAGGTCACCTTGAACACGCCCTGCCAACTCGCGAACACGGGAGGCAACAGTCCTGCCTTTTTCATTTCGCGGCGCATGGTGGGGATGCCTGAATAGCGGTTCTCAGAGCCGATGAGCAGTTCCAGCGCACCGGCGATGTAGGGATTTCTCGTGTCAAGCCCTACCTCGCCCAGCTTATCGATGGTGCCGCGCCCGTACAGACCGCCCGGATTTTCAATCTCAATCCTATCGTCAAACATTAGGACGCGGACGGGTGAGTTCTCGGTGTGGATGCTGTAGTCACGATGCACCAGGGCGTTTAATATCGCCTCTCTGACGGCCATGATGGGATACTCCGTTTTGTCGTTGCGCTTGCCCACATCGCCGACGATCACCTTGCGCTTCATATTCCGAATGACAAAGGAAACCGCATCTTCCAGCATCTGCTCCAGCGTTCCCTCGATGCGCTTATCGTCAGTGAAGCGTTCGCCCATCTCGCCCAGCTCTCCGATCTGGGTGCCGGGGACAACGGAGGCGATAACACTGTACTGCGGGAACAGACTCTGCGGGAAAATGCCGAACAGCATCTCGCCGGCAATCGTAGGCTTGCCGTCCTGCGTAATGCCCTGCAGCGCAAGAATCCTCTCGTCCTCCAGCGCGGAGAGCTGTTTTTTCATTTCCCTGACCTTGGCGAAATACAAACTGAGGGCATTGGTGTTCAAATCCTCCATGGTTGCCCGGTTGTCCGTGCGAAGCTCATCTTGGATCTTGCGTTTGAATACCTCGAAGCTATAGACCTCATATTCCGTCATGGGCTTGTCGGCCTCGCCGACGCGGATATAGGATTGCCATTTTCGTCCACAGTTTCGGTGATGCAGTTCGGGAACAATGCACCGATTCTGTCTATGTTCTGAGCCGTCATATCTACGGACTCCATTCTCATTTTTTCCATATCTGTACTCCTTAA
>JAQUYD010000006.1 GCA_028692035.1 Oscillospiraceae bacterium
GGACGGAATGAAGGAGGACAGTGCCTATGATGAATGAAACAGAAAAAACGACCGCCCTCGTACCATCTGTTGGCGCAGATGGAGGGCAGCCGCTTCGCAATTCAACTGAGCAAAGTATACCAGACGAGAACGCTGAAATCAATCCCCCTGAGGAAGATTTGCGGGAACTTTACCGTCGGATGCAGCGCATGACTGACCCCCACTACCTGCATACGATTTCCATGACGGAGCTGTATCAAACTTCCTACAAGAGTAGGCCGCCAATCATCGATGGTTTGCTCTATGCCGGGGCGTATATCCTTGCCGGAGCACCGAAAATCGGCAAATCATTTCTTGTGGCGCAGCTCGCCTATCATGTCAGTACCGGGCAAAAGCTCTGGGAATATGATGTCCGTCAGGGCACGGTGTTATACCTTGCCCTCGAGGATGATTTCGGACGCATCCAGAACCGTATGTTCATGATGTATGGCGTGGAGGATACGGACAAGCTCCACTTTGCAACCGTCGCCGGAAAAATAGGCAACGGATTGGATGAGCAGCTAGAAAACTTCATGCGTGAGCATCCTGACACCAAGCTCATTATCATCGACACCATGCAGAAAATCCGTGAGGCTGGCGGCGAGACATACAGTTATGCCAGCGACTATGAAATTGTCGGGAAGCTAAAACAGTTTGCAGACAAACATTGTATCTGCGTACTGACCGTTCATCACACCCGGAAGCAGCCTGCCGGGGATAGTTTTGAAATGATCTCCGGGACAACAGGCTTGCTGGGCTGCGCGGATGGTTCGCTGCTGATGCAGAAGAAAAAGCGTACAGATATGGATGCCACTATCGATGTTGTCGGGCGTGACCAGCAGGATCAAATTCTCTATTTAAAGAAAGATCCAGAAACGCAAATTTGGCAGTTGGAGAAAATGGAAAATGAGCTGCACAAGGAGCCACCCGACAGAGTGCTTGAAACTGTATCTAGGCTCGTTTCACCCAATCAGCGCGAATGGACAGGCTCTCCGTCCGAACTTGCCAATGCTGCCAATGTGGGCATGGCGGCAAACACACTCACAAAATATCTGAATGTCAAGTCCGGCAGATTGTTGGACGAATACCATGTCAGCTATGAGAACAAGGCCAAGCACACCGGGCGGCAGGTCAAGCTCGCTTATATGGTGATCGACGCCGTTGACTACGAAGTGATCTCGTAAACACAGGCGCGACGGTTGCGACGGTCGCAACGGTGAATATGACACCGCCAAAACAACCGTCGCTATCGTCGCGACCGTCGCGGGAAGGATTGGATAGGAAACGATATGAAAAATGTACAGATTCCGTATGAGCTGTTCGTGGATTTGGTTTTGTACCATCTGAACGGCGAGGAAGATTATGACGAAGAAATCCGGCAGGGTTTAGAGCAGAAAATCGATGCCATTCTGAACCGGCAGCTCTATTCGCAGTACAAGACCGCCCCCACCGAGGAGCAGCGGGTGCAGGCGAGGCAGGAATATCTTGACCGCCGTGGTGTGCCGCAAAGCTATCGCTGGACTGTTTCTCCTTGGGAGCTATGACGGGAGCGTGCCACGCTCCCGTGTCCGGCAGGCAAAAGGAAACTTATGGGAGTCAAATTAAACACCGCCACATCCTGCCTATTGTAGCTCCCGTCCCCGTCAAGAAATTCGCAGATTTCGAGACGGGCAGGTAGGGAGATCAAGCGAATCTCCCTGCCTGTGGACGGTGGATGATTGAACAATTCCATTGTGAAAGCAGACGATGTCCATGCCGCGGAATTGTGATGTGGGTACCACATGCAAGCCGTGGCAAAGGCTTCCGCAGAAGCCGCACGCCCCGTTCCCCCTCGGAGAGCCCACGGCACTTTGCAGCCGCAGGATGAAAGTGTCATAGTGGGTTATTACACTTCCGCACTACGCCCGCAGGCGTGTTTCGGAGTGCAACCGCCGCAGGCGGCTCTTAGCACGGAGATGAAGTGCATCCCCATGGCTTGCAGTGTCTATACAAACTAAATTGGAGGTATTTTGCTTATGGCAAGAGGCGATGGTGTGAATCGTACCAGCGCAAGAAATATGAATATGACAGCCAAAGATATTAGCAACGCGCAACGCCATAATGAGCGCGAAAAGGAATCCTACACGAATCAAGATATTGTACCTGACCGCACCAGCATGAACGTCCACTTCAAGACGCCGACCGGCAGCTATGCGGAAATGTTTGAACAGATGGCGGCTGACGGCGTGATCTCCACCCGTGGGTTGAAGGCAGATGCCAATCTTTACGGAGAACTAATTTTTGATGTAAACTCAGCCTACTTCCACAACCACGGCGGCTATGAGTTTGCAAAACAATTTTACACCGATGCCTACAAAGCTGCAATTAAAATTGTAGGCGGTGAGCAATATATTTTGTCGGCGGTCATGCATGCCGATGAACGTAACCGGGCTATGTCGGAGGCACTGGGGCAGGATGTATATCACTACCATCTGCATGTTGTATATGTCCCTGTCGTGGAAAAACAAATCAAGTGGTCAACGCGGTGTAAGGATAAATCGCTGGTCGGTACAGTCAAGGAAACCATTATGCAGGTTAGCTCCAGCAAAAAGTGGTTATCCAAACCGGCGGTCGATGATACTGGTACCCCATTACTTACAAAGAGCGGAAAACCGGTCTTGAGAAAATCCTACTCCATCTTGCAAGACGATTTCTATAATGATATGCGACAAGCTGGATATAACGATGTAGAACGCGGTGAGCGTGGCAGTTCTGAGGAACATTTGACCGTGACCCAGTTCAAGGTCGAGCAGGAACAGGCACGGCTGACCGAGTTGGTAGAACGCTCGGATCAGAAGGAGCAGCAGGCGGCAGCCTTGGATAAAAAGATTGCAAAAATCCAAAAGCAGCAGACAGCTATTGATGCGGTGGATCAGATCGAAGCAAAAACCTTGCCCTTAAGTTCAAAGGTCATACTGGAACGATCTGAGTACGAAAGTCTTGCGGTAGCAGCGAAAAAATATGTCGCTCAGGAAAAGAAAGAATCCATATTGCAAAAGGCGCTGGAGGCAGCGCATAAGGTGATCGCAGGCCTCGAAGCCAAAATTGTAGCGCTTACTAAGGAGTTGTCCGAATATAAGTCCGTCCGAAATAAACTCAATACAGCGGGGCTGGAACAGGAAAATGAAGCTCTCCATGGCAAACTACGCAGCTATGAATCCGTCATTGAGCGAAATGGCCTTTGGCATTTATTTGGAAGAAATAAGGTGAAAACACACACAAGGGACGATGCTCGATAATTTCTGTGTAGAGCCGAGAAAAACAAATTTTATTCGTTGGGGGTGGTCCAAATGAACACCGCATCGTTTGGACCATCTCCGATGGAAAATCCGTCAGGTTTTACGGCTGTTGAGCCGACAAAATTGCATTAAAAATGGAGGTATTTATGAAAACAGGTCTTTCCAAGAAACAAAAGGCAACAAACATCTATTTTAATGAAGACAGCTCGATAATTGAGGTCTGTACTTACAACACTAATCTCAAAAACAGGCTCACCAAATATGCGGGGCAATATTCCGGTGAGTGCAGGCTGATTGATGATGACGAAAACGGCTGCCTGACTTTTGAAATCAATAAAGGACGCTTTGGCTTCAAGCTTACAGCCCCGTACAGCCAAGAACGCCGCAAGGCTGCTGGTCAGTTGGCAAAGAAAGAAAATCTAAAGAGGAACGGATCATGAAAGTTATATCCTGTGAGTTCAATATGGATACTGCCTATGTGGAGCTGCAGCTGGACGATGGGACACTGATTGCCATTGATACCATCTCCGTGGAAAACGAAATCGCGGAGAATATATACCAGCGTTCAGAGCTGGACTGGCTAATCTACAACAAGCCGCTTGAATACGCAGATATAATCTTGAATGGAGACCCAGCAAAGTATCTGAAAGCAATTACCAGGTATAAGCCATTTGATGAATGACCACACCGTCGCCCGTTGGAAAAAAGAAACGGGCGACATTTCCAACAAAGGTTATTTATCTCCCATGACAAAAATTATTCTTGACTTTTGCGGTGGGTTTGCATATAATATAGTTGAGCCCTTCTTAAGGGTGAAATTTTTGCAATGTTAAAGTTATTTTTTTCTCATGACAAAGGAGTTGGTAAGACTGAAACTCGGAGATATTGCTTCTGTTAGGAGCGGCTTGGTATTATCGCGGAAGCTTTCAAAAACGCCTACGCAATATCGATATCAACTTATTAATTTACGCTCTATCAATCAGGCTGGCTATATTGAGACTGAGAATGTTGATTTATATGACGCGACAGAACCGCTGAGTTCTGAGTATCTGGCACATACAGGGGATGTTGTGATCCGGCTGACAGCACCATACACTGCCGTGTTGATTGATGACACTACATCGGGAATGGTCATCTCATCGAACTTGGTTGTGATTCGCGCGGATGCAAGCCAGATTTTGCCTGAGTACCTATACTGGCTTTTGAATACGCCTAAGGTAAAACGCCAGATATATGAAAACACTTCGAGCAACATGCTTGGTGCTATTAAGCCACGATATTTTGCTGATTTTGAGGTAAGTCTTCTATCAATGGAAAATCAGGAGACGATTGCGGCACTGAACCTTTTGGCGCACAAGGAACGTCAGCTTTTGAATGAGCTGGCAATGGAAAAAGAAAAATACTATTCCTACACAATTAATGAGATACAAAAACAGATGAGAAGAGGTAACCGTCATGACGACTAAAAGTGATATTGAGCGCGTTCTCTGGAGCGCCTGCGACAGCTTCCGGGGAAAGATTGACAGCTCTCGCTATAAAGACTATATCCTATCCATGCTTTTTGTAAAATATCTAAGCGATGTTTCTAAGGAAAAGCACGACGAATACATGAAGCAGTACAATGGTGATGAGCGCCGTGTGGCACGAGCTATGAGCCGCGAGCGTTTTACCTTGGACGAAGACTCCACATTTGACTACCTGTATGAAAACCGCAACGATTCCGAGATCGGTCAAAAAATCAATGTTGCGCTCTCCCACATTGAGGAACACAACAGTGGCAAGCTCCGAAACGTATTCCGTGCCATTGACTTTAATTCTCAGGTGGACTTCGGCGACGTAAAGGAAAAGAATGCAACTTTGCGCAATCTGCTGGAGGATTTCAGTGGCATTGACCTTCGTCCCGGACAGCTTGGCTCCGCCGATATCATTGGCGACGCCTATGAATATATGATCGCAAACTTTGCCTCAGATGCGGGCAAAAAGGGCGGAGAATTTTTTACCCCCAGTCAGGTTTCGGAACTGGTAGCATCCCTCGTAAAGCCGAGGGAGAATGATCGCATATATGACCCCACCTGCGGAAGCGGAGGCCTTTTGCTCAAGGCCTATAAAAAAGTACACAGCGGCAAGGTTGCAATCTACGGACAGGAGCTGAACGCCCAGACCTGGGCACTCTGCACCATGAATATGTTCCTCCACGGTGTGGATGACGCCCGCATCTGGCAGGGTGATACGCTGGCGAACCCTCAGAACATTGAAGATGACAAGCTCATGAAGTTCCAGTGTGTTGTCGCGAATCCGCCGTTCAGTCTGGACAAATGGGACAGCGGATTTCTCTCCAACGCGCCGGTGGATGCCAAAGGAAAAAAGCAGGAGAAAATGACAGCTTCCCTTGACTCGTGGAAACGTTTTGACTGGGGCGTACCGCCGTCCTCCAAGGGCGACTATGCGTTTGTACTTCATATGTTGGCAAGCCTTGATGCTGAGAATGGACGCATGGCGATCGTGTTACCCCACGGTGTGCTGTTCCGTGGCGCCAGCGAAGGAAAAATCCGCAAACAGATCGTTGAATTCAATCTGCTTGATGCTGTCATCGGACTGCCGGCGAACCTGTTCTACGGCACCGGTATTCCCGCCTGCATTTTGGTATTCAAGAAGAATCGTACCCGCCGGGATGTGCTCTTTATTGACGCTTCCAGCGATGGAAACTATGAAAAAGGAAAGAATCAGAACATCCTGCGTAACGAGGATATAGCCAAAATTGTCAGTACCTACGATGCACGCCAGAGCGTGGAAAAGTATGCGTATGTTGCGTCCTTCGATGAAATCAAGGAGAATGACTTCAACCTGAATATTCCCCGCTATGTTGATACCTTTGAAGAGGAAGAACTGGTGGACATCGATGAGGTGAAGCGGAATATTACCAATATTGAAGTGGAACTTGCCGAAGTACAGGCGCAGATGAAGAAATATTTAAACGAATTGGGGTTGTGATGGCAAAAGTGAATTCAGAAATTGGTCGGACAGCAATCGATGAAAAAGTGCGAATGAAGTTATGGGCTGTCTCGGGTGGAAGATGTGAGCTATGCAATAGATTGTTGTACCAGGATCTTGTTTTCGGTTACGATGGAAATTTTGGAGAAATGGCGCATATTCATGCTGTCAGTGAAGGTGGCCCCCGCCACAAATATGGCATGACCATCGGCGAAAAGAATAATATTGACAATTTAATGTTGCTATGCGAAGAACATCATCACATGATAGATACGCACTCTGAAGATTTTAAGGAAGGGTTATTAATTAGGAAAAAGATAGCTCACGAAGCAAGAATTCGTGAGGTCACAGGAATCCCAAGTGAGCAGAGCTGCAGAATCATAACATATTTCTCAAATATTGATAATCAGGCAGAGTTTAGTTCAGAAAGACTTCTTCGTGAAGCTGTCCTGCTTTCGGGGCGTGTTCCAATGCAAGAGCCAATAATCAATCTAAGTGCTGACTCTTGTACGAGATATACGGCGAGTGAAACTGTTTTTCAACAAAAATCTCAAGAATTGGAGCGAGATTTTAAAAATTGGTTTGATGCTGTGATAAAAAGCAAGGATAGTATCGGTATTTTCGCGCTTGCTCCACAACCACTATTATTTAAGCTTGGCACGCTCATTAACGATCAATACAACACGGTTGCATTCCAGTGCCATAGAAGTGGACATAAATGGGCTTGGCCGAAAGCGGTAGCATCAGTTGAATTTCAATTCTCGAATACAAAGGAAGGAAAAACAGATGCGCTGGCTTTGGTAATTGATCTCAGCGCTCCTGTATGTGATGATAGAATCACATTTGTGCTTGGCGATGATGCTACAATTTATCATATAACGATAGATGAACCATCAAGGACTTTTGTATCCGGAGAAATCATTCAGGAAGAGTTTGTAAAAGTGTTCCGTGCCGCAATGGAAACTCTAAAAAATTTGCGCCCTGCGCCAGAATGTATTCATATTTTTCCTGTTATGCCGAATTCTTTGGCAGTACGCGCCGGAATGGACTATATGCCTAAGGCGGATCTGCCAGTTATGATTTATGAGCAAGCAAATCAAGCAGATGGCTTTTTTAAGGCACTAACAATAGGAGGTTAAAATGACAGATCAAGAAAAGATTCTGGGTATGCTCCTAAGTGGAATTGCAGACGAGATAAATATCACACCGACAATGCAAGATAAAGCTATTAATAGCTATACTGCTGTTGGCAAGTGGATCGGTGATGGGTTGGACTATGATGTAAAAATAATGCCGCAGGGCTCCATGAATTTGGGAACGGTCATTAAGCCTATTGATGACCGAGACGATTATGACATGGACCTTGTATGCTTGCTTAAAAACGGTCAGTATCTTTCCTTAAAAGATATCAAGAATCTGGTTGGTGATCGGCTAAAAGAAAACGCTACATACTTTCAGAAACTTGAAAAAGAAGGTAAGCGCTGCTGGACGATGCAATATGATGAATTCCATATGGACGTTTTGCCATGTGTTCCCCAAAATGGTTATTTTATCGAACCCAATATCACAGCGATTAAACTGACACACAAAATCGGCGACGGAATATATGCGCCACGGTACAGCAATCCTTACGCATATTACAAGTGGTTTGATAACCGTATGAAAGATATCCTTTTGATCGAAAAGCGAGCCTTTGCTGTACAGAACAAGACTGAAATTGATAAAGTTCCAACATACAAAATGCGCACCCCTCTTCAAAAGGCAATTCAGTTGCTGAAACGTCATAGGGATATCTGCTTTCAAAATGCTTCGGATGCTGCACCAATATCAATTATTATCACAACTCTTGCAGCATGGGCTTATAACGGTGAGACGAACGTATATGAAGCACTTTGCAATATCTTGGAACGAATGCCCCAACACATTGAATGTCGGGATGGTATTTATTGGGTAGAAAATCCAACTATGCCGGAAGAAAACTTTGCTGACAAATGGAATGCAGAACCGAACAAGCGGACTACATTTAAGAGTTGGCTTGGCAGAGCAAGAAAAGAGCTAATTGATAATCCGCTTGCGCGCTTTGGAATGGATGGAATTGCAGAAGAATACAAGAAATATCTTGGAGAGAGACCAGTTCAGCGTGCATTTAATGCGGTGGGTGACAAAACGCGTATAGCGAGGGAACGGGGAGAACTTACAATCAATGGCCTCACTGGGGGACTCTCTGCATCCGCTAAACATAGTGGCTATCCAGTAAAGGAGCATACGTTTTGGGGTGAATAAAAAGAAATATCTAAAAGCAAAAACATATCGACTGATTGACCAACTGATAGCTATAAAACAAAGATTCCCAGAATCGGATGTCACCATCAAAAACGGGGCGTTGCACTGGAGCGGATACATGAAGCCGACAGCAGTTTCACGCATATACCATGTAGTAATCGACTACAAGGTGAGAAAGCGTCCTGTTGTAAGACTATGCGGGGATAATATACAAGGCCTTGATAGACCCAATTTTCCTCATAAATTCCATACTGACTATGAAAAAAAGCAAGTTGATCTATGCTTACATCTTCGATATGAATTTACTTCCAGTATGCTAATCGCTGATACAATAATTCCATGGGCAATTGAATGGTTATATTTTTATGAGATATGGTTGGCAACCGACACGTGGTGCGGTGGCGGAAAGCATCCTGAAGGGAAAAAGAACTGTGGGGTAACACATGAGCATAATCTTAAAGCCGCTGTTTGATATACTAACCGGCGATGTGGCCGTAATGGACAACGTGTTGTATAACTACCTCATTATGCTGGCCGTCGGTGAAATTGCCTTTTGGTTTGCGTTTAGTCTGGTTGGAGACGCCTATGACATAGGCATAATAAACGGAAAATCGGCAGGTTCCATTCTCCACTGGATCATTCGATTAGTTATTTATGTAGCCATAGCCTATTTATTACGAGGCGGTATATGGTTGTATAAATTTGTGATAGGTGTACCGCACTGGGTATGGTGGACTTTAACAGGAGTCATTGTGGCCGCTATGATACTTGTGATTGTACTCCGCTATGTAAGGGAAAAGAGGACGAGCGAAAATGAACGAGCAGATAAAGAAACGAATTGAACAGATTTTACGTGGTGAAGTGCCGGAGGGGTATAAGCACGAAAAGGTTGGTATCATACCTCAAGAATGGAAAGTCACTTCAGTCGGTAAATGCGTTCGTGAATATAAGATGTTGTCAAATGATGTGCAGAACACCCCTGTCTACTCATCATCTCGAAAAGGGCTTGTCCCACAATCTGAGTATTACGATCTAAAAGAAGCCGTAGAAACAAACTTGGGATACAAAATTGTACCACAAGGGTATGTTACTTATAGACATATGAGCGATGATGATATTTTTCATTTCAACATAAACAACACTGGCACTGATATTTTAGTCAGTAGCGAGTATCCGGTTTTTACTGCTTCACAAAGAGCTAATGTGGGGTTTTTGATACCTATATTAAATGAAACGGCTCGATTTAGATATTTTTGCAGAACACAAAAATTGGGCGGGACAAGGACAAGATTATATTTCAAAAACTTAGAAGAATACCATATGGGAATTCCACCACTTCCCGAACAGGATAGAATTGCCGCCATCCTTACCACGCAGGATAAGGTGATTGAACTGAAAGAAAAGCTGCTTGCCGAAAAACAGCGGCAGAAAAAGTATCTGTGCCAGCAGCTTCTGACCGGCAAAAAGCGTCTGCCGGGGTTCAATGCGAAGTGGCAATTTGAACATCTTGGAAAGCTATTTGCCGAGAGGGTTGAAACTAAGCGAGAGGATTTGCCATTGCTCGCAATTACAGGAGCTCAGGGAATTATTCCTCGATCAGAGCTTGATTTAAAGGACAATTCGAGTGAGGATAAGTCAAAGTATCTTAGAATTTGTGTTGGTGATATCGGCTATAACACAATGCGTATGTGGCAAGGGGTTTCCGCATACTCAAACCACGAGGGCATTGTCAGTCCGGCGTACACGATTCTAAAACCAGTTGATTCGATCAATGCGAAATACTTTGCATATCTATTTAAGATGCCCGAAGTAGTGTTTTTGTTTTACCGTTTTTCGCAGGGGCTCGTCGACGATACCCGCAATCTAAAGTACGATAACTTCAGAAGAATTAATGTCAACTATCCAATGGACAAGCGGGAGCAGGATGCTATTGTAGAACATCTTTCCATTGCTGATCAAGAAATATCCCTTCTGAAAAAATCTATTGATGCCGAAAAACAAAAGAAAAAAGCCCTGATGCAGCTTCTGCTGTCGGGCATTGTGAGGGTGAAGGTATGACTATATATTTTTACGATCAAGAAGTCAGGTAACCCAGTTTGCTATTCGCCTAACGCAAAAGATTATTACACAATGGATGGCGCGGTATATGCATACGTCAAGAATGGCTACTGGTATTCTTATAAGGATAATAGTTGGTTCGGATGGCAAAAAGACAATTGGCTTTATGATTCCAACGGAAATCCACTATACTTTACAGAAAAGAGGTGAGACACAATGGCAACAAATCCACCAAGTGGCGACGGTCACAGAAATGGCGCGGTAAAAGGCAGAACGCAGAGTTTGAACCCTAAAACAGGGCTCTACACAAAGCGTGATACCGAAACCGGGAAGTTTATGGATGTAAAAACGACCGGCGGCAAGTTCAAAGGCGTCACCAAAGAAAAGCAAGACTAAGCACAGGAAGCGAGGCGGTTTTCACCGCCCCGCTATTCCTGCTTTTATAGATATTCCACTAAGGAGGCTCAATTATGAACCCTGACCTCTATCTTGAAAAGAACGCCAGCCAGCAGCCAGCCATTGATTTGCTGCGTGCTATGGGCTATATTTACATATCACCTGAGGACTGCGCCATGCAGCGCGGTAGTGGGTACCATGTGCTGCTCCGAGACATTCTGCGCGGCCAGCTGCGTCGGCTTAACCGCTATCTCTATGCCGGAGCGGAAAATGAATTCTCCGCCGCCAATATTGAGCGGGCTATGGAGGATCTGGACGAGCCTCTGACGGATGGCCTCGTTCGTGCCAGTGAGAAAATTTACGACGCACTGCTGCTGGGTAAAAGCTATCCCGAAACCGTGGGTGACGGGAAAATGCTCAGCTTTAACCTCAAATACATCGACTGGGATCACCCGGAAAACAACCTCTACCATGTGACGGAGGAATATGCCGTTGAAAGTCAGGACAAGCAGCATAATGCTCGCCCTGATATTGTGCTGTTTATCAACGGCATTCCATTTGCGGTGATCGAATGCAAAGCACCGCAGATTTCCGTCGATCAGGCGGTGGAACAGACTGTGCGCAACCAGCAGACAGACTATATCCCTCAACTCTTCAAGTACGCGCAGATCGTTATGGCCACCAACAAGAATGCTGTGAAATACGCCACAGCTGGAACGCCGAAAAAGTTTTGGAATGTCTGGAAAGAGCAAAATGAAGCATTCATGAGCCGCCAGCTTGTGTGGCTGTTTGATGACCGTATGCCCACCGAACAAGATAAAAATATTATTTCGCTGTTCAGCAAAGAGCGTGTCATGGAACTCATGAGGTATTTCATTCTCTATGACGCTAATGTTAAGAAGATTTGCCGCTATCAGCAGTATTTCGCAATTAAGGAGATTGTTAAAACCATCGGCGAAACCGACGAGCGCGGCAATCGCCAGAGCGGTGTTATCTGGCATACACAAGGTAGCGGTAAGAGCCTGACCATGGTCATGCTGGCAAAGTATATCCTCATGGAGATGACAGACTGCCATCCCAGAGTTGTAATTGTAACTGACCGTAAGGAGTTGGACGGTCAAATTGCCGCGACCTTTGCCCACACCCGGTTGAACCCTGCCCGTGCCACCAGCGGACGACATTTGGTAGATCTTGTAAACAGCGGCAAGGCAGATGTGATTACGAGTATCATTAACAAGTTCAATACTGCTGAACGCATGGCAACAAAAAACGAGTCCAAAGACGTCTTTATTCTGGTGGACGAGAGCCATCGTTCAAATTACGGCCTTATGGCAACAAAGATGCGTAGCGTATTCCCCAACGCCTGCTATATCGGCTTTACCGGAACGCCCCTGATGAAGAAAGAAAAAAACACCATGTCCAAGTTTGGCAAGCTGATCCATAAGTACACAATAAAGGACGGCGTGGATGATGGCGCTATTGTGCCGCTAATCTACGAGGGGCGCTTTGTGGATCAAAATGTTGACGAGGAAAACATTGACCTTTGGTTTGAGCAGACCACCAAGCGGCTGACGGATGCGCAGAAAGAAGATTTGGCAAAAAAATGGAGCAGTATCCGCCGCCTGACATCCACCGATGCACGGATTAAGCGTATCGCCCTTGATATTAACACTCATTTCATTGAAGGCTATAAAAATACCGGATTCAAAGCTATGCTTGCCACGAACTATAAAAGAGATGCGGTTCGCTATCTTGAATGCTTTGAGCAGTTTGGCGATTTGACCTGCGCCGTAGTTATTTCGCCGCCGGATATGCGTGAAAGCGTCGATGACATGGACGAGGGCACTGACGATAAGGTCGTGGCATACTGGAATAAAATGATGCGGCAGTATAGCGATGCAGACCGTTATGAAGAGGCTATGAAAAACAAGTTCTGCGACGGTGAAATCGATATACTCATCGTTTGCAGCAAGCTCCTCACTGGATTTGATGCACCTATTTGCCAAGTGCTATACATTGACAAGGAGCTGAAAGAGCATGGCCTCTTGCAGGCTATTGCACGCACCAATCGACTTCACGAAGGCAAGGACTACGGCCTAATCGTTGATTATCGGGGGCTGATCGAAAAGCTGGATACCGCGATGGATATGTACAGCGGAGCAGGTCTTGAGAACTTTGACAGCGGAGACTTGAAGGGCGCGGTTGTGGATGTTATGTCGTCGGTGGGAACCTTGCGTGATTCGTATACCCGACTAATCGAACTGTTTGCCGCTGTTCGAAATAAAGCGGACGCAGAGGAAGTGGAAGTATTTCTTGCGGATGACAAGATCCGTGAGGACTTCTATAATCTTCTGTGTGCCTTTGGAAAGGCTCTCAATCTGGTGCTGAATTCCGAGCAAGCTTATGCGGCTGTTCCGAGGGATGAACTGAAAAAATATCAAAGTACGTTTATCTTTTTTTCGAAGGTGCGACGCAGCGTAAAGATCCGTTATTGCGATGCCATAGACAACAGTGAGTACGAACCACTGATGCAAAATCTTTTAGATACCCACTTATCTGTAGCCGGTGTCCGTCAGATCACAAGCCCAATCAACATTTTGAATAAGGATGACTTTGAAAAGGAACTGGACGAGCTTGGATCAATCCGAGCGAAAGCCGATGCAATTACAAGCCGCATGACAAAGAGCATCAGCGAAAAGTATGATGAAAATCCCGCCTACTATGACAGCTTTTCCAAGAGAATAAAGGACGCGTTGGATCAGTATAAAGAACAAGTAATTACAGAGGCTGAGTATCTGGCCAAGATGCGTACCATTATGGAAGATTATCACGCCGGACGCAGCTCTATAAGTTACCCGGAATCTATTAAGAATAATGTTCATGCACAGGCATTTTACGGTGTGCTTTCTGCCATTCTCGACGATGATAAGTCTGGAAATGTTGAACCGGATTTCGTTGCAGAAATAGCCGAGAAAATTACGAAGACTATTGCAAAGCATAGTCAGGTGGACTGGACAAACAATAAGACCATTCATGATCGCATTTCACAGGATATTGATGACCTGTTTTATGAATATGAGAAAACGCGCGGACTGAAGCTCTCATTTGATGTTATCGACAAGATCATAGAGAATGTCAAAACCGTTGCTCTGCGGAGGTTTTGAGGATGACCCCAACTTCAACCCAACGCAAAGTAATGTCCGATGGTAAAGAGATCGCCTATCATTTGGAGCAAAAGCCAGTCAAAAATTTAAATCTTCGAATAAGAAAAGACGGCAGCGTCTATGTATCGGCAAATGATAATGTTCCAGTTGATAAAGTTGACGAATTTGTGGTCAGCAAGGGAGCCTATATTCTATCGGCTTTGCAACGATTTCAGGAACTGGCTCAATATCGTCCACAAGCAAAACGGTATATCAGCGGAGAAACCTTTTACATTTTAGGCCGAGGGCTGCGGCTAAAGGTTGTAGAAGGCTCGAAAAATGCAATCCATTCAGACGGTGTGTACATTTTTCTTCAGGCAAAAGATGCCACAGACGTAAAAAATAAAGAGCGCATTGTGACGCGATTTTTAGATCAACAATGCAAAGATCAGTTTGGTGAGATTATGGCGGAAATTTATCCGCTGTTTCAGAAATACGGTGTAGCCCAGCCGACACTGCGCATTCGTGATATGGATACGCGATGGGGTTCATGCCTATCGAAAAAAGGAATAATCACATTAAATAAAAGATTGCTGGAAGCTCCCCGAAGCTGCATCGAGTATGTGGTAATGCATGAATTTTGCCACTTTATTCACCCGAACCATTCCAAGCAGTTTTACGGCTTTCTTGCTATGCTGATGCCTGATTGGAAGAACCGTAAGGTGGCACTTGATAAGTGTGCGGAATTTTGGCTATGAATTATTATTTCGTTATAATTTCATGGCAACAAAAAATCAGATAAGCGAGGCTTTTCGTTTTTGCCCAAAAATCACGGTTACTAAACGTCCGGATAGTACAGGAGTTTCTATGATTGACCATAAAAGATCCAACTTCTGAAACCGCAAGGTTGCTAAAGTAAATTTCAGAGGATCATCCCGATTTTGTGAGTTGGGTATAAACAGGAAAAGGAGACAGGATAGTTGTGAATGAAGAAATCATACTTAATATTGCAAAGCCATACGTAAAAGACAGCGCAATCACTTATGACGAATTTGACCAGTTGTTCTCTATCCTGTCGCGCAAAGAACAGTACGCAGTTTGTGATGTTCTTTTTAATAACGGAATAAACCTTGTTGATAGCAACGTTGCTGAGGACGCCCTTGTTCTCGACATAGATGCCGAGAATAATCTGGCAGAAGATTTCTTCGCAGATGATTTTGAAATTCACTATGATGAAGATCCTTTTAGAGATAGAGCTTCCGGGAGCACCCTCATCGAAGAACTCGTTTTAAATAAGGAGGTTCGTCAATCTAATGATATCCTCTGTCGCCTAATTCAACAAGGCAATCGGCAGGCCGTGCAGGATCTCTGTGTCAAGAATCATCGCCTGGTCAGCAAATATGTCTTTGCCTATGGAAAGCGTTATGCAAACAGACTTGATTCCGAAGATTTGGAACAGGTTGGCTTTATGGGGTTGATCAAAGCTGCCCAAAAGTTCGATTTGAGCCGTGGTGTTTCGTTTAGTACATATGCGGTTCATTGGATAAAGCAAGCTATAGCCAGAGAAATCATGGATCACGGATATGCTATTCGCATTCCGGTTCATATGATGGAACGGATCAACAAGGTTGTTGCAACAGATAATCGATTGGCTGGCGAAGGTATTCCCCTATTGGAGAGAATTCGTTCTGTGGCTGATGAACTTGGGATTAGCGAAGATGATGTAAGAGAAGCCTTGGCTCTTAGAAACAACTATTTGATGTATTCTTCGTTAGATATGCCTGTTGGTGAAGATCAGGACTCCGTTTTGGGAGACTTCATCCCTTTCGATGAAGAGCTATCTGTAGAACAAATCATCTTCGACAAAGAACTTCATCAAGAGTTGGAAACAATAATTGCTACTCTTAAACCCAAGGAACGGGAAATTCTTAAGTTGCGGTTTGGATGGAATGATAATCATCCGAAGACGTTGGAGGAAATAGGTATACTATACGGTGTTACGAGAGAAAGAATTCGTCAAATTGAAGCAAAAGCAATACGCAGACTTCGACATCCGTCACGTTCTCGTCGGCTAAAAGATTTTCAGGAGGATTGAGTATGGCCAATAGAGTAATAGCTAACTGCATTAGGGAGAAAATTGAGAACCTTAATATAGGAAACGATGCAATCGTTGTGCTGAAGGGCATTCCTCTTTCCATCGTTGACGATACCGTAGGGAGAATCGATTTATCAAATGTCGTATCTAATAAACTGGGCTATTTTATGTCCATCTTTGGGCATAGACAGTTCTTAACTTTTGAAGAGTTCCTTCTTCTTGCCGACTTTATTGTTGCACAGTATAAGGAAATTTACATTCTTAACAACAATATCTACATGGAGCAGTTCCCTGTAGAAGAATGCTTTCCTGCAGCGGTTCGTGCAGGGCTGTTAACGCATTTTGACGAATCAGACGAAGGTGAAACTGACAGCCGCTATATTGGTGATATTGATGAGTATGTTTCTGTTTTTGAGGGATTAAAGGAATACAATGGGTACTTAATGGGCGCATACTGCTCTGTTCCTGCCTTGCGGAGTCCTAAAGTTATCACAGTAAATGTGTTCGAAAACAGCCATGAGGACTTTCTGTATTCGGTTGATCAAAGTGTCGATTTTATCGAGATTATTGAAGAATCTGACTATATCAATTTTGTGAAGCTTCTTTTTGCTGAACCCGACGAAATTTATGTTCGTATTACTAACTATACAGGTGATGCCAACAAACTAAAGGATCACATTGCGCTTATTTATCACTATTGGCAAGAGTACACGGAAATATTTATTCTTCAGGCCCAGGAACTTGAAGATGAGTATTCTCACCGTGACGATTATTGCGAAATTCTAAGCAGATTTTGGGGTTATCCCTCTTTCAGGAACCTGCCTGTCTACGATATGGCTGCGCTTGAACGCGGCGAAAAAGTTGTCAAACAGGTATCCCAGGAGAGCATTATTGCCAACTTGGTTGAAGAAGTTGAGAACTGCGGCGAGAGTAAAGATTTCCGAGACGTCTTTGTCACAGCGCCTACTGGCGCAGGTAAATCCGTAATGTTCCAGGTTCCAGCAATCTATCTCGCGGAAAAGTATAATCTGCTTACTATTGTTATCTCGCCTCTCATTGGTTTGATGAATGATCAGGTTAAAAATCTGGAGCTGAAGAACTACTCTTTTGCAAAGACAATCAACTCGGATATTTCGCCTATTATCAAGCAAGACATTATTGAGAAGGTCTCCGATGGCCAATATCATATTCTTTACCTTTCGCCAGAAACGTTGCTTAGCCGTAGTGATGTGGAACAACTGATCGGTGACAGAACCATTGGCATGATTGTAATCGACGAAGCCCACATAGTTACTACTTGGGGAAAACAGTTTCGCCCGGACTACTGGTATTTGGGAGACCATATACGAAAGCTAAGAAAACAGCAGTTGAAAGCCAAAGGGCGATCCTTTGTAATTGGTACGTTTACTGCGACTGCTATTTATCATGGTCTGGAAGACATGTACACGGAAACAATCAACAGCCTCCATATGCTGAGTCCTATTACTTATCTGGGCTATGTAAAACGTGGAGACATTGAAATTATAATTAACCGTCCACAGAAACCGAAAGGAGTTCGTGCTGAGTATGAACTGGACAAGTTTGAACAAATTGAGGCGATCCTCCACCGGGCGATCATTACAAACAAGAAGACTCTCATTTACTTCCCTACAGTTGCGCTGATTGAACGATGCTATGAATACTTTAGAAGCAAGCGCAAGATTGAGCATATAGCTGTTTATCATGGCTCACTCAGTAAAGAAGCAAAGCAAGAAAATTACGAGAAGTTTCTGGCTAAAGAAAAACTGGTTATGCTTGCAACAAAGGCGTTTGGCATGGGCATCGATATCAATGACATTGAATTGGTTGTCCATTTTGCGCCAACCGGTAATGTTTGCGACTATGTTCAGGAGATCGGTCGTGCCGCAAGACGAGAAGACTTAAGGGGCGAAGCTCTTTATTACTACAATTCTCGCGACTTCAAGCATATTAACCGCTTGCACGGTATGTCCACCATACAGAAATATCAGCTGATAAAAGTTATTGAAAAGGTTGACGAACTGTATCATCAGAATATGCAAAATGGAAATCGTAGGGATTTCACCAAAAAACGAAATGCTATGCTACTGGACGCAGAGAACTTCACCTATATTTTTGGTTCTCCAATCAGCGACGAAGACAGCAATGTTAACAAAGTGAAGACTGCGCTGCTTTTGATTCAGAAAGATTTTGAATCGAAGATTGGATTCTCGCCGATTACTGTTAGGCCTATTCCGATGTTCTCTGTTGGATTCTTTGCTATTGAGCCAAATATTCAGCAGCGGTTACAGCGGCGCTATTGTCATTCTGTAGAGGAAATTGACAGCAACAAGCACATTTGCCGTGTCTTGTTAAGTACAATTTGGGAGAAGGATTACAAGACCTTATCGTTCCCGAAGTTCAAATATCTGCTTTATACAAAGGATCACGAGAATTTGGACTTTGTGACTAAATATCCTATGAGTCCAGCTCTTTGCGTGACAGTCACATACAGCGATGACTATTCCAGTGATTTCAAAAATATCTGGAGTTCGCTGAGAGGCTTTATCGGTCAAAAAGTTATCTCCGGTGAGCACACCGCGGTTTCCGAAATCGTGGATGAGCTTTCGTATTCCTGCGGCCTAAGTAAATACAAAGCGCAGACAATTTGTGAAGTTGTTATTGCATCTATGGACTCGTACAGAAAGAATTTTGCGCGTACTGCAACTCCTATTGTTTTGGAAAGAACAACCAATGACGGAAAAACAAAATATCAGTTCAACGTTGCGGTAAACTCGTATTTCCAATGGGTAGAGTCTGGTTTGCGTAAAATTGAAACTGAAACTAACGAAGAACGTCTGTATATCATCAATGACAGCGGCAAACAGGCAAAAGAATATAGTGTGATTCTTGGCGTCCTTGAATCTATGGGAATTCTCACTTTCGAAATGATCGGTGGCGCTAACAGCCAGCTGTATATCTATATTAACCAGATCCAGGCATTGGAGAATATTCTCAATGCTCCTCATAATTATCGTAACAGGCTGTTAGAGGCAGTTGCTGAAAGACATCTGATTTCGGTAAAGATGCTAACATATCTGTATGAAGGTGATTTCACCAACGAAGATCGATGGAGTCTGCTTGAAAACTATTTCTTGGGAGTAATTCCTGAAAAAGTAAAACACGATTGCAGACAGGAACGCCCTGATATTGTTTTCGATTAATCATGGGAACGAGATATCTGGATTTTTATCGTTCTGTTTCAAATTGGTATTGTAATCAGGGACTATAATATTGGGGGATAAGCATTTGAAGAAGATGTCAGATCGAATCTTGATATCGAAAATGCCAGACGAGGTCTGACAAATTTAAGGAGTAAAAAACCAGACACTGTCTGGAAAATCAGCAAACAATATGCTATAATACATCCAAGCCACCTGTGCTGCCTCATCAAGGATTACCTGTGATAGTTCAGGGGTGATAGATTTTTGATAGCAAAATCTCGGATAGACCATAGGATAAGGATAATCTGTATCAAATAGAATAACGCCGTATCAAATCCGCTATACAGAAAAGTTTAGAAACGGATTTAACTTGGCGAGTGGGAATAAGAATTAGTGTTACTGCAATCTCGGAAGTCCTTGATATTACAGGGATTTCCGAGATTTTTCTGTTTTAGTGGCTACAAATTGGCTACATGAAACTGATTTTTTGTAGCCAGCGGCTCACGGCATCATACCGTCAAGCTGTCTGGCTACTTCCACCTGCTTGTTTGGATACAGATGGCTGTAAGTGTCCATTGTGATCTGCACCTTTTCGTGTCCGAGGCGCTCCGCAATCAGCAGCGGCGAGAATCCCATTTCCACAAGCAAACTGGCGTGGCTGTGACGAATATCATGCACCCGAATCCGCTTTACCCCCGATACCTTGCATCCATGCTCCATTTCGTGATACAGAAAGCTCTTGGTATAGGGAAACATACGGTCGTCTGGTTGCAGCTCGTAGCAATGGGACATATACTCCTTGAGACAGGTACACAAACCGTCCGGGATGGGAATTGTGCGGTTGCTCTTGGGCGTCTTGGGAGAGGTAACGACATCCTCGCCGTTTAGCCTTTGATAGCTCTTGTTGACCGTCAGCGTTTTCTTCTCAAGGTCAATATCTGCCGGAGTAAGGGCAAGCAGCTCGCCCTCGCGGATGCCCGTGTAGTACATGGTCATAAAGATGGTGTAGCTTGCCGTCCTGTCTTTCATGCTCTCAATGAAGGTGTGAAACTCGTCCTTTGTCCAGAACAGCATTTCGTCGGCTTTCTTCTTGCCCATGCCGCCAGCCTTATGACAGGGATTTTCTCTCAGTCCGTAATACTTGACCGCATAGTTGAAGATTGCCGTGACTTGGTTGTTGATGGTCTTGAGATAGGTTTGAGAATAAGGCTGCCCGTTTTCGTTCCGGTAGCCGGTCAAGCTGTTCTGCCACTTGCGGATGTCGGTAGGCTTAATCTCTTGAAGCGGGATTTTACCGAAATAAGGCGTTACCTTCAGATCAATCATCCAGCGTTTGTTGGCAATCGTCGAAGGCTTCAATCGTTGTTCCATGTCCCTCATATAGAGCTCGATGAAATCCTTAAATGTCATGCCCAGACTGCCTGTGGTTTGGCTGATAAAATCACGTTCCCACTGTAAGGCTTCTTTCTTAGTAGAGAAGCCTCTTTTCTTTTTGTGGAGTTCTTTTCCCGTCCAGTCCTTGACGCGAAGCTGAGACATCCATTTTCCTGTTTTGCTATCCTTTGTTACTGACATTTGTCCTCCTTCCATCCAGAATCAGGCTTTGATAGGTTATTCACTTTCCGTACTTGAATAGGTTTTCTCTAAATACTCGGTTCGCTTTTGAATCCGCGCGTCCGGGTCGAGTTCTTCCGGCTCGGCACACTCCACGGCATTTGCCGCATAATAGGCAAGGATTTGTTCTTTCCACTTTTTGTAGGCTTTCTGTGTGGAGGCGAAAGAACGGATGTTGTCCCTTTCTTCCTCCCACTGTTCCAAGAACAGGCACATATCGGCGTTGAAATCCGCCATGCTCTTTCCGTCAAAGGTAATGGAGCACTCCCACTGTTTGCTACGTGGCGGCTTTTTCACATCAATATTGAAGTCAATGCCTACAACCGTTTCCAGCTTGAATAGAAAGTCCATGATGTCGGAAAGGTTTTTGATTTCTGCTGTACTGGATTCATATCCGAGAATATAGGTCGATGTCGTCTCTAAAATGTCTGCAATCTGGTTGACAACGGCAATAGAAACCTCAATCTCTCCTGTTTCGTACTTCTGTACGGTGCGGAGGGATTTTTTTAGCCGCTGTGCCAGTTCGGTCTGATTGATACCTTTCCTTTTGCGGAGCGTTTTAATCCGCTGTCCGATTGCGGGATAATCAAAATTGTCCATGTCTGATTCACCTCGTCCATATTGTATCACGGAATAATACGAATTGCAAGTACATATTTATATTTCGTTTGGTATTGACAAATGCACTCGCTGTGCGTATAATGAAATATGTACTCAGAGTGCATATTTTAGAGTGGGGTTAGGAGGTGAACGCACAAGAGCTTCGCACTCTCCGCTGAAAATCAATGAAACAGGAGGTACTATGAGAGCACAGTTTATCACCGCAGCAGAAATCGCCGAAATCATGGGCATCAGCCGAAGCAAATCCTATCAGATCGTCCGAGAGATGAACAAGGAACTGAAAGCGCAGGGTTATCTCACCGTAGCCGGAAAATGCCCCGCCCAGTATTTTAAGCAGAAGTTTTACGGGTTCCAGATTCCCGGAGGTGAGCGAAATGCCTGAAGCAAATGAAAAAACGACCGCCCTCATCCCATCTGTTGGCGCAGATGGAGGGCAGCCGCTTCACAATTCAACTGCACAAAGTATACCAGACCAAAACGCTGAAATCAATCCCCCAGAAGAAGATTTACAGGAACTTTATCGCCGGATGCAGCGCATGGCAGACCCGCATTATCTGCATACCGTCTCCATGACAGAGCTGTATCAAACTACTTACAAGAGCAGACCGCCTATCTGGATAATGAAAACAATGTAAATACTCTGTGCTAAATCCCATAAGCAAAACTGTTTAGAACACGCTGAACAGGAGCGAGTGGGAGTAAAAATTGAATTACCATTATGTCCTAAAAAAGCGCTGTTATGACAGCGCTTTTTTAGTTTTTGGTACAATCTTGCATCGTAGAATTCGTTTTGTTATAAAACGAGGAAATGAACCAGCTTTATATTGTGGGGCAGGAGTGAAAACCCAAGTCAGATTTTCTGAAAACATTTTTAACTAGCCCCCTTACTGGTCTCTTCATCCATCGCGGGAATTTTGGCGTTGATCGTTGTGGCCGTTATGTCGTTGTTCTTTGTCCCTAAGGGCAAGCGGTGCAACCACGCGCTCGTACAAGATTGAGAGCGGCAAGCTTACGCTGCATCCGCAACTGTGCGACGCTATCATTGATATGACCATGCCATTGATGAAGCAGAAAAACCTTTTTTGCCCGCAGGTTCGAACAGGCATCTGCTTTTTAGGTTTATTTTAACTGCCCGTGCTATAATCAATTTATTCCAATTTTAATACAACGAAGAAAAGAGGAGAGATGGTGGCAGAAAAATGGATCATGCTGATTCCCGCTTACCAACCAGACGGGCAGCTGGTGGATCTGCTTTGCGAAGCACAGCAGGCTCAATTTGAAGCGGTGGTTGTAGATGACGGCAGCAAAGAACCCTTTGCCACGCTGTTTCAGCAGGCCGGCGCGTATTCGACAGTGCTGGCCCATCCGGAGAACCAAGGAAAAGGCAGGGCCTTGAAAACAGGATTTGCTTATATCCAGGAGAAATACGGAGAAGATTGTATCATCGTGACAATGGATGCGGATGGACAGCACCGGGTAGAAGATGCCAAAAAACTCTGCCAGGCCGCGCAGGCGCGACCGGATACGTTGGTGTTGGGCAGCCGCGGCCTTAAAGAGCACACGCCCATCCGCAGCAGATTTGGGAATGCGGTTACGCGATGGGTCTATCGACTTTCCACAGGGGTGCGGGTTCATGATACCCAGACCGGCCTGCGGGCGTTCAGCGGCCGGCTGCTGGGAGAGATGGCGCAGATCCCCGGCGAACGGTATGAATATGAAATGAATGTTTTGCTGGAATGCGCCCGCCGCCGGATCCCCATCCGGGAGGAGGAAATTGCAACAATCTACATTGACCATAACGCAGGTTCCCATTTTGATACGCTCAAGGATTCCTATCGGGTTTATAAAGAAATCCTCAAGTTTTCGGCTTCTTCTTTCGCAGGGTTTCTGGTGGATTACGCCGTGTACAGCCTGCTTTTGCTTTTGACTGCGGGGTGGGGCGCAGCTACCAGCCTGCGGCTGTCCAATATCTGCGCCAGGATCGTCAGCGCCAGCGTCAACTATACGATCAACCGAAAACTGGTATTTAAAAGCAAGACGGGGCTTTTGCGGTCAGCAATCCAGTATTTTGCGTTGGCGGCGGTTATTTTGCTGGGGAATACCGCCGTGCTGAGCCTTTTTGTGGAAAATCTAGGATTCAACCGGTTTTTGGCAAAAATCGGTACAGAAATTCTATTTTTCCTTTTCAATTGGCTGATCCAGAGATATATTATTTTTAAAAGGAGGGATCACATCGACGATGGAAATGAAAAAACAAGATAGGGGCCGTTTTCTGCTGCGGTGCGGGCAAGGGGCGCTGGTGGGAACCGGCGCGATACTCCCTGGCGTCAGCGGCGGCGTGTTGTGCGTGGCGTTTGGCATCTATGAGCCGATGATGGCGCTGCTGGCACATCCCATTCAATCATTCAAACGATATTACAAAATGTTCATCCCTGTTCTGATTGGCTGGCTGGGCGGATTTTTGCTGCTGGCAAGAGTGGTGGAACAGTTTTTCTCCGCTTCGTCCTCGGTGGCGCTGATGCTTTTTGCCGGGTTGATCCTCGGCACAGTCCCAGCATTGTTCAAAAAATCGGAACAAAGCGGCGAGGGCTGCACCTGTGGATGGACGCCGTTCGTCCTTTCGCTCGGAGTGTCCTTTTTATTCTTCCGGGTTCTTGGGCAGGACGGGGGCATGGCGCTTAAAGCGAATGTCCTGTGGTATCTGGTTTGCGGGCTGATATGGGGGCTTAGCTTGGTGGTGCCGGGATTGAGCTCTTCTTCTATTTTGATTTTTTTGGGCCTTTACCAGCCCATGGCGGCGGGAATCGCCGCACTAGATCTGTCGGTGATCCTGCCGCTGCTGGCAGGGATGCTGATTACGATAGGGCTGACGGCGCGGCTGGTGAACCGCCTGTTTGAGCAAAGATATGCGCTGGTGTCCCGCATTGTACTGGGCATTATGCTTTCCTCAACACTGCTGATTTTGCCCAGCGCCTTTGAAAGCCTGTTATCCCTGGCGCTCTCGCTGCCTTGCTTTGCCGTCGGATTCGGCCTGGCCCGATGGATGGACGTCGCGCAGGAAAAACAGAAACTGGATTGAGGGGGCGGGGCCATGTTCCGGAAAAAATACCTTTGGGCAGTGGTCTATAGTGTTCTTTTAACGGCCTTTACCACTTATGTAGCGTTAGACACCTTTGTCATTGCCCGGGTTTATACAATGGTTCAGCCGGCTCAAAAGCAAACGGAGCCGTCGGCCCCGTCAGCCGGCGTATCCGATGTCGCGCAGAGCGTTGCTGATTCCAGCAGCCTTTCAGAAACCGGCGTTCCGGTGGTTTCTGAAAATACCTATCACGACGATCACATTGCCATTACCCTGACAGAATACCGGGAATACAACACGAGCATCTATGTAGCTGATGTACAGCTTTCCTCCGCAGCGTATCTGCAAACAGCTCTCGCGCAGGATGCTTATGGCCGGAATGTGACCGAGAAAACTTCGGAAATCGCGGCGCGCAACGGGGCGATCCTGGCGGTGAATGGAGATTATTACGGTTCCCAGGAATCAGGCTATGTAATCCGTGGCGGCGTGCTTTATCGGGAGAGCGTCTCCAACGGGCAGGAGGATCTGGTCATTTATGAAGACGGCTCCTTTGGAATCATCACCGAAGGGGAGGTTTCCGCCGCGTCGCTGCTGGCTGACGGCGCCAGGGAGGTTCTGTCCTTCGGCCCGGCGCTGATTGTGGACGGGGCCGTGGCGGTGACCGAGGACGAGGAAGTGGGAAAAGCCAAAACCAGTAATCCCCGCACTGCCATCGGCGTTGTGGACGATTTGCACTACCTTTTTGTGGTCTCGGATGGGCGGACCGATGCAAGCGAGGGCTTGACCCTTTATCAGTTGGCTAGTTTTATGGAGTCGCTGGGCGCCAACAGTGCCTATAATCTGGATGGCGGCGGTTCTTCTACCTTGTATTTTAACGGGGAGATCGTCAACCACCCCACTACGAATGGGAACCGCATCCAAGAGAGGAGCGTGAGCGATATTGTCTATATCGGAGATTGACAGGCCAAAAAAGCGCCTGCTCAAAACGGCTTTTGTGTATCTGCTGCTTTCGCTGCTTTGTGCGCTGTTCGGGATGTTGTACGAACAGTTTAGCCATGAAGTGTACTCCAATTATATGATCTATGCCTTTGCTTTCCCGCTGGGCGGCGGTGCGTTTCCAAGTTTGGGGATAGCGCTGTTTTGCCGGCGTGCGCTGCCCGGGCGGGCCGCGCAAAACTTATACCATTCGGGTATCGCCGCCCTGACGGTGGGGAGCATTTTCCAAGGGGCCTTGGAAATCTACGGCACAACCAATGGTCTGATCTGTGTTTATTGGTACGCCGGGCTGGGATTTGTCTGTCTCGGAATCCTGTGCTATGCATGGGAACGCTTCTCTCACGGTGCGGAAAGCACCCGCTGAGACAGCGCTTCCCCGGTCAAAAATACCCAAAAAGGAAAGGGATGCTCTCCGGCATTCCTTTCCTTTTTGGGTTAAAACTATGCTGGACCCCCTCTTCCTTTTTTACAAAAAGGTGCTATAATGGCTTCGGAAAACCCTATCATTTTTATCAAAAGAGAGGGGAAGAGGATCGGATGTCCCAATCAAAAAACGGACCTTTCTTGATTTTTCTCGGTTCGGTATGCTTTAGCCTCGGCGGGTTGTTCACCAAACTTCTTCCGTGGCAGGCCCTATCCATCGGCTCAGGGCGGTGCATTCTGTCCACCATTCTGATCGGCTGTTTTATGGTTAGCCAAAAGCACCGGCTGGTGTTTAACAAAACGGTGCTTTTCGGCGGGTTTTGTCTTTGCGGCACGGTCACATTTTATGTGTTGGCCAATAAAATGACGTCGGCCGCCAATGCCATTGTGCTGCAATATTCGGCGCCGATTTTTATCATCCTGTTCATGTGGCTGTTTTTCCACAACCGGCCTGGCAAATTGGATTTGGCCGCCTGCGCTGTTGTCACCGGCGGCATTGTATTGTTCTTTGTGGATGGGCTGGATGCAGGGGGGATGACGGGAAATTTGGTCGCGCTGCTCTCCGGCGTTTGCTATGCGTTGGTGTGCATGCTCAATGCCTTTCCCGGTGGGGATCCCATTTCTTCGGTATTTCTCGGGCATTTGATGAGCGCGGTGATTGGGCTGCCCAGCTTGGCGCAGGAGACGGATTTTTCCGCCGCCGCCCTTGGCTGCATCCTCATGCTGGGCGTATTCCAACTGGGGCTGGGGTATATCCTTTTTACCAAGGGACTGGAAACTACCCAGCCGATTTCCGCCAGCTTGATTTCTACAGTCGAGCCGATTTTAAACCCGATTTTGGTCGCAGTGTTCTATGGGGAGGCGGTCACGCCCTTGGAAATGGTTGGCGGAGCGGTTGTCATTGGCGCTGTGGTAGTCTATAATATCATGAAAACCAAACAGTCACGGCAAAAAACAGGTGCGGCGGTTGACCAGTAGGGCCAACGGCCACCTCAGATTAGAGTAGGCGGGAGCGGGTTCCCTTGTTTACACAAAAAAGCCATCCGGTATTTACCGGATGGCTTTTAATAAGCAATCAAAATCCCGCCCTGCCGATTCTGCAGTTGCTAAACCCATCATAACGATAGGGTGGGTAAGACCGCCTCGCGTTTTCAAGCTCCCTTCATCCGGTAAAGCCGGGAGGTCTGCCGTCCGCCGTGAGAGCCGGAATCCCGTAGCAAGCGTGTTGGATTTATACTGTCTGCAGGTAGGTCAAACAGGGCAGGATGCCACTATTTTATGGGATGCGGCACAGATTATTCGGTAAACTCGTAATAATCCTCCAGATTTTTCATAAAAATCGCCGCAACGTCGTTAAATTCGTCTTCACTTTCAATCCCCACAAGAAATTCCTCGTCACCCTCTTGTGAATTGCGCAGGATAATCAGTTCGCCAGGCTGCCCCAGAGAATCATCGTCATAAGCGGGAATCATGGCCACATATTTGTGCCCATCTTTTTCCAGCGTGTCCAACACCTCAAAGCTGTGGGCGACGCCTTCATCATCGGTCAGGGTCAGCAGATCCGGTCCGAATTCATTTTGCTCTGCCATTCTTTTGCCTCCAGATTCCAGGCCCGCCAAGACGAACCTTGTAAGATACACGGCGTTGCCGCTGTCTGATTATCATATTATATGATTCAGATTCAGAAGTCAATTGGAAATAGAATTTAACCTATTTTTAATAAAAAATATAATATTTGTTCAAAAAAACAGTTGACATTATCTATAAAGTGTTGTATAGTAAAGATGCAAGAAAGAGGAAGATCAAAAGAAGAAACTGGAAGGAGGCGTTTCCCATGTACTTAGATGAGCCGGTTCAGAACCTCGGCCGCGGGGTTCGTGGAGAATACGCGGCCGCTCGGAAAGCAGTTTCTCATTTAGGATAAAGCGAGAGTACTCATTGTTTGATACTCTAAACCAATCGGAGGTTGTCCGATCCTTTTTAACAGAAACTGCAAGTCCTAACCAATAGATTTCCAAATGCAAAAGACGATTTTTCTTTTATGTAAGTGAATAGAAGACAGAAATCATTGTTCCGATAGCAAAAGCTGTTACGAGCGAGTGTTCTTTTGAAGTTTGAAGAAAGTATTGCGTCAGGCTTTACAATTCAATAAAAATTTTTTAAAAGGTGAGTCCAATGAAATAGTCAGTTGACTTCAAAGTTACAAACCAACGATTTAAGGGATCCGGTAGAAATACCGGATCCCTTTTTGTTCTCTAAAAGTCAGGAGGATCTCTGTTTCTGCAATGGACAGCCTGAGCGCTTTGTGGTAAAATAACCGGAGAAGAAAGGCATAGACCGGTGCGACTGCCGGTTTGCCGAAGCAGAATTTTTGGCGCGCGGTGCAAATCGCCGCAAGAAATAAAGAGTGAGGTACCGGGAATGGAAAATCGGTTTTATGAAGAATATATGGTGTTGAAACGCCGGATTTTGGAAAAACAGTTTGCCCGGATGAATGAGGAGCAGCTGAAAGCGGTATTTCAGGTCAAAGGGCCGCTATTGATTTTGGCAGGGGCGGGCAGCGGCAAGACCACCGTACTGGTAAACCGGGTATCCTATCTGGTGCGGTTTGGAAACGCTTATCATAGCAAATATCTGCCCGAGCAGATTACAGAAGAGGACATGACCCTCCTGCGGCAGGCGGCGTCCGGTGGGGAGGTGGAGCCGGAACGGCTGTCTGCGATTTTGGCGGATGCGCCGCCAAAGCCCTGGAATGTGCTGGCAATCACCTTTACCAACAAGGCAGCCAACGAGCTCAAATCCCGTTTGGAACAAAGCTTGGGCCCGGTGGCGCAGGATATTACCGCCGCCACCTTTCATTCCGCTTGTGTGCGGATTTTGCGCCGGGAAATTGAGCGGCTAGGCTATTCCCGCAGCTTTACCATTTATGATACCGACGATTCGCTGAAGGTGATCAAAGAGGCGATGAAGGTGTTGAATATGGAAGAGAAGCTTTTTCCGCCCAAGTCGATCTTAAGCGCCATCGGCCGGGCAAAGGACGCGCTGCAAGGCCCGGCGGAGATGATGCGCCAGGCCGGGGCCGATTACCGGATGGGCAGCATTGCCAGGGTGTATGAGCGATATCAAGCGGCACTCAAATCCGCCGACGCGGTGGATTTTGACGACATCATTGTGCTGACGGTGCGGCTGCTGGAACAGTTCCCGGAGGTGCTGTCGTATTATCAGAACCGGTATCGTTATATTATGGTGGACGAGTATCAGGATACCAATCACGCCCAGTACCGGCTGGTGAGCCTTTTAGCCGAGGGCCATGGCAACCTGTGCGTGGTCGGCGATGACGATCAGAGTATTTACAAATTCCGCGGCGCCACCATTGAAAATATTTTGAGCTTTGAAGAGCAGTTCGATCAGGCGAAGGTCATCCGTCTGGAACAGAATTACCGCAGCACCAAGCGGATTTTAGACGCGGCCAACGAGGTCATTGCGAACAACACCGCCCGCAAAGGGAAAAGCCTTTGGACCGGCAACGGGGAAGGGGAAAAGATCTGCCTGTACCGGGCGGGGGACGAGCGGGCGGAAGCTTTGTTTATCACCGAGGAGATCACCACCCATGTGGCGGCGGGGGACCGGTACAGCGACCATGCAGTGCTGTACCGGATGAACGCCCAGTCCGGCGAGATCGAGAAGGCGATGGTCAAGGCGGGGATTCCTTACAAGATCGTAGGCGGCCTGCGCTTTTATGAGCGCAAGGAAATCAAGGACCTTATCGCTTATTTAAGCGTTTTAAATAACCCCAACGACACCGTTCGCCTGGCCCGGATCATCAACGAGCCGAAGCGCGGCATCGGCGATGCAACGGTGGCGGCGGTGATGGAGCTGTCTGCCCAATTGGGAATCCCACCTTTGCAGGTCATGGCGGACGCGGATCAATATCAGAAGCTCCAGCGTCGTTTTGCGCCGTTGAAGGCATTTGCGGGTATGATGCAGGGGCTCATCGAAAAAGCGGTGGAGGAGCCGCTGGAGATCCTGCTGGATGCAGTGCTGGACGATACGGGGTATTTGGCCATGCTGCAGCTGCAGGGATTTGAAGGGCAGACGCGGATTGAAAACGTCGACGAACTGCGCTCCTCCTTAATCAAATTCAACCAGGAGGCGCCGGAGGGCACCCTATCCGACTTTTTGGAGGAAGTGGCGCTGTACACCGATCTAGACCGGACCGACCTGCAGGACGACTCGGTAACCCTGATGACCATGCATTCGGCCAAAGGGCTGGAATTCCCGTATGTGTTTGTGGCCGGCTGCGAGGAGGGAATCTTTCCCGGCCGCATGAGCATGAACTCCCCTGACGAGATCGAAGAGGAACGGCGGCTGGCCTATGTGGCCATTACCCGGGCCAAGAAGAAGCTATACCTGACCACTGCGGCCCAGCGGATGCTGTTTGGCCAAACTTCATGGAACAAGCCTTCCCGCTTTGCCAAGGAAATCCCTGGCGAGCTAGTAGAGCTGGTCGATACCACCGTGCAGCCCAAACGTTGGGAGGGTGGCGCCTGGGAACAGCAGGTGCCCAAAGGTACCGTCCGCACAGGGGATCTGTCTGCCGTTTCGGCGGCAGCTGCTTCCAAGCCTGCGGCGCCGCTGCATCCGGGGGATGTGGTCAACCACAAGATTTTCGGTAAGGGGACGGTGTTGTCCGCCGCAGCCATGGCCAACGACCTGCTGGTCGAAGTATCTTTCGAAAAAGTGGGCACCAAAAAACTGATGGCTAATTTTGCAAAACTGAAAAAAATCGAGGGATAGGGCCGTCGGTCGGCGCCCGATCCAACGGAAGAATAGAAAGGCGGAATAAAAATGCCAAAGGTAACGTTACTTTCCTATACGCCGGAGCCGGAAAAGCTGGTCGCCGCCGCTGCAAAGCTGTGCTATAGCTCCAGCAGTCCCCAAACGTTGATGGATGGGCTGACGCCGGAAAAAACCGAAAGTTTTTTGGAGATGCTGCAGGCGATGGGCCACGAAAGCCCCATCGAACATGTGTCCTTTACCTTCGGGATCGAGGGCGTATCCCGCTCCTTGCTGGCCCAGATCACCCGGCACCGGATTGCGTCCTACAGCGTCCAGAGCCAGCGCTATGTCCGGGAAAAGGACTTTCAGTATGTCACGCCGCTGCAGATCGAGAAGATCCCCGCGGCGCTGGAATTGTACGAACAGACCATGGCCCAGATCGGCGAAAGCTACGACCGGCTGGCGGCCATGCTGAAAGAAAAGCATGTTGAAACGCTGATGGCCGAAGGGATGGATGAAAAGGCCGCCGGCCGCAAAGCGGAAAAGATGGCCATTGAAGACGCGCGTTTTGTTCTGCCCAACGCCTGCGATACCCAGATGGTGGTGACGATGAACGCCCGTAGCCTTTATAACTTTTTCCGCCACCGCTGTTGCAACCGGGCCCAGTGGGAAATCCGGGAGGTGGCCTATCAGATGTTGGCGCTGGTGCACACGGTGGCGCCAACTTTGTTCCAAAGCGCCGGGGCCCCCTGTATCTGCGGGAATTGCCCGGAGGGGAAGATGAGCTGTGGCCACCCAGATGAAGTGCGGGCGTATGACGCCATGAGAAAGGGGAACGCTACCAGATGAAACTGATCGTCATCGAGGGGCTGGACGGCAGCGGCAAGGCGACCCAGACGGCGATTTTGGCCAAGCGTTTGACAGAAATGGGCGTTCCGGTGAAAACCGTTTCCTTTCCCGATTACGAAAAACCCTGGTCCTGCCTGGTGCGAATGTACTTAGACGGGCAGTTTGGCAGCCGGCCGGAGGATGTAAGCGCTTATGCGGCGTCCAGCTTTTTTGCCATGGACCGCTTTGCCAGCTACCGAACCGGTTGGCAGAGGGATTACGAGGCAGGCACGGTGATCCTCTGCGACCGGTATGTGGGTTCCAACGCCCTACACCAGTCGGTAAAGCTGCCGCGGGAGGAATGGGACGCTTATTTAGATTGGCTATTCGATTTTGAATACCATAAGCTGGGGCTGCCGGAACCCACGGCCACGGTGTACCTAAAGATGCACCCGGATACCTCCAAAAACCTGCTGATCCAACGCTATGGCGGGGATGAGAGAAAAAAGGATATCCATGAAAAAAATTTAAGCTACCTGCTTTCCTGCCACGATGCGGCAGGTTATGTGGCCCAAAAATGCGGCTGGCGGGTTGTGGAGTGCTGTGACGGGCAGAATTTGCTGTCCCGGGAAGAGGTGGCGCAGAAAGTTGCGGCTGCTTTGTCCGATTTGTTTTGACAACACCAGGTTTTGACTGGACAAATAGGGATTTGATAGGGTAAAATAACAAAATAGAATGTTTTACTAAGATGGGGGATCAAAAAAGATGGTCTATGTGTTTTTGGCGCAGGGCTTTGAGGAAATCGAAGCGTTGGCGGTGGTGGATATCCTGCGCCGCGCGGAACTGGATGTGAAAATGGTGGGGGTGACCGGCGAGATTGTCAGCGGCTCTCACGGGATCCTTGTAGCCTGCGATACGGTGGAAGGGGTCATTGGCCCATCCGCCGCAGAACTGATTGTGTTGCCCGGCGGTATTCCCGGCACTTTGAACCTGGAAAAATCCGCCGTGGTAAAAGAGGCGGTCCGCAGCGCGATGGAGGACAACCGCTATATCGGCGCCATCTGCGCCGCACCGTCCATTTTAGGGCATATGGGGTATCTGGACGATCGGGAAGTTACCTGCTACCCGGGCTTTGAGTCCCAGATGCCAAAGGCATATTACACCGGCGAAAAAGTTGTCGTTTCGGACAATATTATTACAGGAAAGGGCGCTGGCGCAGCGGTGGATTTTGCACTAAAACTGGTGGAAATAATGATATCACCGGAGCGCGCCAAAACGTTGAGAGAGTCGCTGCAATGTTAAAAAGAGACATCCGCGCGGAGAAAAACGCGCTGCGGCAGCAGATGAAAGATTTTCGCCGGGGAATGCCCTCGCTGGTCAAAGAGAAGAAAGACGCAGCGATCCGGCGGGGCGTACAGATGCTGCGCCAGTACCAGACCTGCGATACGTTACTGACCTTCGTGTCTTCTCCCATTGAGGTGGATACGAAAGCGTTAATTGAAGAAGCGCTGCAAAGCGGCAAAAAGGTGGCGGTGCCCTATTGCATCGACGGGACGCGGCGGATGGATTTTTATTATATCCGCTCGCTGGCGGACCTTGCGCCCCGCACGTTTGGTGTGCTGGAGCCGGTAGCCGAACGCTGCGAAAAGCTGACCGACGCGCAGAATAGTGTCTGTATCGTGCCGGGGCTGGCCTTTGACCGGCATGGCTTTCGGCTGGGCTATGGAAAAGGCTATTATGACCGCTTTTTATCTGGCTATACCGGTTTTAAGATCGGCATTGTGTACGAGGGGTGCCTGCGTCAGCGGCTTCCCCACGGCTACTATGATGTGCCGGTCGATCTGTTGGTCACTGAAAAGCGCCGGAAAAAACCGTTGCTGTTACCGGCGAAACGCAAAAAGCGCAATGAAGCGGATTCAGCCGCCTCCAAAACGCGGCTTTGAAATTGATTTGAACCCGGCCGGAACGCACATTTTATGTGGAACGGCCAAAGGGAGGGCCAAATGAGCGAAAAAAACGAGCAGGATATTTTTAAAAATTTGATCGACGGCATCCAGATTGAAGAGGAGCCCGAACCCGCGGGAGAAAAGCCGGCTCCAGGTCAGGCTACCGGCGTGCCGAAGAAGGAAGAGGTGGAAATCCCGCCTCAGGATCCGCAGGTGGTGCCGGTGCGCAGGAGCGACGAGGATGAGGAGCTTCCCCGCTGGCTGACCGAGAAGAAAAGTCCGGCGGTGCCGGGGAGCGCCTCTGCGCTAAGTCCGAAAAGCGGGCAGTCCCGTTTGGCCGGGCAGGATGGGCGGGCAAACGCCGCTGTTTCGGCAGAACGGGTGCGCCCGGCAGCCAAAGGCGCAGCCCAACCAACGGCTGGCACCCCAAAAGGGCCGGAAGCGAAAAAGGAGTTCCAGGTAGATATTGCCTCTCAGGAGGAGGATCGCCTGCCCCCTCTCCAGGAGGGAAAGGACGGACAGCCTCCGGCTGTTAAGCCGGCGATTTCCACCAGCGAAAAGGGGCCTAAAAAGAAAAAGAAGGTCAAAAAGCAGTACCGCGTTGGCCGCGCATTGTTATTGACGCTGTTGTTTTTGGGCTTGAGCGTCTATTTGGCTTTTTTTGCCATCCATGCTTTTGAAGATCTTACGGCAGTGAACCTGTTTGGCGGTGATCGCACGAGCGTGGAGCAAATGACGGTAGAAATTCCGGAAGGGGCTTCCGTTGGCCAGATTGCTAGGATTTTAAAGGAAAGCGGTACGATTACCGAACCGTTGGCATTTCGCCTTTATGTGATGCTCAAGCAAGAGGATGGTTTCCAAAGCGGCGAATATATCCTGACCGACCAAATGGACTATGATTCGATCATCTATGCGCTGCAGGCGGGGACGGAGCGCACGGACGTGGTGGAAATCATGTTCCCAGAGGGCTCAACTTCGACGGATATCGCCCAGAAGCTGGAAGAAAACGGCGTTTGTTCGGCCAGCGATTTTTTGACGGCGCTCAACGGCAGCGCTTACAACTATACATTTGTAGAGAATATCCCCCAAAATGCGCTGCGCTTTTACAAACTGGAGGGGTATCTGTTCCCCAATACCCACCAATTCTTTGTGGGAGAAAGCGCGAATTCGGTGGTCAATCGTTTCTTAAAGGATTTTAATTCCCAGATTACCGACGCGATGCGCACCCGGATGAACGAGCTGAATCTTACGCTGGACCAGACGCTGGCGCTGGCGTCGATCATTCAAAAAGAGGCCAGCGATCCGGACGAGATGAAAAACGTGTCCGAAGTATACCATAACCGTCTGAACAATTCAGACGCATACCCCAATCTACAGTCTGATCCAACGATCTACTATGTGGAAAGGGTCATCAAAAAGAAGATCGGGATCGCCAATCAACAGATGTACGACGCATACAACACCTATGTGTGTGCCGGGTTGCCGGTAGGGCCCATCTGTAATCCGGGGCTAGACGCGATCGAAGCAGCTTTGTATCCGGCGCAGCACGAACAAACCTACTACTATTTTGTCACCGATGACGCGGGCACTTACTATTATGCGCAGACTTTGAGCGAGCATGAAGCAAACATTGCCCAAGCGGACAAGGTTAACAAAGAAGTTGCGGCCAGTTCAGCCGCCAGTTAAACAGGAGAGAACAAACAGTCACCGGCTTGCCGGTGGCTGTTTGTATGCAGGAACCATTTGAAAAAGGGGGCGGCTTTTATGGCGGGGCGAAAGCGGGTGGAGGTTCTGGCGCCGGCCGGCGATTTTGAACGGCTGGAAGCGGCGGTACAGTATGGCGCGGACGCGGTCTATTTAGGCGGCAAAGAGTTTGGAATGCGCGCGTCACCACTAAATTTCACTGAGGAAGAGCTACTGCGTGCAGTGGATTACTGCCACCAGCGAGGTGTGAGAGTCTATGTTACCTGCAATATTCTGCCGCGGGAAGAGGATCTTGCCCACCTGCCCGCCTACCTGCATTTTTTACAGGATGCGGGGGTAGACGCCCTGATCGTGGCGGATATCGGCGTTATGATGCTCTGCCGCAGAGAAATCCCCCAAATGGAGCTGCATATGTCCACCCAGACCGGCGTGGTCAACCATCTGGCGGCGGCGGAGCTGTATCACCTTGGGGTCAAACGGGTGGTGCTGGCCCGGGAGCTGGGGTTGGAGGAGATTCGGCGGATCCGGAAAAATACCCCGCCGGAGCTGGAACTGGAGGCGTTTGTCCACGGCGCCATGTGTATGTCGTTTTCCGGTCGCTGTGTGCTGTCCAATTACCTGGCCGGGCGGGATGCCAACCGCGGCGAATGTGCCCAGCCCTGCCGCTGGAATTATCATCTGGTGGAAGAAAAGCGGCCCGGGTCGTTTTTTCCGATTTTTGAGGATGAGGACGGGACCTATATCCTCAACGCCAAAGATTTGTGCATGATTGAGCATCTGGACCAGTTGGCGGCGGCGGGCGTCAGCAGCTTTAAAATCGAAGGACGGGCCAAATCTTTTTATTATGTGGCTACGGTGACCAACGCCTACCGTTGTGCGGCGGACCTGTTGGAACAGGATCCGGCCCATTACCATCCGCCCGGTTGGTTGGTGGAAGAGACCCGTAAAGTCAGCCACCGGCAGTATTGTACCGGATTTTATTTCGGCCGCCCGGAAGACGGGCAATATTATGAGAGCGGCTATATCCGTAATTACGATGTGGCCGCGGTGGTGGAAGCGTATGAGGATGGGATGCTTTTTTGCACCCAGCGAAACCGCTTTTTCCCTGGAGAAACATTGGAAATTCTCTCGCCTGGTCAGCCGCCTCGGCCCTTGGAAGTCTCTGCCATTTTCGATGCGGATGGGCAGCCGCTGGATGCGGCCCGCCATCCGATGCAGCCGCTGCGAATCCCTTGCGAGGTGCCACTTGAGCCGGGAACGATTCTGCGCCGCAGGCAAAATGAAACCTTTTGCAGCGGAAATTCTTCGCCTCAAAACGGATTTTCCACAGAAATAATGGACTTGCGCCGTTGAATTCACAAAAACGGGGGAAAATATTTTGTCTAATCCGCACAAATAAAATGCTTTTGGTTTCACCTATGTTTATCCAACAAGCAGAAATTTGCAGAAAAACCTGCAAACAGCCGCCGGGATGCGTTGACGAACCGCATTGCTGTGTTATAATAATAAACAGTTTGGCTGTTGTATAGGAAAACAATCGTAGAAGAAGCACAACACAATTTAAGATGAAGAAGCAGGAGAGTAGTAATGTTTGTAAAAGATGTTCAGGTTCAGAACCAGGTAGGTCTGCACGCGCGCCCCGCGACTTTCTTTATCCAAAAAGCAAATGAGTACAAATCCTCCATCTGGGTGGAAAAAGACGAGCGCCGCGTAAACGCGAAGAGCTTGCTTGGCGTCCTCTCTCTTGGAATTGTTGGCGGCACCTGTATCCGCATCATTGCCGATGGCGCTGATGAGGAGCAGGCGGTCGGCGGCTTGGTAAAATTGGTTGAATCTGGTTTTGCCGAGTAATCAAAGAGCACGATGAAAAGCCTCCCGGGCATTCGCACGGTGGGGCTTTTTTCCTATCTTTTTCGGAAAGAGGGCGGAACATGGACAACCCAAGATTGGATTACCTGCGGGAAAAGGTGCGTCAGCTTCCCAAAGAGCCGGGCGTGTACATCATGCGGGATAAAACGGGTAAAATTATCTATATTGGCAAAGCGAAGGCACTGCGCAACCGCGTGTCTAGCTATTTCCGCAGCGTGGAAAAACACCTGGAAAAGGTCTACAAGATGGTGGAGAATGTCTATGATTTTGAGACCATCGTGACCGATAGCGAGTTCGAGGCGTTGGTACTGGAATGCAGCCTGATTAAGCAATACACGCCCAAATATAACATTCTGCTCAAAGACGATAAAGGCTATTCTTATATCCGGGTAACGCCTCCGCCCTTCAGCCGCATCCAGGCGGTACTGCAAAAACAGGAGGACGATGGATGCACCTATCTTGGGCCGTATATGTCCTCCTATGTGGTCAAACAGACGGTGGACGAGGCCAACCGGGTGTTCATGCTGCCCACCTGTAACCGAAAATTTCCGCAGGAATTCCGCAAAGGGCGCCCTTGCTTGAACTTCCACATCAAACAATGCATCGGCCTTTGCCGGGGCCGGATTGGCGAAAAGGAGTACGCCGCCCGGATGGAAGAAGCGCTGGATTTTATCCGGGGCGGTTCCGCTCAGGCGTTGGAGCGGCTAGAAAAACAGATGCTGCGCGCCAGCGGGAATTTGGAATTTGAAAAGGCGGCCCAGTACCGGGATCGGATCCAGGCGATCAAACGGATCACCGATCGGCAAAAGGTGGTCAGTTCCAAGGCGGCGGATGCGGATATCGTGGCCTTTACCCAAAGCGATTCGGCTACTGCCGCCGCGGTTTTGCTGTTTCGAAACCACCGGTTGGTGGACAAAAAAGACTTTGTGTTTTACGAAAGCGGCGACCTTCCCGCCTTTCGCCGTGAGTTCCTGCTTAGCTACTATCGGGAGGATATCCCACGAATCATCGAAGTGGATGGGGATTTTGAGGATCGGGAATTGACTGAAACGTATTTTTCGCAGAAAATGGGACACAAAATTACCATTGTGGTTCCTCAGCGGGGGGAACAGGCTAAGCTGGTGGAAATGGCGCACAACAACGCCTCTCAACGGCTTTCCCACGAGGTGTCCCGCACCGGGCGGGAGCTATCTGCTTTGGACGAGCTGGCCCGGCTGCTGGGGCTTCCGGCCCCGCCGGCTTATCTCGAAGCGTACGATATTTCCAATATCGGCGCCGATACCATCGTTGGCGGTATGGTGGTGTTTGAGGGAGGACGGCCCCAGAAAAAATATTACCGCAAATTCAAGATGAAAACCCAGTTGACCCCCGACGACTACGCCAGTATGCGGGAGATGCTCGCCCGCCGGTTTACCCGGTACAAGGAGGAAAAGGGTTCAGAAGGCTTTGGCCGCCTGCCGGATCTGATTTTACTGGACGGCGGCAAAGGCCATGTGGCGGCCATCCAGCCGCTGCTAGAAGAAATGGGCATTGAGGTCCCGGTGTTCGGCATGGTCAAGGATGACCGGCACCGGACCCGCGCCATTGCAAAAGACGGCGGAGAAATCGCCATTAGCGCCAACAAAAACGCTTTTTCGCTGGTCACCCGCATCCAGGACGAGGTGCACCGCTACACCATTGAATTTTCCCGCAAGAGCCACAGGAAAAGCGGGATAGAATTGGCCATGACCTCGGTAGAGGGGATCGGCCCAGCCCGGGCCAAGGCGCTTTTTGCGGCTTTCAAGACCCAAAAGGCCATGCGCCAGGCAACGGTGGAAGAGCTGGCGGCAGTCAAGGGAATGACTGAACCGTGTGCCAGGCGGCTGTACGATTGGCTGCACGCTGATGACATGGAATAACTGCCAGGATATTGACATCCGGCGGATTTTGCCCCATAATAACCGTATATCAAGACGAAAAAAAGTGTTTTTTGTCGAAATAGCAGGCAAACGGAGGAAACGATGAGAATTATTACCGGCTTGGCCAGAGGGCGGAAACTGGTATCGCCCGATGGCATGGACGTCCGCCCAACGGCGGAGGTGACGAAAGAAGCGGTATTTTCGGCTATCCATTTTGAGGTGGAGGGTGCGCGGATGCTGGATCTGTTCGCCGGCACCGGCCAGATGGGGCTGGAGGCGATCAGCCGCGGGGCAAAGTCGGCGACCTTTGTGGAGAGCGGCCGCCCCTCGCTGGAGGCGCTGCGGGCCAATATCGCCGCTTGTGGATTTGAAGAGCAGTGCAAAGTGATCGCGATGGACGCCCTAGGATTTTTAAAGATCGGTGGCGGGGAATACGACGTCGCTTTTATCGATCCCCCCTACGGCCAGGGGTTGGCACAGGCGGCACTCCCGCTGGTGGCGCAGCAAATGGCGCCTGGCGGGGTGATTTTGTGCGAAACCGACCGGCACGAGGAAATGCCGGAAACAGCGGGCAGCTTTCGGCTGATAAAAACCCGCCGGTATGGAAAAGCAACGATCCATACCTACCGGGCCCAGGAAGAGGAGTAGCAGATGAGAATTGCGGTTTGTCCTGGCAGTTTCGACCCGGTGACCAAAGGCCATGTGGATATTGTGACCCGGGCTTCAAAATTGTTTGATAGGGTGATTGTCCTGGTGGTGATCAACGCCGCCAAAACCCCAAGCTTTACGCCGGAGGAACGGGTGCAGATGATCCAGGAGGTCATTGGAGACAGCCTGCCCAATGTAGAGGTGGACACGTTTTCGGGCCTTTTGGCGGACTATGTCCGGGATGTGGGCGCGGTGGCGATTGTTAAGGGTTTGCGGGCGGTGTCGGACTTTGAATATGAATTTCAGATGGCGCTGGCCAATAAAAAACTGAATCCAAAAGCGGATACAGTTTTTTTGACCACAGCTGCCGAAAATATGTATTTAAGCTCCAGCCTTGTCAAACAGATCGCCCAGTTTGGGGGGCATATTTCGGACTTCTTACCGCCCCAGATCGTGGAGCGGGTGGCTGGGCGTTTGTGCAAAAAACCCTAACAAAAGATACCTGGCCGGCAAAACCGGCTGAACCGTATTAGAAACCGCGATTTAAAGGAGGGCTTATGATGAATATTGACGATATTTTAGATTCATTAGACGAATTGCTGGATCGGGCTTGGAATTTGCCGTTGACAGGGGGCCGATGCGTGGTGGACGCGGAAAAGGTCCGCGACTTAATCGACGATATCCGGCTCAATATGCCTGCGGAGATCAAACAGGCGAAACAGATCGTGGCGGATCGGGCGGATATCATCAGCGTGGCTAAGGCGGAGGCAGAGAGCATCGTCCGCAAGGCGGAGGATCACGCGAAGACGCTGGTGGAGCAGGAGGAAATCACAAGGCAGGCGCAGGCCCGGGCAACCGAAATCCTGACCCAGGCGCAGATGAAATCCCGCGAGATGCGCCAGGCATCTCAAGAATTTGCGGAGACGATGCTCAAAAGCACCGAGGAGACCTTGTCTAAAGCGCTAGGTGATGTAAAATCAACCCATCAGGCGCTCAAATCCTCCGGCAGAAATTTGAAAAAATAATCGTCAAATGGGCGAAAAAAGGATGGAATTTGATAAAATTCCATCCTTTTTTATTTGGATTTTATGGGTTTTTGAAGAGGTATTTTAGAAAATCATGTAAAAATTGCTTGACAATCATTCGGTACCGAAGTATTATAATGCTGAGCTATAAATTTAGGTACCGAATAACTTTAGGAGGCGTTTTCTATGAATGAACAGGAACAACCATTGGAGTGCTTGTTCCGTTTGATGCGGGGCTTGCGGCGGGGACATTCCCATCACCATGGGCCGCACCATTCCCACGGATATGGACGGCTTATGGACTCCATTGCCCAGCAGGAGGGCGCCAGCGCCCGGGAACTGACCGAGCTTTTGGACATCCGTCCGTCTTCCTTAAGCGAAATGCTGTCTAAGCTGGAATCTCAGGGAGACATCCGGCGGCAACGGGATGAAAAAGACGCCCGGATTTCCCGGGTGTGGCTGACCGAGCAGGGGCGCCAGCGGCTGCAACAGCACAGAAAAAGCCCTTTGCCTTACCAGAGTGCGCTTATGGACTGCCTGACTGCAGAAGAGATCCGGGAACTTAACCGCATCTGCCAGAAACTGACCGACCGCCTGGCGGAAGAGCAGTCGAGAGAAAAACGAGAGGAGGGATCGCCATGCCGCCAGGAGGACCAGGAGGAATGCACGGACCAAACCGGTTTCTAACCGATGAGGAGAAAAAGAACCGGCCCAAAATTACAGGAAAACTATTAAAGCGCGTTTTTTCTTACCTGCTGCCCTATTGGCCAAAGCTGCTATTGGTGCTGGCGGCGATTGTTTTATCGTCGGTATTCGGGCTGTTGCCGTCGATCCTCACAGGTAGGATCATCGATGAAGGGCTGATCGGCAAGGATTTTGATATGTTGCTGCGCCTAATCCTTCTTTCCTTTGCCGTGCTGCTGATTTCCAACTTAATCGGCGTGCTGGAAAGCTATTTAAACACCTGGGTGGCCCAGCATATTACCTTTGATATGCGAAATCAGATGTATGCACATCTACAGAATATGTCCCATCGGTTTTTCACCACCAGTAAGCAGGGCGACGTCATTACCCGGATGACCAGCGATATTTCCGGAGTGCAGAGTGTAATCGCCAACACCCTGACCAGTATTTTAAGCAACATCGCCGTGCTGGTGACCTCGGTAATCGCTATGTATCAGAAAAACTGGCTGCTGGCCACGGTGGGGATCGTCATTGTCCCGCTGTTCGTCCTACCCACCAAGCGGGTGGGCAAAACGCGGTGGACCTTGGCGCTCAAGTCTCAAGAAAAAAACGATGAGATCAACCAGATTTTAAATGAGACGCTCAGCGTCAGTGGCCAGATGTTGGTGAAGCTGTTTACCAACGAAAAGCCAGAATACGAAAAATACCAGAAAGCCAACCGGGAAATGACCCGCCTAAACATCAAAGAGAGTATGGCAGGCCGTTGGTTTCGGGTGGCGATGAGCACCTTTACCAGCATGGGACCGATGCTCATCTACTTGGTGGGAGGGTTGCTCATCATCAAAATGGGGAACACCGGCCTTACGGTGGGCGATATTACAGTCATGGTGGCGCTGCTTTCCCGCATGTACCAGCCGGTCAACTCCCTGTTAAACATTCAGGTGGACGCCATCCGTTCCATGGCGCTGTTCACCCGCATTTTCGATTATTTTGATATGCCGGTGGAGGTGGAGAACCGCCCCGATGCGGCAAAGCCCGAATCGTTGCGGGGAGACTTGGATTTTTGCGGGGTAGGCTTTTCCTACGATCCGGGACAGGAGATCTTAAAGGATCTGAATTTCCGGATTGAGGCAGGCCATTCGGTGGCGATCGTCGGCCCGTCAGGGGCGGGGAAATCCACCATTATCCAGCTGATCCCGCGGTTGTACGATGTGACGGAAGGAACGATCACACTGGATGGCCGGGACATTCGAGATATGGATCTGGAGACGCTGCGGCGCGGCATCGGCGTGGTGACCCAGGACACCTACCTGTTCAACGGCACCATCCGGGAAAACCTTTTGTATGCCCGGGCAGACGCCACCGAAGAGCAGCTGATCGAAGCCTGCCGCAAGGCCAATATCCATGATTTTATCGCCGGGCTGCCTCAGGGGTACGACACGCTGGTGGGCAACCGGGGCGTCAAGCTGTCCGGCGGGGAGAAGCAGCGGGTGTCCATCGCCCGGGTGATTTTAAAAGATCCTTGCCTGCTGATTCTGGACGAAGCCACTTCGGCGCTGGATTCGATTTCTGAAAGCCTGATCCAGGACGCGATCGACCCGCTGTTACAGGGCCATACCAGCCTGGTTATCGCCCACCGGCTGTCCACCATTATGGCGGCGGACGAGATCTTGGTGATAGACCAGGGGCGTATTGTCCAAAGGGGGACCCACCAGGAATTGGTGGCCAGGGACGGCGTTTACCGGGAATTGTATGAGACTCAGTTTCGCCGCGCGCTGGAGGATCAGGAAAGCAGGCGGGAAAAGGCCGTCGGCTCTTTGGGGTGATCTGAGAGGAAACGAAAAAGCTGGCCTGCAGATTTTGCAGGCCAGCTTTTTGTCGTTTGATAGCAGACGTTGATTCAAATCGTATTTACCGGTGCGCAATGACCCGGTCGAGGGTGAAATTTTTGGTGTAATAGCTGTCCTTCATAGGTTCTTCCTTTGCGTAATCGGTAGACAGATATTTTTTATTGTCGTCGGCAAAAACAGTGACCATCACCGGCTCGCCGCCCAAGCGCTCCGCCGCCATGATGGAACCGATCAGATTGGCCCCGGAGGACACGCCTACGCCGACCCCCAGCTGGCGGGACAGCATCTGCGCCGCGATAATGGCGTCGCCGTCATCCACAGAGACGACGCCGTCCAATTGAGACAATTGCAGCAAATCGGGAATGAAATCGTCGGAAATGCCTTGAATCCGGTGTTTGCCGACTTTGTGGCCGGTGGAAAGGGTGGGGGAATTGAGCGGCTCCAGCGCAAATGCGCCGCAGGAAGGGTTCCCCTCTTTTAGCCGTTTGGCAATGCCCATCACCGTTCCGCCAGTACCAACCCCCGCGACCACGCCGTCGGGTTGAAGGCCCAAGCGGTCCAGCTGGCGCAGGATTTCCGCGCCGGTGGTTTCGTAATGGGCCGCGCTGTTATCTGGATTGGAAAACTGGCGGGGCAGGAACACGCCGCCTTTTTGGGCCAGCTCCTCGGTCATGCGGATCGACCCGAGAAAGCCGCCTTCTTCCTTTGAGACCAGGCGCACCTGGGCGCCGTAGCTTTCCATCATAGCCACCCGTTCGCGGCTCATCCAATCAGGCATGTAAATTGTCACCGGATGCCCCAGCGCCGTGCCAACGGCGGCAAAGGAAATACCGGTGTTGCCGCTGGTCGCCTCCGCGATGGTCATACCCGGTTCGATTTCGCCGGTTTCATATGCTTTTTTCAAAATATAATAAGCCACCCGGTCCTTGATGCTGCCGGTTAGATTATAAGCTTCCATTTTAGCAAAAATACGCAGACATCGACCCTTGCAGGTGCAATGGATCTCCAGAAGAGGGGTGTTGCCAATGACTGGCGCAAGATTTTTAAAAGTCTCTTGTGCAGGTTGCTTCAAGTAGGATACCTCCCTTAGTTTACGTCTGCTGGTGCCATTCTATGCCAGAACGCAGAAAAAGTCAAGTGAATCACTAGGAATTTATAGGAAAATGCCGGGTCGCCACCAAAAGAGACGAAGGAGAAAAAAGAAAAGAAAAGTGGAAAAATCGCAAAAAAAATCGCAAAAAATTCTATTTTTTTTGATTTGCAACATTGCATTTTTTAAAAGAACTGGTTATAATGGAGTCACAGTGGTGTGAAGTGGTGTAAAGTGGTTGAAAAGTGATAGAAAGAGAGGGCGGTGGGAAAGATGCTGATCGGCGAGTATGCGCATACGCTCGACGTAAAAGGCCGCGTGAATTTTCCTGCCAAACTTTTAACCGACTTAGGTGAACACTTCATCCTGTCAAAGGGCCTGGACGGTTGCTTGTTTGTATATTCCATGGAGGAATGGGGAAATCTGGAGAAAAAAATAAAGGAGCTCCCCCTTTCAAAATCCCGCACGCTGCAACGGTATTTTTTCGCAGGCGCTGCGGATGTGGAAGTGGACAAACAGGGGCGGATCGTTATCCCCGCCAAACTACGGGAACATGCGGGCCTGGAAAAGGACATCATGATCATCGGCGCATCCAGCCGGGCAGAAATCTGGGACAAAGAGAGATGGAACCAGAACTGCGAGGAGCTGACCGCCGAAACCATCGAACAGGCGATGGAGGAGTTGGGATTCTAGTCGCAAACATACCGAAAGGAGCGGGGCAATGGAATTTTCCCATTTTTCCGTAATGCTGGAAGAGTGCATTGCGGGGCTTGCCATTCGGCCGGACGGTATCTATGTGGACGGGACAGCTGGAGGGGCTGGACATTCTTGTCAGATCGCAAAAAAGCTGACCACAGGAAAGCTGTTTGCGCTGGACAAGGATCCGGACGCAGTGGACATTGCAGGACAAAGGCTGGCGCCATACGCGCAGGCCACGGTAATACAGGCGGATTTTAAAGATCTGTGCTGTACGCTAAAGGAGCGGGGGATTACCGGTGCCGACGGCATTTTACTGGATCTGGGGGTTTCTTCCTATCAGCTGGACGCAGCGGAGCGGGGATTCTCTTATCACCAGGACGCGCCGTTGGATATGCGCATGAGCAAGAGTGGGCCGAGCGCCCGGGATTTGGTCAATACTTACACTGTCGAAGATTTGGCCCGGATCATCCGGGAATTCGGCGAAGAAAAGTACGCTTTCAGCATCGCAAAAAATATAGAAAAAGCGCGGGCAAAAGCGCCGATCACGACGACCGGGCAGCTGGCGGACATCATTCGGGAATCCATGCCCTATTCCGCCAGGCGGGAAAAAAATCCCGCAAAAAAAACCTTTCAGGCCATCCGCATCGCCGTAAACGGCGAACTGGACGCCCTGTCGCAGGTTTTGGACCAGGCGTTTGACTTTTTGAATCCGGGCGGCAGGTTTGCCATTATCACCTTCCACTCGCTGGAGGACCGGATGGTCAAACAGAAATTTGCAGATTTTGCACGGGGCTGCATCTGCCCGCCGGATTTTCCGGTATGCGTTTGCGGAAGGACCCCCAGAGGGACGCTGGTGAGCCGGAAACCCATTACGCCAACAGAAAAAGAACTGGCGGAAAATCGCAGAAGCCGCAGCGCCAAACTACGTATTATCGAAAAAAAGCGGGAAGTACAGGAAGTATAAACAAAGGACAACAGAAAGGGTGAGGGGATGGCCACAGGAAATCAAGCTTATGATCTGTCGCGCTACGAGCCGAAGGTCGCTGAACAGCCGAAGGTACGAGTCGTCAAACGAGCGCAACCAGTAAAGTCCGTATATGGCGTGCGGCCAATCACTCTTGTCCTAGTGGCCATGATCGTGGTTTCGATTACGGCATTGCTTTTGTACAACAATGCAATGATTGCGGAGATCAGTGCCGATATTACTTCGGCAACCGCACAACTCGAGCAGCTGCAAAATGAAAACGGACGGCTGAACCGGGAATTGGACGCCAAGATGTCCAACGAGACCATCGCGGAGATCGCAGTCAATGAATTAGGGCTCAATAAGCTGGAAAATTATCAGGTTGCATATGTAAACCTCTCCTCGCAGGATGTGGTCACCGCCAAAAACAGCGGCGGAACGGGTATCTTTGTCGTTATTGGACAGGTTATTACAAAAATCCAGGAATATCTGAAATTTTAGGGCAATACCATATAGAGGGAGACAGTAGGGGGGATACGCGTTTCTCGGTGCGATTCGGCGCCGGGATTTGCCGTCGGCTCCTAGTGTGAGAGCGAAGGAGTTGAGAAGAACATTCTTAACTCCTTTTGTTTCTGAAAAATTGCGCGGCGGATCTAAGTGCCGGCCGACCGGAACGGGGGATACACAATGGCGTTTCCAAGCACGACAGTACAAATGAAAAAACGGATCATCGCCTTGATTTTGGCTCTGTCGGTGGTGGGTTCTTCCATTATCGTAGGGCGGCTGTTCCAACTGCAGGTGGTGCAGGCGGAGGATCTGCAAAAGCGGGCGGCCCGCCAACAAATGCGGGTGACTAGCCTCAGTGCCCAGCGGGGGACGATCTATGACCGCAACGGCGAGATCCTCGCCATGAGCGGTACCGTCTGGACCGTCTATTTGTCGCCGGTGGATATTGATTCGGAGGAGGAACGGGCGCTGATCGCCAAAGGCCTTTCGGAGATTTTGGATGTGTCTGAGGAATTCGTACTGGAAAAGTCCCAGCGCAATACCTATTATGAAATCATCAAAAAGAAGATCGAACGCCCTCTGGCCGATGAGGTGACCGCGTTTGTTACCGAAAACGAGATTTCCTGCGTGGGATTGGAAGAGGACTACAAGCGATACTATCCCTACGGGACCCTGGCATCAACCGTGCTGGGCTTTACCGGCAGCGAAAACCAGGGCGCTTATGGCATTGAATCGTATTACGACAACGCTTTGAGCGGAACAAACGGCCAGGTCGTGTCGGCCAAAAACGCCTGGGGCACGGATATGCCCTTCAAATACGAAAAGATGTACGAAGCCAAAAACGGAAACGATCTGGTACTGACCATCGATGTCAACATCCAGCGGTTTGTAGATAAGCATTTGGAACAGGCGGTCATTGAGCACGAGGTACAGAATAAAGCTTGTGCCATTGTGATGGACGTGAAAACCGGCGAGATCCTCGCCATGAGCACCAAGCCCGATTTTGACCCCAACACGCCGAACGCCATCTACGACGCAAATGTACAGGCGCAGCTGGACGCCATCACCGACGAAACAAAATATCAAGAGGCCCTGCTAGAAGCCCAGTACGCCCAATGGCGGAACAAAGCCATTTCCGACCCTTATGAACCAGGTTCCGTTTTTAAGATCATTACGGCTTCCTCCGTGCTGGAGGAAAAGGTGATCGGGTTAAATCATTCCTTTACCTGTACCGGAGAGTACGAAACCGGCGGCGTGACCTACCACTGCTGGAAGTTGGCGGGCCATGGGACCCAGAATTTTGCCCAAACTCTGCAAAATTCCTGCAACCCGGCTTTTATTTCTTACGGCCAGGCGCTGGGCGCAGAAAAATTCCGCGAATACTTTCGGGCATTTGGACTGACCCAGACCACCGGCGTCGATCTGCCCGGAGAAGCGGGTAGCATTTACCATACAGAAGAGGATTTCGGGATTACGGAGCTGTCCAGCAGCTCCTTTGGCCAGACGTTTAAGATCACGGCGTTGCAGCTAATCACGGCGGTTTCTGCGGCAGTCAACGGAGGCGAGCTGATGCAGCCTTATGTGGTGAAGCAGGTGGTGGACGAAGAGAAAAACGTCGTATCCCAAACGGCGCCGGTGGTCAAACGCCAGGTGATCTCCAACGAGACCAGCGCAACCATGAAATCGTTGTGCGAAAGCGTTGTATCCGACGGATCAGGCCGAAAAGCGCAGCTGCCCGGTTTCCGCATCGGTGGCAAAACTGGGACCTCCGAAAAGTTGGGTGCTGGCGACAGCGACTGGAAAATCTTGTCCTTTGTGGGCTTTGCGCCGGCGGACGATCCGGAAATCGCGGTGCTGGTCATGCTGGACGAACCCAAGCTGGATGACCCTTACGGCTCCACCATTGCGGCGCCTATCGTAAAAAATATGCTGGCGGATATCCTGCCCTACCTGGGGATGGAGGCCGACCTGGACGTGAATGAAAACACCAGCGTGCCGGTGCCAAACCTGGCCGGTGTGATGCTGGAGGAAGCCCAGTCGCAGCTGATTGATTTGGGGCTTAAGGCCCGTATTGTAGGCGAAGGGGATTCGGTGCTCAAGCAGGTGCCGCAGTACGGTTATGAAATTCCCTACGGCGGTACGGTGATCCTTTATACGGATGAAACGGAGTTGGCCGAAACCGTATCGGTGCCCAATGTGCTGGGTAAGACCGGGAAACAGGCCAATACAGCCATTTTAAACGCCGGGCTCAACATCAAAATTGAAGGGGACTTTGAGGATAATGTGCAAACCCAGGTGATCAGCCAATCCCCTTCTCCGGATGAAAAAGTGCAGCCGGGAACGGTGGTCACGGTGACGGTCCAGCAGGTGGGCAGCAATACAGATACAAATGAAAGTCCCGAAAATGCGACGAATTTAGTCACACTTCAGCCTGGAAATGTGGTAAAATAAAATATATGGCTGAATGCAAAGAAAGAGAAGCATTCCCCATCGCAGCAAAGGGGGTAAACAGTTTGAAGCTTTTTGACTTGATGAACGGAATCCCGTTTCAGGGGAATCTGGAAAACCGGGAGATCGGGATGGTGACCAGCGATTCCAGGCAGATCACGCCCGGTTGCCTGTTTGTTTGTATCGCCGGCGCCCGGTTTGACGGGCATACGGCGGCGCGCCAGGTTTTGGCAGACGGCGCGGCGGCAGTGGTGTGTGAAAAAGATTTGGGGCTGGACAGTCAGCTTTTGGTCGCGGACAGCCGGGAAGCGTACGGCATAATTTGCAGCAATTTTTACGGGAATCCCTCTCGGAAAATAAAACTGATCGGGATTACGGGAACCAACGGGAAAACCACCTGCACCTACTTGATCAAGCACCTACTGGAATCGGCGGGCAAAAAGGTGGGGCTCATCGGGACTATCCACAATGAGATCGGCGACATGGTCCTGCCGGCGAAAAACACGACCCCGGACCCGGGGGAGCTGCATGTACTGTTTATGCGTATGGCCCAGGCGGGCTGCGAATATGTGGTGATGGAGGCATCCTCCCATGCGCTGGATCAAAAACGCCTGTCGGGGTGCCGGTTCGCCGTAGGGGTATTCACCAATCTGACCCAGGACCATCTGGATTACCATATCACAATGGAGGCTTACTATCAGGCCAAAAAAAAGCTGTTTGATCTTTCCGACGCGGCGGTGGTCAATCTTGACGACGCGTATGGCCGCAGGCTGGCGAAAGAGCTGTCCTGCCCGGTCCGGACTTTTTCCATCTGGGACGACGCGGCGGACTTTACGGCCCGGGATATCCGGCCAGCCGTAGACCGGAACCGGTTTACGGTGGTGGGCGAATCCCAGATCGGCCGGGTGGATTTTCCCATGCCGGGCGAATTCTCGGTGGCCAATGCCATGGCCGCGGGGATCGCGGCGCTGACCTTGGGGATGACGTTACAGCAGGTCTGCGCGGGCCTGTCCAGCTGTCCGGGAATCCCGGGGCGGACAGAGGTGCTTTCCACCGGCACGGATTTTACGGTGATTCGGGACTATGCACACACGCCGGATGGGCTGGAAAAAGTGCTGCCTGCCATCAAACCATTTGTCCAAAATCGCTTGATGGTTCTCTTCGGCTGCGCCGGGGAGCGGGATCCTTCCAAGCGGATCCACATGGCCGAAGCGGTGGTCAAATATGCCGATTATATGATTTTGACTTCCGATAATCCCCGGCGGGAGGATCCGGTCAAGATCATTGAAGACGCGCTACCGGGATTTGAGGGGACGAACGTTCCCTACGAAGTGATCCCAGATCGTTATAAGGCCATCGAGTGGGCGTTGGCCCACGCCCAGCCCGGCGACGTGCTGCTGCTGGCGGGAAAGGGCCACGAGGATTATCAGGTGCTGGATTACGGCACCATCCATTTTGACGAGCGGGAAGTTGTGGCACGGCTTTTGGCCGAGCAGCGCAAATCAGGAAGTGAGGGAGTTCTTTGAGCGGCTATTTCTTAAGCGAAATCAGCGAATGGATCTGTGCGGATAAAAAGTTGTTCGGCACGGTGGGAGAAATTGTGACCGATTCCAGAAAGATTACGCCTGGTTGCCTGTTTATCGCGTTAGAGGGCGAATCCTTTGACGGGCACCGCTTTATTGGCGATGCCCTGGAAAAAGGCGCGGTAGCGGCCGTTGCCCATAAAAAGGGTGCGGAACCTGCGGAAAAGACTCTGTATGTGGGCAACACCGAGCGGGCGCTACGGGCGCTGGCCAGGATGCACCGGATTAAGCTCGATCCGGTGACGGTGGGTGTTACCGGCAGCGTGGGCAAAACCACCACCCGGGAAATGATCGCAGCGGTGGTGCGGCAAAAATACCATACGCTGACCACGCCGGAAAATTTAAATAACAACATCGGTATGCCCCAGACCCTTTTACAGCTGACGCCGGAACATCAGGCGGCTGTAATCGAAATGGGCATGACCGCTTTGGGCGAGATCGAGGAGCTGGCCACCACGTTGCTGCCCCAGATCGGGGTCATCACCAACATCGGCGTTTCCCATATGGAGCGGCTGGGCAGCCAGAAAAACATCCGCCAGGCCAAGTTGGAGATCGTCCAAGGACTGCGGGAGGGGGCGCCCTTGCTGCTCAATGGCGACGATTCGATGCTGTGGGGCTACGAAAACCCGGATTTAAAGGTGATCTTTTACGGGATCGAGAACAAAAACTGCCAGATTACCGCGAAGGATTTGGTCGTGCTGATGGGAAGCACCACCTTTACCATCTGTTATCAGGGCGAAAAATACCCGGCCCGCATCCCCTGTATGGGCAGCCACAATGTGCTCAACGCGCTGGCGGCTTTCGGCGTAGGCGTTTGCCTGGGGATAGATCCCCGGGAGGCGGCTGCAGCGCTGGACAAATACCAGGTTACCGGCTGGCGGCAGAAGATCACGCCATTTCACGGTTTCACCGTGGTGGAAGACTGTTATAATGCGGGGCCGGAATCCATGAAGGCGGCGCTGTCCACCCTGTCGGGGATGCCCTGCACAGGGCGGCGGATCGCGGTGTTGGCGGATATGCTGGAATTGGGCTATTTGTCCGAGCAGGCCCACCGGCTGACCGGTCAGCTGGCGGGGCGCGTCAAGCTGGACGCGGTCTATGCGTATGGGGAAATGGCACGTTTGATCGTTGAAGAAGCGAAAGCCGCCGGGGTGCCGGATGCGGTTTGGTTCCCGGAAAAGCAGGCACTGACCGGCCATGTGCTGGCGTCGGTTCGCCCAGGGGATATCCTTTGGGTAAAGGGCAGCCATGGGATGGCGTTGGAAACGCTGGTCCAGGAAGTCTACCAGCAGGCTTAAAATGCAGCCAACGACAACAGGCCGCGGCAGGCGGCGGATAAGGGGCGTATGATGAGGACGTTTATTATTCTAATGACAGCATTACTGGCCTTTGGCATTACTGCCTTGATGGGATTTTGGCTGATCCCGCTGCTGCGGAAGGTCAAATATGGCCAGACCATTTTGGACATTGGCCCGGTGTGGCATAAGAATAAGCAAGGGACCCCGACGATGGGTGGCTTTATGTTTATTGCAGGTGTGCTGGCTGCGGTTACAATGGGCTATTTGGTGTATATGGGCGCAGGCGGCGGGGAAAATGAAATATCCCCTATTTTTGGGACCCGGCTGTTTGCCGGCATGATTATGGCCATGGCTTTTGCCTTTCTGGGTTTTATGGACGACTACATCAAGGTGGTCAAAAAGCGGAACCTGGGCCTGACCGCCGGGCAAAAAATGATCATGCAGATCCTGATTGCGGCGATTTACCTGGTTATTCTCTATCTGGCGGGGGATACTTCCACTGTATTGAGAATCCCGTTTCTTGGGGATTTGGATTTGGGCCTGTTTTATTATCCCATCGCGCTGTTCATTCTGGTTGTGGGTACGGTCAACGCAGTGAACCTGACCGACGGCATTGACGGACTGGCAAGCTCCGTAACCTTTATCGCGTCGCTGGGATTTATGGTCATCGCCGCGCTTTTCTCGATTTATGAGATGCAACTGCTGGCGGTAGCGGTGGCCGGCGCGATGCTGGGTTTTTTGGTCTGGAACTTCCATCCGGCCAAGGTGTTCATGGGCGATACCGGTTCCATGTTTTTAGGCGGGCTGGTAGTAGCGATGGGATTCGGGCTGGGGCTGCCGTTCCTCATCGCCATCATCGGGATAATTTATCTGGGCGAGACCCTTTCGGTCATGCTGCAGGTGGCCTCCTTTAAGCTCACCGGCAAGAGGATTTTTAAAATGAGCCCCATCCACCACCATTTTGAAATGAGCGGCTGGAGCGAAGTGAAAATTGTAGCTGTATTTTCTTTGATTACGGCTGTGGGCTGCGCTTTGGCAGTCTGGTGGGTCGTATCCCTGTAAAAGAGAATTTTATCCGAAAAGAGGGAAGCGTGGATGGCGCAAAAACAAAATGCACAGGGCAAGAAAACACGTCCGGTGGGCAGGGGGAACATGGATATTACCTTCCTGGTATTGGTCCTTTTGCTGTTGACGTTTGGATTGATCATGCTTTTTTCCGCCAGCTACGCTTATGCTTATTACCATGACAATGATAGCTTTTACTATATCAAAAAACAGATCATTTTTGCCATTGCTGGCATCATCGCCATGATCGTAGCTTCTAATTTTGATTACCGTTATTGGCAGAAGCTGGCTTTGCCGGTGATGGGTGTTGCCGTCATACTGCTGATCGTGGTGCTGTTTATGCCCAAAATCGCAGGTGTGCACCGCTGGATTCCCGTCGGGAACCTAACCACCTTTCAGCCCTCAGAGATTGCAAAGTTTGCCATTGTGATCATGTTTGCAAAAATGGTCACCATGTATGGCGAAAAGATGAAGACCTTTCGATACGGCATCGCGCCCTTTCTGATTGTGTTAGGCATGGTTGCGGGCCTGATGATGCTGGAGCCCCATCTGTCCGGCACCATCCTGATCGCGACCATTGGCATTGTCATGATGTTCGTCGGCGGTGTTGATCTGAAATGGTTTGCATTGGGCGTTGGCGTGCTGGCGGCAGGCATTGTGATCGTTGTTATGATTCCCGGTGTTATCCAATACGCCCAATCCCGCCTGGAATACTGGCTGGATCCCTTTGCGGATCCCCAGGGCTTGGGCTTTCAGACCATCCAATCGCTGCTGGCCATCGGTTCCGGCGGCGTCATGGGGCTGGGCCTTGGGAACTCCCGACAAAAATACCTGTATATCCCGGAGCCGCAGAACGACTTTGTGTTTTCCATCGTCTGTGAAGAATTGGGCCTGGTTGGGGCGACGATCATCGTCATCCTGTTTGCGCTTTTGGTGTGGCGCGGATATGTCATCGCCATTCGGGCGCAGGATAAATTTGGAACCATGCTGGCGGTGGGCCTGACCACGCAGGTGGGCCTGCAGGCGCTTTTGAACATCGCCGTTGTGACCAACACCATTCCCAACACGGGTATTAGCCTGCCGTTTTTCTCCTACGGAGGCACGGCGCTGATGATGTTGTTGGCACAGATGGGGGTCATTTTGTCCGTTTCCCGGCGCGCGGCGCTGGAAAAACAGTAGAGGGGAAGAAGAATATGCGGGTTTTATTTGTCTGCGGCGGCACCGGGGGGCATATCAATCCGGCGTTGGCCGTGGCAGGATATTTGAAAAAGCAGCAACCGGACGCTGAAATCCTGTTTGCCGGTAGCCCCCTGGGAATGGAGGCCGGATTGGTTCCCAAGGCGGGGTTTGCGTTTGCCCCCATCAAGGTCAAAGGTTTCCAGCGGCAATTCAGTTGGCACAACCTAAAAAACAACATAATGGCGGTGGCGTATCTGACCACCTCGGGGCGGCGTTCCCGCCAGATTCTACGCCAGTTTTGCCCAGATGTGGTGATGGGAACCGGCGGGTATGTCAGCGGCCCGTTGGTGCGGCAGGCGGCAAAAATGGGGATCCCCACCCTGACCCATGAGCAGAACGCCTTCCCCGGTGTGACGACCAAGCTTTTGAGCCGGTATGTGGATCGGGTGATGCTGGCCGTGCCGGAGGCAAAGAAATATCTCAATCCCGGCGCGCATTATGTGGTCACAGGAAATCCGGTGCGGGAGGCGTTTTTTACCGCTGACCGGGCGGCTGTCCGGGAAAAAATGGGGCTGGAGGGGAAAATCTGCGTCCTGTCGTTTGGCGGCAGCCTAGGCGCCCGGCGGATCAACGAAGCCATAGCCCAGTTGATTTCCCATAATAAGGAAAAAACCAACGTTTTTCATATCCACGCCACCGGCGCATATGGAAAGGCTCTTTTTCCGCAGCTTTTACAGGAAAAAGGGGTTAAAAATGGCACGAAAAATGAAAATTTGGACGTCAGGGAATATATTTATGACATGCCCGAATGCTTTGCAGCGGCGGATCTGATCATTGGCCGCTCTGGCGCCAGCACCCTCAGCGAACTGGAAGCGTCGGGCAAGGCGTCGATTTTGATTCCGTCCCCCAACGTGGCGGAGAACCATCAGTATCACAATGCCATGACTCTGGTGCGGAAAAACGCGGCGGTGGTCATCGAGGAAAAAGACCTGACCGGCCAGCGGTTGTGCGAGGAATTTGACCGGCTGTGTGCCGACCCTGCAAAATTGCGGCAGTTAGGCGAAAATGCGGCCAACCTTGCGATCAATGACGCCAACGACCGGATCTATCGGCAGATTTTAGAGCTGTACCAGAAAAAATAGACGGCTGTTTGCCCTTTTCACCGAAAGCGCCTGGATGCATATGATGAAATGAGCCGCTCCCAGCGGGACTTTTTATCAGGAAGGATGGGCGTTTATGGGTCGATATGAGATTACGGGCGGGCGGCGCTTGGAGGGGGAAATCTCCATTCAGGGCGCCAAAAACAGTGTTTTGCCAATCCTGGCGGCGACAGTGCTGACAGCGGGCCGCTGTGCGATACATAATTGCCCTGCTCTTTCCGACACGGCGCTGACCGTTCAGATTCTGCGGACGCTGGGCTGCCGTGTGGATTGGAGACAGGGGAGCGTTTTGGTAGATGCCTATGGGTTGTCCGATCCGGAATTGCCCGGCGTCTTGACGGGGAAGATGCGTTCGTCCATCGTGTTTCTGGGGCCGCTGCTGGCCCGTCATGGCCGCGCAAAAATCGCCTATCCGGGCGGCTGCCGGCTGGGCCCGCGGCCCATTGACCTGCATTTGGAGGGCCTGCGCCAAATGGGGGCCGTCGTGCGGGAGGAAGAGCAATTTCTGACATGCCAGGTGCCACAAGGGCTGCGGGGCGCCCGGATTGTTTTATCTTTTCCTAGTGTGGGCGCCACCGAAAATCTGATGATGGCAGCGGTTCTGGCAAAGGGGAAAACCACCCTGATCAACTGTGCCTGCGAGCCGGAGATTGTCGATCTGGCGGCGTTTTTAAACCGGTGCGGCGCAAAAATCAGCGGCGCGGGGGAAAATACGATCGAGATTGAAGGGGTGTCCGCGCTGCAGGGGTGTGAATATGCGGTTATCGGCGATCGTATCGCCGCCGCAACCTACCTGACGGCCGCCGCCATGACCGGCGGAAAGGTACTGGTCACCGGGATCTGCCCAGATAGCCTCATGTCGATGCTGGCACTGCTACAAATGACCGGCAGCGAGGTCCGCTGGGAAGAAACATTCTGTTATTTGGGCGGAAAAGAACGGCCAAAGGCCATACCACAGATCCGGACGATGCCCTACCCGGGATTCCCTACCGATGGGTTGCCTCTTTTTTTGTCACTGGCGGCAGTGGCGGATGGAACCGGCATTTTTGTGGAAAACATTTTTGAAAATCGCTATAGTAGCGTCCCGGGCTTGCAGCGGATGGGGGCAGCGATCCTGCAGGAGGGAAAGGTTGCGGTGGTCGAGGGGCGCGAATCCCTCCACGCGGCGGATGTCTGCGCTGAAGATCTACGCGGTGGCGCGGGGCTTGTACTGGCGGCAATGGCGGCCCAGGGCGTCAGCCGGATCGAAGGGATCGACTGGATTGACCGGGGGTATGAGCGGTTTTGTGAAAATTTGACGGCGCTAGGTGCGCGCGTTTTGAAAAAATAAAAGGCGGGAAAGAAAAATGAGCAGGAAGCAGAAACGAAGAAGTGATAAACGCGGCGCCCCCCATCACTATGGGAGAACGAACGAACGCCCGGCTTCTGCGGCGGGAAAGAAACACCGACGGCGTAGAGGGAACAACGTCCTCTGGTATCTGCTGATTTTGGCTTTTATGGTGACGACTACAATCATTCTGACCACCACTGTCTTTTTTAAAATTAAGACGATTACCGTTACCGGCAGCGAGCATTATGATGACCGGTCACTGATCATTTCGTCCGGCATTTTGCTGGAAGAGAATATGTTCCGGCTCAAGGATGGGCAGATCAAGGAGAAGCTGATCGAGGAGTACAGTTATATTGCCGCAGTAAAGATCCGGCGGCGCCTGCCGGATACGATTATCCTGGAAATCACTGAGGCTGATCCGGCCGGCGCCATCGACGCCGGCGCAGGGTACACGCTGATTAGCGGAGAGGGGCGCGTGTTGGAATGTAACACACCGGTCCTGCCAGAGGAAATGCCTGTCGTCATGGGCTTTTCAGAAGAAACGCCGGCGCAGGGCAGCTATTTGGATGAAACGGATTCGGAGAATGTCAAACGGATGCGGCTGGTTATGGATGCGGTGGAGAAAACTGGGTTTCTTTATTTTAATATCATCGATCTCTCGGATCCTTACAATTTGAAATTATACTATCAGGATATTTTTGAAATTGTTTTAGGCACGGACACAAATTTGGAGTATAAACTCGAGCTGGTAACAGAGGTGATTGAGGCGCAAGATCTGGTCGCCAGCTTCCACGGGATCATCGACGCTTCTTACGACGGAGAGGTCTGGACCCGGCCGTCTGGCAGCGTGACGCCGCCGTCTTCCACCGGGCAGGGCGGCGGGGATTCGCAAACAGACGCGCCTATCAGCGAATCTGCACCCGGAGAGGGCCAACAGCAGGATAGTGGGTCGTCGATACCGGAAAGCTAAAGAAAATATTGTAAATTTCAGTGAAAAAGTCCGAAAAAACGGGCAGAATCAGTAGATTTACTATTGAATTGAGACGAAAAAAATGGTACTCTAAAATGAGAAAGTTTGAATCTATTTTTTGTTGACATCAGCATCCGGAGCTGGCCGTTTACGGCTCCTGTTTGGGATAAAAGAAATTTTAGGAGGAAATAAAAAATGCTCATGAATTTTGAAATTGACAACTACGTCGATAAAGGCGTTGCTATCAAAGTGGTCGGCGTCGGCGGCGGCGGCGGCAATGCGGTTAACCGGATGATTTCTTCCGGCATGCAGAGCGTAGAATTCATTTCTCTGAATACGGACAGCCAGGTTCTTTCCTCCTCAAATGCAACGCAAAAGATTCAGATTGGCATAAAATCCACCCGCGGCAAAGGCGCCGGCGGGCACCCGGAGATCGGCCAGAAAGCGGCGGAGGAAAGCCGGGAAGAAATTTCTTCGACCCTAAAAGGAACCGATATGCTATTTGTAGCCGCGGGGATGGGCGGCGGCACCGGTACCGGCGCAGCGCCGGTCGTGGCACAGATCGCCAAGGAGATGGGGATCCTCACTGTCGGCATTGTGACAAAACCCTTTGCTTTTGAAGGCCGCCGGCGGATGGAACAGGCCGAGATGGGCATCCTTGCGCTGAGAGAACATGTGGACGCGTTGGTGGTTGTTCCCAACGAAAAACTTAAATATTTGTCTGATACGAAGATTACACTGGTCAATGCGTTCGAGGTGGCGGACGATGTGCTGCGGCACGGCGTGCAAAGCATTTCGGACCTAATCAATATTCCGGGGCTCATCAACCTTGACTTTGCGGATGTCACCGCTGTGATGAAAGACGCGGGACAAGCCCACATGGGCGTGGGCCGCGCCTCCGGCAAGGACAAGGCTGCCGACGCGGCGGCGGCGGCGATTTCCAGCCCGCTGCTGGAAACTTCGATCAATGGGGCCAAGGGCGTGATTATCAACATTATCGCTTCACCGGATATCAGCTTAGAGGATGTGGATTTGGCCTCCAGCATGGTGCGGGACGTGGCGAATCCAGATGCGAACATCATCTGGGGCGCGGCGCTTGACCCGACCTTCAACGACGAAATGCAGGTGACGGTTATCGCCACCGATTTTGAGGCGGAGGAGCCGTTTAAGCAGGAGGAAAAGCCGCAGGAAAACCCAATTGAAGAGAAGGATCCGGCTTCGGAAATCCTAAAAAGCCTGGGGATCAGCGACGGGGAAGAGAAACGGGAGATCGACGAGTTTGAAGAGATCCGTAAAATCTTTGACCGGTAACAAGCGTGTTGCGTGCCGCGGAATACATGATGTGTTCCGCGGATTTTTGTTTCTGGAACCGGTATCCTGCAGGGCGGGCATACGGCGAAAAGAATGGGGAAAGATAATCAAAAACGAAACCGGGGGAGACGGATGAAACGAAAAAGAATTGCTGCACTATTGGCGGCGGCATTGTCCTGTTTGGGCCTTGCGGGCTGTACCGCAGGAGAAAGCGGCAGCCTTTCGTCAGTGGAGCAGGGTCCCTATGGGGATGGGGTATATGAAGCGCAGATGCCCGCATACGAAAACGGATGGCGGGAGTATGGGAAGATTACAGTGACCGACGGGTATATTACCGATGTGGAATACGACGCGTTGGACGAGGCGGGAAAGAAAAAAAGCCAGGATACGGCCTATCGGGACAGTATGGCCACAGGGAATGCGGCTGGTGGTTTGCCCGCCACCTACCCGGAAAAGGCGTACAGCGCGCTCGTAGATGATTTTCGCGCCGCAGGGTATGACTCGGAGCAGGTGGAAGCGGTAGCCGGGGCCACGGTGTCCTCCGGGAATTTTAAAAAGGTCATGGCGGCTTTGATGGACTTTGTCCGGGCGGGAAATCCGGGGAGCATGACCCTGCCGTTGTACCAAGATGGCATTTATGAAGTGGAGATGCCGGCATATGACAACGGCTGGAAGGATTTTATCCAGGTTACGGTCACAAAAGGTGAAGTGGAGACGGTCCTGTTCGACGCCAAAAAGGAAAGCGGAGATTTAAAATCCGCCGACGAGGGCTACAAAAACAGCATGATCGCTGGAAATGCGGCCAACGGCCTGCCGGAAACCTATCCGGCGGATTATGCCCAGCGGCTGGTGGAAAATTACAAGCAGGCGGGGTCGGTAGAAGAAATGGATGGCGTAGCCGGAGCCACGATTTCTACCCGCAATTTTAAAAAGCTATTAAAACACGCATTGGAAAAAGCAAAAGAGGGCGCTGCCACGATCAGCACCGCCCCGGTTTTTGAGGATGGCAGCTACCGCGCGCAGCTCAGCGCGCCGGATGAGGGGTGGACTGAATTTGTGATTCTGACCATCCAGGACAATGCCATTACCCAAATTACCTTTGACGCCATGGACGAAACCGGCGCGTATAAATCCAAAGACGCCGATTATCAGGCGCAGATGGAGCAAAATGGGGCGGGCACCTATCCGGCAAAATTTTATCCGGAGATTATCCAGGAATTTATCAAAAAACAATACCTGCCAGATGATATGGAGACAGTTGCAGGTGCAACCCAGTCGACCAAAAACTTTAAAAGGCTGGTGATCGCCGCGCTGGAAAAGGCGTTGTACGGCGATCAGGAAATGGTAACGGTGGACGCGGCGGAATAGGAAATCAAAAAATGGAGGCTGGTTAAGCCTCATAAGAACATGTACTGTAAAGCGGCGCGGCCTTGATCAATCAAGGCCGCGCCGCTTTTTGCCATTTGCGGCAAAAGAGACTTTTCTGCTTTTATGCCTGTGTCAACGCGATGAGCGCCTGACCGATATCCGCGTTGATACAAACTGGAATTTATTACTTCAATAGTTGCCCTGCTGGCAGCAATTCATTTTTCAACTTTGGAATTATAACACTAAAAAACAAGATTGCGCTGAAAATTGCTCCAATGGCATCCGATATTGTTCCGGCCAAAAAGACGAAGGAAACATCGGCTATAAGTGGAATAACAAAAATGCAAATGACATAAACAATTTTTCGGAAAACGGAAAGTGGAAATGCAAACCTCACTTTTCCCATAGCAGTCAGCCCATCCACAAGGGCATACTGCACAGCCACACCGATCAGAGCCATCGTATACATCCGAAGGCTGGCGGAAGCCTGCAGGTTTAAGCTACTGTCCTGTAAAAACAGCCCGGTGAACAATTGCGGAAATACCTGTACGCCAATCCACAAAAATCCGATATAGGCTCCACAAAGTGCAAATACACCAATAAATGCTTGACGGATTTTTTTGTAATGGCCGGCTCCGTAGTGGTAACTGTAAATTGTACCGCAGCCGGACGTGATCCCCTGCGCAGGGCAGGAAACAATCGTCATAAAACTCTGCACTACCGTTGCGCAGGTGATCAGTTGGTCGCCCCGGCTGATCCCTCCATATTTTCGGAGTATCACATTCAGCAGAATAATGATCAGATTGTCGAGAAGCGTGATCAAAAAGGACATGGAGCCGATGGATAAAATGCGCTGACAGAGTTCCCGCTTCAACCTGCAAAATCGCAAACGTATCGGCATTTTAGGGCTGCGAAGTTGCCAAACCACATAGACGGCCATGCAGCACTGGGAAATAACGGTTGCAGCAGCGGCCCCGGCAATTCCCATATGAAAGACGAAAATCAACAGCGGGTCAAGAATAACATTTACCGCCGCTCCGATCACTACCGACAACATCCCCTGTTTTGAATACCCCTGTGCCAGAAGGAACTGGTTTAGCCCAACGCCACATAAAGAAGCCACTGTTCCGCAAATGTAAATCGTGAAGTAGGTATTGGTATAAGGGTACATAGTCTCACTGCACCCCAGCAGATAGAGCAGCGGCCGCCGCACCAAAAGCAAAACAACCGTAAGGAAAAGGGAAAGCCCTAAAAGCAGCAAGACCGCATTTCCCAAAACGGTATTTGCCCGTTTCTGGTCTTTCTGCCCCAGACTGATACTCATACTGGAAGCGCCCCCGATGCCCACCATATACGCGAAGGCGGTAACCGCTGTTAAAGCCGGGGCACAGATTCCGATACTTGCAAGGGCAGTTCCTCCGGTTTCCGGGATCTGCCCCACAAAAATGCGGTCAACAATGCTGTAGAGCATATTAAAAAACTGCCCGAGCATAGCAGGAACCCCCAAACGAATAATCAGGTGTTGTACAGAATTTCCTTCCAATAGTTCCTCGGTCGTATGATGTTTAGGCATTACAGTACACCAAATCCGAAACGGGCGGGCAGCAAAAATGCGTACCTGCCCGTTTCATTCCTTTCCGTAGTGGTTCTTTCTTCCTGAATGGTATTGGAGTTCTGGTTATAGGCTTTCGCCACGCATTTCCATTCGCCATTCATCTTCAGCAGAAGAGAACGTCTGCGAAGTCGATGCAGTTGCCCCAGCCTTCTTCCAGCACACGCACAACGGCCAGAGCTTCTTCTACCATCAGCACATCAACGCGGGTTTTGAAATTATCACCACCTGGTACGGTGTCAACATTCTGGTAAAACTGCTCAATAGAGCCCATGCTCCACAGCCGTAAGCCGAAGGCTTTTATGGTATTGTCCAAACAGATCCGGAATCATCTGTCCATTTTTCTTCTGCTTTTTCTCTAATTTGTTATAAAGCGAAATGCTTTATAACAAATTAGAGATTGTTTCCAAGTTCAAAGGCTTTTTGAATTTCGGGCTTTCCGGCGATGTCGCCCACATCACCGTTTCCTCCTGCAAGGACATGGCCCAGATTATTCCACTTCAGATGTTCCATCAGATGGTCATAATAAAGCACAACATCCTCAAAGCCATATCCCTCTGCTGACATCAGCAGCGCTGATGATTTGTTGTGTCCACGGAGTAAATTGCCGTCACCCTCCTCCAGCGCAAACAGGCGGTCAATCGCTGTTCTGATCTGACCACTCATATTCCAGTAGTACAGCGGAGTCGCAAGAACAATCACATCACATTCCTTTACCGCCGGATAAATCTGCATCATATCATCCTTTTGAACGCAAGGACATTCTCTGCTGCTGTGGCCGCCAAAGCATCCTTTACAGCCATGAATGTTCATACTGTCCAGAAAGAACTCCGTTACTGCGTTTCCCGCACTTTCTGCGCCCTTGGTAAAAGAATGTACCAGCGCAGATGTATTTCCATTTTTTCGTGGACTTCCATTCAAAATAACTATATTTTTTCCCATATATACCTCGCTTATTTCTTCATCAAGTCAGCGCCGCTTTTCCATGCCTGCCCAACTTTTTCGCCAATGGCAAAATAGCCATGCTGCATCTGGTCGAAAGCAAACGCATGAATTTTTGCTGCGTCAATTTTGCCTGCATCATCCAATACTTTTTCATCTGCAATTACATTGATGATTTTCCCAAGGACGCGCAGACCATAAGGCTGGTTCTGCATTTCCACTACTTCGCACTCTAACGTAATCGGGTATTCTGTAATAACCGGAGCATCCACACGTTCACTCTTCACTGCATGAAGTCCTGTCCGTTCAAATTTATCCGCCATCTTGTTTGAAGTAGCAATGCCGAGGAAATCGGATTCTCTCAGCGTATCCACTCCTGGAACAGCAAGTGTAAACGCTTTTCTTGCTTCAATGTTTTCAACTGTCTTATGTTCGGCTTCCAGATTCAGTGCGACCATGTTCTCAGCACAGATTCCACCCCATGCCATCATCATAACATCGACCGTTTCATCCTCGTTATAAGTTCCAATCATATAGGTCGGCATCGGAAACAGGTACGGCTGTACGCTAAATTTTTTTTCATAATTTTTCTCCTTTTCTTTTTCACAATTTGACTTTTATTGCCTATGACATTATAATCATAGCAAGAATAAAACTTTTTTCAAGTACGCACATTCAAGTGCGATACTTACTTAAAGGAGAGTGTGAAAATGGGGATTATGTGCATTCATGACGCAAACTTAGAGGGCACTGGTTTTAGCTACACAATGTCTCTAATTCAAGGGAAATATAAAATGTTTATTCTGTATACCCTTATGGAATTTAAGGTAGTCCGCTTTAACGAACTAAAAAAATATATAAAGACGATTTCCTACAAGACCCTTAGCTCAACATTAAAGGAATTAGAAACAGATGGTCTTGTCCACCGAGAGGAGTACCCGCAAATTCCTCCAAAAGTGGAGTATAGCTTAACTGAAAAGGGGAAATCTCTCATTCCAATATTGGATGGCATGTGTGAATGGGGAGATAATCATAGAAACTGATTCATATTCAAATCCATATTATTCAGTCATATAAATTCAGATATGAAGGCTCAAATAGCCTCATAAACAAAAGCGTAGGTAGAGCGAATGATGCTTTACCTACGCTTTTATAAGAGTTAGTTACAAATCCATTTCGGCGCATTCCAGCCGGAGATGGATTCCTGAAAAGGTATGGATCGCGTTGTCGATGCAGCCGTGGCAAGGACAGAAGGGGAATGCGTTTTTGAAGGATGGGAACGAGAAAAAATCCCCCACAAACAAGGTCTGCGGGGGATTTTTCTGCCCAATCTTCTGCTGCCCAGGCGCCTTTTCGTTAATAAAAGGCTACTGGAAATGGATTCACGCTGTTTCACCCGCTTTTGGGGCCGGTAGCCCCATCCTGGTGGCACGGGTTTTGCATCTTGCCCCGCAGGCCGATGACTAGCGGACATTAGAATTGATACGGCGGGTTACCAGAAAAATCAGCGATGACACCGTGGGGGCTTTCCAAATAGAACACCTCGAAAATCAGATTGCTGGCGGTTTGATACTGGCCTTTGACGATGGGGTTGCCCATGCAGGTTTCCTTGACTGCCATATTGTTTTCAAACACGGCTTTGCCGTTCAGCCGAATCCAGGCATAGGTTGGATCAGAAACGGAAACTTCGACTTCCGGATTCATCTGCATATCCTTGTAAACATCCTTTGTGTTGTTGGCGCAGAACCACAGCTTGCCGTCTTTTTCAAAGCAGAACATGAACGGGCGGCATTTCGCTTTGCCGTCACGGCCGACAGTCGCAAGATACTGTACCGGATTTGCCTGCAAAAATTCTACTACTTTGTTCATTGTAAACACCTCCAATTGTTTTAAAGCCTCCGTTCCTGTTGTCATTATTCTAATGCCCTGTGCATCTTTCGTAAAGTACGCACTTTGCATTGGGATATAGTTACCCCAACAATACCATTGGATGGTTACCGTAAGGATACAATTGTATCCTTACGGTATTTTTTGTACAATGAGAGTCGAAAATTTTTTTTAAAACTTCAAAACAGCAGCTTCACACCGCGTCGTTGCACCGTTTCATATGCGCGTTGTATGATCTGTAGTTCCTGTCGTTCGGCGTTGGCTTGTTCACCAGGCACCGCTGCCGTCCGGAAGGAAAACCCAGCCGCCCACTGGAAGATCCATTTGCAGCGATTACAAAAATAAAGGGGGATCTTTCAGAGGTGGCGGTGCAAAATGGCATTTTCGCTCAGATTTCTTTGGGGCGATCTCTTGTGGTGGCTGCAATACTTTTGATTTTCTTAGTTACTTATGAATTCACCAATATCTTGATCTGAATAAGCAATACGAATAGAATAAAGTACGGTTCGAAAGGCGTTTTCTGTGAACGAGGGGATGGATTTTTACTTGATATACCGGTTATGCCACAAAGGGAAACACGGCTATTTTCCAAATGCCTATTGGATTTATTTGTGCTGATAGGGTCAAAACAGGCGAGAAACGCCCGGATTTCATCCGCTTTTTGCCTTTTCCCATAAAGTTTTGCGCCCAAGCTTGATTTAGCAAAAGAAAACGTTATACTGTAAAAGTATTCATCCGCCATCGGATGGCGGATCTAAAAAATGGACATTTTGGGAGGTTGTTGCGTTGGACAGTTCGTCCTTTTTATCGTTCTGGGTGCAGTATGGTGATTTTGTCAAGCTCGCGCTTATTTTTGTGTCGATCATCGTCCTGCTGAAGTTTAAAATCCCGCTGTCCGGGGCCATTGGCGCCGGGTCGGTGCTGACAGTGCTGCTCTATGGCATTCCCATTTTGGATGCGCTGTTGATCACAGGGCAATCCATGATCAGCGAAGCGACCATTATGGTTATTTTGAACTGCTATCTGATCACCTTTCTACAGCGGATGATGGAACTGCGGGGCCATTTGGACCTGGCCCAAAGATCCTTGTCCCGGCTGTTTAACAGCCGGCGGGTCAACGCGTCCATCGCGCCGGTATTCATCGGACTTTTGCCCTCTCCCGGCGCCATCTTCATCGCGGGTTCCATGGTGGATGCTGCCTGTGGGGATTACATCAGCAAAGAGGATAAAACCTTTGTGGCGTCCTTTTTCCGGCATATCCCCGAAAGCTTTTTGCCTACCTATTCCTCGATCATTCTGGCCTGCCAGCTGACAGGGGTGCAGATGGGCGCTTTTGTACTGGGCATGGTGCCGATGGTGGCCTGCCTGTTGTTGTTGGGATATCTGTTTTATCTGCGAAGGGTACCCAAGGATACGGGGGAACCGCCCACCACCGACAAGCTGGCCGACCTGCAAAGCCTGTGCCGCAGCTTGTGGACCATTGCGGTGATTATTCTGCTAATCATTGCCTTCAACGTGCCGGTCTACCTGGCCACCATTGGCGTAATCATTGTCTATTTCTTTACCAGCCACTTTACCTGGTGGGAGATCAAGCCGTTTTTCCTCTCGGCGCTGGAGGCGCGTATCGTCATCAACACCTTTGTAGTCATGATCTTTAAGGATCTACTGACCCATACCAACGTGATCACCGCGCTGCCAGGCTTGTTCGAAGCGCTGCCGATCCCATCGTTTTTGATCTTCGGGCTGATTTTCTTTGTGGGTACGATTGTGGCGGGTTCTACGGCGATCATCACCCTGTGCCTTCCCATGGCGTTTACAGCGATTCCCGGCGCGGGAATGCCGCTGATGGTGTTTTTGATGAGCTGTACCTATACGGCCATGCAGATTTCGCCGACCCACCTGTGCCTGACCTTGGCCTGCGAGCATTTTAAGACTGATTTTGGCGCGTTGGTCAAGCGTACCCTGCCGGTCATTGGCATTTTCTATCTGATCTTGACCGGTTACTATCTGCTTTTGAACATGGCGTTTTAACGCGAGCTTTATCCGGTAAAAAGGCAGGATCCCTTAGGGACCCTGCCTTTTTGCGTCTGGATTTGGAATCGGTGCGCCACGTTTACTGTTGCGGTACCACCGCAAAGAAAACAAGGGGTTCGGTCGAACGATTGATCAGGCTGTGGCTGTGTCCTTTGGGGCAGTAATGGCAGGCGCCTGCCGGGAGCGTTTCGGTCTGCCCGTCGCACAGCGCGGTGCCAGTGCCCGCCAGTATATAGATCATTTCGCTGCTGGTTTCGTGGGTATGCAGCCCAATGGACGCGCCGGGCTCCAGCTTTCCACGCATGATCTTATTGCTGGCGTCCACATACATGCGGGCGGCCACCTCTTTTTCGCCGCCGTTAAAGCGGGGAATCACCGTTTCTTCTATATTTGAAAAATCAACGATCATTGAAAAAATCTCCTTTTCATCGCCGCTGTTTCCCCAAAAAAGCGGAGAAGGGCAGCACTGTTGGCGCCGAGACGATTACGCAAATCCAGCCGGAAAAGAGTTTTGCTGTTTTAAGGCCGGACTTGCGCGATAAAAATTTTGAACCGGGCGCTTATTTACTTAAAAGCGCAATGCCTTTTTTGATGCGGGCGATCGACTCCTCTTTGCCCAAGATGGCACAAATCTCGATGCCGCCGCCAGGGGTGAACTGCTTACCGCTAACCGCCACGCGGACCGGCCAGAGCAGATAGCCGTTTTTTACACCCAGCTTGGTAATGAGGTCGAATAGGGCGGCGTGGATCTTTTCCTCGGTAAAATCGGAAAGGCCCTCCAACACCGGCAGTACCGCCTTGAGGGTCTCCAGAGAGGTTTCCCCGTTGGTTTTCATTTTTTTGTGGACGTACAGCGCCGTATCGTATTCAGGCAGGCGGTCGATAAAGTCCACCTGCTCCGGAATCTGGTTTAATACCTCGGTGCGGGCCTGCAATACCCGTGCAATCAACATGGTATCCACATCCTCGCGCCGGACGGTCTGGCAGATCCAAGGCAGGGCGATCTCGTGGAACTGCTCCAGCGAAAGCTGACGGATATATTCGGCATTGATGTAGTCCAGCTTTTGATTGTCAAAAATAGAGGGGGATTTGCTGATGCCGGAAACGGAGAATTCCCGTTTGAGCTCCTCCATGGTGAAAATTTCCTGTTCCCCTTTCGGCGCCCAACCCAGCAAAGCCAGATAATTGACGATGGCGGCGGGCAGATACCCCTTGGCCACCAGATCCTGATAAGAAGCGTCACCATTGCGCTTAGACAGCTTTTCAGTGGCGTTTTTCATGACCGGTGGGCAATGGATATAAACCGGGATATCCCAGCCGAATGCCTCGTACAGAAGGTTGTATTTGGGGGTGGAGGATAGGTATTCCGAACCGCGGATGACATGGGTAATGCCCATGGTGTGGTCGTCCACCACGTTGGCGAAGTTATAGGTGGGCATCCCATCGGCCTTGATCAGGACTTGGTCGTCCAAGGTGTCGTTGTCCACGGTGATCAGGCCGTAAACCTCGTCTTGAAAAGAGGTGGTGCCTTCGACCGGCATTTTCTGGCGGATGACGTAGGGAATCCCCGCCGCCAGCTTTTCGGCGACCTCCTCTTTGGATAGGTTGCGGCAATGGCCATCGTACCGGGGTGCGATCCCGGAGGCTTTTTGCAGGATCCGGACTTCCTCCAGCCTATCCTTATCGCAGAAGCAATAGTAAGCGTGGTCGCTTTCCACCAGCTGCTCGGCGTATTCTTTGAACATGGACATGCGTTCGCTCTGGACATAGGGGCCTACGGGGCCGCCGATATCCGGCCCCTCATCCCAGTTGAGACCGGCTTCTTTCAGCGTGTTGTAGATAATGTCCACCGCGCCCTCTACATACCGTTCCTGATCGGTGTCCTCAATCCGGAGAATAAAGGTACCGTTCTGAGATTTCGCCATCAGATAGGCATAAAGAGCGGTTCTGAGATTCCCCACGTGCATATAACCGGTGGGGCTGGGCGCAAACCGGGTGCGCACGCCATCCAATTTCATATTGCTTCCTCCTGTTGCCGCAGATGCAGCGATTCTTGATTTTTCCGGTTTCCCGAAAAAATCGATACAAATATATATTACCTTCGGGCAGATCGCTTGTCAAGGGCGCGCAGACGGTACGTCAGGTGGCACACCTTCTGCAGCGACTGGTTCCGACAGGGTATGCAGGGGAGAGTGGCTATACTAAAAATATCGGAACCCCTATTTTATGCAAAAACACGGGAAAAAATACCCCGAAAAACCGGATTGTTCCAAGAAATGAGGGATTTTTGTGTTAAAAACAAGCGAAAAACCAATGCCGGCCATTGCACGGCTGGTAGTCTTTTTAAAGCGGCAGAAGGAGCTTTTAGCGTATCTGGGCTATGCCGTTTGCGGATTTTTATTGGCCAACGCCATTTTGCTAGGACAGCTGGCGCCTTTTGGCGTGGCGTTTACCGCAGCGGGCAAAAAAGAGCGGACGACCGCGGCAGGGGCGGGCGCTTTGCTAGGATATATTTTTTCGCTCCATCCGGAGAACAACACCCGGTATATTGCGGCCGTGGCATTGGCCGTGGCAGTTAAGTGGGTGTTGCCGCCCCGCCTACTGCAGAAACACCGGATCTGGATGGCGCCGGCCATTGCGTTTGCTGCGGTGTTTCTGCCGGGGCTGGCGCTGGCCTCTCTGCGGGGGTATCTTGTGTACGATGTAGTGATCTGCTTGTCTGAATCGGTGCTGGCGGCGGGGAGCTGCTTCTTTTTCCAACGGGCGGCGTTGGCGCTGCTGCTGCGGGAGAAACTGGCGACCTTGAATAGCAAAGACGTCTCCTGCCTGATTATTTCCTACGCACTGCTGGTCATGGCGCTAGGGTCCTTCCTCGTCGGCGACGTGTCGGTCGGGCGGATCGCCGCCGTTGTAACCATTCTGCTGGCGGCCAAATGTGGTCGGGAATCCGGCGGCGCCATCGCCGGGGTGACGGCGGGGGTGACGATGGGGATTTTGGGCGGCGATTTTTCTTTTTTGGCCGCGTCCTACGGGTTCGGGGGCATGTTAACCGGGATGTTTGCCGAACTGGGTTCGGTAGTGCAAGCGCTGGTGTTCGTAGTCGTCAATGGCCTGACCGCTTTGATTATGGGTAGCGAATATCAGGCTTACAGCATTCTGTATGAGATTTTTTTGGGTGCGGTGCTGTTTTTGCTGATCCCCGCCTCGGCGGTGCAGAGTCTGGTTTTTTGGGGGCGGCAGCGGTCAGACGCTTTTTCCAAGACTGCCAGGGAGGTGGTTCTGTCAAAACTTAAATTCGCTTCAGCGGCACTGACGGATATCGGAGAGGCCACCCGCCAGGTCAGCCAAAAGGTCGGCGAGGCCAAAGGAGGATCGGTGGCGGATGTTTTTGCGGCTGCTGCAGAGCGAGTTTGCAAGGTATGCCCGCAAAAGCCGGTGTGCTGGGGCGAACAATACCATTCGGTCATGGACGGCTTTAACAACCTGACCGGGATCCTGCGACAAAAGGGCAAGGTGGCGGCGGCGGATTTTCCCGGATACATGGGGGAACGCTGTGACCATAAGTGGGAATTGGCCAATGAGATCTGCGCCGGCTACGAGCGCTTTTCCAGCAAGCGGGAGGCCCGGGCCCAGGCCCAATCCCTCCGCGGGGTGGTGACGGATCAGTTTACGGGAATGAGCGGGATGCTGGACGCTCTGGCGCAGGAACTGACCGGTATTGAGCAGGCGGAATTTCCAGTTGGGGATAAAATCAGCGCGTTACTGGAGCGGGAGAACCTTTCGCCGATCTCGGTCAGCGCCTATACGGATCAGACCGGCCGAATGACGGTGGAGGCGGTGATTCCCGCCTTTAAATTGGCGCGGATGGACCAGACCGCCATGACCCTGTGGCTTTCGGAGCTTTGCCAGCGGCGACTGCAGCTGCCGGCGGTAAGCGAAGTGGAAAACGCCGTTCATCTGCGCTGGATCGAGCGGACGGCCTATGCGGTCCAGACGGCAAAGCTCCAACATCCCTGCGATGGCCAAACGCTTTGTGGGGACGCACTCGAGGAAATCTGGGACGGACGGGGGCAGGTGCACCTGCTGTTGTCCGACGGAATGGGCAGCGGCAGCCGGGCGGCGTTGGATTCGTCAATGACTGTCTGTTTGCTGAAAAAGCTGGTGACGGCAGGATTTTCTTTTGACGCGGCGCTGGAGTTGGCCAATGCCGCGCTGTTGGTCAAATCAGAGGAGGAATCGCTCTCCACCGTGGATGTGGCGACGGTGGACCTGTATTCCGGCGAGACCCAATTTTTAAAAGCGGGCGCAGCGCCGACCTTTGTCTACCGGGACGGATCAGTGGTCAAAGTGGAGGGGGCCTCCATGCCGGCGGGGATTCTCAAGGGCGTGGATTTTGCAAAAAGCCGCCTGAAACTGCACGCCGGCGATTGGATCATCATGGTGTCTGACGGGATTTTGCTAGACGGCAGCGACTGGATTTTCGATCAGATCAAGCTGTCCGCCCGCAAGAGCGCGGAGGAATTGGCCCAGGATATTTGGCAGACGGCGCAAAGGCGCCGCACGGGTGGGCATGACGACGACGCCAGTGTGTTGGTGTGTAAAATTGTGGACAAGCAATAAGCGGGGCGCGGTTGACATTTTTGTGTGGCGGAAGTATGCTGGGAACAAAAGGCAGGCGGAACAAAACGCGCCATCCGGCACCGGCTAAGTAAAATCCTTTCCGCCTTTGAACGCACAAAAAAGGAGCGGCAATGGAACTGTTGGACTTTCGCAGGGAACACATCTTACAGGCAATGGGAATTGCCATGGAAAACTATCAGGAGGAGCGGGCTGCGGTGCCGGCACTGCCGGCAGTGGCCTCTCTGCCGGATTTGGCGCCTTTTGCTCTAAACGGCCTGGGCTGCGCCGCGTTTGAGAGAGGCAAAATGGTCGGATTTCTTTGTTGTTTTCCCCCCAGGGAGAATGCTTTTACCGGTACTGCACGGGGGGCCTTTTCTCCGATCCATGCCCACGGCGCGTTGCGGGAAGGCCGGGGGCGGATCTACCAAAGGCTGTATCAGGCGGCGGCAGCAAAGTGGGCGGAAAAGGGAATTTCCAGCCATTCTGTTGGATTGTACGCTCACGACAGAGCGGCCATCGAAGCGTTTTTCCAATACGGATTCGGTCTGCGCTGCGTAGACGCCATCCGGCCCATGGCTCCCATTGGCGCGCCGGATTGTAAGGGTTTTACCTTTTGGGAGGTGGCAAAGGCGGATCGTGAACGGCTGGATCCGCTGCACCGGATGCTGGAAGAGCATTTTGTCCAAAGCCCTGTTTTTATGAAACACATCGGTCCGGATCGGTGGAAAGAGGAATGTACCCGCCTGTTTGCGGCTGCGGATCAGAGGGGGATTGCTGCCTATGTGGAAATTGCGGATACGGCGGAGAACTTTGCCACCGAACAGGTGGGGGTACAGAATATCTGCGGTGCTTTTTGCCTGCCGGAGCACCGGGGAAAGGGGTTGTATCAAACCCTTTTGAATTTTCTCATCGAGACGCTGGCGGCCGAGGGGTACACCCGCTTAGGCGTGGATTACGAAAGCTTTAACCCTACAGCCGCCAGGTTTTGGCAAAAATATTTTACGCCCTATACACACGGCGTGGTGCGCCGCATCGACGAGAATGCCCTGGCCGGATTGACGGAATGAAAAGAGCTCCCAAGAAATTGGGAGCTCTTTTCATTCAAGCGGTGCCGGTTTTTTATCTTTTTAAAGGGGTGCGCGAAGAAGGCCAGCGTGGGAGCGGGCATAATGAAACAAAAATTGCTGCGCGATCCCCCAATAGGGGGAAAAATGCTTAGGAAAGCCGTCCGGATAAAGTACCGCCAGCACCCGCTTCATCCAAACATCCATGGGAACGACCTGTGTCCGGTTGTAAGCGTACAACAACACGCAGTCGGCAACTTTGGGGCCGACGCCGCAGATGCCGGTCAGCTTTTCCCGAGCGGCATCTGGGTCCATCTGGCCGATGGCCCTTAGATCGACAGCACCGCAGAGAACCTTTTGCGCGGCGTCTAAAAGATACTTGGCCCGAAAGCCGCTGCGAAGGGGCGCCAAATCCTCCAGCGTACAGCGGGCCAGCTGTTCCGGACTGGGAAAAGAAGACATCCCGCCGGGCAGCGGTTCGCCTAAAAGAGCGCAAAGCCGTTCGATAATGCCCCGGATCCGGGGAATGTGATTGTTTTGGCTGATGATAAAAGAGCACAAGGTTTCCCAGGGTTCCTGCCGCAGCAATCGGATACCAGGGGCAAAATCCATGGCCTGGGCCAGAACCGGATCGGAGCGAAAATCCCGGCACAAGGCGGCGTAATCCACGTCCAGGCTAAAATAGGGAATCCAGAAATCCCGGATGCTCTGGCGGTCGGTATCGGTGAAGAGCAAAACGGAGCGCCGTTGACGGACGCGGCAGAAACGGCCTGCGGCAACCCCTTCCCAAAATCCGTCGTCGCAAAGCCGCCAGCGAAAACACTGTCCGCAGTCCAAGGTGCGCGCCAAATCAAAATAAGAGACGCCTTGGAGAAGAAAGATTTCATTTTGTTCGATCATTCGCATAAAAAACCTCGGTTTCGTTTACAATTGTCTATAGGGCAGGGGCGCTTTCCATCGTTTCTTTCAACCAACTGCAAAACGCCTGCAACTGCGCCGGCGTGTGGAAATAATGCTCCGCCTCGGGGATGATCTTCAGTGCACAGGAAAAGCGCTGTGCGAACCGGAGAATGGTATCTTTTTCGCAAAGGGCATCCCGCCCGCCGTACAGGAGAAAGGTTTGGGGCTTCCAACCAGCAACAGGATGGGCCGTGACATAGCAGTAGTAATCCCAGGATAAAGCCTGCCCGGCGGGCGTGGGGATGGTTTGTTCCCGCTGCAGCCGTTCGGCAGAGACCTGGAACGCCGCCATCATGTTTTCGATCAGCCTTTGCATATCGACAACCGGGGAGAGGAACCAAGCTTGCTCCAGGGGCTGCTTGGCGTAAGCCAGCAGGCAAAAATACGCGCCGATGCTATTGGCAAACAGGCTGATATGCGCCCATTTTTCTTGGGCGTAGTCCATCATTGCCCGTAAATCCCTTACACAGGGCTCGGCTGTGCAAGGAGTGGGCTCGCTTTTCCGCTCCCCATGTTCCGGCAAATCAAAGCTCAAAACCTGGTAGCCATGTTCTGCCGCGATCCCGGCCAGAAGCGCAATGGGTGTATCCGTTTTAGAGGACTGGCTGCCGTGGACCGCAAGGATGACCCGGCTGCAGGGCGGTCCCCACAAAACCGCCGGAATGCCTGAGATTTTAAAAACGCGTTGATCCATACTGATCGCCCCCCGCTGCATGCGTATTAGGATTTTATTATAGCACCTTTGGCGAGGATATGGTATACTGATATTCATCAATAAACAAATACGATTCCAGACGGGCTTTTGATACTGGAAATAGAATGCTGTTGAACGAGAGGGCGTTTTATGATGAAAGATTCCATCTATACCATTCCACTCAGCGAAGTGTTCGAGCCGAAGGAAGGCTGTCCGATCTGCCGTTTGCGCAACATCCTAGAGGATCGGTGCCTAGATTACATCATGGGCGCTGCAATGATGGAGCCGGATATTCGGATCGAAACGAATCAGGCGGGTTTTTGCTTTGACCATTTTCAACGGATGCTGAAGGCAAAAAACCGTTTGTCCTTGGCTCTGATGTTGGAAAGCCATCTGGCGCATGTGGCGGAAAACGGCCTGCCTGCCCCGCAAGCAAAGAGTGGCCTTTTCAAAAAGGCCGGCGGCGTTGAGAAAAAAAGAAGCTGCTTTGTCTGCAGCGAAGTGGACCGGGTATTGGACCAGATGCTGCACACGCTGCTGCATCTATGGGAAAAAGAAGAGAGCTTTCGCGCCCTGTACGGGCAGCAGCCGGTGATCTGTCTGGAGCATTGCCGGCAGCTGACCGTGCTGGCCGCCGCCGAAATGGGAAAAAAAGCGGCTCCTTTTATCGAAGAAACCCGACGGATCACCCAAGGCTACCTAAGCGCATTACAGGCGGATGTAACCCATTTTTGCCGCATGTACGATTACCGCAGCAAGGGGCAGGACTGGGGGAACAGCCGGGATTCCATTGAGCGGGCCGTTTGGTTTTTAACCACCAGAAAGCCGGATGAGGAAAAATAGGATAAAATAAAACGCACCGCATGAGGTCATGGGGTGCGTTTTATTTTATCCAGGCTTTAGGGAAAGTCAAGACCGTCCATCGCAAAATTTTGAAGATAAGACGTATGATAACCATTTGTAATTTGTGAAAACAGGAAATTCTCCGATATGCCTTTGAAAGCTGGACAAGAAGCGGTTTAAACGGGTTTTACAAAAAATTGCAAGATTACCTAAAAAACCCGACTATTTTGTCAAGTGGAAAACAAAACTTTGTAAAATATTTTTAAAGTAGCAAAGATAAGGGGAAAACAGCCCTCTTTTCCACGCTTTCCACAGGGTTTTCAACCGAAATGGCCATGAAAAGGGGAGATTACTGTTAGTATATTTGTTGAAAAGGTGGAAAAAGCGGGCGATCAGGAATTTTACCCAAAGTTTCTGCATAGTTTTGAGCACCATGTCAAAAATATTCCAAGGAGCAGAACACAAGGGAGGAATTTGGCGATGGTGCGTGGCGTGCACAAAAAGATCATCGAGGTAGCAGATACGCAGAACGAGTTTTTTGAACGGGCAATTCTGATTGTAAAAGAAGGGTTCCGGGACGAAGATCCGGAGCGCTTGCGGCAAAAAGCGGGAGATTATGTTTCCCATATGGGAAACGTTGCGCTAGCCAGGCGGAAAAAGGCACGCTTTTTGCGCAACGCAGGAAAGGTACTGGTGGGTGTAATGGCAGGCGTGGCGCTGGTGCTGTTGGCGCTGTTTTGGATTTGATTTTGCAAAAGATATGGCAAGGTGCTTTTTTCTGCGTACATTTTATGATATAATATGACAAATATTGCGGCTTTTTTACCCGCACAGCGCTGGCTTACAAAAAGAGATTTGCCTGGCGCCGCGGAAAAGGGCAAAATTGGCGCATTGACAGTTGGAGGGGTTGAAAATCATGTCGGAGCAGACGCAGGAAAAAGACAACCAGTTGATTTTCGGTAGAAATGCTGTGCTGGAAGCGATCAAGGCGGGCACAGCCGTGGATAAACTTTATGTGGCGCCGGTGGAGCAGAAGGGAAGCATTGGGAAAATTATTTCCCTGGCAAAGGCAGCGGGCATTCCGGTCAAGGACGTGACCAGTCAGAAGCTGGACGCAATGACCGGCAATCAGGCTCACCAGGGGGTTGCGGCAACCCTTGCGGCGGCAGCTTATGCCACGATGGAAGAAGTCTGGCAAACGGTCCGACAAAAGGATGAAAAGCTTTTTTTGATTATCGCAGACGAAATCGAGGACCCGCACAACCTGGGCGCGCTGATCCGCACGGCAGAGTGCTGCGGCGCGCATGGGATCGTTGTGCCAAAACGGCGCAGCGCTGGCCTGTCTCCGACGGTATACAAAAGTTCGGCTGGGGCAGTGAGCCATCTGCCGGTGGTGCGGGTGGCGAACATCGGATCCTTCATCGATGAGCTAAAACAAGAGGGGGTCTGGTTTTATTGTGCCGATATGGACGGCCAGACATGGTGTCAAACTGATTTCGGCGGCCACGTGGCCTTGGTAGTTGGGTCAGAGGGCAACGGTGTGGGACGTTTGGTCAAAGAAAAATGCGATTTTACCGTTTCGTTGCCGCTGCTTGGAAAGATCGGTTCTTTGAATGCTTCGGTGGCAGGCGGCGTACTGATGTATGAGATCGCCCGGCAGCGGCTTGCAATCAAAGCGCGGTAGGAAAGGAGGAGCCAATATGCCCAATTCATATGATGTAGACGATATCCTGGAAGAGATCAAACGCAAAAAAAGCGAAAAGTCCACACTGGGGCAGGGGGCGCGGCAGGCGACGCCAACTGCCTGGGACCGGGTGGAAATGCCTCCAGCGGAAAAAGTGCCATTACAGGAACCGCAGCAGCCTTCCTCCTTGGATGGCTTGGCAGACTTTTTTGGCAGCAACGCCAAATTTGATATTGGTGTACGGGATAAAAAAGTGTCCGGGGCACCATCTTCCCGGCGTGGCCAGGATACGCCCGAAAAACCGGCGCGCCGGCCGGAGCATGCATTCGTACCGGAGGAGCCCAAGGCGAAACGGGACGTAGCCGCTGCGGCAGAAGAAACGGCTTATCCCGCTGTTGACTTAAACCTGGATCGCTGGCAGGCAGACGAGGAGCCGGAGCCATCCCGCCAAAAGGGGATGGAAAAGACCCAGATGAACATTCCGTTGTCGACCGTCCGTGAACCAGAACAGGCGGCGGCCGAAGAGGATCTTGCCAAAACGCAGAGCATCCCGGCGCCGAGGGCGGCGGAGCATTTTGATTTTGAAGACCTGCAACGTTCTTTGCGCGAGCAAGAGGACGGTTTTGAACCGGAACCCTTTTTCGATCCTGTCGAGCGGGGAGAAGAAGAGGACGAGGAGGATATTGACGATTTTCGCACGCCGGCGGATATTGCGCCTATCCGGCACGATTTGCAGTCTGCGCTGTTTTCTCTCAGCGTTCGGTTGGCGGTGGTGGCGGTGCTGTTCGCGGGAAGCCTTTATCTGGCGCTGGCGCAGTTGGCTGGGGCGCCGCTGCCGCCTTTTATGGATCTGGAAAGCCAGCCCCAGCTCTACATGATTGTAAACTTGGCGTTGGTGATTATAGCAGCGTTGACTTGCAACACCACAGTGGGAGGCGGCCTTGCGTCGCTGCTGACGCTGCACGCCGACAGCGATTCTCTGGCGGCGTTGGCAGTCATTTCCACAATTGGGCAGGGCGTTGCGGTGGCGGCATTCCCGCAAAAGTTGCAGGAACAGTCATTGGGCCTTTTCTTTGTGGCTGCGATTTTGGGCCTGTTTTGTAACGTATGGGGCAAACGGACCATCATTTCCCGTATTGAGGGGAATTTTCGGATCGTCTCTTCCGAGCGGCCGAAGAAAGCGGTGCTGTTTTTAAAGAATAAGGAGCTGGCCCGGGAACTCAGCCGCGGGATGGATCTCAACCCACCCAATTTGGTTTACGCCAGCAAAACAGGGTTTTTGACGCGCTTTTTGGAACAATCCTATGAGCCGGACAACAGCGAGGGGTTGTTCCGGGTGATCGCGCCAGTGGTTACCCTATGCAGTTTGATCGTCGGCGGCGCCAGCTACTATCTGACCAGGGACATTTTTACGGCTTTGACGGCGTTTAGCGCCGTGGTGTGCGTGGCGTCCCCGATTACAGCGACGCTTTATGCCAATTACCCGCTGCTGCGCGCCCAGAAAGCGCTGTCCAAAGAGGGGGCGCAGCTGACCGGATTTGAGGCGGTGGACACGTTTAGTATGGTCAATGGCGTGACGGTGGACGCCAGCGAGCTGTTCCCCAGCGATAATGTCCTGCTGCATAATATCAAAATGTTTGAAAAGCGGCGGATTGACGAGGCAATTCTGGATGCATCCAGCGCTTTGTGTTCCTTTGACGGGACCATTAAAAGCGTGTTCATGAAGATCATCCAGGGGAAAATGGAGATGCTGAAAAAAGTTGAGAACCTGGTTTATGAAGAGGGAATGGGCCTGTCCGCCTGGGTGGACGGCAAGCGGGTGCTCATCGGAAACAGCGCTTTGATGCGCCACCACGAAATCTATACCCCTTCCGCCGACTACGAGGCAAAGTACCGGGTGGGCGGACGGGATTTGATTTATCTTTCCAATTCGGGGGAACTGACTGCCATGTTTGTGGTCAGTTACCAGCCGGATCCCCAAATTGCGCAGGCGTTGTATGCATTGGAGAGAAAAGGGATCGGGCTGATCGTCCGGTCTACAGATCCTAACCTGACGGAGGAGAAAATCGCGCAGGTGTATGATCTGCCGGGGGAGATGGTTCATGTCATTCCGGCTAAACTACACAGTGATTTCGATATTATGACCGGCCGGAAGGATACGGCCCCTGCGGGTTTGTCCTTCACGGGGAGCGTTGTGTCCTTGTTTCACGGCGTGACCGCATCTGTTTCGATCAAAAGTGCCATCGGCTTGGGGACGGTGATGCAGATCGTGGGGATTTTGCTGGGCTACGGGATCATGACCGTGTTCGCCTTGCTGGGCGGGATGCAGAACGTCAACGGGCTGGCGGTTATTGCTTTTCAGCTTTTGTGGGGGGGCGGCACAATGCTGTTCTCTAACCTGCGGAAGATATAGCGGGCTTTCATTAAAAAGGCACCCGGTTAGCCGGGTGCCTTTTTAATGAAATAAAATGTTTGAAAAAGGTTGACTTTTCCAGCATATTTCTCTATGATATCGGTGGGATGAATATGAATTAGCTATAATTCATATTGAAATCATACGAAAAAACAATGGATAGGAAGGCTTTTAAGATGAGAGAGCTATTGGATCTGTTCTGGACCTTTGCCAGGATCGGGGGGCTGACTTTCGGCGGCGGGTACGCGATGCTGCCGATTTTGCAGCGGGAAGTGGTGGAAAAACGCAAGTGGGTCAGCGATGAGGAACTGATGGATTATTACGCCATCGGCCAATGCACACCGGGCATTATTGCGGTGAACACGGCGACCTTTGTAGGGCAAAAGACCAAAGGGGTCATCGGCGGGATCGTGGCGACGCTGGGGGTTGTATTTCCATCGCTGGTGATTATCACCGTCATCGCCGCATTCATCCAAAATTTTGCGGACCTTGCGGTGGTGAAAAACGCGTTTGCGGGCATCCGTGTCTGCGTTTGTGTGCTGATTCTCAACGCGGTGCTGAAGCTTTTGAAGGGCTCGGTGGTTGATAAAGCGACGCTGGTGATCTACGCGGTGGTATCGGTCGGTTCGATCCTGACCAGCGTATCTCCCATCCTGTTTGTTTTGCTGGCCGGCGCGGCTGGGATTCTTTTGCAAAGGTGGAAGGGGGCTGCTGCGAAATGATCTATCTGCGTTTGTTTTATGAATTTTTTAAAGCGGGGTTGTTTTCCATTGGTGGCGGGCTGGCCACCCTTCCATTTTTATATAACATTTCCGATTCTACCGGCTGGTTTACTCACGGGCAGCTGGCGGATATGGTTGCGATTTCCGAATCCACCCCGGGCCCGATCGGCGTGAACATGGCTACCTATGTGGGATTTACCAGCGGCGGCGTCTTGGGGGCGGTGGTCGCCACCATCGGGCTGATCACCCCTTCGATCGTGATTATTTTGATCATCGCAGGTTTTTTAAAGGCGTTCCGGGATAACAAATATGTCAAAGGCGCTTTCTATGGCCTGCGCCCTGCCTCCACCGGCCTGATCACCGCCGCCGGATTCTCGGTGGTTATGATCGCTCTGGTGCAGCCGGATCTGTTCCGGCAGACTGGCGTTGTCTGGGATCTGTTTAACTGGAAGGGCTTATTGCTGGCGGCGGCGATTTTTGCCATGACCCGGGTGTTCAAAAAGTTGCATCCGGCGGTTTTTATTGGCGCGTCCGCTGTGGTAGGGATTCTATTCGGCTTTGCCGGGGTATAAGGATATGAACATCAAGCAGTTGCAGTATTTTGTGGCCGTTGTGGAAAACGGCACCATCACTGCCGCGGCGAAAAAGCTGGGCATTTCCCAGCCGCCGTTGAGCGCGCAGATGAAGCTTTTGGAGGAGGAGCTGGGCGTCACGCTGATGGAACGGGGGGCCCGGCAGGTCCGGCTGACCGATGCGGGGCGCATCCTGTACCGGCGGGCGGTTTCCATCGTAGAGCTGACGGATACCACGCTCAAGGAGCTGGACGATTTTCGCAGCGGGATATCCGGCGTGCTGCGCCTGGGGACGGTGTCCTCCTGCGGCACCGGACTTTTAAAAAGCAAGATGGTGGCGTTCCGGGATCGGTTTCCGGCGGTGCGTTTTGAAATTTACGAGGGCAACACGTTATCTTTGGCGGAGCAGGTCAAAAATGGCCTGATTGATTTGGCGGTAGTCCGGGCGCCGTTCCGGTCGGAGGAGTTCTCCTGTGTTTTTTTAGAGGAGGAGCCGATGGTAGCGGTGGGAGATGAACGCTATTTTGCAAAACTCCCCTGGGATTCTGCTGCCCTGTCGGATCTGGAAGGGCTGCCTCTAATCTGCTATCGGCGTTGGGAATCACTGATTCGGGCGACCTTTGAGGAGGAGGGGATCGTTCCCAATATTTATTGCCTAAACGACGACGCCCGCACTTCCCTCATGTGGGCGGCCGCCGGACTGGGGGTTGCCGTAGTGCCAAGGTCAATCTGTTCGGCTATTACCCGGAAGGGGATGCTTTATAAAAAGATCCGGGAAAAGGGGATGTACACCCGGATGGCCGCCATCCGGAAAAAGGGCGGCTACTGCTCCCCGTTGATGCAGGAGTTTTTAACCATTTTTGCCCAGCAGGAATAGGGTGCGTATCTTCTATAAACAATCAATACCCGCCGGTAAGATCCCATTCTTACCGGCGGGTATTTTGTGCGGAAAGGATTGTGTGGGGGCGAGTGCTCCGGCTAGTCCAAACGCATCTCGTAAAAGGACGCGTCGAAGGTTTCGCTGCCGTCAAATCTGGAATAGGTCCCAAAGTGACAAAAGGTGAAGCCGCACTTTTTCAAAACCTTTCCCGAAGGCAGGTTGGCGCTTGCGTGAGCCGCAACAAAGTACCGGATCCCCAGCGTATCGTGGGCCCAAGCGATCATGGCTTTGGACGCCTCGGTCGCATAGCCTTTGTTCCAGTATTTCCGGTTCAGGTTATAGCCAAGCTTGTAGCCATTTCTTTCCGAATCCAAAGAAACAGAACCGGCGCCGATGACCTTGCCCTCATCTTTTAAAACAAACGCAAACTCATTGTGATCGGGGGATATGGAGGCGATCCATTTCACGAAATGGCCCCCTTTAAAATGGTGCGGCAAGGTCCTTGATCACCTCTCCAGCGAGAATAAAACCGGCGACAGAGGGGACAAAGGGAACGCTGCCGGGGATGGCGCGGCGCGCACAGCCATCCGGGAGCGGCTCGCCTGACAAAGCGGGGGTAAGGGGCGGCTCTTGGGAATAGACCACCTTGCAGTGTTCAATGCCGCGTTTTTTTAGCTCCCGGCGCATGACCCTCGCCAGCGGGCAGACCGACGTGCGGGAAATATCCGCCACCTCGAAACGGGACGGATCCAGCTTGTTGCCTGCGCCCATACAGCTGATCACCGGGATCTGATACTGCATCGCCAGCTCGATGATGCTTATTTTGGCCGCAACAGTGTCCACCGCGTCCACGATATAGGAGCAGTTGGACAAATCGTATTGGCCTGCGTTTTCAGGCAGGAAGAAAACCGGATGCTGGATGACGCGGCAATCGGGGTTGATGTCGGCAATGCGGCGGGCAGCTGCCTCGGTTTTGAGCATACCGACCGTGCTGTGCAGCGCAATGAGCTGCCGGTTGATGTTGGAAACGGCCACCTGGTCGCTGTCAAACAGGATCAATGATCCAACGCCTGCCCGGGCCAGCGCCTCGACGCAGGACGAGCCGACCCCGCCGACACCAAATACTGCCACCGATGCCTGGGAAAGCCGCAGGATGCCTTCCTCTCCCAATAACAGCGCCGTGCGGCAAAATTCTTCTTTCATGCCAATCCCCCCCATTTTTCCAATGCTTATCATAGCATATCCGGACTGGTTTTTTCAATCATCACCGGGGATTTTCTAAACAGCCAAAAGAGGCCCGCTTCAGGGGGGGGGTTCAAAATCAATTTTCAGGGCAGATGGAAGTGCTGGACGGCAAAACGCCGCCAGCTAGGAGCCAGGCGGCGTTTTGTCAAAAAAGGGTCAGTTCCCACTGTTCTGCATCAGTTTTTCAGCGCATTGGCGCAACTCCTCTTCAGAATGGAGGGTGATGGCTGTCTGCTGGATTGTTTCCTGCACCCAGGCGGGCAGTGTTTGGAAATAAGCGTTGGATTTCATATTTTCGGAAAAATTGGTCACCATGATAAAGCGTCCTTTCGGTTTGGATTTTTATGCTAGTTTGGCCGGATCGGCCCAGATTTATACGCTCGGCCTGGATGTACTATTTTTCATCCAGCAGTCATATCCTTTAGCAGAACAAATAAGGGGGAGCGTGCAAACAATGGAATACAAGCTGAAAAAAGACCGCATCGCCGTCTGCGAAACGTCCTTCGATTCCTTTACGGAACTGCCCGTCGAAAGCGATCTGTTGCTGCCAGATTACTGCCCAGACATCGTAAAGGTGCTCAAATGCCAAGCCAGGCCCGCTTTTTCCAAGACAGAGGTCAGCGGGGACAAATGCATTCTGGAAGGCGCCACCGCCATCACCGTTTATTATACGGGGGAGGATGGACAGCTGCATAGCAGCGAGCACAAAGTGGATTTTTCAAAAACGCTGGAGCTGAAAGCGACGCCCCAGCGCCCGGTAGTATTCTGCTCGATAAAGGAGGATTATCTCAACTGTAAGGCAGTGAACCAGCGCCGGGTGGATGTGCGCGGCGCCTTTACTGTCACCGTGAAAATTTTATCCATGGCAGAGCAGGAGATCATCAGCGCGGCCGAGGGGGCGGGGCTGCAGTTGAGCTGCCAGCCCATGAGTTCCAGCGAGCTGGTGGGGACCGCCGGGAAGAAGTTTACGGTCCGGGAGGATCTGGAGCTGGGAGTGGAAAGGCCGCCGATGGATTATATTATCCGCCATAGCGAAAAGATCCGGGCTGCCGAATGGAAAGTGACAGGCGGTAAGGTCATCGTCAAAGGGGAGCTGGAAATCTTTTTGGAGTATCGCCCTCGCGATGGCGGCGCGCGGCAGTCCGTCAGCTATCAGCTGCCGGTCAGCCAAATGCTGGATGTGGAGGGGGCGGGGGACGAGTGCCTTTGCCAGGTTCGGTTTGAGCTGCTTTGGTCTGCGCTGCATCCCTTGGCCGACGCCGATGGGATGACCAACGCTGCCTCTGGTGAATTCATCCTTGGGGTGTATTGCATGGTGTTGCGCGAAAAAAAGGCCCTGCCTGCCATCGATGCTTATTCCACCCAATACGAGCTGCAGTTTTCGCAAAAGCCTGCGTCCTTATTGCAGGTATTGGAGGGGCTTCCACAGGCATTTGAACTGGAGCAGGCAGCACAGCTGCCGGACTATTTAAAAGAGACGATGGATTTTTGGTGCGAGACCGGAGCCCTATCTGTTTTGGCGCAGGAGCAGGTTTTGCTTATCAGCGGAAAGCTGCGCTATTGTATGTTGGGCCTTGACGCGGACGGCACACCAGCCTATTTTGAGCAAATCCAGGAGGTGGCACAGGAATATCCCCTGGCGGTTCGCGCAGACGGATATCTTCCGCAGCTGTCTGTTGCCGCAGAGGACTGCCAGTATGAAATCCAGGAAAAAAACAAGCTCAAATGCCGCTGCCGTCTAAAGGTGGACGGGATCATCCTGGCGGTGAAGCCGGCGAGCTTTATCACCGGTATCAAACTGGATGAAACCCGGGAGAAAAAGCGGGAGGATCAAAGCGCTATGACCATCTACTATGCCGACGCCGGGGAAAATATTTGGAGCATTGCCAAACGGTACAATACCTCCATTATGGCTGTGATGGAAGAAAACGGGCTGGAAGATGAGATCCTGCAGGAGAAGCGGATTGTGTTGATCCCCATGGTGGGATAGGCTCAAGGAGGCCGCCCCCTGGGCAAAAAAATCCATAACGTGGCCAAGATGATTATCGCAAAGGGGCGCAAACGGAGCTGGCAAGGCTTTGTTTTGCCCCTTTTTTCCGTGCATGCAAAAGCTGGCAAAAAATCCGCCGGCACCATTCTTTAAAAGAGACTCGGGCAAAGGGGAATTGCTATTTTGCGAATAATATCATATAATAATGGTGCCGATCAACTTTCAATAAAAAATCTACAAAATAGGACATATTTGAAATAAGAAATGCTTCAGCGCAGTTTTATTTTTGAAGGGTATCCATGTCTGGGAAAAAGGGATATCAGGAGGACGTTTATGATTCGGGAAAATGAAGCGCTGCTTAACCGCTTGAATATTGTGACCGATTTGGCTGTTTTGTTTCTTTCTATGGGGTTCAGTTATATCGTCCGATTTTATATTTTTGACGCGGCGGTGGACACCTATCTACAGCTTTCCTATTACCTATTGTTTGTACTGGCGCTTTTGCCGGTCTATTATTTGATTTTCAGTTCCTTCGATCTGATCAGTGTTTTTCGCGCCCGCTCCTTCAGTGAGGAGGTAGTCAAGCTGGTTCAGGCCAATACGGTAATGGCCGGAATTGTCACGGCAGTGCTGTTTGTGCTCAAGTGGCATTATCTTTCCCGCTGGGTGATGGTGCAGTACTTTTTTATTGGCACCCTGCTTTTGGTCGGCAAGCATTTTTTGATGCGGTGGCTGATGCATTATTTGCGGGAGAAGGGCTACCACAAGAAAACACTGGTGATTTTAGGTTCGGGGGATTCGGCCCGGGAATACCTGGAGACGATCCGCTCCCGGGAGGACTATGTATACGATTATTTGGGCTATGTATCGGATCATGCCCAGCTGGACGGCACCCATTTGGGGGATTACAGCGCGCTATATGGCATTCTCAATGAACGCAAACCAGAGGAATTGATCTGCGCGCTGGATCTTTCCGAAGCGGGCTACTTAGAACAGATTATGTCGGACTGCGAAAAAACCGGCACCAAGGTTTCGATCATCCCGTTTTGCTATCGGTATATCCCCAGCCGCCCGTACATCGATCAAATCGACCGAATCCCATTGATCAATATCCGCAAGATCCCGCTGGATAACTACGCCAACGCATTTTTCAAGCGGGCGATGGATTTCCTCGGTTCCCTGTTTCTGTTGATTTTGACTTCGCCCATTTTGCTGGTTACGGCCATCGGGGTGAAACTCACTTCTCCGGGGCCGGTTATTTTCCGGCAGGACCGGGTGGGGCTGAACAAAGAGCAGTTCACCATGTACAAATTTCGCTCTATGGTGGTCAATGACCAGTCGAATATCGCCTGGAGCACCAACCAGGATCCCCGAAAAACCAAGTTTGGCGCATTTATCCGCAAATTTTCCATCGATGAGCTGCCGCAGCTTTATAATGTGCTCAAAGGGGATATGAGCCTGGTGGGGCCGCGCCCAGAACTGCCGTATTTTGTGGAAAATTTCCAGAAAAGCGTTCCGCTTTATATGGTGAAACATCAGGTGAAGCCGGGGATCACCGGCTTGGCGCAGGTAAAGGGCTATAGAGGGGACACTTCCATCCCGAAACGAATTGAGTGGGATGTTTACTATATTGAAAACTGGAGTTTATTTTTGGATATAAAAATCCTTTTTATGACGGTATTCAAGGGGCTGCGGAATGAAGAGGCTTTGCCGGGTGTCGAGGAGAAGAAAAAGGAGAAATAAGGTTGGAAATGGGCTTTATCTGGGATCGAAAAAGACAAAACTGGTTGTTCCTCCCGGTGGCGCTGTTGTTGGCGATTATGCCGTTTGTGCTTCGCGCCACCCAGCATATTTTGAACAGGGATCTGTACCAGCTGTTTTTGACTGACCAAAAAACGGAAATTTTTTCTCAATACCGTGCCAGATTTTTGTGGGTAGCGGCAGCGGTCATGCTGGTTTTGCTGTTGTTAGCTTGCAAAAAGCTGTTTTCTGGTATGGACCGGTTGGGCTGGTTTTATCTGGCGGCCTGCGGTGTGTTTTTTCTGTTTTTGATTCTCTCTGCGCTTCTTTCAGCCCACCCGGATACGGCTATATGGGGATCGTATGACCGGGCGGAGGGCGTGATCACACAGGTTTGCTATTTGATTTTGTTTTTGTATACGGCGCTGGCCTACCGCTCCACCCAGGATCTGAAGTTGTTACTAGCGGCATTCGGCGTTCTGATTGCTGTAAATGCCGTCATGGGCATTTCCCAGTTTCTGGGGCAGGATCTGATGACCAGCGATTTTGTCAATCAACTGGTTGTACCCGAGGAGATTGGCGGTCGGATCTCCACCATGCAGTTTGAAAAGGCTAAAATGTATGGGACGACGAATCATTACAATTATCTGGGCAGTATTGCGGCGATGACGCTGCCGTTGTGTACCATTCTGGCCCTGTTTGAAAAGCGCCGGAAATTCCGGGCGCCGGCCATCCTGGCCGCGGCCCTTTCGCTGGTTCTGCTGTTGGGGTCTACCTCGCGTGCGGGCCTGATCGGTACGGTGGTGGCGGCAGTGCTGGGAATGGTCTTTTTTAGATCTTTGCTGCGGCGGCATTGGAAGATTGTGCTTTCGGTTTTTGGTGGCCTTTTGGTGCTGACAATCGGTTTGAATTTTTTACTGAACAATGCCATTTTCGAGCGTGTTCCGATGCTTTTGGCGGACGTGAAGACAATTTTTTCCGATACTTCGGATTTCGATTATAAAGACGCCATTCCCATCCGCGGAATCAAAAACCTGGATAGCAGCGTAGAAATTACCGTTCAGGGAGATGTTTTGGCCCTTTCGGTAGAAAATGGCACGGTGTCCTTCCGGGATCAGGCGGGGAGGGAAGTGGCCTATACGGCCAATGCTTCCGGCGTGCTGGTAACGGATGCGAAAGCATTTTCGGATCTTTCGTTCCGTAAGGTCAATGCCAACGATAAGAATACGCCGTATACCTATCTGCGGCTTTTGTACCAGGGCAAGCAGCTGTTCCAATTTTACTATGACGAGAGTCAAATCTATCTGGCCAAAACCAATACGACGGAGCCGATGACGCTGGAGGAGCCGGCTGTCACGGGGTTTTTAAAGGGCAAGGAATTGATCGGCTCTATGCGCGGCTATATTTGGTCCAGGACGATCCCGCTGCTGCCGGATTATCTGCTGGTAGGCGCCGGCCCAGATTGCTTTTTGTACGTCTTTCCTCAGGACGATGTGCTGGGGAAGCTGTATGCGTATGGTTCCGGTAGTATGGTGGTGGACAAGCCGCACAATTTATATTTGCAAATCTTTGTCAATGAGGGCGGCATAGCGCTGTTGGCTTTTTTGGCAGTCTGCATCGTTTATCTATGGGACTGCTTTCGGCTATACGGCGGCTCCAAACAGGATAAAAATGCGATCCGTGGAATCGCGGTGGGGCTGGGCGTTGCCGGGTATCTGTTTGCAGGCTTGTTTAACGATTCCACCGTCATGACCGCAACGGTGTTTTGGATTTTATTGGGAACCGGCGTTGGTATGAACCGGCAATATCGAAAAGAAAGAGTGGGGCAGTGATGGAAAAAAAGATCCTGTATGTAGCTTCTACTTTCGGGCATTTGAAAACCTTCCATATTCCTTATTTGGAGCAGCTTATGTCCTTGGGGTATGAAGTACATGCCATGGGCGCAGGAGATCCCGCCGGCCTGCCGGATGGGGTACAGACGATTCCGATGCCGTTTGAAAAGAAAATGGCCTCTCTTGGCAATTTCAAATGCGCTTTGCGCATTCGAAAAATGGTCCGTCAAGAGGGGTATGATCTGGTTAGCGTACATACGTCGCTGGCGGCATTTTTCACCCGGCTGGGGATTTTGTTCAGCGGGAAACGCCCCTGGGTCATCAATACGGTGCATGGGTATCTTTTTGACGAAAAAAGCTCATGGAAAAAACGGACAGTCTTGTTGGCCGCAGAAAAGCTGACCCGCCCGGTGACCAACGTTGTGGCCGTTATGAACGAGCAGGACCGCCAGATCGCAGAAAAACACCGCCTTTACAAAGACCAGCTCGTGTTTTTGGACGGAATGGGGATCGACGTTTCCCGCTTTGAGAAAACGCCCCGGACGATTGAAGCGGTTCAGGCACTTAGGCGGGAATACTTCCTGGCGCCGAAGGATTTCGTTATGGTGTGCGCGGCTGAATTTTCCAACCGGAAAAACCAAATGTTCCTGGTGCGGGCATTGCAGCGGCTTAAACGGGAAGGGATTCCCTGCCGTTTAATCTTGGCGGGGGACGGAGAGCTGTTTGAATCGACAAAATCACTGGCGGTACAGCTTTCGGTGCGGATGGAAACAAGGTTTCCCGGTTATACCAGAGATCTGGCTCCCTATTTCTATCTGGCGGACGTCAGTGTGTCGGCCAGCCGGATCGAGGGGCTGCCGTTTCAGATTATGGAGGCGATGGCTTGCGGCCTGCCGGTGATTGCCAGCCGGATTAAGGGGCACGAGGATCTGGTGGAGCAAGGGGCCAACGGCCTGCTGTTTGATTTTGACGATCTGGAAGCTTTTTGCCAGGCGGTCCGGCAGCTCTATGAAGATCGGCCGCTGCGGGAGAAAATGGGGCAGACGGGTTTGGAAAAAGTGCGCCGATACCGGCTGGAGAAGGTCCTGCCGGAGAATATGGAGAAGCTGTATCCACAGCATCCAACTGCAGAGTAAAAAGTGATTGATGCGACGGGCTTTTTTGAAGCCCGTCGTAATTTTTTGGGGGATGGATTTCTATAAAAATATTGACAAATATGCAATAAAATCGTAATATAAAAGCAAACAAACGCGACAAGTGTAGGAGAGCGTACCATGAAAATTAGAAAGCTACCAGAATCAGAATTGGAAATCATGATCGCATTGTGGGAGGCGGACGAGCCCGTCCCACGCAATTATTTTGACAAAAAGCTTCAGGAGAAAAAGAATTGGGCGGATTCCACAATTTTAAGCTTGCTGGGGCGGCTACAAGAAAAGGGTTTTTTATCCTGCCAAAAACAGGGGAACCGCAACCTTTATGCTCCCCTGATTTCAGAAGAGGAATATTTGGCTTATGAAAACCGCAACTTTCTTCAGCGGTTCCATGAAAATTCGATTCAAAACCTAGTAGCCTCCTTGGTCAAGAGCCAGGATTTGACCATGTCTGACCTGGAGGATTTGCAGCGTTATCTCGACCAAATGAAGAAAGAGGGATAAGTGGCAAATTCGCAGGGTTTCGGCCCAGAAAACGGTGAAAGGCGCCATATTGTGCTGTAGTTACAAAACGATACGATTCGGAGGAAATGAGCGATGAGCGGTTCCAAAACGGCAAAAGAACTTCCGGCCTGCCCGGTTGAAACAACATTGACCTCAATCGGTGACAAATGGAAAGTGCTGATCCTGCGTGATTTAATGCCCGGAACCAAGCGCTTTGGAGAACTCAAAAAGTCAATCGGCAGCGTGAGCCAAAAGGTTTTGGCCGCAAATTTGCGCGCAATGGAAGAAGACGGCCTTGTAACCCGGGCGGTGTTTCCGGAAGTCCCCCCAAAGAGTGGAATACATCCTGACCGCGCTCGGAAGAAGTTTAAAACTGATTTTAGATTCCCTATGGGATTGGGGAGAAGGATATAAAGCGCAGAATGGGGGAAAATAGGACAAGAAGGTCTGGCGCCCCGCCCCACAATCAGATGATGGTACATTTTATGTGGGTGGCTTATCTTGGAAGAGGATCATAGGCTAAATATACGCATGAAAAAGGGCAAAAACAAAGGAGAGCACAGGTAGGTGTTTCTCACACTGTTTTTGCCCTTTTTCATGCCCGTTGGGATAGTATTTCCGTCTTTTCCCAGCGTGGCGTTTTTTCCCTCAATTTCCCCACTCTTTTAGAAACAAACCCTTCCCTTTTGCATAGGAGAACCGGAGCGGGCCAAACTAAAAAGAGGGATGGATCCGGTTCGAATTCTAATTTATGGAAGAAAAGCGCGGAATGAAAAGAAATAGCGGGAGGGGAGTCTATGAAAATCCTATTGATTGACTATGACGCGGGGAGCGAATCGTTGGGCGGAGATTCACATGCTTATGATTTGGCTGTGGCATGGAAGAAAAACGGCGCAAAAACGCTGATTGCGGCAGCAGATTATTCCTATCTGCGGCAGAAAAATTTGGAAAAGGCCCCGACCGGGCGAATCAGCGAACAGGATGGGGTTTCTTTTTTGTGGATCAAAACGCCGGCTGCCGCCGACAGGGAAAAAAAGATCTTGCGGGGCGCCTGGCCCTTTGAAAAGGGTCTCCGGCGCAGCCTTCCGGTTATCGCCGATTGGAAACCAGATGCGGTGTTGCTTTCGTCCCGCCATTTGTTGGGGATCCGGGGTGGGCTGCAAATCGCAAAAAAACTGGATCTCCCGCTGGTGTTCGATGTGCGGAGGGTTTATCCGGAGCATCTGCAGGAGGTGTTGGAATATGCGCCCGGCCATTACCTGATCCGCCTGTTCAGGCAGGCACAGAAAACGGCTTACCGGAAAAGCAGCCGAGTGCTGTCCATTTATCCGGCGCTGGGGGAGCATATGGCGGCACTGGGATGCGACCCAAAAGCATTTATTCCGGTCCCGCAGGCGCTATCCCCATCGCTTATACAGGAGCATAAGGCACCACAGCGCCATATTGATTTTGTGTGCCGGTACCGGGAAAAGGGTAATTTTATCTGTCTGGCAGGGGGCGATATTGAAAAAGATCAGGAGCTGGAACTACTCATCGAAGCAGCGGCCCTAGCGCCCCGGGATGTGCTGTTTGTGTTGGTGGGGAATGGGATCTTTAAACCCAACTTGAAGCGGGAGGTAAAGCAGCGGGCATTGTCCAATGTGTTGTTTTTAGATGGCGTCCATCCACAACAGCTGGTCGATGTCTACCAGGCAGCCGATTGCGTTTATGTGGGGCTGCCGGCCTACCAGTGGCACCGCTATGGCGCGGACACCACCCGGGTCCTGCTGGCGATGGAAAGCGGCGTTCCAGTGCTCTGCGCTGCGGATATCCCCGAAAATCCGGTAGAATCGGCAAAGTGCGGAAGCGTTGTACCGCCTGGGGACCCGCAGGCGCTGATACAGGCGTTGGAGGCGCTGCGCAAACTGCCCCAAACCGAGCGGCAGGCCCTTGGGGAGCGGGGAAAGGACTATGTGGCGCAGTACGCGCAGATAGGGCACCAGGCGCAGGGGTATTTAGGGGCGCTGCAGGACGCGGTGGCGGAAAGAACGCAAAAAACGTGATCAGGATCCGTAAAAAAGCGCCCGGTATCCATCCAAGGGATACCGGGCGCTTTTTTAATAGGTTTCGTAGTGGACGTTTTCCGGGACAAACCGGTCGACAAACCGGTTTTCCTGCAAGCCGTGCCCAATGGAAATCAGGGCGAAGGGAAGGACCTGTTCCGGCAGGCCCAAGGCGTCGTGCAGCTTTTTTGTACGGTCTTCATCAGGGTAAATGCCCATCCAGCAGCCGCCGAGCCCTTCTTCCGCGATTTGTAGCAGGATGTTTTGAACGCTGGCCGACAGATCCTGTACCCAGAAACGGTTCTTTTCGCCGGCAGTTTGCAGATTCACCATCGGTACCAATACCATCGGCGCCCGGGCAGCAGGCTTTCCATAAGGGGATAAAGCCGCGATTGTCTGGATCATCTCCGGATTTGTGACGACCAAGAATTCCCATGGCTGGCGGTTCATGGCCGACGGCGCTTGCATACCAGCGCGCAGGATCTTGTCCACCTTTTCCGGTTCCACTGGGCGGGAATCGTATTCCCGGATGGAGCGGCGGGTAAAAATGCTATTCATGAAAAAACCTCCTTTTTGCCATTATAGCACAGGGAAATGGGTGTTTTTCAAATATTTTCCGCAAAACCCCCTGCTAAAAAGCAGAGGGCATTATTTATTGATGATCCCGGTGGCGGATCTCCGCCCGCTTGATTTTGCCGCCCAAGGTTTTGGGAAGCTCGTCAACGTATTCGATGATCCGGGGGTATTTATACGGCGCTGTGACCTTCTTGACGTAGTTTTGTAGCTCCCGAGTCAGTTCCGGAGAGGGGGCGTAGCCTTTTGCCAATACCACCGTTGCCTTGACCACCTGGCCGCGGATGGGATCCGGCGCGGCGGTAACGGCGCATTCCACAACAGAAGGGTGCTCGGTAAGGGCGCTTTCAACCTCAAAGGGCCCAATGCGGTAGCCGGAGCATTTGATAACGTCGTCGTTGCGGCCGACAAACCAGAAGTAGCCATTGCTGTCCCGCCAGGCAACGTCCTTGGTGTTGTACCATTCGCCGCCCAAATTGGCCTGGGTCATCTCTTCATCCAGATAGTAACCGGTGAACAGGCCGGTGGGCCAGTCGCGCCCTTTGAGCCGGAGGACGATCTCTCCCTCTTCACCGTCCTCACAGGATTTCCCGTCACTATTGATCAGATCGATGTCGTACAGGGGGGAGGGCTTTCCGGTAGAGCCGGGTTTTGGTGTGATCCAAGGGGAGAAATTGGCGATCAATACCGAGGATTCGCTTTGACCGAACCCCTCGTACAGCTTTAAGCCGGTCAATTGCTCCCATTGCTTAAACACCTCGGGGTTTAAAGGCTCCCCAGCGATACAGCAGTGCTGAATGGAGGACAGGTCGAATTTGGTCACATCTTCCTGAAGCATAAACCGGAACATAGTAGGCGGCGCGCAAAAGGTGGTCACCTTATAATGCTCCAGCTTCTCCAGCAGCTTGAGCGGGATGAATTTGTCCATGTCGTAACAGAAAATCGTCGCGCCGCAGATCCACTGGCCATAAATTTTGCCCCAGCCGAATTTGGCCCAGCCGGAGTCGGACACGCTCATATGCAGATGGTTTTCCTGTACCTGCTGCCAGTACTTAGCGGTGACAATATGTCCCAGCGGATGGGCGAAATTGTGCCGCACCATTTTGGGCATACCGGTAGTGCCGGAGGTGAAGTAGACCAGCATAATATCGTCGATACTGTGGGCTTCGTCCCCGGTGGGGCGCTCAAACACATCCGGATATTTTTGCAGTTCCGCAGAAAAATCCAGCCATCCCTCTTTTTTTCCGGCTACCAATGCACGGGTGTTGAGGGTGGGGGCTTCGGGCATGGCCTCCTCTACCTGGCGGATGACAAAATCATCGTTGACGCAGACGATCATATGGATCTTGGCAGCATTGGCCCGATAGACCAGATCCTTTTTGGTCAACTGCAAAGAGCCAGGGATCAGCGTCGCGCCGAGCTTGTGCAGGGCGGTGGCGCAGACCCAGTATTCCCAGCGGCGGCGCAGGATCAGCATGACCACAGTGCCTTTTTTGACCCCCCGGTCCTTGAAAAAGTTGGCCGCCTGATTGGACAGGCGGCTGATATCGGTAAAGGTGAACCGTTTTTCTTCGTCGTGGTCATTGCACCAGACCAGTGCCATCTTTTCCGGCTCCTGGCGGGCCCACTCGTCTACAATATCAAAGCCAAAGTTAAAGCCGGCGGGGACATTACAGCGGTAATTTTCTTTAAAATCCTCGTAGGAATCAAATTCCATCCGGGGCAAATATCGGTTTAAGAGCATTGGTTACATCCTCCTTTTTATGCGTTTTGACGGCTATTCCGCGATGACCGTTAAAAATACGGCGGGCTTGTCGTCGGCGCATACCTGTCCGTGAGGATGCAGGGGATTAAAGTAAATGGAGTCGCCCTCTTCCAAAACCAGCTCCCTGTCTTCAAACAAAACTTTTACCCGACCTTCCAGAACGAGGTTGAATTCCTGCCCGGTATGGGTAATCAAGGCGGGCTTTTCGTCCTCCGGCATTAGCCGGACACGAAGGGGTTGCATAATTTTATGGGTGAAACGAAAGGCCAAATCCTCGAAATCATAGCCCGGGACTCGCTCTACCGAAAGGCCCTTTCCTTTTTTGACCACCTGATAGGTATCCAGACGAGGGTCGTTGCCCGTGAGGATTTCGGTAAAATCCACGCCGCACAGATTGGCAATTTGATAAATCACGCTAATCGGGATGTTATACCCGTTCTCTTCATACGCGCGCAGTACAGCTACGTCGATCCCCAGCTCCTTTGCCAGTTCTTCCTGCGTGTAGCCGCAAGCTTCGCGCAATTCCCGGATACGGGCGGCAATTTCTGCGATTTGTTCCATTGCGTACATCCTTTCTTACTTTTTTCTTTTAAACAATTATAAAGTTCTTTTTATTATAGTTTTTTCCCCCGTAAATTACAAGCAAACGCAAAGCAATTTGGGGATGGGGAAAACAAAAACGGAAAATTGAATAGTTTTTTGGGAAAAGAAGAACAGAGATTCGGATAATTTGCGATCCGAATCTCTGTGTTTGTGCAAAAAGGATTATTCTGCCGCTCCACCCAGGCTGGCGTTTGTTACCCATTTTCCCTGTTTGAAGCGTAGAATGCTCAATGCGCCCTTGGTCATGTTATCGATGACCATAGCGATCCAGTAACCATGCAAACCCCAATGGAACACAAAAACAAATAGCAGCGCCAGCGGGACACGCAGGCCCCACATACCGAAAATACTGATCAAAAACGGGCTTTTGACGTCCGCCGCGCCGCGCAGGGCGCCGGAAAGGATGCTACAGGAGGCGTTAAGCGGCTGGGCAATGGCGACGATCCGCAACATTGCCGCCGCAAGCGGGATGACCGTCTCGTCCCGGGTGAACAGGCGGATCAGCGGTTCTGCCAAAACAAACAGTAAAATACCTACGAAGATCATTGCGCAAAAACCCAGCCGGTTGGCAAGCTTACCAAAATGCATGGCGTCGTCTTTTTTATCGGCACCGATGGACTGGCAGACCAGCGTTGTAGTGGCAACACTGACGCCATAAGCCGGCATGTAGGATAAAGATTCCGCCGAAACCGCCAAGGTGTTGGCGGCCACCGCCACCGTGCCCAGCGTAGAGACGATCCGGGTAGAAGCAACCTGGCCAGAAGTGGAGATGAACTGTTCCATCGCTGTGGGAACGCCTAAGAGCACCATGTTTTTTAAGATCGCCTTGTTTGGCTTGAGGTACTCTTTTTCCAGCGAGAGATGGATCTCCCGCCGCTTATCGCACAGGGAAACAAATAGCAGAAGGGCAGAAGCGGCCAGCGACAGGGCGGTTCCCCACGCGGCGCCTGCAACGCCCATCCCGGCGCCGGGCATGGGGAAGGTGAACCCCAGCACAGTCAGGTTCCGGGTGGGGAAAATGAGCAGGAAATTAAAGAGAATGTTTAGGATAATGGCGGTGAAATTGTACTTTAGAGGAGTGTGCGTATCCCCCATGCAGCGCAGAAGGGAGGAGAAGACCGAAGAGAGCATATTAAACAGCAAAGAGATGGAGACAACCTGCAAATAAGCTTGGGCCTGGGGGATAACCGCCTCTTCGGCGCCTAGCCATCCCGGCAGATTCCAATGCAAGGAAAAGAAGGCTCCGGCCAGCAGAATGCCGATGACCAGGCTGGTCAGCAAAGACTGTCCCACCACCTCGCGCGCCCGTTTGTAGTTGCCTGCGCCAACCGACTGGGCCAGCTGGATGGACAAGCCGACGCTGACAGCGGAAATGACGCTGCCGCTAAGCCAGATGGAAGTGGATGTGATGCCCACCGCGGCGGTGGCCACCGCGCCTAGCGCCCCCACCATCGCCGTATCGCTGAAATTTAGGACAGTGAACATCATCTGCTCAATGATGGTGGGCCAGGCGAGTTTTAAAATGGTAGTAAGGGGCGTTTTGCCCAAGGTTAGAACATTGGTAGATTGTTTTGCCATAGGGTCCTCCATTTTTTGTAAATTTTAAAAAAGCCAAAGAAATAAGCGGACATGCCGCTTATTTTTATAGGTTGTTTAATTGTCCGGCTTCTCACTCATAATCCTCATCCCTGGTAGGGATCAGCTGCCCCACCGTCTGCAAATCGCCGGTCAGTAAGGCGAGAACCCCTTTGTAGGTCAAAAGAGGATCGGACAAAAAATGCTGGCGGACTTCATCCGCCTCCTGCTCTGTCGGCATAAACAGAGAAAGGGAGAGCAGGTCCGAGCCGATATCACAGATGGTCATATCCACAATATAGCCATCCTCCGATTTGCGGATGCTGGCATGGTTAGAGGATTCAATTTTCCGCCGTAGCAGCTGGTGCCGCGCCGATTTGACTGCTTTTTCCCGCACAGCGGCCGGCAGCGTCCCCGAAAAGGTGCTGGCAGTCTGGCGGCCAAGGTCCGTCAGGCGGTAGCTGGTGTCCTCCTGATTGCCCGCGCAGTCCTCTGCGACGAGATGGCCCGATTCGGTCAGGTCGCTCAACGCGTTGGCCAGCTCAAAGTAGTTGACCAATCCGCGATGCAGCAGTGCGTCGCTGATCTGGGTGAAGGTCATGCCGGTGCCAAGTTGGCCCAAAAGATAGCAGACCAAAATCTTGATTTCGTAACCGTGGGTGAGGCCGCCAGGCTCCACACCGGCGGTAAAGGCGTTCAAATTCAAAACCGGCACTTCCTTCCACACAAACTGTTTTCATTATACATGATTGACAAGAAAAAAGGAAGCAGGAAATGAGTCCTGCTTCCTTTTTTCTGTTTTTTTTATAAAATCAGCCTGCTTTTGAGGACGCTACTGTGCTGATATCCAGATACAGCTGTTCTTTTTTGATGGAAAAGGCGTCGTCGTTTCCAGCAGTGGAGACGGTCAGTTCGTCGGCAGAAAAATCCACGCCATTTCCGCCCAGCACCGCAAAGGACGTGCAGGGGACATCCGCGTCCAATAAAACTGCGGTGACCACCGCAAAAGAGGCGGACAAGCAATTGTCAGACAGGAGAATTTGATCTGCTGCCAATCGCTTTTTTTCGTTGTCCTGGCTATCATAAACGGCGGGGATATAATCGACTGCGCTGTCCACCTGATACAGGGAACTCAAAAGCAGGGTTTTGCCGCTTTTCCAGGCGCCGAGATACCCGCCCTCCTGCAGAAGCGTCCGTTCTAAAACCGGTGCGGCGGGATCAGAAATGTCGAAAATTTGCAGTAAAGTCCCTTCCGGATGCTCACCGGCCAGAATCAACTTATCCCCTTGGGTGAACAATGTGCCACGGATGCAGGTGACATCGCTTTGAGAGAGAACCGTTCCGTCCGCCGCGCTGCGGATCGTCAACTGGGAAGCGCCCTCCGGCGTGCAGGTCAAGGTGTATTGATAGGAGCTGTCGGCCAAGGAAACGGAACTGTCGGCGCCAGGCAAGAAATCATTTTCAGGATCCAGGGAAAAGGGCGAGAAATTCCCCGCCGATGCGGGGATTGCGTCAAGCGCCAGCTGGATCTGATCATAGTCTTCGGCGGGATAATAGATGGAAACCACTTCTGCCGCAGCGGCGCTGCTTGCACCCCCTTCTGCGGATGACCCGCGCAGGGAGGTGGATGAAGAAACGGTTTTTGGGTAAAACGAATCGTTTGCCTTCTCGCCCAGGGCTGCCTGCGGGGCTGCCTCGTCAGCATCCTCCGCGACAGTCGCCTGTGTTCCCTTGGCGTTGTTACTTCCGACAGCATGATCGAGCAGGGAAAATTCGGAGAGCGCAGGCCAAAGCGCACAACTGATAACTGCAACCAAAAGCAGAGAAACAAGAGACCAACGCCATTTTTTTGGCAGGTGGGCTTTGGCGTCGCCAAAGGCGCCGGGGGACGACAAACGAGCCTGCATCCCCTGGGCAGTGGCGGCGAACGGAACCGGGACCTGCCGGTCCAGCTCCTTCATTCGCTGTGCAATGGCCAAAAGATCTTCTGTGGGATCCGAACGATTCATTTGTCTCACCTCTCTTCCAATTGTTTTTTCAGCTTTTGCAGGCTGCGGTGCAGCTTGGAGCTGACGGTACCATGGGGGCAGCGCAGCATCTGCGAGATCTGCTTTGTAGTATAGCCATATAAGACGGACAAGGAAAGGATCATCCTTTCCTCCGGTGACAAAAGTGCCAAAGCCTGTAAAAGATCCGTCCGGGCAATCACGGAGGCATCCATCCCATCGGTGCGCAAAGCGGGATCAGCAATAAAATCTTCGATTTGTAGCTGGTTTTTCTCTTTTACATAACGGGCGATGCGGCGTTTGATCCGGATGGAGAGGATTTTAAAGATCCAGCCTTTAAAAGCCTGGGATTCGCGCAGTTTGGAAATGCCACGGAACGCCTCCAGAAAAGTTTCGGCCACCACATCCTCCGCGTCATGGGCGTTACCTAAAGCGTAGAGAGCGTATTTGTATAGGTCGTCCTGCACCAGCTCATACAACTGGGAAAAGCAATCGCTGTTACCTTTTTTTGCACCTTCCACCAGCTGAGCATCGATGTTCATGTTGTCACCACCCTTATGGGTTCATATTATCAGTGCGGAAAATCCGCCAGATTCTTGCATCCTTTGGAAATTTTCGCAAAAATTTTCGGATAGGGGCGCTTTGCCTGTTATGGTAGCTTTTGGGGGGACCAGCCCGTTTTTTCCATCCCCTGCCGCAGGCCGGTGCCGCAGGCCAGGCAAAGGGCGGAGCGGGCCCGGGTCAGCCGGAGATCCGGCGACCAGATGTGCCAAGCATTGTAAAATTGGTCAAAGGCCCGTGCCGTTTCCGACAAAATAGGGCGCAGGCTATTTTCTTCTGCCTCGGCTAAACGGCATAGGCAAAAGATCAAATCCAGCTCCTGCGGGGCGCAAAGCAGTGAAAAATCGACATCCGGGCAGGAAAGGGGCAGCATCCCCTCGGTATGGCAGTTACGCAGGATGCTGCACAAGCGGACAAAGGTTTTCTGTACCGCCACCGGAGAGGGGGCACAGCCTCTAAAAAAAGCAAAGTCCTCCTCGGTGGCGGACCAGGCACAGGTAGCGTCCCGATTCAATGCGGCGGCGCAGGCGGCATACCAGGAACGAGACAGATGAACATTTAAGTAACCGCCGGACCGTTCCCACCGGTCAAAAACCGGATCCTGTGCAGGCAGAAAGGCAGACAGCCTGTCCGCAGCCAGGGCAGGGGATAGCCCCGCTTCTTTTGCGCAAAGGAAAGAAAGGCCGGAAGAAAGCACTCCCGGCCCCGCCCGCCGACTGATTTCCAAGGGGATGCTGTGAATTTTGCTGGTGGGAAACGCCTGCTGCAACGCCTGCTGCAACAGGTGGTTCAGACGTCGGAACGCGGCGGCAACACCGCCGTACAGCTTTTCCATACGCACCGCCTTTACCGTTTACGAGGGATAATATTCTTCTACATCCACCAGCAGTTCGTTTTCGCTGGCCGTGCTGGTGTTGACGTCCAATGTGTACCGCACCTGCAGATGGCCGCCGTTATCGTTTAGCCGCGCGATGATCTCGTCGCCGGAGATGCCCAGCATCAGGGTGCCGTAACCAGTGTCGTAAAAGCACTGATGCCGCTCGCCCTTTTCGATAATCAGCTGAGAACGCATATTTTCGCCGGTGCGGCGCATGGTGACCCGATGGTCCCCTTCCACTTTGAGGGTGGTTTTTGCCCCTTCAAATCCGGTGGCCGCCGACTCGTCGTAGCAGATATAATACGCCCCGTTGCGCCGGTAGAGCAGCCCCACGGTGGTGAGTTCCACCGAATCCTGTTCCTCGTCGGCAAGCTGGGTGCCTTTTATGGTGATCATAACATCTTTTTTCAATGGAACATCCTTTCTACCGGCACAGATCGTCCACATCCACATGTTCCACCGCGCATTCCAGCGGGCGGCCGAGAAAGCGGGCCGCAATGACATCAAAATCTTCAGTGTCGGCGGAGACAAAGTAGCGGGTCCGGCCTTCTTTTTCGCCGGCCAGCAGCTCGTGGGAGGACAGGTATTCTTTTACCTGCCGGGCAGCTTCCTGCCCGGCGTCGATCAAAGTTACCCCGTTGCCCATAATCCGGCCGATCACAGGGGAGATCAGCGGATAGTGGGTGCAACCTAAAATCAAAGTGTCCGGTTTTTGTCCGTCAAAGGCGGACAGGTAATCCCGTGCGACCATTTCGGTAACCGGGTTTGTTTCTTCAATATAGCCGTTTTCCACCAGCGGAACAAACAGCGGACAGGCGCGGGTTGCAACCTGTGCCTGGGGCAGCGTTTCACTGATGATCCGCTTGTAAGAGCCGCTGCGGATGGTGGCTGGGGTACCGATTACGCCGATGCGCCCTGAGCGGGTAATCCGGCAGGCGGCCAGAGCCGCCGCTTTGACTACGCCGATAAAAGGAATCGGCAGGCCGGCGGCCATCTCATCGGTCATGATGGAGGAAATGGTGCCACAGGCGGCGACGATCATTTTTACATCATGGCTTTGGAGAAAACGAATATTTTCCATGGCAAACCGGCGCAGGGTCTGGGGGCTTCGAACGCCGTATGGGACGCGGCCAGTGTCGCCAAAATAGATCAGGTCTTCCTGCGGCAGAAGTTGGCGCAGCTCTTTTAAAGAGGTGAGCCCACCCAGCCCGGAATCAAAAATGCCGATCGGACGGTTATCCATTGCGTGCCCCCCTTTATTTTTGCAGGGCCAGTTCCAGCAGGCCGCCAACCAGATCATATGCGCTCATACCGCCCGCCATCATCAGCTTGGGATACATGCTGATGCCAGTAAACCCAGGCAGAGTGTTGACTTCGTTGAGGATGATCCCTTCGTTTTGGATGAAAAAATCCACCCGGGCAAGCCCTTCGCAGCCCAGTGCGTCAAAAGCGGCCAGCGCCAGCTCCTGCACCAGATCGGCGGTTTCCACTGGAATGCGGGCGGGAATATACAGGTCAGTGCTGTCGTCTTCATATTTGGCTTCGTAGTCGTAAAACTCTTTTTTGGGTACGATTTCGCCTAAAACAGACGCTTTGGCCCCGTGGTTGCCAAACACGGCGCACTCCACCTCGCGGCCGTTGATAAACTCTTCCACGATCGCCTTGCCATCGTGCTGAAAGGCCAGCTTGAGCCCCTCCAGCAGCGCCTTTTTGTCCACAGCCTTGGTCACGCCTACCGAAGATCCGGCGTTGGCGGGTTTGATGAACATCGGATAGCCCAACGTATCCGCCAGTTCGGTCTCTAATTCGTCAAATGCGTCCAAATCCCAAGGGTAGACATCCGCCCACATGGCGTTGGGAATACCCGCCTGATCTAAAATCGTATGGGTAATCGCTTTATCCATGCAGATGGCGCTGGCCAGCACGCCGCATCCCACAAAGGGGAGCCGCGCCATCTGGAATACGCCTTGGATGGTGCCGTCCTCACCGTTTTTGCCGTGGAGCACCGGAAAAATCACATCCAGCGGGATTGTACGGACACCGCCTTCTTCCAAAACCAGCAGTCCGTGTTGGGTGGGGTCAGGCGGCAACACGACGGGAGTCACATACGCCGGGCGGTTCCATCCGCCGCTGGCAATGAGATCCTCCGGCCCCGTATAAAGAAACCATTGACCCTCTTTGGTGATGCCGACCATGGTCAAATCATATTTTTCCCGGTCGATCCCGGAGATGACAAAAGAAGCGGATCGCAGCGACACTTCGTATTCGCTGGAAGCGCCGCCAAAAATAACTGCGACAGAACGCTTTGACATATTCATTTCACTCCTATATACTAATAAATAGACGCCAAAAAGGACCGCGTCGGACGAACAGGCTGATCATATGCTGCACATACCGTCTTATTTTACCACAGCGCATATGGCGAAATCAACCTTTCGCAGGCTCTGCCCCGGAAATGGAAACAATCTGTAATAAACCTATCGCTTACGAAGGCGTTTTATGCGCCTGTTGTTTGCTGATCGGGCCTTTTCATGAAAGTTTTTGATTTTTTCACGGTTTCCTGTGAAAAAATAGTTGACGAGGGCTCGATTCCATGATAGACTTGTACTACCTCTAAAAAGGGTTTATTTTTTTGTGTTCATTTTTCCAAGCGTTTCCTTGCCCAAGAGGGAGGCAAACAATTCCGTTAATCAGGAGGTGCCGAAATGAGAGTGAAAATCACATTGGCTTGCACGGAGTGCAAACAGCGCAACTACAACACCATGAAAAACAAGAAAAACGATCCGGACAGACTTGAGATGAATAAGTACTGCAGATTCTGCCGGAAACACACGCTCCACAGAGAGGCGAAGTAAGGACGAGAAAGGCAGGGGTTTTCTGTAATGGCTGAAAAAGCAAACAATGAAAAAAAAGAAGGCTTTCTGAAACGCGTCGCCCACCGGTTCGTCAAAGGCTGTAAGGACATGAAAGGCGAGATCAAGAAGGTCGTTTGGCCTTCTAAAAAGCAGGTCATCAACAACACCGCTGTGGTGTTGGCTTGCTGCGTGATCGTCGGCGTGTTCATTTGGATTCTGGACGGAGCTTTGTCCGGTTTGGTGAATCTGCTTCTCAGCAGCGCGGGTTAACAGTGCCAGGCGCTTGCGACCGGTGCGTAACCTTGCGTGGAGGGATGAAGAATGTCTGAAGAGGCCAAATGGTATGTTGTCCACACCTATTCCGGCTATGAGAATAAAGTGGCGACCAACATCGAAAAAGCTGTCGAAAACCGCGGGATGCACGAGCTGATTCAGGAAGTGAAGGTCCCCACCGAGACAGTCACCGAAATCAAAGACAACAAAAAGCGCGAAGTCGAACGCAAAATATTTCCCGGCTATGTGTTGATCAAAATGATCATGACCGATGAGTCTTGGTACATCGTCCGCAACACCCGCGGCTGCACCGGATTTGTGGGCCCCTCGTCCAAGCCGATCCCGCTGACTGAGAAGGAAGTGGCGGCGCTGGGCGTGGAAAAACGTCAAATTGAGGTCAACTACGCTGTCGGCGATACCATCCGGATCACCGACGGGCCGATGGAGGGCTTTGCTGGTATCGTGAAGGAGCTAGATGTGGAAAAGGACAAGGTCAAGGTTGTCGTTTCCATGTTTGGCCGCGAAACCCCGGTGGAGCTGGAGCTGGATCAAGTCCAGCTGGATCATTAATCTTTTTGAGGGAATCGGTGGAAACACCGATTTTTGCGGCGGGGTTCCGTCGCGCTTGGGTGTGTTCCGGGCATTCGTCCGGCGCATGCCTGTGGGAGGAACGGGTATCTGACCGTTCCGCCATGAACCACAGAAACTATGGAGGTGCAAATTATGGCTCAAAAGGTAGTCGGCTTTATTAAGCTGCAGATACCTGCCGGAAAAGCAACGCCGGCGCCGCCTGTTGGTCCGGCTCTCGGTCAGCATGGCGTCAACATCATGTCCTTTACGAAGGAATTCAACGAGCGTACCAAAAACGATATCGGCATGGTAATCCCAGTGGTTATCACCGTGTACGCGGACCGCTCTTTCTCGTTCGTAACGAAAACGCCGCCTGCTGCGATCCTGATCAAAAAGGCTTGTGGTATCGAAAGCGGTTCTGGCGTGCCGAACAAGACAAAGGTGGCAAAAATTACCAAAGAGCAGGTAAAAAAGATCGCGGAACAAAAAATGCCCGACCTGAACGCAGCTAATGTGGAATCGGCCATGAGCATGATCGCCGGTACTGCCCGCAGCATGGGTATTGAGGTCGTAGACTAAGCTCCCGGGTGGGAGGAAAATTCTGTTTATTACCACTCATAAGGGAGGAGAACGAGTATGAAACACGGTAAAAAATATAACGACAGCTCCAAACTTGTTGACAGAACCAAACTGTACGACGTTGAGGAAGCGATGGACCTGTGTGTCAAAACCGCTACCGCGAAGTTTGATGAGACTGTAGAAGTACATGTAAGATTGGGCGTAGACTCCCGCCACGCTGACCAGCAGGTCCGCGGCGCAGTCGTTCTGCCCAACGGGACCGGCAAATCGGTTCGCGTTTTGGTGTTCTGCAAAGGCGACAATGTCCAGTTGGCGAAGGATGCCGGCGCCGAGTATGTCGGTGCGGAGGACATGATGCAGAAGATCCAGAGCGAAGGCTGGATGGATTTTGACGTTGTCATTGCGACACCTGATATGATGGGTGTCGTTGGCCGTCTGGGTAAAATTCTGGGGCCGAGAGGCTTGATGCCGAACCCCAAAGCTGGTACCGTTACCCCCGATGTTGCCAAAGCGGTGACAGAGGCAAAAGCTGGTAAGATCGAGTATCGTTTGGATAAGACCAACATCATCCACTGCCCCGTTGGCAAAGCTTCCTTTGGCGCACAAAAGCTGCAGGAAAACTTTGATACGTTGATGGACGCAATCGTCAAGGCAAAACCTGCCGCGGCGAAGGGCCAGTACGTAAAGTCCTGTGTCATCACCCCCACCATGGGCCCTGGGATCAAGATCAATCCTGGCAAATTTGTACCTGCGGTATAAGAAGGGCTTTTCAGCTCCGCGAAAGCGGAGCTGCTCCTTTTTTACAGGGTTTTTTGAAAAATACCTTGACAAGCCTGCGAAAATCCCCTATACTATAAAAGCTGTCATATTCCAAAGACAGCAGGTGCTTTTGCATAAAAGGGTTTCCCTTGCCTGCCGAGGAAATGTAGTCAGGATGAATGAAGATTTCATTTGGGCTCTTTCCAAAGCTGTTGGAAAGAGCTCTTTTTGTATAAAGTTAGATATTTTCAGGAGGTGAATAGATTTGCCTAGCGAAAAAGCTTTACAAGCAAAGCAGGAGGTCGTCGTTCAGCTGAAAAACGAGCTGAATGGTGCCGTAGCCGGTGTTCTGGTTGATTATAAGGGCATCACCGTTGCGGACGATACCAAACTGCGCCGTGAACTCAGAGAAGCTGGAGTCGATTATGCTGTTGTCAAAAATACCCTGCTGCGCCGTGCGCTGGAAGGTACCGAATACAGCGAAATGGCTTCTGTCCTTGAAAACACCACCGCATTCGCAGTAAGCCACGAGGATCCGGTTGCCGCGGCTAAGATTTTGTCCAAATTTGCGGAGAATTCTAAGGACGGTTTCTCGGTGAAAGCGGGCTTTGTGGAAGGAAAGGTTCTGGACGCTGCTGGTGTTACCGCGCTGGCCAAGCTGCCTTCCAGAGAACAGCTGCTCGTTCAGCTGCTCAGCGTGCTCAATGGCAATATCAGAGGTCTGGCTATTGCTCTTAACGCCATCGTTGAGAAAGAGAACGAAAAAGAAAGCGCTTAAGCGTGCTTTTACAACTGCATGAAACAAAACAAATTATAGGAGGTAGCTACAATGGCTTCTGAGAAAATTGTAAAATTTGTAGAAGAAATCAAAACCCTTACCGTTCTGGAACTGGCGGATCTGGTAAAAGCGATTGAAGAGGAATTCGGCGTTTCCGCCGCTGCTCCCGTTATGGTTGCTGGCCCCGCTGCCGGCGCTGCTCCCGCTGCTGAGGAGAAAACCGAATTTGACGTTGTCCTGGCCGAGGCTGGTGCGTCTAAGATGGGCGTTATCAAACTGGTGAAAGAGATCACTGGTTTGGGCCTGAAAGAAGCGAAAGAGGTTGTTGACGGCGCGCCCAAAACCATCAAAGAGGGCGTTTCCAAAGCGGATGCTGAGGAAATCAAAGCCAAACTGGAAGAAGCTGGCGCGAAAATCGAGCTCAAATAAGTTTTTTAACAATGAAAACGCCGCGGGCTTTTGGCCCGTGGCGTTTTTGTTTTTGAAAGGTTTTTTGTTGGGCCAAGATAGATGGCAGCGGCAAAATTAGCTTAAATGCAAAAAAGAAAACCGCCATGCTTCCATAGCGGTTTGTCCTTGTCCCATTGGATTATTCTACGATAAAGCGCTGCATTTCTTTTAAGAATTCGTCGCAATGATCGGAATGGATCTCCATTTTGATCGGTTTAGACAGATCCAAACTAAAAATACCCATGATGGATTTGCCGTCAATATGGTATCTGCCGGAAACCAAATCAACCTCAAAATCATAGCGGGCAACGGTGTTGACAAACTCTTTGACGTCGACAATAGTGTTCAGAGAAATGGTTTTTGTAATCATAACAGATATCCTCCTTAAATCGTATTTGATTGATTCTTTCTTACCATTTACAACCATAAACAATTTTTATCTTTTTGTCAATCCATAATTGTATTTATTCACGCTTTTTATTATAATATTGGAGGAAAAACCAAAGAAAGTGACGTTTTCATTGTCTATTTCTGTTAAATTTATATACGATTTTTTGTATAAATAATATAAAATTTTTCCACAAAAGAGACATGGGGAGGAAATGATGAAAGCGATATTCGTAACCTTGGGGTGCAAGGTCAATCAATATGAGACGCAGATTCTGCAGGAACGCTTTGCAAAAGCCGGGATTGAGAGCGCCGGAGAAGGGGAAATGGCGGCGCTGTGTGTGGTCAATTCCTGTACGGTGACCGCCTCGGGGGACAAAAAGACCCGGCAGATGCTGCGCCGGTTAAAACGGCAGAATCCCGGAGCGGTGATGGTGCTGACCGGCTGCTACCCGCAGGCGTTCCCACAGGAAGCGGCGGCGCTGGAGGAGGCGGATATCATCACGGGGTCCACCAACCGGAGCGGCCTTTTGGAGCTGGTGCAGGCTTTTTTACAAAACCACCAGCGGATCGTCCAGATCATTCCGCACCAGAAAGGGGAAGCGTTCGAGAAAATGTCGGCTAGCCGTTTCCTAGAGCGTACCCGGGCCTTCGTCAAGATTCAGGATGGGTGCGACCGTTACTGCGCCTACTGTATTATCCCCTACGCCCGGGGCCCGGTGCGCTCCAAACCAATCCTAGATGTGGTGGCAGAGCTAAAAACGCTGGCGATCCAGGGCTATCAGGAGGTAGTGCTAGTGGGCATTAACCTACCGTGCTATGGGAAAGATTTGGGGCTGCGCCTGATCGACGCGGTAGAAGCCGCCTGCGGGGTGGAAGGGATTCGCCGGATCCGCTTGGGTTCGTTAGAACCGGAACTTTTAACCGCAGAAGATTTGCGGCGGCTGGCAGATCAGCCAAAATTCTGCCCCCAGTTCCATCTGTCGCTGCAAAGCGGCTGCGATCGCACGCTGAAAGAAATGAACCGCCATTACGACAGCGCCGAGTACCGGCGGATCGTGGAGGATATCCGCCGGGCGTTTGAAAATCCGTCTATTACCACCGATATTATGGTGGGGTTCCCAGGTGAAACAGAGGAGGATTTCTGCCGGTCGGCAGCCTTTGCCCGGGAAATTGGGCTGGCAAAAGCCCATGTATTCGCCTATTCGGTGCGGCAAGGCACCCGTGCGGCGGATAGGCAGGATCAAGTGCCGCAACAGGTCAAGGAAGCGCGCAGCGCCCGCCTGATCCAGGTGACGGACCAAACCCGCCGGGCTTTTTTGCAAACGCAGGTGGGCCGGGAGGAAGAGGTGCTTTTCGAGACGACGGAAACACCTTATGGCGTCGAAGGATATACCCCGAACTACACGCCGGTTTGCGTCAGCTGTGAAGAAGATCTTCGTGGGCAGCTGCGCCGGGTGAAAATTATCGCCGCATTAAACGACCGTTGCTTAGGCGAGCTGATCTGAGCTTTTTTGTATGTACCCCAAGCAGCCGGGAAACCGGCTGCTTTTTTCGTGTGTGGGTCAGGATACGAAGGAAAGCAGCGATTCGGATAAAATGCCGCTGAGATCCTTTAAAGGGATCGAGACGGAAAGGGTGCGCTGCCCGTCCGGCGAGGGGAAGAGAAGGACCAGTTCTTCGCCAGTGAGGTAGAAATCCTGTAGGGTGGAAAGTTCTTCCCAAACGCCCAAGGCTTCTCGCCAGCCGGCGATGGCCTGCTCGAGAACGGCGGGGAACGCAGGGGAGGAAAACAGATCCTCCAAACGCAGCTGCACGCCGTTTTGAGGCAGAAAGACAAACCCCTTTTTGAAATCTTTTCCGTCCACTAGGGAGGAAAACACAAGACTGAAAAAGGCGTTGTCGTTCCGGCAGACGGCAAAAGTTGTTTGCCCCTTGATGTGCCGGGCCTCCTTTTTCGCCAGTAGCCGAGCGTTCAGCGCTGTGCTCTGGCTGTATTCCCGTAGAAAACCGTTGAGCCGCTGTTCGGTGACCCGGCTTTCGCTCCGGGTGACCTGGGGATAGCTGTAGGTGTATTCCGTCCATTCGTCCTGTATCCTGTTTTCGATGGCCAGATAATCCATCTGACCGTTGGCGGCGGCTGGTATTTGCCACAGACAGAAAAACACCGCCGCTAAAATCGCGGTTTTCTTCATGATCTTACACCGCCTGTCCCGATTCGCATGTGATCAGAACTGCAAAAAGCAGTTCACGGTTAGTATTTGCGTTCCGGCTAAAAAAAGCCGCCGGTTTTATGCGAAAGTATTTGGAAAATTTGAGAAAAAACAGCATTTTGACGCTCCTTTTTAGCATGAAAGATTTTGCTCCATACTGCAGACATGACAGAGGCTTTCACGACATAGACTGTACCATGACAAAAGATGCCTGCGGAGGTGGCGAAAATGACCTTTCATCCATTGCGAAAAACGGCGGCGGCTTTGCTGGCGCTGATGATAGCGGCGGCCCCAGCCTGGGCGGAGCCGGCAGAAACAAAAGAGCCAGACGCGGGGCTTCGTCTGGAATGCAAATCCGCCATATTGATCGAGCAAAGCACCGGGCAGGTACTGTATGAAATGAACGCGGATGTGCCGATACCGCCAGCGTCGATCACCAAAATCATGACGCTGCTTTTGACCTTTGAGGCGATGGAGCAGGGGAAATTTACTTATGATACGTCCCTTAGCTGCTCGGAACATGCGGCGTCCATGGGCGGGTCGCAGATTTGGCTAGAGCCAGGCGAGCAGATGACGGTGGACGAAATCCTGCGGGCGACCTTTATCTCTTCCGCCAACGACGCGGCTGTAGTGCTGGCCGAAGCAGTGGCAGGCAGCGAGGACGCATTTGTCAACATGATGAATGAACGGGCGAAAGCGTTGGGGATGGAGAATACCCGCTTTGCCAATGCCACAGGATTGGACGCCCAGGAGCATTATTCCACTGCCCGGGACATTGCGCTGATGTCGGCAGCGCTGTTGCAATATCCGGACGTGACCCGTTATTCCACCGTTTGGATGGACAGTTTGCGGGGCGGGACGACAGAACTGGTCAATACCAACAAAATGGTGCGGTTTTATAAAGGGGCCACCGGGCTAAAAACTGGTACGACCAACGGGGCGGGAAGCTGTCTGTCAGCATCAGCCCAACGGGAAAACCTTTCATTGATCGCTGTGAGCCTAGGGTCGGATACCAGCGCCCAGCGATTCGCCAGCTGCCGGACGCTGCTAGACTACGGGTTTGCCAATTACATTACGGTCCAACCGCCGCCCTTGGACGACCAGATGACACCGGTACCCGTCCTGCACGGGGTACAGCGGCAGGTGGAACTTGATTACGCGCTTCCGCCTGCGGTGGTCATGAAACGGGGGGAGGAGGACAGCCTGACACAACAGGTGCAGCTGGCGGAAAATGTGGAGGCCCCTGTGGAAAAGGGGCAGCAGTTGGGCAAGGTCGTCGTGGCAAAAGCCGGGAACGTATTGGGAGAGTACCCGGTGCTTGCCAAAACCGCCGTGGAACGGATGGATTTTGGCAAGGGGATGGGGATCCTTTTTGGAATGTTGCTGGGAAAAACAGAATAGATTTGACCGGTTTTGCCGGGTCGGATGGAATCCGACCCGGCCTTTTGCATAAAAATTTACGGAAAAAAAGTGCGTTTTCCCGAAAAAACGGGATTAGGGAACTATTTTTTTGAAACTTGCTGCAATCTTCTTGAAATAAAGATGTAATTAGAGTAAAATAAACCTATATTATTAGGAGGACGTTGAGGAAATGGTGATCAAATGTAATACAGGTTATTTGCGCGATTTTGTCGGCGATCACGAATGGGAAGCGATGGCCCCACAGGTGAAAGCCGCGCATGAAACGCTGCATGGTAGAAATGGTTTGGGTAACGATTTCCTGGGATGGATGGATTTGCCAGTGGACTACGACAAGGAAGAGTTCTCCAGAATCCAGAAAGCGGCCCAGAAAATCAAAAGCGACAGCGAAGTATTGATCGTAATCGGGATCGGCGGCTCCTATTTAGGGGCCCGTGCTGTGATTGAACAGCTTCGGTCCCCTTTGTACAACAACCGCAAAAAAGATACTCCCGACATTTATTTTGTAGGAAATTCGGTCAACCCGACTTATCTCAGCGAGGTCCTTTCCATCTGCGATGGGCGGGATATTTCGGTGAATGTGATTTCCAAATCCGGCACCACCACTGAGCCGGCGTTGGCGTTCCGGGTTTTTAGGGAGCTGTTGGAGGAAAAGTACGGCAAAGAAAAAGCAAAGTATCGCATTTACGCCACGACCGACCAAGCGAAAGGCACATTGAAAGAGTTGGCTGACAGAGAGGGCTACGAGACCTTTGTTGTGCCGGACGATGTGGGCGGCCGGTTTTCGGTGCTGACAGCGGTAGGGCTTTTGCCCATCGCGGTGGCAGGTATTGATATCAAAGCACTGATGGATGGTGCGGCGGCGGCGCGGGAAGCGTTTGCCGAACCAGATCTTTTTCATAACGACTGTTATCGATATGCGGCCCTACGCAATATCCTTTACCGCAAGGGCAAAAGCGTAGAAATGTTTATCACCTATGACCCGGCGTTCGCCATGATGAACGAATGGCTGAAGCAGCTGTTCGGCGAGAGCGAAGGAAAGGATAATAAGGGCCTGTATCCTTCTTCGGCGGTGTTTTCGACCGATCTGCACAGTCTTGGCCAGTTTATCCAGGAGGGATCCCATATCCTGTTTGAAACGGTGATCCGTCCCCAAAAGCCCATTCAGGATTACTTTTTGAAAAACGATCCCGACAATTTTGACGGGCTGAATTTTCTGTCCGGCCAGAATATGTCGGTGGTAAATGATAAAGCGTTCCAGGGTACGGTGCTGGCCCATACCGAAGGCGGGGTACCCAACGTCATCCTGGAGCTGCCTGAGATGAACGAATTTAATCTGGGCTATCTGATTTATTTTTTCGAAAAAGCTTGTGCACTGTCTGGCTATATGCTGGGGGTCAACCCGTTTAACCAGCCTGGCGTGGAAAGCTATAAAAACAATATGTTCGCGTTGCTGGGTAAACCTGGCTATGAGGACAAAAAAGCCCAGCTGGAAGCAAAGCTCAAATAACATGATTGTTTTCGCCTTCGGGCGGATCCATAGAAGATTTTATAACCTAAGGAGGACACAAACATGATAAAACTTATCGTGGGTAACAAAGGCTCCGGAAAAACGAAAACTTTGATCGACATGATTAACAAAGCGGCAAAGACCACCTCTGGCAACATTGTCTGCATTGAAAAAGGTCTAAAAATGACCTATGATATTGATTATTCAGTTCGCCTAATCGACATTGAAAGTTATGGCGTAGAAGGGTTTGACGCGTTCTACGGCTTTATCGTTGGCATCTGCGCCGGCAACTATGATATCACTGAAATTTTTATCGACGCAACGCTGAAAATTGGCGGCAGGGACCTTCAGGCATTTGCCGCAATGATTGCGAAATTGGAAAAGCTGACCGCGGAAAACAAAGTTGAGGTCGTTTTTACCGTATCTTGCGACCGTTCCGAGCTGCCTGAGTCGGTTCTCTCTTACATCATTTGATCGATTGCCTTGACAGTGCGGGTGCATGTCCTTATGCGCCCGTTCTTTTTTTGAAGGCCGAAACAATGTTTTTTGCTCAATTTGTGTATTTTGGCGGCTGAATTCGCCGATTTTCGGACGTTTGTATGAAAAGTAAAATTTGCGCCAAACTTGTATTGACAAACCTTTTTGATGTCGATATAATTAAATTCGTGGCGTTATGAGGTATCATGATGTTTATTGATGTGAAGCAGCTGTTTGAGATAGAGGACCAGGCCATTCCTTTCACTCATGATTTGGACATGTCCGCTATCGAGCTGTGGGGAACCGCGCCTTTCGACCGTCCAGTTCATCTATCCGGTAGATTGTACAACCATGCCGGGATTGTGTCCATCGCCTATGAAGCACAAATGGATTACAATTTGATGTGTGGACGATGCTTGGAACGGCAGCGGCGTGCGGAAATCTATCGATTTGAGCACGTCTTGGTTCGTCAGTTGAATGAACAAGACAATGGCGACTTCATTGTTGTGTCCGGCAATCAGCTGGATTTGGATGATCTGGCGACATCCGACATTCTTCTGGAACTGCCTTCGGTGGTGTACTGCCGAGAGGACTGCAAGGGCCTATGCCCGGTGTGTGGCGTCAATTTAAACGAACAAGACTGTGGATGTAATCTGAAGCAGCCGGATCCTCGCCTTCAAATTCTCAGTGAATTTTTTAAAGAATCATGATTTTTAAGGAGGTGCTGAAATGGCGGTACCAAAGAGAAAATCGTCTAAAGCAAGAAAAAATAAAAGACGCTCCAATGTTTGGAAAATCAGTGTTCCGGGGTTCTCCAAATGCTCCCAGTGCGGTGAGCTGAAGGCTCCTCACAAGGTTTGCGCGAACTGCGGTTACTACAAGGGTAAAGAAGTCATTAAGATGGAGGCTGAATAGTCTCCTTGAAAGCAGGGGAGGACGCAGTTCCGCCCCTGCTTTTTTATCGTGTTGTTTTGCAAAAAAACGTTGAGGGATTCCAACGACGAAAAGGCTTCATAAGCGGCAGCTTTCTTATGGGCGGATGTACAAAACAACAGTTTGTGGCGCAGTTTTATTCACCTCAAAAAAGGAGGTGCCCCTTTGGCGGTACAGATCATGGCCGTGTCCCCTGGATCGCCGGCGGATAGGGCCGGCATCCAGCCAGGAGAAGTGCTGGCGGCAATCAACCAAAATCCAATCGAAGATATTCTGGATTACCAGTTTTATATGACCGACCGGAAGTTGCGGGTCGAACTGCAAAGCACGGCGGGAAAGCTGCGCCGTGTAACGGTGCGGAAGGATGAATATGAGGAACTGGGACTAGAGTTTGAGTCCTATTTGATGGACAAGCAGCATTACTGCAAAAACAAGTGCATTTTTTGTTTTGTGGATCAGATGCCACCGGGAATGCGGGAAACCCTCTATTTTAAAGACGATGACGCCCGCTTATCCTTTTTGTTTGGCAATTATATTACCTTGACCAATATGGAGCAGAAAGATATCGACCGGATTATCAAAATGCACATCAGCCCGGTAAACATCTCCGTGCATACGATGAATCCGGCATTGCGCCAGAAGATGATGCTCAATCCCAAGGCTGCCTCTTCGCTGGACTATCTGCGGCAGCTGGCTGCGGCGGGGATCAAGATCAATACCCAGCTGGTGCTTTGCCCTGGAATCAACGACGGAGCGGAACTGGTCCGTTCCCTGGAGGAGCTGGGGGCGCTGTATCCCAGCGTGGAAAGCGTGGCGGCGGTGCCGGTGGGGCTGACGAAGTACCGGGAGGGCCTGTTCCCGTTGCGCCCCTACACCAAGACGGAAGCCAAAGAGGTCGTTCAGACGATCCACGCTTTTTCTGAGGATTTTTTGGAGCGGGAAGGCGTTCGTATGGCATATCCGGCGGACGAGTTTTTCCTGAAAGCGGAGATCCCGATCCCCGACGACATGTACTATGGGGAATACAACCAGCTGGAAAATGGCGTGGGCCTTTTGGCGCTGTTGCGTCAGGAATTGGCTGATGCAATGGAGGATTGGGAGGATGAAGGCGTTTCCCGCCGGATCAGTCTGGCTACAGGAGAAGCGCCGGCGGCCTTTCTCCGGGAGCAAATTGCCGAGGTGCAAAAGCGTTTTCCGGGCCTGGACTGTACGGTTTACGCCATCCACAACGACTATTTCGGGGAGGAGATCACCGTTGCGGGTCTGGTGACCGCAACCGACCTGATCCGGCAGCTGAAGGACAAGAATCTGGGCGAGGAGCTTTTGATCCCCGGCGTAATGTTGCGCCATGAGCAGGACAAGTTTTTAGACGATGGTACCATAGAAGATGTGCAGCAGGCGCTGGGTGTCCCGGTGCGGACGGTAGACAACGATGGCGCTCAGTTTTTACAGGCTCTGTTGGGAGTAGAGGACTGTTCGGACGATGAGTGGCAATAAGGCCCGTTTGCGGGGCCTATAACGACGTAGCGTTACCGCGCAGAAAAGAAAACCATCCGGCAAGGGCCGGCAGAAAGAGGGGAAAACAAATGGCAAAACCGTTGATTGCAGTGGTGGGGCGGCCCAATGTCGGCAAATCTACCCTGTTTAATAAAATCGTAGGAAAACGCCTATCCATCGTGGAGGACACGCCCGGCGTTACCCGTGACCGCATTTATGCGGAGGGGGAATGGCGCAACAAGACCTTTCACATTGTAGATACAGGCGGTATTGAGCCGAAAACGGATGATATTATCCTGTCGCAGATGCGCCGGCAGGCCCAGCTGGCCATTGACAGCGCAGATGTGATCGTTTTTGTGGTAGATATCCGCACTGGCGTGACCGCCACCGACCAGGACGTGGCGTCGATGCTGCAGCGTTCTGGCAAACCGGTGATATTATGCGTGAACAAATGCGATAGCGTGGGAAATCCACCGCCGGAATTGTATGAATTTTACAATTTGGGCATTGGCGAACCGTATCCGGTTTCGTCCGTGCATGGCCATGGCGTCGGCGACCTGCTGGACGCCTGCTTTGAATATCTGGATTTTGAAAAAGAGGACGAATACGGCGAAGAGGACATCAAGGTTGCGGTGATCGGAAAGCCCAATGTAGGAAAATCGTCGCTGATTAACCGGATGGCCGGGGAGGAGCGAGTGATCGTCTCCAACGTTGCCGGTACCACGCGGGACGCCACCGACACGTTTGTGGAAAATGAGTACGGCCGTTTTGTGTTTATTGATACGGCGGGGATCCGCCGGAAAGCGAAGGTGGAGGAAGCCATCGAAAAATATTCGGTGCTGCGCGCTTACATGGCGGTGGACCGTTCCGATGTATGCGTGATCGTTATCGACGCCACCGAAGGCTTTACAGAGCAGGATTCCAAGGTGGCGGGCTATGCCCATGAGCAGGGAAAGGGCTGTATTATCGCGGTGAACAAATGGGACGCGGTGGAAAAAGATGGGAAAACCATGCAGGAGACCACCAAAAAACTGCAAAATGATTTCAGCTTTATGTCCTATGCGCCGTTTTTGTTTATCTCGGCCAAAACTGGCCAGCGGGTGGAAAAACTGTATGAGCTGATCCATTATGTAGGAGAGCAGAATGCTATGCGCATTTCCACCGGGCGGCTGAACGACATGCTCTCCTATGCCACTGCGCGGGTGCAGCCACCGTCGGACAAGGGCAAGCGCCTGCGGATCTTTTATATGACCCAGGCTTCGACCAAGCCGCCGACCTTTGTGGTTTTTGTCAATTCGAAGGAGTTGTTTCATTTCTCCTATCAGCGCTATCTGGAAAACCAGATCCGGGAAACCTTCCATTTGGACGGTACGCCGATTCGGATGATCGTGCGGGAGCGGGGAGACAAGTAGCGGGATCGCCTTTAAAATGGGGAGGAGTTTATCATGCAGACTGTTTTGGCAAGTGTGTTGGCCGCCGTCGCCGCCTACCTGTTGGGGAGTGTGAGCTTTGCGGTGGTCGTTTCGAAATGTCTGTACCATCAAGACGTGCGGCAGTTCGGCAGCGGAAACGCGGGGATGACCAACATCCTGCGTACATATGGCAAAAAGGCCGCCGCCCTGACTTTGGCCGGCGACTTTTTCAAAGGCGTTGCGGCAGTGCTGATCGGGCGGCTGATTTTTGCGCTGTTTGGCGTTACGGTATTTGATGGCGCCTATGTGGCGGGGCTATTTGCTATTTTGGGCCATCTGTACCCGCTGTATTTTGGATTTCGCGGTGGCAAGGGAATTTTGACCTCCATCGGTATCATTGCGGTGATCAACCCGCTTGTGTTTTTGGGGCTTTTAATCATCTGCCTGCCGCTGATTTTTATAACAAAGATCGTATCGGTAGGGTCGCTGGCGGGCGCGGTCTGCTTTCCGTTTTTGACGTTGCTGGTGGATCATTTTGCCGGGGGGATCAGCTGGCTGGATTTTGCCTTTTCGCTGGTGATCGCCTTGCTGGTGATCTGGATGCACCGGGCGAACATTAAGCGGCTTTTAAATGGGACGGAAAACCGGTTCGGTAGTAAAAAAATGGACAGTGGGGAGAAAAAATAGCAATGGCAAAGATCATGATATTGGGCTGTGGGTTTGGTACGGCGCTGGCGGTGATGGCCGACGGATGCGGCCATCAAGTGACTTTGTGGTCGCTGTTCCCACAGGAGTTAGAGCAGATCCGGCAGGATGGGGAACAAAAGAAGCTGTTGCCCGGGGTGCCGGTACCGGAGCGGATCCGCCTGACGGGTGATCTTGCCCGCCTGGCAGACTGCGATTTATGCATTATGGCGGTACCCTCTTTTGCGGTGCGGGAAACGGCCAAGAAAGCGGCGCCCTACTTAAAACCGGGCGTCGTTGTGGTCAATGTGGCCAAAGGGCTGGAGAATGGCAGCTATAAGCGGTTGTCCCAGGTGTTAGAGGAAGAGCTGCCACAGCAAAAAATTGTAGTGATGTCAGGTCCCTCCCACGCAGAAGAGGTGGGCCGGGGTGTACCGACCACCATTACGGTGGCTTCCCGGGAACGCGCCGCGGCGGAAGAGGTGCAGGATCTTTTGATGAACCCGACCCTGCGGCTGTATGTCAACGATGATGTGACTGGCGTAGAATTGGGCGGCGCTTTAAAAAATGTCATCGCGTTAGCGGCAGGTATCGCAGATGGACTGCAACTGGGCGACAATGCAAAAGCGGCGCTGATGACCCGCGGTATCACCGAGATTGCCCGTTTGGGGGTGGCGATGGGCGCCAAGACCGAAACCTTTGCGGGGCTGTCTGGCATTGGCGATTTGATCGTTACCTGCACTAGTATGCATTCCCGCAACCGCCGAGCAGGTATTTTGATCGGCCAGGGAAAAAGCGCCAAAGAAGCGGTGCAAGCGGTGGGCACGGTGGAGGGGTATCCCTGCGCGAAAACCGCCTGTGAGCTCAGCCGGAAATTGCAGGTTGAAATGCCTATCGCGGAACAGGCTTATGAGGTGCTGTACAACGATAAGGCGCCGGCGCAGGCGCTTCGCGACTTAATGACCCGCCCTAAACGGCATGAGTCGGAGGTCATTTGGCTGATGGGCAAATAATCAGATCGCAGATGCGGTTTCTTTGCCCGTCAGATCGATTTACAGAGAAAGAACGGCCATATTAATGGCAAATCCATGCAAAAAAGGAAGCGGCGAAAACCTTTCGCCGCTTCCTTTTTTATCCGAGGGGCCAGTCAAAGCAATAAAAAAGGGGCTGCAAGGGACACTTCACATAAGGAAGTGTCCCTTCTGGCATTTATAAGTATTTGTAAAGACGGTTGGATATGATGAATTTGTAGGAAAACTAAATATATCGGAGGAAACTACAATGAAATCATTATATGAACAATTCGGCGGCACTTACCGCAAACAAGGTGATTATCTCATTCCAAATTTTACACTTTCTAAGAGTGAAGAACACAGCATTGGTATTTATGGGCAACAGCATTTGCGATACTTACAAGAGCACCGCAGGTTGACTTATATCAATTTACTTACAAGTGGAGAGCTTAATGAATATCTTTCCGAGATGGATAAACAAGCACGGGAGCGTTTTTGTCTGATTATGAAACAGTTAAAAATAGCACAGAGTATTACTGAACAGATGAAGGCTGACAGTCCTATGAAATGGGTTAGAAAAATGAATTGCATTCGTCAAAAAGCGGAAGAAATCGTTATAAAAGAGTTATTACACAGCTGAAATGGTGTGTATTACTGAAAGTAAAAATATATGTTATTTATGAGGACAATTGTTTTTAGAAACAATTCTAAAGCTGTGAAAATACAGTCCATCTATTTTCGTGGCTGCTATGATAGCATAGAGGAACTGAAAAAAGAAGGAATTTTATAACGGACTGACCGAAGAAAAGACGGCGTTAGCGTGAAGCTGATGTCGTTTTTTCTTCGGTCAGAATGTAGAAAAAGTCACTATTATGTATTATAATACTATAATGTTTGGGAACTTTTATGTGTTGTCAGTTCTCATTAATTTTGATTTTTGAAGCAATACTCAAGGAGAATAGATAATGGTTAGCAGATACATAGACGAAGCTGTTAAAAGAAAATTATATGCAGAATCAATGGGGCGGTGTATGAATCCAAGTTGTCAGCGAAAGTTGTTTTGCAAAAAGGGAGACATAATTGAAAAGGCTCATATTGATCCTTATTGTGAAACAGCCGACAACTCATTTGAAAATTTAGTTTTACTTTGCCCAAATTGTCACACAGAGTTTGATAAAAACCATGCATTTACACCAGGAGAAGTTTTGGAATGGAAGAAGACCAGAAAAAAAGAGCTCGAAAGGTTTTTTAGCAAAAAGTACGAAACATTTGAAGATTTAAAAAAAGAGGTTACCCCTATACTCCTAGAAAACAAAACTATTTACGAAAAATATTATTTAAATGATAACAAGAATCTGTGGGATAAATTTGAATACAAAATACTAGTTAATAACAGAAAACTAAAAGCAATGTTTTTAGCAAATGCTGATTTAATTCAACATCATCGAGAGAAATCTTACTCGAATCTGGCATATATTCAATCTTTTATATCACATGTTGATGAATTTGAAGCTACTCGTACAGAAGAAGATAAAAACCGAGAAATTCTTTTTCCAGCAGAAATAAATTCAATATTTGGAATTACTCCTGTCGAAGATTTCATTCTTCCATCTACTGAGTCGTTGGAACTCTTAATTGAAAAGCTTAAGGAACAGGGTAAATTCGAAACTACAGTTATTGGTATTGCCCATCCATATATCCAAATGAACGTGGAGGGACAGTCTGTCCAAGTTTTTTTGGATGATACCCCCAGAATGCGGCAGTTGTATTATGATTATGGTTGTTTTATGGGGGCGAAGGTTCGCTTGGGAAGTTTGAATTATGCTTTGAAGTATATTCGTTCAAGAAATGTTAGGTTTAATTTTTTATCTGACAGCAATCTAAGAGAAATCACTATACAAGGTACAAAACTGATTTTTGTTTACGAATATTGCTTG
>JAQUYD010000022.1 GCA_028692035.1 Oscillospiraceae bacterium
TATGAAGGTCGATATCAGGTCAGTACAGAAGGCAGAATCCGCAGTCTCGACAGACGAGTTCCCTGCAAATGTCATTACGCAGGCAAATTATTCTACCGAACTGTGAAAGGAAAAATTCTCAGCCCGGGTAGGTACTGCAAGGCAGGACATCTATCCGTTGTTCTCGGTCATGGGACTGCGGGAAGACCTGTTCATCAGCTTGTCATGCTTTCATTTGTCGGGCCTCCGGAAGAAGGCATGGAAGTGCTGCATAGAAACGGGGATCCAACAGATAACAGGCTTGAAAATTTACACTACGGAACCCGTTTGGAAAACATTCTTGATGTGTACCGGCAAGGAGGCAAATGGAAAAAACTGTCGGTCGATGACGTTCAAGCAATTCGATTCGGATTCTGCTGCGGAATTAAAGGAGTTGAGCTTGCAGCAATGTATGACGTAACGCCAACAATCATCAGTGCAATAAAAACGGGGAGGAATTTTGCATGGCTAAAGTGAACAGTTTGTCATTGGATCTGGAGACATTTTCCAGCGTGGATCTGTCCAAGTGCGGTGTATACAAATACGCAGAATCTCCAGACTTCGAAATTCTGTTATTCGGATATTCCGTTGACAACGGCGAGGTCAGGACAATCGATCTAGCTCAAGGAGAAAAAATTCCACAGGAGATCATCGACGCGCTTGTCAGTGACGAAGCCATCAAATGGGCATACAACGCGAACTTCGAACGCGTATGCCTGTCAAGATATTTGATTTTCCTTAACTGCAGTTTTATAAGCACCATCAATCATTTGTTTTGAATGCTCTGGCAAAAATATAGCTCCGCATTTTTTGCAACGCAGTACAAGAAGCGGAACAAAATGAAGTTTTATATTTTCTATAATGCATGTTATATCATCTTCAACAAGCTCACATATTCCATTACACTTTTCGCACTCATCGAATCTATATGTTTTATACTCTGCTAAAAAATCATCATATGAAGCAAAAGAAAATTCCATGTCTCTTACTCCTTCCTTAACATCAATTTCAATATTCAAAATCACCTTTAGCACTGATTTTGACAAGCTTTTAAGCTTATATAATAGCCGACATCCAATCCGCTCACTCAGCCGAAAAAAACATCTAATCCACTAACTAAAAAACTGACATCTAATCCACAGCCTAAACTATGTGAAAATGACCAAAATCAGCTCCGAACCAGAGCGGTTGATATGTTCCCATAGAGCGGTCAAGCGTGACCTCTGACGAACAGTCCCAATCAAGCAAATGCCCTGAAATCAAGGCTTTTCATGCCTCATTTGCCCTCAACCCTTGACATCAATACTACCGTCTCAACGTGGGCAGTGCGCGAGAACATATCCACCGCCTGTAGGCGGGTCGCCTCATATCCACCTTGGCAAAGGATCGCCGCGTCGCGGGCGGCGGTAGCGCTGTTACAGGAAATCATGACCACTCGGTCCGGCGCCATCTGCCCGATGGCCGCCAACACCGCCGCATCACAACCCTTGCGGGGGGGATCCAACAAAACGATGTTGGGCCGCAATCCTTCTCGCGCCAGCGTTTGTGCGGCGCCGGCAGCGTCGTCGCAAAGGAAACGTGCATTCTGAATGCCGTTGCGCTGGGCGTTCTCTTTTGCGTTTTGTACTGCTGCTTCCACAATTTCCACGCCGATGACCTCTTTGACTTGTGAAGCCATGGAAAGACCGATCGTCCCCGCGCCGCAATAAAGGTCCAGCAGTACATCCTGCCCGGTAAGACCGGCAAATTCTGCTGCAATCCCATATAATTTCTCAGCGCCGCTCCGGTTTACCTGGTAAAACGACAGGGGGGAAAGCTCGAGCCGAATGCCGCACAAAATGTCGGAAATCGTCGGTTTTCCATACAAGACCTGGCACTCAGCCCCCAGGATGACGTTCGTTTTAGCAGGATTGATGTTTAGTTGGATGGATACGATTTGCGGGAATGCCGCGGTCAGCTGCTGGACAAAGGTGCTGGCGTGGGGAAGGCTTTGGCCGTTGACGACCAGGCAGACCATGGTCTCGCCGGTCTTTTCCCCCCAGCGCAGGAACAGATGCCGCACCAGTCCCCGGTGGGTATCCTCGTCGTAAACAGAGATCTGGTACTCCTCCAAAAAATGCTGGATCCATTTTAAGATTTCGCCGAAAAAACGCGGCTGTAAATCGCAAAACAGGTTTTCAATTACGCGGTGGCTGCGAGGGGCAAAAAAGCCGATTTGTACCCTGCCGTCCGCACCCCGGCGCACCGGGTATTGGGCTTTGTTTCGATAGCCGCTTTGAGCGGGAGAAGGTTGGATGGGAAGCGGCGTGAGGGCAATGCCGCCGATGCGCCGAAAATGCTCCGTCACCCAGCTTTCTTTGATCCGGCATTCCGCTTCGTAGGAAATGTGCCGCAGCGAGCAGCCGCCGCACTGGCGGGATACGGGGCAGCGGTCCTCGGCACGGTCGGAAGAGGGGGCCAGCATCCGCTCGACAATGCCGTATGCGTAGCTTTTTAGCACCTTGACGATCCGCACCTCCAAACAATCGCCCACCGCCGTACCCGGTACGAAAACGGCCATGCCTTCGTATCGGCCTACGCCGGAAGCCTCGTTGGTAATATCGGTGATCGTCAAAGAAATCAGGTCGTTTTTTTGCAGCATATTTTTCGCCTTTCTCCGGCATAAAATGAAAGCAGCCGGACACTTTGCCGATAGAAACAAAAGGGGTCCGTTGATCTATGAAAATAGCCCGCCCGCAGGGACAAAGCGGTTGCAGGCGCCCTCGCCGCGGTTCTCATGGGATTTTCCAAATACGGGCCGTTTGCAGGATTTTAGTTTTGTGTCGTGAGGTTATTATACTATAAACGCAGCGGCAAAAAAAGCCTTTGACAGGAAGCGGCAAAACTTTTGGAAAAGCTGTAACAGATCGCCGGCCGTAGAGGTCTAACCTTAATAGGACGAATGTGACAAACAGGTGAAGCCTTTTTTGCCTAGGCGTTTCATTTGTGGTATGATGGGTGTGGATTTTACCGCGGAATGGGCACAGCCCGCCGGGGATAGGAGGGAAAGCCTTGGAAAAAACGCCCTTTATTGAAATTAGGGGTTTGAAAAAAGTGTATAAGCTGGGCAAGGAGCGGGTTGTTGCGCTGGATGACATCAACCTGACGATCCAACGGGGGGAGATTTGCTGCATCCTAGGTACCTCCGGTTCCGGCAAGTCGACGCTGTTAAATATGATGGCGGGGCTGGAACGGCCGACAAAGGGCAAGGTGCTTTATTCAAACAAAGACGTCACCCGTTTTGACGAACGGCGCTGGGCGCTGTTCCGGCAAAAGAACATCGGGTTCGTATTCCAGTCATACAACCTCATGACGGGGCTGTCCGGCGTTGAAAATGTTGCCATGCCGCTGATGTTCCGCGGTATGGACAAGGACAAACGGACCCGGATCGCCAAAGAAGTGCTGCGAGAGGTGGGGCTGGGAAACCGCATGAAGCATAAGCCGACCCAGATGTCCGGCGGCCAGCAGCAGCGTGTAGGCATCGCCCGCGCATTTGTGACAAACCCCAAGATCGTTTTTGCCGACGAGCCCACTGGAAACCTGGATTCCAAGACCACGACCGAGGTTATGGAGCTGATGGTCAACAAATCCCGGGAGAATAACCAGACCTTTATCCTGGTTACCCACGACAACGGCATTGCCCGTTACGCCGACCGGATCGTAACCATTGTAGACGGAAAGATCGTGCGGGACGAAAAAAACGAATCCATTGCCCGCACGCGGGAGCAGATTGCCTCCGATAATGCCCAAGAAGTCCGGCAGCAAGCGGCTGCGGAGGAAGAAACTGAAGTTTCCGCGCCGATTCCGGCGGATGAGGCCGCGGCGAATATGAGTACAGAAGGAGCAGAGTGATGAAACGGATCATTAGTTTAGGTTTGGCGGCGTTGATTTTGCTTGGTACCCTCACCGGGGTTCTCATGTCCGCGGCATACGCGGCGGTTATCAACCCTACGTCCAGCAGTTCTGGCAGCGATAGCGATGGGAGCAGCGGTACCCCGAATATTTTAACCAGCAGTGGCATTCTGATCGAAAGCTATAAATACAGCAATCGAACGTTGACACTTGTGTTGGTTGATACCAATGTACCCTATAGTTCGAGCAATACCGCGTTTCAGGAGTTTTACGCCGCTTTGTTGACGGGGAATTTTTACCCCAAAACGTCTAGCATCGCACCAAGTGCGGAAGTGCTAAGCGCATCGGGCGAAAAAAATCTCCGCTTCAAAGTGACATTCAAAGACGTCAGCTTTGATGGGAATGGGACGGAAGCCAAATTCCGCATGTACTATAAGTATCCGTCAGCATCAGATGAGGATTTTTATGAATATGTTGTCTCGGCGGACCTGTCCCGTTACACCCCGAAACCGGACGACGGTACCAGCACGGATCCGGATCCCACGGTTCCAGATCCGGCGACGCCCTACATCCTGGTGCAGAACTACAATTACGGCGGCGCCGACGTGGCGGCCGGCTCTGACTTTGCGCTGAGTGTAAACTTCTACAATACCAGCGCCAATATTTCCCTGGAAAACATTATCATGAAGGTGGAGCCGACGACCGGCCTTTCCATCACCGGCGCGTCGAATACCTATTATATTCCAACAGTGGATAAAAAGGGCGCGATGACCAAATCAATTCCCCTCAAGTGCCTGACCAGCGCCGTACCGGGAAACGAGTCGGTACATATTACCTTCAGCTATGAATATGTGGCAAATGACGCCCGCCAAAGCAAATCTTCGGAGGAGACCATCTCGATCCCCATTGCGCAGGTAGAGCGGTTCGAGGTGAGCTTGACAGAGATTCCGACGATGCTTTATCCCGGCGACAACACCAACGTAGTGCTCAATTATGTCAACAAAGGCCGTGCGGATATTTACAATCTGTCGGCTCGGATAGAGGGCAATATTGACGACCCCAACCAGATCCAGAATTTGGGAAACATTAAGGCGGGCGATTCGGGAACCGCTAAGTTTTCGATTTCTTCCATGGAGTCCGGCGGTACGGTCTCCGCAGTGATTACCGTGACCTATGAAAACGAAAAGGGCGACGTTTCGACCATTACCAAAGATTTTACCTGTGAAGTGTATGACAACAGCGGTGATTTCATTGATCCGGGAAAGGATCCGAGTTTTGACCCAGGAATGGAGCCTGTGGTGGAGGAGACCGGTATGCGCTGGTGGCAGTGGGCGATGTTTGGCATCGGCTGCCTGGCGGTGGGTGGCGTGTCCGGTACCTGGATTTTCTTAAAGACCAAGCTGAAGAGAGAAGAGGCTGACGATGAAGATATTTGATCAGATCGCAATGTGCCTGCAAAACCTCTCCCGGCGGAAGGTTCGTACCGCGCTGACAACGATGGGCGTGGTCATTGGCACCTGTGCCATCGTGGTCATGATCTCGCTGGGTGTGGGCCTTCAGAAAAGCCAGGAGGCCATGCTGGCTCAGATGGGCGATCTGACCAAGATCGAGATCTACAATTATAGCGGCGGCGCAGGCGGCACAAGTAGCGTGCCGAATCTGGATGACAGTATGATTGAGCAGATCGCTGCCTACGACCATGTGGATGTCATTACGCCGGTCGTCCAGGCGGAGTGGGGTAAGATCAATATCCAGTGTGGGGATTACATCTACCAAGACAGCATTTACGGCGTTTACCCCGAGGCATTGGAAAAGTTGGGGTATGTGCTGAAGGAGGGAAAGTACCCAACCGGCAAAGAGAAGGACTATACGATTTTATTCGGGGAAAACGGTCCCTACAGCTTCTATAATCCGAAAAATCCCGAGGAATGGCATGATCCTTCCAGCGGCGATCCGCCGGTAGATATTTTCAGTGATGATTTTACGATTTCTGTCAACGCTCAGGATCCAGAAGGAAACGCCAAGGAACCCGAAAAGTACGATGCGACGGTGACCGGCGTATTGGTTGGGGATTGGAATAAAGGCTACGAGACCGTTTATGGCGCTTTTCTGTCTATCGACCAGTTGTATAAATTGTATCAGGAATATGACGAATTCAATGGTATTTCCTCTACCTCCAGTTCGGCGTTTAACCCCCGAAAGATCAACTATAACCGCGTTTACGTCAAAGTAACCGATATGAAATATGTGGATGAGGTAGAGACGAAGATCAAGGATCTGGGCTATGACACCTACAGTATGGAAACGGTCCGCAAACCTATGCAGGAACAGGCGAACAAGATGATGCTCATCTTGGGCAGTCTAGGTGGTATTTCTCTGTTGGTAGCGGCGATGGGCATCACCAATACGATGATCATGTCCATTTACGAACGAACCCGGGAAATTGGTATCATGAAGGTGCTGGGCTGCGTAATCGGGGATATCCGCACCGTCTTTTTGATGGAGGCGGGCCTCATCGGCTTTGGCGGCGGCGTGATCGGCGTAATCCTGAGTTTTGCCATTTCAATAGTGCTCAATGTGCTGGGCGGCGGCGGGCTCGGCGGATTGATGGGCGGCTACTATTATGGCGGCGGGGGAGACGCGGCCACCCAGATCTCGGTCATTCCCATTTGGCTGGTGGGCTTGGCGTTGGTTTTCTCAACGCTGATCGGCTTAGTCTCCGGATTCTCACCGGCAAACAGGGCGGTCAAGATCAGCGCCTTGGAAGCAATTAAACATGAATAGCGAATTGACCGGGCGGCATTTTTGCCGCCCGGTTATTTTATGGCGTGGTGGAAAATAAAAGGCATTTTATATAAAAAACAATTCAATATTTCTATATAAAATGTGATTCATTTACAAACTATATGCTTGCGCCGAATAGGTGAATTATGTATAATGTATATATTATGGGCGGAGGAAAAGGGCTGCTTGTCCATTTTGACAATGCTGGTTCTGCCGCTCTGCCGCTTTAGAGGCGGTATGTCTATTCTGAAAGGAGCGTAAAGATTATGGCACAGTATACCGCGGAGAACATTCGCAACATCGCATTGGCTGGTCACGGCAGTGCAGGAAAGACCTCGCTGGCGGAGGCTTTGCTGTTTAAGGCCGGTGCAACGGATAGATTGGGAAAGGTACTAGACGCGAATACCATATGCGATTTTGACCCGGAAGAAATCAAACGGCAGGTGTCCGTTTCCCTTGCGGTTGCTCCCTTGGCTTGGAAGAATAAAAAAATCAATTTGATAGATACACCCGGACTGTTCGATTTTGCCGCTGGGATGTATGAAGGCGTACGCGCCGCCAACAATGTGCTGATCGCCCTGTCCGGCAAATCCGGCGTGTCGGTGGGAACAGAAAAAGCCTATCACATCGCGAAAAATGCAAAAAAACCGTCAATGTTTTGCGTGACCAAGCTGGATCGCGACAATGCAGATTTTTACAAAGTGCTGGAGCAGCTGAAATCCGTTTTTGGCCCCAGTGTCTGCCCGGTGGTGGTTCCGGTGTACGAGAGCCGGGATGTGGTCGGGTATATTAACCTCATCGAGATGAAAGCGTACACCTATGACAGTAAGGGCGACGCGAAAGAAGTGCCAATGCCCGGTACCGGGCACCGTGTGGAGGGCTTAATCAGCGCCATTTCTGAAGCGGTTGCCGAAACGGACGAGGAATTGTTTGAAAAATATTTCTCCGGTGAGCAGTTCACGGCGGAAGAAATTTTGAGCGGCATCAAAAAGGGCGTTAGAGAAGGTTCCATCACCCCGGTGGTATGCTGCTCCGCCTTTACGCTGGCCGGTATCGATATGGTTTTGGACATGATTTGCGAGCTGATGCCGTCGCCGGCCGATGCAAAGGACGAAACCTGTACCGATCTTAACGGCAATCCTGTGGAAATAGCCTGCGCGGACGATCAGCCATTGGCAGCCTTTGTGTTTAAGACCATTGCAGACCCCTTTGTGGGAAAAATGTCCTATGTAAAGGTTCTGTCTGGAAAGCTCACAGCCGATCAGGTCCCGGTCAACACCACGACAGGTCAGCCAGAGCGTTTGGGTAAAATTGTGTTCGTCAAAGGGAAAAAACAGGAGGACACGGCGGTCATCGGCGCAGGGGACATTGGCGCTGTGACAAAGCTGGGCGGGACCAATACCGGCGATTTGTTGTGCGATCCGGCCCGTCTGCTGAAATGCGAGCCTATGGAGTTCCCTGCGCCTTGTTTGTCCATCGCGTTTAAACCGAAAGCAAAGGGCGACGAAGGAAAAATTGCTCAGGCACTACAGCGCTTGATGGAAGAGGACCGGACGATTGTTTATGAAAATAATGTGGAAACCAAGCAGCAGATCGTTACCGGTTTAGGCGAGCAGCACCTGGATGTGCTGGTGTCTAAAATGAAGGCGAAATTTGGCGTGGACATCGAGATGGAAAATCCCCGGGTGCCTTATCGTGAGACTGTCCGTAAAAAGGTTAAAGTGCAGGGTAAGCATAAGAAGCAATCCGGCGGCCACGGCCAGTACGGAGATGTTTGGATCGAGTTTGAGCCTTGCGAGAGCGAGGATCTGGTTTTTGAAGAAAATGTATTTGGCGGCTCGGTGCCCAGAAACTTTTTCCCGGCAGTGGAAAAGGGCTTGCGGGACTGTATCAAAAAGGGCGTTCTGGCTGGATATCCGGTGGTTGGCCTGAAAGCGACGCTGACAGACGGTTCTTACCACCCGGTGGACTCTTCGGAAATGTCCTTTAAGATGGCAGCTTCCATCGCTTACAAAGAGGGTTTGCCCAAAGCCAGCCCTTGCATTCTGGAACCAATCGGTTCTTTGAAAGCTTATGTCCCGGATGGCAACACCGGCGATCTGATGGGTGAACTCAACAAACGCCGCGGTCGTGTGCTGGGGATGAATCCGGCAGAGGATGGTTTGCAGGAAATTGTAGCAGAGGTCCCGATGAGCGAGATGCACGATTTTGCGACGCTGATCCGTTCCATGACCCAGGGGCGTGGGTATTTCACGCTAACCTTTGAGCGGTACGATCAGCTGCCGGCCAATTTAGAGGCACAAGTGATTGAAGAGGCGAAAGCACTTCAAGAAGAATAGAATCATAGCGAAAAGCCCGCCGAAAACCGGCGGGCTTTTTCAATGAAAAACGCAAGGCCCTGTAGCGTATGAAATCGGACAAAAAATCATATACATTCTCAAAAGGAGGGTGTCGTATGATTGTGATGTCTTTTCGACTTGGGAAAAAGAGAGCGTTGTGTCTGATAGGCTTTTTTCTTTTTGTTTTGGCGGCGATTTTATTTGGAGGCAGGCTGATTGGGGCGGCTCAACAGACGGCGTCCCAGTCGAAAATAAAAAGTGAAAAAATCGCGGGAGGGACAGAAAGCCAAAGACAGGAGTTCATCGCCTCCTTTGGCTGGGAAATCGAAACGGAGCCTTCTTTGGTGATGGAAGTCAAAATACCGGAGACGTTCGACGCTGTATACGAAGAGTATAACAACCTACAAAAGACCCAGGGAATGGATCTTTCCGGGTTTAAAGGGAAGCGCTGCAAAAAATATCAGTATGCCGTGCTCAATTATCCAAACCAGCCGGAGCATGTGGCCTGTACGTTGTTGGTGCGGGACGGAAAGATCATCGGCGGAGATGTCAGCTGCGGAGGTGAAAACGGCTTTTCCCACGGCTTTGCTTTGCCGTCTTGATCCTTGGATGAATGGGGCAAATGTGGTATAATAACCACAAAGATCTCTAAAATGTAATAATGCTTGCCTTAAGACCATCAAAGACGGCAGTGGGACAGGCGGCAAAAGTGCCGCCGCGATCGAAAAACGGAGGATGTATTTTGAAGTTGGAGCGGATGGACAAAATCCTGGCAGCCAGGACGGAATATTCCAGAAAAGACGCGAAAAAACTGGTCTGGCAAGGGCGGGTGCGACACAATGGCAAGATTGCAACTTCGCCCGACGCCAAAGTGGACCTGCAGGCGGATACCCTGGAATTGGACGGGAAATCGCTGCAGATCCAAGAGCATCTGTATCTGATGCTGAACAAGCCTGCCGGCGTTTTAAGCGCGGCCCGGGATCCGAAACAACCCACCGTGTTAGACCTGGTTCCGGAAAAATACCGCCGGTCGGGCCTGTTTCCTGCGGGCAGGCTGGACAAGGATACAGAAGGCTTTGTGCTGATTACCGACGATGGGGATTTTGCCCATCGGATTCTTTCGCCGAAGCAGCATGTGGAGAAAACCTATCACGCGCGGATTGACGGTCCTGTAACGGATCAGATGCGGGCGGGTTTTGCTGAGGGAGTTGAGCTGGAGGACGGGACCCGATGCCGCCCGGCGCAGCTGCAATTGCTGGAGGAAGGGGAACAGCCCCTTTGCCGCGTGGTTTTAACCCAGGGCATGTACCACCAGGTGAAACGGATGTTTTTGTCTTATGGGCGCAGAGTGACATGGCTTAAGCGTGTGGCAATGGGCGGGCTTGCGCTGGATGAAACGCTGGCGCCGGGAGAAGCCCGGGAAATCTCAGAAATAGAATTAAAATTGCTTTTGGCTAAAATATAGACTGCTTCTCCACAGATTTGGAAACATTTTCTGTAAATTAGGCATTTTAGATAAACTGGAAAGATTAACTTTGGGTATATAGGTACTTGCCATAGAGCTTGCTTTTTTGATATTATAAGGGAAAGAAATTCGTCTAATATAAACTATTCCGTAGTTTCATATTTAGCATTTAGGAGGTCAATGTATAATGGCAGGTTTATCTTTACGCAATCTTTACAAAAAATATCCAGGTGGTGTTACTGCGGTAACCGACTTCACCTTGGAAATCGAAGACAAAGAGTTTATTATTCTGGTTGGTCCTTCCGGTTGTGGTAAATCCACCACTTTGAGAATGATCGCGGGCCTGGAAGAAATCTCTGAGGGCGAACTGTTTATCGGCGACAAATTGGTAAACGATGTTCCTCCGAAAGATAGAGATATCGCAATGGTGTTCCAGAACTATGCGCTGTATCCTCATATGACCGTGTTTGATAACATGGCTTTTGGTTTGAAACTGCGCAAAACGCCGAAAGAGGACATCAAACGCCGCGTTGAGGAAGCTGCCCGTATTTTGGACATTTCCCATCTGCTCGACAGAAAGCCGAAGGCATTGTCCGGCGGCCAGAGACAGCGTGTTGCGCTGGGCCGTGCAATCGTCCGTGAGCCGAAGGTGTTCCTGCTTGACGAACCGCTGTCCAACTTGGACGCAAAGCTCCGTGCGCAGATGAGAACCGAACTGAACAAACTGCATAAGAGACTGGGTACCACCTTCATTTACGTAACCCATGACCAGGTTGAGGCTATGACCATGGGTGATAGAATCGTTGTTATGAAAGACGGTTTTATTCAGCAGGTTGATACTCCTCAGAATCTGTACGATAGCCCTGTAAACGTATTTGTAGCGGGCTTTATCGGTTCTCCGCAAATGAACTTTATCGACGCGAAAATGGTTTCGAGAGATGGTAAGCTGGTCGTTGAGTACGGCGATGCCGAGAAACCTTTCACCGTTGAGTTGACCGAAGCCAAAGCGAAGGTTCCGGGTATTGCCGATTATGCCGGCAAAGAAGTGATGCTGGGTGTAAGACCGGAAGATCTGCATACCGAAGAAATGTTCTTGAGTGCTGCCACCACCGGCATTTTCGACTGCAAAGTTGATGTTACCGAGATGATGGGCGCTGAGACGCATCTGTACCTCGATTGCGCCGGCAATGCGCTGACCGCCAAAATTTCTACCCGCGTGACCGCGGAAGTTGGCGAGCAGATTAAGATGGCGATGGATGCTAACAAGATCCATCTGTTTGACAAAGAAACCGAAAGAGCATTGTTCTAATTCTGACGACTAATGAAGGGCCGATTCCGTAAGGAATCGGCCCTTTTCATTGAGAGAGAAAAGGGCCGAAAAAAGAGAAGCACGGCTCTGTGCGGGGCATTTTGGAAAGGGAAAAGTAGAAATTTTTATCACAATGAAAACGTTTTAAAAGCTTATTCACAATTTTTCCCCTTTTTTGTTGTAATATGACTATATTGGCAGACTTTTATCTGTGTTTTTGTCAGTTTTTATCGGTAATACCACGACTTTTCTGGATTATAAGGTTGCAATAACCTCGAATTTTTTGTAAAATGGATGTGGTTAGCTGAATGACAACATGTGTTTGAGGTTTTGCGGGCCAGAGGGTCCGGTTTTCAGGACGGTTTATTTTTTTGCCACAAAATGAGCGGCAGAAGGGAGCATCATCATGTCAAACAGATTGTTTCAAGGTGTAGTACATCAAATGAGGGATACCATCGACCGGGTTGTTGGCGTTATTGACGATACGGCTACGGTGATTTCCTGCAGCGACCTGACCAAAATTGGCGGGCGCAATGACTATATCTCCCTGGACGCGGTGGATGGAAACGAAATCTTTGTAAAGGATGGATATACCTATAAGCCTTTTGGCACAAGAATCAAACCGGATTATGCGGTTTTTGTGGAAGGCACCGACGAGCTGGCTGCGAAATTTTGTGGCGTTTTGTCCATTTCCCTGTTGACCATCAAGCAGTATTACGATGAAAAATACGACCGGAACAATTTTATCAAGAATGTGATCTTGGATAATATTTTGCCCGGCGATATTTTTATGAAGGCGAAGGAGCTGCATTTCAACACCGATGTTAGCCGTGCCGTTTTGCTGATCCGGGTGATATCGTCCAACGATATTTCGGCGTTTGACGTTGTCCAGAATCTTTTCCCGGACAAGCAGAAGGACTTTGTTTTCAATATTAGCGAGAATGATATTGTGCTGGTCAAGGAAATCAAATCCCCCATCGGTTCTAAGGATTTGGAGAAGCTGGCGCGTTCCATCGTCGATACCCTTGGGTCTGAATTCTACACAAAGGCCGTTGTGGGCATCGGTACTGCGGTGGAAGGGGTCAAGGATTTGGCGCGTTCGTTTAAAGAAGCGCAGATCGCGCTGGAGGTCGGCAAGGTGTTCGACACTGAAAAGGCGATCGTATGCTACGACAACCTGGGTATTGCGCGGCTGATTTACCAGCTGCCCACCACCCTGTGCGAAATGTTCTTGCGGGAAGTGTTCAAAAAAGGCTCCATCGAAAGCCTGGATCAGGAGACGCTGTTTACCATTCAGAAATTCTTTGAGAACAACCTAAATGTGTCTGAAACCTCCCGGAAGCTATTTGTTCACCGGAATACGCTGGTATACCGGCTGGAAAAAATCAAGAAACTCACTGGATTGGACCTACGGGAATTCGACCATGCCATCGTTTTTAAGGTGGCGCTGATGGTCAAGAAATATTTAACGGCTAACCCCATCAAATACTAAGGGCCAAGGGGCCCTGTGAGGGCGGGTGCAAAGTGATTCGTTTTTCAAATGTATCAAAAACGTACGACAACGGCACAGAAGCGCTTAAAAATGTGGACCTGGAAATTGCCGACGGCGAATTTGTTTTCATTGTTGGCGCTTCTGGCGCAGGGAAAAGCACCTTGATCAAGCTTTTGCTGCGGGAGGAGGTCCCTTCTTCGGGGGCGATTGAAGTCAACGGTTATACGGTCAATCGCCTTAAACGCCGGCAGATTCCCGGATTCCGTCGCTCTTTGGGCGTGGTTTTTCAGGATTTTAGGCTGATTCCAACGATGAATGTCTATGACAATGTGGCCTTTGCGCTGCGCGTGACCAATGTTTCCACCCGGGATATCCGGCGGCGTGTGCCGTATATCTTAAGCCTGGTGGGATTGGCGTCCAAGGCGCGGTGCAAAATGAATGAGCTTTCGGGCGGCGAGCAGCAGCGTGTGGCTTTGGCAAGGGCTTTGGTAAACAATCCAAAGCTGATTATTGCGGACGAGCCCACCGGCAACATCGACCCGGAGCTTTCTTATGAGATCGTAGATTTGCTCAATGAAATCAACAAGGTGGGCACCACTGTTGTGATGGTGACCCATGAGCATGACTTGGTTGCCCAGTTCAATCGCCGGGTTATCACCATAGATAACGGCAGCGTCGTGGCAGACGACGCAGATTGGGGGCAACGATGAAAGGATCTAGTTTTACCTATTTACTAAAAGAAGGGGCGCGCAACATCTGGGTCAACCGGATGATGTCGCTGGCGTCCGTCGGTATTTTGGTCTCCTGTATGCTGTTGATCGGCAGCGCGATTCTGCTTTCTATCAACCTCAACGGGATGGTCAGTTATGTAGAAAATCAAAACGAGATGGTCGCTTTTCTGGAGGATACCGCCGACGACAATGTGGTCGCTTCTGTAGAGGCTGCGTTGGCACAGAACAGCAACGTGGATTCCTTTGCCTTCGTCTCCCGGGAGGAGGCGTTGGAGCGGTACAGCGAGGTTGTACCCGAAAGCTTGTTGGAAAGCTTGCAGGAGGACAAGGAGGAGGTTTTCCCCCTGTCTTTCCGCATTACGTTAAAGGATCTATCCCAAATTAAAGAGACAACCGCGCGGATCGAATCGATTCCCGGGGTGATGCGGGTCAATGCGCCTACGAACGTGGCAGAAACGGTTACCGGCATCAAACGGGCGGTCTACATCTGCGGATCTGGGATCGTGGTTATTTTGCTGGCCGTCACGCTGATTATCATTGCCAATACCATCAAGGTTACCGTATTTAACCGGCGCAAAGAGATCAATATCATGAAGTTTGTCGGCGCGACCGATCTGTTCATCCGTATGCCATTTGTGGTAGAGGGCATTTTGCTGGGCGTTATTTCCGCTTGTGCCGCCTATCTGCTTTTGTGGGGCGGCTATACCTATCTGATGGATTATGTGCAAACGCAGGCGGCAGGTACGTTGTCAGCCTTTTTAAAGAATCTGGTGCCGTTTTCTCAGGTTGCCCGGCAGCTGCTGGCCAGTTTTTTGGTGGGCGGCGTGGCGATCGGCGTATTCGGGAGCATGATTTTTGTACGCAAACACCTAAAAGTATAAGGCTGGATGGAAGCATCCGAATCGAAAGGACGTGGCAGATTGGGTTTTAAAAAGATCCTTTTTAAAACAACCGGCGTGGCTCTTTGCCTGTCGTTGATTTTTAGCGGGCAAACCGGTACTTTAAGTGTTTTTGCCGAGGATGTGACAATTGCAGACGCAGACAACTCAGATTCCGGGCAGGATACTTCTCAAAACGAAGATTACAAGGACGCATTGGCGAATCTCGGGTCCCAATTAAAAGACCTGCAGACGCAGCAGGATGCGATCCAGCAAAACATCAATAAGGCCAAATCGGACAAGGAAAAGGCCCTGGCACAAAAACAGCAGATTGACAACCAGATTTCTTTAACCCGCCAGCAGATCGGGCTGATCAACGACCAGATTGCGCTGCTGGGGGATAATATCGCCCAAAAAGAGGCGGAAATTCAGCAAAAATCAGCAGAAATCGATGAAAATTATACTCTTTTTAAAAAGCGTGTCCGGGCGGCCTATCTCGACGGCGATGCGTCTTCCCTTGGCCTCGTGCTGGGGGCGGACAGCTTTTATGATTTTCTGACCCGGTCAGAGATTATGGGGCGGATTGCCCAACGGGACAAAGAAGTCATTGAGCAACTGGTTTCTGATAAAGAGGCGATTGAACAAGCCAAGACCCAAATCGAATCAGATCGGGCTGAGGTTGAAACGGCCAAAGCGCAGCTGGATCAGCTGACCGAAAGCTTAAACGAGCAACTGAGCCAGACCCAGCAGCAGTTACAGGATATTTCGGCTCTGGAAGAGCAGTTCAATCAGGACAAAGCGGCAACACAGGCAGAAATGGCTGCGATCCAGGCGGATATCGATTCGATTTACTCCAAGCTGGATTCTATGGGGGACTTTGTTGGCGGTCAATTTGGATGGCCTTCGCCCAGTTATTCCAACATCACATCTTACTATGGCTGGCGGTTTAACGGGAGCGATTTCCATACAGGTATCGATATTTCCGGAGCGAACATTTATGGTACGCCGGTTGTGGCATCCAATTCCGGCCAGGTGGTGTTTGTCAACACCAGCTATACGCCTGGAAAAGGATACGGCAAGTACCTCATTGTTGACCACGGGGGTGGGTATACTACTTTATATGCACACAACAGCGAAATTTTGGTCAACGTGGGCGATTATGTCACCCGCGGGCAGACCATTGCCAAGGTCGGATCTACCGGTTGGTCTACCGGCCCGCATATCCATTTTGAGATCCGGATCAATGGCAAGCACACCAACCCGCTGGAATACCTGCAATAGCGGGTATCCTGTGTGTGACATCTTGAGCAAAAGATTGGAGAAAACAGATGAATAAAAAAATATCCTTAGGGGCAACGATTACGTTGATGATCATGGCGGCGGCAGTTACATTCTCTATTACCATGATCTATTATATGGATGTTTTTAATGGGAAGGTTTATAATCTGAAAGAACGGGAGACCATGTACAGTAAGCTTTCGGAGCTGGACCGCATTGTTCGTGCCAACTACATCGATGAGATTGACGAGGACGAATTGGATGAGGCGCTAGCTGACGGGTATATCGTTGGGACGGGAGATAAATACGCACGGTATTTTACACCAGAAGAATACGAATCGTACATGATTGACCTGGAGGGCCGGATTGTCGGTATTGGCGTTTCGGCGCAGCAGGATCCCAGTGGCTACATCTTGATCAAAGAGGTTTATGCGGAATCTCCAGCCGCGATCGTGGGATTGCAGGCGGGCGATCTGATTGTCAAAGTAGACGATCTGGACGTCAATGCGGAGACGTATCAGCAGGCTTCAGATGCTATTCGCGGTGAAGAGGGAAGCAAGGTAAACATCACTTACCGCCGGGAGTCGGAGGATACCACGATTGAAGTGACCCGCCGGAAGGTTGACATCCCCACTGTTTTTTCCCGCATGATTGATAACAACATCGGCTATGTGCAGATCACGCAGTTCAACGATAGCACTTCCACACAGTTTTCCAACCAGGTGGATACGCTGATCAGCCAGGGTGCGCAGGCGCTGGTGTTTGACCTGCGCAACAACGGCGGCGGTACCCTTACTTCGGTGACCAAAATGCTGGACAAATTGCTGCCGGAGGGGAATATTGTTTCCGCTACCTACAAGGACGGCACCACAGAAGTGCTGGCAACCAGCGACGCAAATGAAGTGGCTCTTCCGATGGTCGTGTTGACCAACGGGAAGACGGCCAGCGCAGCGGAACTGTTTACGCAAGCCTTGCGGGATTATAACAAGGGGAAATCGGTGGGGACGACCACCTATGGAAAAGGCACGATGCAGACGGTTAAAAAACTCAACGACGGATCGGCGGTGAATATCACCGTGGCCCGGTATCTGCCGCCTAGTGGCGTCAGTTACGATGGCGAAGGGATCAAACCGGATTATGAGGTGGAGTTGACGGCGGATATGGAGGCAAATCTGGAAAATCTGGATGAAACAACCGATCCGCAGCTGAAAAAGGCGCTGGAGGTTGTTATTAGTTCACTGCGCGGTGAAGGTATCGAGCCGGATACCGAGGAAGAGACCTCTCAGCCTACAGAAAGTTCGGTGGAGGCTGACGGCGCGGAGACATCGGCGCCGGAAACGCCAGCGGATGATAGCACCGCCGCCTAAAAAGGATCAAAAAACGCCGGGCCACAAGCCTGGCGTTTTTTTTGTACCCGGGTGCATATTGTGTCCGGCTGTGGCATACAGTATAACAGCTTGTACCGGGAGGGATGCAGATGATTGCCGTTGTGCAGATCGAGCGGTGGAACCAAAAAAGCCTCCTACAGCGGATGAGATTGTGGTTCCGGCGGTACGCACTGGAACAAACAGAGGCGCAAAGCCCTTGGGGAAGTTTTCAGATCCTGCATGTGTGCGATAAACGGGTCAGATGGGATCAGCTGGAATCTTTTTCAGCGGCATCTGGCGCCAGGATCCTTCTGCCGGAGGATTTGCCGTCGCCGGAGCGTTTTTCTTCCTTTTCACCGGTAGATGACGAGGAGTTGTTCCGTTCGGCTGCGGGGCGGCTGTTGGCGCAGCTGCGGGGCCCTATGGCTGGCCGCCAGGTCATATTGGCCGATCAAAAGGGCGACAGACTCGATTGGCTGAAGGATTGGCTTTTTTATGGCGCGTCATTTCAAGCGCTTTGCACCGAAGAGGGGCGGTGCAAAGATTTGGCGCAGGAATTGCTGGCGGAGTACGGCGTTGTGCTGCTGCATAACAGCAGAATGTGCCTGAAAAGCGGGATTTTACTGGATCCGAAAGGATGGCTACAGCCTTGGAAGGGATTTCACGGGATTGTTTTAACCGGTCGCCGGATCGCCGGAAAGGGGATTTGCCTGGAGCCGTCCGCCGACGCGCTGGAGGGCTGGGAACCACCGATGGGTATTTCGCCGCAGGCTTTTGCCGCCGCCGGTTTGGAGGAGGGCTGGCTATCTCCCCGTGCCATTCCCTGTCAGGGCTGGCAGAATGGGGTGGATATACCATGGAAAAAATTGTTGCAGCTGGCAGAGGAAAACGGCCTAAATCAGTAGCATATTGTTCACAGAAGGTTTTCAGTTTGCAGCTTGACAGAAGTTACCCCACTGAATTATAATACAACTACTGTCTGGAACGGCACGGATAGAAAGGAAGATGAGTGTGGCTGAGAAAAAACGTCTTACGGAGGACGGTTTGAGGAAAATTGAGCAGGAGCTCGAAACTTTGAAAACGGTCCGGCGAAAAGAAATCGCCGAAAAAATAAAAGTGGCTTTGTCTTTCGGCGATCTGTCCGAGAACAGTGAATATGATGAAGCAAAAAATGAACAGGCCATTATTGAAGCAAAGATCACCCAGCTGGAAGCGATGCTAAAGGTTGTCGAGGTTGTGGATACAGACGAATTGTCCACGGACGTCGTCAGCGTCGGATCCAAAGTCCGGATTTTGGATATGGATATGGATGAGGAAGAAGAGTACCAGATCGTAGGTTCGGCCGAGGCTGACCCGATGGAGAATCGGATTTCCGACGAATCCCCCATGGGGCAAGGCTTGATTGGCGGCCGGGTCGGCGCAGAAATCGACATCGAAATTCCCGCTGGCCTTATGCGCTTGAAGGTCTTGGAGATTTCCAAATAAGAAGAACGTCAGGCAGTGGGGGAAACGTAAAAGCGTTTCCCCTTTTTGTATTGCGCGTCCAATCCAGAACGAGGCGGGAGAAGGCGATTTTTTCGTTTTTTTCTTTACAGCCTGGCGGGAACTATGTTAAAATATCAAGTATTATGAAAATGATGCGTTAAAACGCATTTGGAGGTTAGGAAAATGGACGAGCAGAACAAAATGCCGGAGGCACAACAGCCCGAGGTGGAGCTGTCCGAGATCCTGCGGATTCGGCGGGAAAAATTATCCGCGTTGCAGCAGGCCGGACGGGATCCTTTTCGGGAAACCACCTATGACGTGAATGCCTATGCGAAGGATATCAACGAAAAGTTTGATGAATACGAGGGAAAACAGGTTTCCATCGCCGGCCGGATCCTCTCCAAACGCGGGATGGGCAAAGCGGGCTTTATTGATATTCAAGATGGCAGCGGGCGCATCCAGTCCTATGTCCGCAAGGACCATCTGGGTGACGAAGAGTACGAGTGGTTCAAAAAATATGATATCGGGGATATTATCGGGATTGTGGGTGAGGTGTTCCGTACCCAGAAGGGCCAGATTTCGGTAAAGGCAGATATGGTAAAGCTATTGTCCAAGTCTCTGCTGCCGCTGCCGGAAAAATGGCACGGATTAAAAGACACTGACCTGCGGTACCGGCAGCGCTATGTCGATCTGATTGTGAATCCGGACGTGCGGAAAAATTTTGAGATGCGCTCCCGCTTTATCAGCCATATGCGGAAATACCTGGACGAGCGGGGTTATATCGAGGTGGAGACGCCGGTGCTCAATACCATTGCGGGCGGCGCCGCAGCACGGCCCTTTTCTACCCATCACAATACGTTGGATTTGGATATGTATATGCGCATTGCCACCGAGCTACCCCTCAAACGGCTGATTGTTGGCGGAATGGAGCGGGTGTATGAGATCGGTCGTATTTTCAGAAACGAGGGCATGGACACGAAGCACAACCCTGAGTTTACTACGGTGGAACTGTATCAGGCTTATGCCGACTTCCACACGATGATGGATATTGCCGAGGGGATTCTGTCTTCCGCCGCAATGGAGCTGCATGGCACCTACCAGCTGCAGTGGCTGGGCGAAACGGTGGATCTGACCCCCGGTTGGCGCCGTTTGACCATGGCAGATGCGGTAAAAGAGTATACCGGCGTTGACTTTGGCGCGATTGCAGATGATGCAACGGCAGTTGCGGCGGCAGCGGCTATTGGCGTGGAGCTGCCGGAGGCCGCGGAAAAGTCCTGGGGAAACGCGTTGTACGCCTGTTTTGACCAGAAGGTGGAGGAGAAGCTGATCCAGCCGACTTTTATCACCATGTATCCGGTGGAGGTATCACCGCTGACCAAGCGTAGCCCAGAAGATCCACGTTTGACCGAGCGGTTTGAGCTGTTTATCTGCCATAGTGAGATTGCCAACGCTTATTCAGAACTCAACGATCCCATCGACCAGCGTGTTCGGTTTGAAAAACAGCTGGAACAGCGGGAACGGGGCGATGACGAGACGGAAATGCTGGATGAGGACTTTCTTACCGCGATGGAATATGGCATGCCGCCTACCGGTGGCATGGGCATGGGGATCGACCGTAGCGTTATGTTGCTCACCGGAGCCGATAGTATTCGCGATGTCATTTTGTTCCCCACGATGAAGCCCTTGGACAAATAGGAAAACGCAAACATTTGAAATAGATGATCGATTTTCAAAGGACGGTACGATAGCTGAGAAAACCGATGGGGAAGGCTTGCGAAGGAACACAAGAAATGTTGCGCCAATTGCGGCAAAAGAGCGGATAAAAAGCAGAATGCTTTTTATCCGCTCTTTTGCTTTCAAGGGGTGTGAAATGGAATCTCAGCGTTTGCAGAAAAGATATCAACAGATCTTTTACGGATCGTTAATCCCTTATTTACCGGGCTATCACCGCACAAACACAATTGTTTTTTATCATGGATGAAAAGGAATGCAAACGAAAACATTCAGCGAATTGTAAAAACAACTACGGGAGGATCACCAACATGAAGAATGAAGCTTGTGGTACGGGCGTTATGGAAGAAGATGATATACTCGAGTACCCCGTGCAGGACAACACAGATGCAGAAGCGGAAAAATCCACCGGCCCATTGCGCCGGCTGACTACAACCTGGTTTTTAGGCCCACTGCGCCGGCTGGGCAGATGGTTGTGGCGCCATAAAGCGCTGACAATCGGACTGGCCGCGGTTTTGTTGGCGGGGATCTTTTTTTTGTTCAGCCGCTTTGCCGCAGGGGCGGGCGCCCAATCGTCCTACAGTTTTATACGCACCACCACGTTGCAGCGCACCACCTTACAAGATAGTGTAAGCACTACGGGTACGGTGCAAAGCGCCAATGTGTCCACAGTCACCACAACGTTAAACTATTCGGTGACCGGCGTTCATGTACAGGTGGGCGATCAAGTGGCGTCCGGCGATGTAATCGCCGTATTGGACACCAGCGATCTGGAGGACCAGATCGAACGCAAGCAAAATAACATTACAAAACAAGAGGAACAGCTGGCCAAATCCAACGAACAGTTGTACCAGACTTATACCGATGCCAAAGACAACTATCAGTCGGCCCTGGATGAGCAGGCGGAAGCGCAGGACAGCTATGATGCGGCCTACAGCAAATATAAAAATGCCCGGGATGCCTACCGCGCCGCCCGCAACAACATCACTTCCTTTCAAAGTGAGGCGGACAGCGCCGAAGCCTCCATGTTAAAGGCGTTGGAGGACTACAACGATCAAAAAGAGAAGGTGGATGCGGCGTACAGCAAGATTTCCCAGGCAGAAAACGATCTCTCTGCCGCCAAGAGCGCCGTTTCCCAGGCCAAGACCGCTTTGAGCCAGGCGCAATACGATGCCAAGACCGCCGAGGCTGAAGCGAGTGACGATCCGACTAGCAGTACCAAGCAGCTGGCCTATCAGCGCGCTACCCAGGCGGTATCGGATGCGGAAGACAACCTGTCCCGCGCCCAAAGCGGTTTGGATAACGCCCAGGCCACATACGACCAGATCAGCCAGACCATCACCAATTCGGACCGGGCGCTGGCCAGCTTGAAGACCGTTTACGATAATGCGGTTTCCGCCTATGAATCTGCTCAAAAAGCTTATGCCACGGCGCAGTCGCAGACAAATTATACCAGCCTACAGCAGGAATATGAACAGGCGCAGTCGTCGGTAGATTCTGCCGAGAGTACCTTGACGCGCGCCCAGGAGAGCACAAGCAGTGCAAAAAAGACCATGGATCGCGCATATGAAAGCTATGAGGAGGGGTCCAGCAGCAGCGCGCTGGACGATTTGCGGGAAGAGCTAACCGACCTGCAACAGAGCTTGAGTGACTGTACGCTGGTAGCAGAGACCGCTGGTACCGTGACCAGCCTGAACGCGACGGTAGGTTCTTCCTGCCAAGGCACAGTGGCTACGATTCAGGATACCGAAAGCCTGAAGATTGCCATTACGCTGGAAGAATATGATGTCATCAACGTTAGTAAGGGCATGACTGCCCTAATCACCAGCGACGCCACCACCAAAGAAATCAGTGGAACCGTTACCCAGATTGACCCCACCAGTACTGGCGGTGCTGCGGCCAGTTCCACCTCCAGTTCCAGTACTTTTGGTGCGGAGGTGACTGTGCAGGGCGGCAGCAACGGCCTGCTGATCGGCATGAACGCCAATGTGGAGATCATCCAGTCCTCCACCGAAGATGTATTCGTCGTCCCTTATGATGCTGTGGGCACGCAGGAGGACGGCAGCCAGTATGTTTATGTAAAGACCGGCGGCGAGGGCGTCAATATGACCTTTGAAAAAGTGACTGTGACCACCGGCGAATCCAATGACTACTATGTTGAAATCACTGGCGATAAACTGAATGAAGGGGATGTGATCCGGTCCACCGCTGATTTGACCGTAGGCATTGAAACAGTGTCAGATACGGTTGCCTCCGATGGTGCAAACACTGGCAATCAGGCTGCTGCGGGCATGGGCGGCATGAATTTTGGAGGCATGGGCGGCGGAAGGGCCGATGCTGCTGGCGGCGCGCCTGCCGGCGGAAATATGCCTGGCGGAGGAATGTAAAATGGTGGATGTCAAAAACGCTGTGGAAAGCCTTCCCCGCGACGAAGGCCGGACTTCTCTGCCAGAGCCGATCATCCGCATGCGCGGGATTACAAAACGGTATTATATCGGCGAGCCAAATGAACTGGAAATTCTGCACGGCATTGACCTGACGGTCTACCCAGGGGAATTTGTGGCTATCGTAGGGGAAAGTGGCAGCGGAAAATCCACGCTGATGAATATCATCGGCGTACTGGATCGGCCCACCGGCGGCAGCTATATGCTGGATGGTGTGGATGTACAGCGGGCCAAGGACCGGGAGCTTTCCGCCATCCGAAATAAAAAAATTGGATTTGTGTTCCAGACCTACAACCTGATCGGCCGCCAGAGCGCCCAGAAAAATGTGGAGCTGCCCATGCTGTATGCGGGGACCAGCGCCCGGCAACGGTCGCAAAGGGCCCGGGAGCTTTTGGATATGGTGGACATGGGCGACCGCGCCAAACACCAGCCCAACGAACTTTCCGGCGGCCAGAAACAGCGTGTAGCCATTGCGCGGGCAATGGCAAACAACCCAGCCTTGTTGCTGGCTGATGAGCCGACCGGCGCACTGGACAGCCAGACTAGCCGCACGGTAATGGACCTGTTCCACGAACTGCATCAAAAATACGGGATGACCATCGTGTTGATCACCCACAACGCCGAGCTGGCCGAAGAGTGCCAACGCGTACTGACACTACGGGATGGCATGGTCATCCGTGAACGGAAGGGAGCTGGAGCCGATGGGCATTTGGGATAATATTTTTATGGCGCTTGCCAGTATCCGTTCCAATAAAATGCGCAGCCTGCTGACGATGCTGGGGATTATCATCGGAATCGGCGCAGTGATTGCGATTCAGACGGTCGGAAACAGTTTGACCAGCAGCCTGTCCGACAGCATGTCCAGTTTTGGTGCGACGAACATCAGCGTGTCCGTCACCGCCAAGGATTCAGAAGACACTGAAACTTTTGGGGGCTTCGTGAGTGGTGTAAATGTGCGCATGTTTGGGCCCGCTACCCCTTCTGGGAGCGACCTTATCAGTGATGCGATGGTGGAGGAATACCGGGCGGCTTTTCCGGATAAGGTGCAGTACATCGAGATCAGCGAGAGCGTTGGCAGCGCCTCCATGACCAGCGAAACCGATCTTTCCACAACCGTGACCGCCACCCTAACCGGCGTCAACCCAGACTACCAGGACACGCAGCAAATCGAGTGCATTTACGGCCGGTTTTTGAATCAAGAAGATCTGGATGGAGAAAAAATGCTGGCAGTTGTGGCTGATCAGTTTGTGACGGATGCGTTGGATTGCACTCCAGTGGACAGCATTGGGAAAAGCTTTCGGCTAACCTTAAGCAGCGGCGGTGCAAACGGCCAAAATAGCGCCAAGGTGCTGGAGTTTTATATCATAGGTGTGTACCAGTATGAAGAGGAAAACTACAGCAGCGGATGGGGCGGCAGCGACGAGGTCATTACCAGCATGTATATTCCTTTAACGACCGCGAAAAAAATCAATGGAAGCGACGCTGGCTACGAGAGTTTTACCGTAATACCTGCCAGCGGGACCGATGTAGAGAGCTTTTTAGATGTGACCGGTGCATATTTTTCCAGCTATTACACCCGCAACGAAAGTTTTACTGTTGAAGCTTCTAGTATGGCCAGTATGTTGGAAGAAATGACCAGTATGCTCAGTACGGTCAGTCTGGCCATATCGGCCATCGCAGCCATCGCATTGCTGGTGGGGGGCATCGGCGTTATGAATATCATGACGGTCTCGGTCACTGAACGGACGCGTGAGATTGGTACCCGAAAGGCCCTGGGCGCCCCAGGAAGCGCGATCCGGTTGCAGTTTATTGTGGAGGCGATGGTCATCTGCCTAATCGGTGGGCTGATTGGCGTAGGCGTGGGGCTGGGCTTGGGCGCCGGCGGTGCAATGTTGCTGGGATATAGCGCCAGGCCGAGTGCCACGGTTATCGTACTGGCAGTGGCCTTTAGTATGGGAATCGGCGTGTTCTTCGGGTACTATCCGGCCAACAAGGCCGCCAGGATGAATCCGATTGACGCGCTACGGTATGAATGATATCGGCTTTTGCAAGGCGTTCCAGTGCTTTTTGCAATCTCCATTGGAAACTGCGGCTATTTTTGGCAAAGGCTATCCTTTTGGCCAGTTTTGTTTTATAATCTTAAAAATCCCCTTTTATCGGGGCGTTTCCGGCGGCTGTGAGGCAAAATTTTCGGATTGTTTACAAAATCCCCATGGTTTATACGAGGAAATTTGCTATGCTCAATATGGTTTTTACGGTGGTAAGGGCCATATTGAGCATTTTATCATGAGAATCAGAGGTTTGAATATGGATCGCTTTCGTTTTAGCAAAGAGGATATCAAGCAAAGGGGCTTAAAGGAATGGCTCCATGATTACTGGTTTTATTATAAATGGCCTACGGTGATTGTTTTGTGCGTGTTGATTCTGGGTGGCAGCATCCTTTACAGCATGCTCAATCAAATGCAGTATGATGCCAGCGTCTACCTGGTCTGCCGTAGCGATACGGCTGCGGCTTTGGATGTAGATGCCCTCCAGAATAAATTTGAAAATTATGCTGGGGATTACGACAAGAAAGATGGAATCAATGTCTATTTTGGCTATTCGGCGCTGCCGACGGTGACCGAGGAAAATACCAATGTAGACGGGTTGGAATCCCAGGTAGTCCGCCCCGATGGGGAGACGGAAGATATCCGGGAGTATTTGGCGGCAACCACAGCCCTTGCCGGCGAAATGGACAGCGACACAGCCATTTACATCTTTGATGAAATCCAGTACAACGAGATGATGGAGGACACCGATCATCCGATTTTCATCAATTTAAGCGAGAAATATCCAGATTTGCCCCTTGTGGACGGTTGCAAACTCATGGTGAAAGACACCGTTTTTGCCAAGGATTTTTTGGTGGTCAGCGACGAGCTATTCTTTGTGGTGCGGGATTTAGCGTATATCCGCGATCACGACAAGCAAAAGGTGATCGACCATTACGAATATCAGATGGACTTTTTTGACGCCATTGTCAATGCAAACGTAGAAGCATAAAAAAGGCAGCCCAGTTGTGGGCTGCCTTTTTTATGCTGTCAGCAAAAGGAAATACTATTTGATTTTGGAAACGATTTCCATCGTATCTCTGGCGATCAGCAATTCTTCATTGGTCGGCAGGACCCAGATCTCCACATTGGAATCGTCCGTAGAGATTTTGATCTCTCCCCGGCCCTTGTTGCGCTGTGCATCCAGCTTCATGCCCAAAAATTCCATATCGCCGCAAACGAGTGCACGCATGGCGTTGTCGTTTTCACCGATACCGCCAGTAAAGATCACCGCGTCCACACCGCCCATAGCAGCCGCATAGGAGCCGATAAACTTTTTGATCTGGTAGCTGACGATCTCCAAAGTCAGTTTGGCGCGCTCATTGCCAGCGTTGGCGGCTGCCCACAGGTCCCGGCAGTCACTGGAAACACCGGATAGCCCCAAGAAACCAGACTTCTTGTTCATCAGGTCGGACATTTGGTCAGGGGTCAACCCCTCTTTATTCATGATATAGGTCACAACCGAGGGATCGATCCCGCCGCTTCTGGTGCCCATGATAAAGCCGTCCAGCGGGGTAAAGCCCATCGAAGTATCCACAACCTTGCCGTCCTTGACGGCGGAGATGGAGCTGCCGTTGCCCAGATGGCAGGTGATGATCTTTGTACCTTCGATCGAGCCGTGGATCTGGCCATATCTGGCGGTTACAAACCGATGGCTGGTGCCGTGGAAGCCATAGCGGCGAATAGAGTATTTCTCATAGTATTCATAGGGAACGCCGAACATGTAAGCTTTCGGCGGCATGGTCTGATGGAAGGAGGTGTCGAAAATGGCAACCATGGGGGTCTCCTTGCCAAACACTTCCTGGCATGCCTTCATCGCGGTGGCCTGGGGCGGGTTGTGCAGCGGGCCCAGTTCGGAGAAGGAGAAAATATCCTCGATGACCTTATCGGTGACCAAAGTAGAGGTCTTGTAAACCTCGCTGCCGTGGAGCACGCGGTGGCCAACAGCGGCAATCTCCTTTACAGAATCGATGACCTTGCCCTCGCCTTCGGTCAAAATTTTGACCACTTCCATAAACGCTTCTTTATGGGTTGGAAACGGCGTGTTGTGGGTTACGGTGCGCCCATCGGCCGTTTTGTGGGTGATCAGGCCGTCCACCCCGATGCGCTCGCAGTTGCCCTTGGCCAGTACAGACTCGTCTTCCATATCGATCAGCTGGTATTTCAAAGATGAGCTGCCGGCGTTGATGACCAAAACCTTCATGTATTGATTCCTCCATGTTCTGTATCATTTGACAGATTGTCACACAACTTATATTATTACAATAGAGGAAAAAATGCAAGGGAAAATCCGCTGGAAAGGGGGCGAACAAGGTGAAAATCTGTGGAATTACCGCGGAATACAACCCATTCCATAAGGGACACGCCCACCAGATCGAAATGGCAAGGCAGGCGGGAGCGACCCATGTGCTGGTGGTGATGAGCGGCAATTTTGTCCAACGGGGGGTTCCCGCTATGCTGGACAAACGGGTCCGGGCCCGGGCTGCGCTATGCTGTGGGGCCGATTTGGTATTGGAGCTTCCGCTGCCCTTTGCCACCGCTTCGGCCGAGACGTTTGCCTATGGCGCCCTGTCTGTCATGCAGGGGACAGGTTGTGTGGATCTGGTCAGCTTTGGCGCGGAGGACGCGCTGGAGCAGATCCAACGGGCCCTAGATGCGCTCCTTTCCCCGGAATTTGATCCGATTTTTCGGCTGAAGCTGGCGGAGGGCGACTCCTACGCCGCGACTCGGGCCCGGACGGTGGCGGATATTGCGGGGGAGGATACGGCGGCGGTTTTGGCGCGGCCCAACAATATCTTGGCTGTCGAATATCTCAAGGCGGCGCACCGTTTGGATTTTCACCCTCAATGGGCGGCAATTCCCCGGCGTGGTGCGGGGCATGACCAGCCCGGCGCTGCCGGGGGATTTATGAGCGCCTCCCATCTGCGGCACCTACTGGAATTGGGGGATTGGGCCAGCGCGGCCCAGGGATTGCCGGAGGTGTGCCTGCCGTTGTACCAGCAGGCGTTTGTGTCCGGGGAAGGACCGGTGCGGCTGGCAGCGCTGGAACGGAATATGCTGGCGGTTTTGCGAACCCGATCGTTGGATTGGCTCAAACAGCTGCCGGATGTCAGTGAAGGGTTGGAAAACCGGTTGTATGCGGGCATCCGGCAGGCGAGGTCCATTGTGGAATTGTATCAACTGGTCCAATCCAAGCGGTATCCCCAAAGCCGTGCGCGGCGGATGGCGCTACACGGGTATCTGGGTGTAACGGCGGATATGCAGAAAAAGCAGCTGCCCTACCTGCGGATTTTGGGGATTGGGCCCGGCGGCGAGGAGATTTTGTTCCGGATGAAAAAAACTGCGGTGCGCCCGGTGTCCCAGTCTTTGGCGCGGCTGTCGAGCGGGACGGAGGATGCGGCGCTCTTCGCCGGGTTAGAAGCGTCCGCTACGGATCAGTACGTGTTGGGCATGCCGAAACCGCTTCCCTGCGGCTATGAATTTACCGCACCGGTGATCAAATGCTAAAGGATTTGCAGTGACCTGAGATTTTAAACGGGATATATGGGCCAACCGGCCCCGTATGGTCCCGTTTGATGATTCCTATTAATAAACGCAAAAAAGCGCCCGTTCAACGTGTATCGGGCGCTTTTTCATGCCGGCAGGCTATTCTGTGATCTTTGCGGCCTCGGTATCCCGAAACAGCAGCGAAATGCACCAAACGCCCGCCAGGGCCACCAGGGTATAGACGATCCGGCTGAGCATTGCGCCCTGTCCACCGAACAGCCATGCCACGATATCAAACTGGAAGATACCGATGGAACCCCAGTTCAACGCGCCAATGATTGTTAGCGTCAAAGCGGTTTTATCCAGCATGGTTTCCACTCCTTTGTTGGTTTGTCTCTTGTTTGCCGGAAAGGCCCCTGGGGGTGATTCCAGCTGTTATTAGTGTTTACCCGCCGTTGCCCTTTATGAGGGGAAATTGTTGGTCATTTCCACAAGCATCTCGGCGCAGGCGGCCCGGGTAAGCGGCGTTTTGCCGGGGGCTGTGGCGGGGTCTTGATCCATCTGCCCCATTGCCGCAAAGAGGGAGGATAAAGCCGATTTTTGCCACGTCGGATCAAAAGCGCGGTGCAAAAGGCGGTCTGCTTCCTGGCTTGTAATAGGTTCTTCAGGGTGAAAAGCGTTCTCGGTTAGGATCTTTTGGCCCAAGGCAGACTGCAAGTAGGGCTTGAGCCATAAGGGCAGCTCGCCGTCGTTGGACAAACCGGTGCGGATCACTGCTTGAGCGGGAAGAGGCGTGTTTTTGGCGGACAGCAGGCAGATTAAGAATTGTCCCCGGGTCATCACAACGTCCGGATGAAAGTACCAGCCAGCCCCTATTTTTTCGCCGCACAAAATATCGTTTTTATGCAGTGTGATCGCCGCTGCCGCCTCAGATCGGCCAGCCATATCGGCAAAGAAAAAGCCGTTTGCGTTTTCCTGAATGGTGACCGAGACAGTAGCTTCGTCGGAGAGATTCCCGTAAGCGTCCTCTAAAACGTAGGAAAAGGAGTCCTCCCCGGAAAGACCCGAAAAAGGTTGATAGGAAAAGGTTATACCGTCGGTCTTGGCAACGCCTTTCTGTGGGGCGCGTGTCATGCGGACAGCGGCGGTTTGCGTATCACCTTCAAACAAAGGTGCGGTCTGCACGAAGATGCCGGACCAGGTGCGCAGGGACAGATCATCTGCCGAGGGCGCGGCGGGCAGTTGGTCCGCTACCGTAATCGAAAGGGTGGCGGTTGTGCGATTGGAACAGTCAGGGATGAAAGAAAAACTAGCTTGGAGAGCGCTTTCCCCGGGAAGAAAACACAGGCGGTCCAGTTCCTCCCGGCTTAGCTGAGAAAATTCGCTAAGGCGCGCGCCGTCCAGAAACAGTCCCCCGCTATCCGGCAGGTCGGTGATGGTAATGCCTTCCAGTTCCCCTTCCGGCAACCCGAGGCGGATTTCTAACTGCCGGGCGGATAGCTCTGCAGCTTTTCCTTTTACAATGGCCATCTGATAAACGCTTTCCATCTGCTCGGCGGATACCGGCTGGATCAGCGGTTCTTCTCCGTAAACGGTACCGGACAGGAGCGCGCAGGATAACAATAGGCTGAAAATTGCGTTCAAAACACTCACTTCCCTTTTCAATCTGCCATTAGCCTTTCAAAAATCCGGCCGTTTATGCAGCCATAACGCAAAAGCGGTGGAACGCCGAAAGGTTTTTGCCGTTTTATGGATTTTGCTTGCATTTTAGTGCCAATTATGGCAAAATGATAAGAATAAAAGGGAAGAAAGCGGAGGATGCGTTGTGAATCAAACGGTAGTGATTTTGGATTTTGGCGGACAGTACAACCAGCTGATTGCACGGCGGGTGCGGGAGTGCGGCGTTTACTGCGAGGTGCTGCCTTACCATACGCCGGTGGAAAAGATTCTCGAAAAAAAGCCCATCGGCATTATCTTTACCGGCGGGCCGAATAGTGTGTACCTAGAGAATGCCCCCAAATGTGGCAGGGAAGTCTTTGAATTGGGCGTCCCGGTGCTGGGCATTTGTTATGGCATCCAGGTTATGGCGTACACATTGGGCGGGCATGTGACCTCGCCGGATTCCAGGGAATACGGAAAAACCAAAACGAAATACGATACGGCCTGCCCGCTGTTTGCCGGTCTTCCTCCAGAAGGGATCACATGGATGAGCCACACCGATTATGTGGATCAGATGCCGGCGGGCTTTGTCATGACTGCCCAGACGGAATCCTGTCCGACAGCGGCCATGCAGAATCGGGAGAAAAAGTTGTATGGACTGCAGTTCCACCCAGAGGTGCTCCATACCCAGAACGGAACGAAAATGCTGCACAATTTTTTGTATGAGATTTGCGGCGCCAAGGGCGACTGGACGATGGGTGATTATGCCCAGAATACCATTGAGGCCATCCGCAAAAAGGTTGGGGACGGCAAAGTACTGTTGGCTTTGTCCGGCGGCGTGGACAGCTCGGTGGCGGCGGCGCTGCTGGCAAAGGCGGTGGGGCCGCAGCTGACCTGTATTTTTGTAGATCATGGCCTGATGCGCAAAGACGAGGGGGACGAGGTCGAAGCGGCTTTTGCGCACCAGGGGATGAATTTTGTCCGTGTGGATGCAAAAGAGAGGTTCCTTGGCCGGTTGTCGGGCGTATCTGAACCGGAGAAAAAACGCAAAATAATCGGTGAGGAGTTTATCCGCGTATTTGAGGAAGAGGCAAAAAAGATCGGCCGGGTAGATTATTTGGTGCAGGGCACCATTTACCCGGATGTGATCGAATCTGGCGCCGGCGACGCGGCGGTTATCAAGAGCCACCACAATGTGGGCGGCCTGCCGGACTATGTGGATTTTAAAGAGATTATTGAACCACTGCGCCTTTTGTTTAAGGATGAAGTGCGCAAGCTGGGCCAGGAATTGGGCCTTGCGGAGTATTTGGTGTGGCGTCAGCCGTTTCCGGGCCCTGGGTTGGCAATCCGGGTTATCGGCGAGATCACCGAGGAAAAATTGGATATCCTGCGGGATGCGGATGCGATTTTTCGCCAGGAAATTGCCCAAGCGCATCTGGACCGGGATATTCACCAGTACTTTGCGGTGCTGACCTCTATGCGCTCGGTAGGCGTGATGGGCGATAGCCGCACATATGATTACACCTTGGCGCTACGGGGCGTGACGACGACTGATTTTATGACAGCCGATTGGGCCCGAATCCCTTACGAGGTGCTGGAAAAAGTGTCAAACCGCATTATCAACGAGGTCCGTGGCATTAACCGCATCGTCTACGACATCACCTCAAAGCCCCCCGCAACCATCGAGTGGGAATAAGGAAATTTTATCTTAGTACCCAAAAACACGGCTCTGCAGCCGGAAAAGTGGCGTTTTAAGGAAAATTCCCACCCTGTTTGATAGCAGATTGATAGCACTTGTCAAAACCATGCTTACCGATTTTATTTCAGAGTAACGGGTGGTTTGCAGGTGTGCAGAAAAACTTATCTATAAAGAAAAGGTCTTACCGATTTTTGCAAGTCGGTAAGACCTTTTTTCATTTGTCTTTTTTTAGCTCATCCACCAGCCAGTCGCTGAGCTGCTGTGGCGGCACCTTCGCCCAAATGCGGGTGGTATCGTACTCCGGGTAGCGGTAGCGCCAGCGATCATATTCCTCTTGGGCGATCTCCCCGGCTTCCAGCTTTGCAGCCTGTTCTCTCCACGCAATCAAAGAACGGCTCAGCTCAGCGGCGTCCTTGCCTTTGGAAACATCCACTCGGAGGTGAACTTCGCCGTCACACTCAACGACCTTTAAGCCGTATCTATCCTCCAAGGTAAAGAGCGTGTGCATTAGTCCAATATAGGAGTCTATATCCGGTACAGACAAAGCCGAAGGAGACACGTCAAGCATATTAGCCAGAGCTGCGGTCATATCAGCCTTGGGAGTTCTTGTCCCGGTTTCATACTGCGCCAGACGCACATCGGCAGACTTTTCAGGAAAGCCCACCTGCATACCAAGATATTTCTGTGTCATACCCCGTAAGTTGCGGAAAAAGCTGATTCTCTCGCCAATCGCCATTATAGCCAACTCCTATCATGTGTACTGATTATTCATAGCATAGCAGATTTGTTTAATGCAGTCAAGCAAAATTAAATAAATTTGTTTAATATTTTCTTGCAAGCCGCTTGACTTAAACAAATAAGTTTAGTATAATGAAATAAATTAAGCTAATAAGCTTAGTAGAAAACAATCATAACGAAAGCGGAAAGGACGGTATTTTGCCTATGGCAGGACAAATTTTCATGCGCGTAGATGAGGTCGCTGCAGAGCTGGGTGTTTCCAAGCCCTACGCCTACAAGCTCATTAAAAAGATGAATGAGGAGTTGAAGCAGACCGGGTGCATCACAATTTCCGGCAGGATTGATCGCAAGTTTTTCTACGAAAAGTTCTACGGAACAAGAAACT
>JAQUYD010000029.1 GCA_028692035.1 Oscillospiraceae bacterium
CGGTGCGAACACGCGCCTACGTACCGGCGCAAAAAAGCGTCCAGTCCGTCTAACGCCGCAAGCCCGCCCTCTTTCGTGTCTGCGCAGGCGGTTAAATACATCTTTAGCTTCGGCTCTGTTCCGGAGGGGCGCACCACCACCTGACTTTGGGATAGGCCAAACACAAGCACATTGGACTTGGGTAGTCCGGTGTTTTCAGACAGATAATCTTTTGTAGAAACAACCTCGTTTCCGGCAATCAGAGCAGGCGGCGTCCGGCGCAGCTGCGCCATGATCTTCTGCATCATCTCAAACCCCTGACTGCCTTCAAAGGCAAAGGAAATCAAGCGGGTTTGATAATATCCGTACCCACGGGAAAGCTCCTCCAACACATCGAGGAGGGTTTTTCCCTGTGCTTTATAGTAGGCGAACATCTCACAGATGAGCAAGGAGGCGTTGACCGCATCCTTATCCCGCACAAAGCTGCCGCTTAAATAGCCATAGCTTTCCTCAAACCCGAAAATATAGCGGTGCGCCTGGCCTTCCTGTTCCAACAGACCGATTTGCTCGCCGATAAACTTAAACCCGGTGAGCACATTGCGCAGCTCCACACCGTAGTGTGCGGCAATTTTTTCTGCCATGGGCGTGGTAACAATGGTTTTCACCGCCACGGGATGTCGAGGCATGGTCCCCTGCTCTGTTCGCATTTTACAAATGAAATTCAGCAGTAGGATGCCCATTTCATTGCCGGAAATCAGTGTATAACCGTCCCCTTGCTTCACGGCCACACCCACGCGGTCGCAGTCCGGATCTGTGGCCAAAAGCAGGTCGCTGCCAGTCTCCACCGCATAGCGGATCCCCACCTCCAAAGAAGAACGCTCCTCGGGATTCGGGTAGGGGCAGGTGGGGAAATTGCCATCCGGACTGCCCTGCTCGGGGGGGATGGTGACGTGGGTGAACCCGTGCGCCTCCAGACACCGGAGAACACAGGAAATCCCCGCGCCATTCAACGGGGTATAGACAATGGAAATGTCTTTTTCAATTCCCGTGGGTAGGACGGAGGCTGTGCCCACTGCCTGCAGATACCGCTGCGCGGTATCCTCGCCGATATAGGAAATCTGCCCTTTGTCCAGTCCCTGAGACAGGGGCTGACGCTTTACGTCCGAAAAGGCATCCACCCCATTGATCGCGCTTTGAATTGCTGCGGCCGCCTCTGTGGTGATCTGACAGCCATCCCGTCCATACACCTTGTAGCCGTTGTATTTCGCAGGGTTATGGCTGGCGGTAATCACAATGCCGCCCGTGCAGTGCAGATCCCGCACCGCAAAGGAAAGCGCCGGCGTGGGCATCAGATGGGAATACAGGTGAACCGCAATCCCGTTTGCAGAAAACACCTCTGCCGCAGTGCACGCAAATTTTTCGGAGTTTATGCGGCTGTCATAGGCGATGGCAACCGACGGATGCTGGCTTTGCGCCAGCAGATAATTGCTGTATCCCTGGGTCGCTTTGCCCACCGTATAGACATTCATGCGGTTTGTTCCGGCGCCCAAAACGCCCCGCAGCCCGCCTGTTCCAAACTCCAGATCGCGGTAGAACCGGTCCTCGATGGCGGGGGAATCCTCCCGGATTTCCTCCAGCTCGTCAACCAGCTTGGGGTCTTGCGTGGCATGGGCTTTCCAGTATTCGTAGCGCTGTTTGAAATCCATAGCGGTTCATCCTCTTTTGTTCATATCGGTTCGGTACAGGCCTGCAGCCTTGCGGCTGCCCGGGGATTGACGCCCTGACAGGCGACGGCACGGAGGGGGTTCTTAAAACCAGAAATAAATAAACGGGCTGATGGCGCCGGTGATCACCTTCATGGCGGACAAAAAGAACAGCAGCAGTGTGCCTGCGCGGCACAGTGCAGGAAACGAGCGCGCCTTGGCTTCCATCCATGCGTAGGCCTTTTTCCACGCGGGAAGAAAGCAAATCACTGCGGCCAAAGCGAAGATGAACCACTCGCGGGGGTCTATGGTCAGGATGTACTGCGAGGCAAGGTGCGTCGTATAGCTGGCGGGATTGAACAGGTTGGCGACGTAGGAAAAGCCCTGCCCGATGGTATCCACGCGGAAGAAAATCCAGCCGATCATGGCAAGAAAAAAGGTTCCGGCCACACGAATACCGGCGGGAACGCGTTCCAGCCGCTTTAACAGCCCGCCTCGCTCAATGCACAACAGCAGACCGTGGTAGGCACCCCAAAAGATAAAATTCCATGCTGCGCCATGCCAGAAGCCGGAAAGAAGAAAAACGATCCACAGATTCAGATAGGTTCGCACCTTCCCCTTCCGGTTGCCGCCCAGCGGAATGTAGAGATACTCCCGGAACCAGGAGGTCATGGAGATGTGCCACCGTTTCCAGAAGTCCGTCACGCTGAACGCGGTATACGGCTGATTGAAGTTCTCTCCGATATGGAAGCCCATGATGGCAAGCATTCCGATGGCCATGTCGCTGTATGCGGAAAAATCAAAGAAGATTTGAAAGGAATACGCCAGCGCCCCAAGCCACGCATAGTCGATGGGAACCAGCTGCGTGGCCTGCGCGAGAAACACGGTGTCCGCCGTTTGCGCCACCACGTCCGCGATCCAGACCTTTTTGAACAGACCCAAGGAAAAACGGCGGAACCCGTAGAGAAAATCTTCTTTCCCCACCAGTCTCTCTTTGATTTGCGTGGCAATTTCGCTGTACTTCACAATGGGGCCGGCAACGATCTGAGGAAAGAGCAACAGATATTCCACCAGATAAAAGTAGTGCTCTGCGGGCTTTGAATTGCCGCGGGCAATGTCCAGACAGTAGGTCATTTTCTGAAAGACCACAAAGGACACGCCCAGCGGCAGCGCCACGCTGGCGAAGGAAACAGCCTCGATTCCCATTCGGCTGAAAACAGCATTGAGGTTTTCCAAAAAGAAGTTGAAATATTTAAAATACAGCAGGATTCCAAGGTTCATCGCCACATCCGCGGTGACAAAAAGCTTGCAGTATTTCCCCTTCTGGGCAATAACCCTGCCAAAAAAGTAATCCAACACCAGCGTGCCGAGAACTACCACAATAAACGTTCCCGCACCCCACGCATAGAACAGCAGGCTGCCTATGATGATCCATACGTTTTTTGCCCAGACTGCCGTGCGCGGAATACAAAACAGGACGATGAAAAACACCGGGCAGAAGGCAAACAAAAAAACAGGTGATGAGAAGATCATGGCGCCGCCTCTTCCGCTTCCAAGTATTGAAGCAGATTGTCTGCAAATTGAAACTGGATTGCACCATCACCGTTTTGCAAAAACTCTACGAGGATCACATCGGCGTCCAGATAATACGCATAATCATCGGTCTGCTCTGAAAGCTGCGTGCCCCAGGCAAGCTCGCTGGGATAGTGCATCACACGGGTGTTATACCAGGAAAAATCGGTCTCATCCCAAACCGGCTGCTCTGACTGATTATAAATCGCATCCATCAGAATGGTGGTAAAGCTCTGCCCCACTGTGAAAATTCGCATAGGCTCCTCCCCGGCGACGGTGGAGTATGTAATATGAGGAGAAGGGTATTCAAGCGGCGCTGAAAAACAATTCCAACAGATGTCCCAGATATCCGAGTCGGCGGAGATCCCCATTTGTCCGGTTTCCACGGTTTTGTCCGTCTCAACCATTCGAGCCAGATTCCTTTTCATCAGCGGCTCCATCAGGGCATTTAAACCATTGACATACTCCTTCATAGGCGCCAAAGACCAGTGGGTGCCGCCCTTGGTGAATACGACCTCCCCCGAGGCCTTCATGTCCTGCAAAAGCTGGCGGGCATCGTAGTAAGGCAAATCGGTCTTTCCGATTTCATCCGTAAAGACGTCGTACCACGAGGGGCCATATGCGCCGTTTTGTTTCATGGCCACAAAGCGGTCATAGGAGGAGGGCAGGTATTCCGGATAGACCTCCGCCTTGGATGGGGACATCCGCACAACCAGCGGAATTCCCCGCTTTGCTAGCTCATTCGAAAGACGTGCCAGCTTTTGAATGTTTTCCCGCAGCGCGGCTTCCTGCCAGGCGGGCATCTCCCACAGATATGCATCGGCATAGGGCTTTTCATAGATATAATCATCCCACCCCACGAGCATTTCCTGATTGTCCGTGGAATGGAACAGTGAATATAGAATTTGATTATAGAACCGGGTCTGGGTCCTTCTGGAAAAAAGATGATACGTGAAATATTCCTCGGCATCCGCCTGAAAATCCCCCGATAACAGCGTTTCCCATGATAATTGCGGCGTTTCTGGAACGGTACTCACGCCGTTCAGCTCGCGCTCTTTTGGAAACGTGTCCCTGAAAACCGCCTGTAAGGCTGTTCCCCCAAGGGGAACAGCCAAAATGAGCATAATGACAGCGCAATATACTATGAAGCTCTTTTTACACACAAATCCTCCATACGGTCTGAAAACATACCGCGACCATTCAGGCAGTCTACACATTGGCAAAATTATCTTTTATTATACTAAAATATCTATAAAATACAAGGCTATTCTTTGCTTTTTTGCCGCTTTTTACTCGTTCGCCCAACAGAATTCCAGCTGAGTGGGGCATAGCGTTTGACATTTTCTTTTTTATATAGTAGAATTTATGGGAAATTTTAAGTTTCTATGGGGAACATAGATACAATTGGAAGGATGTACATCATCATGTCAAACTCTGCCGGATTCAATCCCATGGTCAGCATTGTCATCCCCGTCTACAATGGCTCTAATTTCCTGCGGGAGGCCATTGAAAGTGCCTTGGCGCAGACCTATCAAAACCTTGAAATCATCGTGGTAAATGACGGGTCTCAGGACAACACTGAGGAAATTGCCCTGTCCTTTGGTGACAAAATCCGCTATTTTGCAAAGGAAAACGGTGGTACCTCCACCGCGCTGAACCTTGCCATTGAAAATATGCGCGGCGACTACTTCTCCTGGCTCAGCCACGATGATCTGTACTATCCCGCCAAAATTGAGCACGAGGTGGACGCGCTGAGCAAGCTGGAAAACAAGGACACCATCATCATCTGCGACTTGGACGGCATTGTGGACTATGACTATACCCGCACCTTCCGCACCGCTTTGTATCAGGAGCACAGAGACGCCTATCCCAGCAGAAACGACTCCTACCTCTACCCCGTGGTTTACAACAAAACCCACGGCTGCACTCATCTGATCTCCAAAAGGGTCTTTGAAAAAGTGGGAATGTTTGACGTCTCCTCCCGGGTGGCGCATGACTTTGAGTTTTACTATCGCGCCTTTGCAGTGTTCCCTCACTTTTATCTCAACGAGGTGCTGGTGACAGCGCGGGATTCCTCTGCCAGACAGGGAAGGCGGTCTCACGCCCGCGGAAATGTGGAGTACAGCCTGCTCTACATTGACATTCTGGAGCACCTGAGCGACGAGGAAATCAAAAAGCTCGCCCCCTCGCTGGAGGAATTCTACAATGACATGGAATTCTTTTTTTGGTATGCTGACTATTCCCTTGCCTTGGAATATGTGGAGATTATGGCGGAGCACAGAGGGGTGAAAACCAGATTCGGCAGAGGAAAGTTTACCGAACCGGAAGAACAAACTGCACAGGTGGAGCCTGCCGCGCAGGCAACGGCTGCGGCAGAGGCCCCCGCCCCACTCTATCGTGCAACCTTCTGGACCAGAGTGAGAAACAGCATCAAGCAAAATGGCTGGAAGGGCTTTTTCAGAAATGTAAGAATCAAGCTGAAAAGGCTGTAAGGGGTGCCGGAAATCGTGACAAGTTTATTCTTTTTTTTAAAGAAAATAGCCAAGGCCATTTTACCCTCCGGGCTCTATGAGCGGCTAAAGGCATATTACTGGAAGCATCATGCCGTCCAAGCGCCTCAGTCCGAGGCGGCTTCTGCTCAGGCATTTCCCTACGGCATCAATCTCTTTATTTACAAGGCAAACAACAGCGCCGGCATGGAGGGGCATTTGCTTCAATCTGCCTTGACCGCGGGGAATATCCCTTATCAGGTCTTTGATTTATCCGACCCCGAAAAGTTTTGCAGCGAGCAAAAGGGCAATTTGCCTTACGGGGTCAATCTGATCGTGCTCCACGCCGCGTCGGAAACCCCGAAACGAATGCAGCTGTTCGGCATTGACTTTTCCAAATACTATAACATCGGCTACTGGGCTTGGGAGCTGGATGAAGTACCGGATGCCTACTGCGCCGGACTGGAACTGTTTCAGGAGATGTGGACGCTGTCGGATTTCTGCACCAAGGCTCTCGAGAAAAAAGCAACGATGCCCGTGCTGACGGTTCCCAACTGTGCCAATCCGGAACTGGACGTGATCCCCAACGGGCGGGAGTATTTTCACTTCGCCCCCGAACCCTTCCTGTTCATGTTCGCCTACGACTGCAACAGCTTTGTGGCGCGCAAAAACCCGCAGGCGGTGGTCAAGGCATTTATGAAGGCGTTTTCCCCCGAGGACACCCGCGTGGGACTGGTGTTGAAG
>JAQUYD010000023.1 GCA_028692035.1 Oscillospiraceae bacterium
CCTCAGAAAATGGGGAGAACGGATGGGGAGAACGAAGAAAAAATGAAATTGAGAAACCCCGAAAAACCCAGTAATATCAAGGCTTTCCGAGCAAGGGTGCTCGAAAAACGGTTTTGATTTCGAGTCAGCCCCGTTATGACCACTTCGATACCTCTCCATATTCAATTTATGTCATCGGCACGCCCGAAATTTTATGATTTCGAGTCAGCCCCGTTATGACCACTTCGATACCTCTCCATATTCAATTTATGTCATCGGCACGCCCGAAATTTTATGATTTCGAGTCAGGGCCGTTATGACCACTTCGATACGCTTCCAAATTATGATTTGCCAGCGGATCATCTGGAATTTCGCATTTCATTCTATCAGATAATTTGCGACAAGTCAATCTGTTCCGGATGCTTTTCTGCTTGTGCCGGCCCTTGAGTTGTTGTATAATGGCTTTTAAGCGGCCATAAAATCCAACCCCTTTAGAGCCGTGCTTAGAATATGGGACAATGCATTTGGCATGATAGCACGATCAAAGCGGGCGCGTGGGCAGAGAAAAGCACATCGAGGAAAGGTGACGTTTATGAGGCAGTTTATCGCAATTTTTGCGGCATTTTTATTGATGCCGGTTCTCATTAAGGGGATCCCCCTGCTAGTGAAAAAGAAACCGGGTTTTGGACCGGTGCTTTTGATCACCGGCTGCTGCCTGGCGCTGATCGCGGGGCTTCCCGCTTCGACCGCGCTGAGCTCTTTCACCTCTATTTTCACCACCGCAAAAACGGTTCAGATCATTGTGGCCATTCTGTTGGTTGGCGTGCTGGGGAATCTTTTAAAGCAGTATGGCTTTTTGGATAAGATTGTCTCCGCATTGGAAACGCTGATCCCCAGCAAAAAGGCAATCCTGATGGTGCTGCCCGCCGTTATGGGGATTTTAACTGTTCCCGGCGGCGCATACCTCTCGGCCCCGTTTGTAGACAAGATCGGCGATGATTTACAGCTGTCCGCGCCGCGCAAGGTGGTGGTAAATCTCTCTTTTCGGCATGTGGCATTGTTTTTAATGCCCTTTACCACCAACATGCTTTTTATCCCTACGGTGGTTCCTGAGATCAACATTTACCATTTGATCGCCCTCAATGTGGGCTTTATCCTCTGTATGCACACCGCCGCGTATTTTATCTATTTACACGGCGCAAAATCCGCCAGAGCCCAAACCGGCGGCAGCAAAAAACAAGCGGTGCTGGACCTGCTTTTATATCTTTCGCCTATTTATATGGTTGTATTTTTTAACGCGCTGTTCCGCCTGCCCATGTATCTTTCAGTGGCGTTGTGTATTCTGCTGATGTTCTTTTTGTGCTGGAAACAGAGAAAGACCTTTCTGGCCAATCTCTGGAAGGGGATCAGCTTTAATACCCTGTTTATGCTCATCGGCGTGTATTTTATCCAGAACCTGATCCAGAATCTCGATCAGGTCATGGCTGGCGTGGTGTGGCTGTTCCAGAATAGTTCCGGCTTCGGCATCCTGCTGGTCATTTCCGCAGCGGCGTTGCTGTTCGGGCTGACCACCGGCCTGAGCCTGGTGCCCATCGGCATCATCCTGCCGCTGGTCGCCACCCTGCCGATGGAACCGACCCTCAAGCTGCTGTATACGTTTTTTGTGTTTATCTGGTCTTTTTTGGGCTATTATTATTCGCCGTTGCACCTGTGCCAGCTTTTGACCGTGAAATATATGGGCTGCGCCACCTGGCCGGTGTATAAAGAGCATTTGAAAATCATCCCCTGGCTGTTTGTCTCGTCCTACCTGCTGTTTTATCTGTATCAATGGATCCTGCTGTAAAGGGAATGCGGCGACGCAGAGACAGAATCCCCCAGTGCCGCTGTCCGGCTTTGCAGGTAAACTGCGCCTAAACTTCCGGTAGACCCGGCGAAACTGCCGATCGGTTGCGCTTTGGGGGGAGCGGGGCTACAATGGGTTCATCAAAGAAAAAGGCAGGTTGTTATCATGAAAAATAAAACCATGGGTGAATGGATCGCCGAACTTCGCAAAGAGCAGGGACTGACCCAACTCCAGCTTGCGGAGAAGATGTGTGTAACGGACAAGGCGGTTTCCAAATGGGAACGTGATCTGTCCTACCCGGACACCAGTTCGATTCCGAAGTTGGCAGAGGTGCTAGGTACGACAGTAGAGGGGCTGATGCTTGTTAAGGGCGGAAAACGGGAAGCGACTGTAAAAGATAAAATCAACGGGGTTGTCACCCCTGTCCTGAAAGCGATTCCGCTGTCTATGGGCGTTGGCGTCGTTGTGCTTTCCATTTTAAAGCAATTAGATGCCGCCGCGGGCGTGTCCATGTTGGGAATTGGACTGTTTTGCCTGTCGCTTGAAAATTTTCGAAAGAATGGAGACCAGTAGTGTGGAATAACCGATTCCCGATACAAAACGACCCGCCGAAACGATACTGTTTTTCGGCGGGTCGTTTTTTTATAAATTTTCTCAGTCGAATGGGCTGAATTGTCAGGCGAAATGCGGGCTGGAAATCAGGTAATCTGCACCCCAGCGTCTCCGCTGCTGACCAGTTTGGCCATGACCACAAATCGTTGGTTTTCGCCGGATCCCAGCGCCCGGGTACAGGTGGACAGGGTAACGATCCGGTCGCTGGAAGAGACGTTTACGCCATAATGGTGCAGCGACAGGCTGCGCCCTTTGTCAATGATAGATTGCAGCGCCGACCCGGTGCGGGAGGTGTAAAGGTAAAAATCCAAATCGGTTGTGTAAAAAGCGGCGAATACCTGCCAGACAAGATCCTGGGAGGTGGTGGAGTAATAGAAATACGGAACCCGCTGGGCAAACCAGAGGTGGGCGAAGGCTGGCAGCTGGGCAAACATCACGTCGCTTGAGCGGCCCACCGAGGGGTTGCCGGATACATTGGTCCAGTTATGGCCGAAAATGACGGTATTGGTGCTGGAATTGTTGATATCCGTGTCCACCCACAAAGAGCCGTTGTAGCTGTAATTGCGGTTGATGTCCAGGCTCATGTAGGTGGTCAGAATGGCGCCCTGCATCACCGGATAATCGATGTTGGTGCCGGGGATTTGCAACCAGCCGATGGTGTCACTGTTGATATAATCGTGGCAGTAGGCCGCCCGTTCCCGGCCGGAGCCCTCCAAGGCAGAAAGATCCACTGTCCATCCTGCGGGAGCGGAGGCCAGCTCGTAATTTTTCAAAGAATCCATAGAAAGGGAAAGCTGCTGCTCAGGCGCTACCGAAACGGTAATAGGCGCGGCAGCCGCTTGCGCCGACGCGCGCTGTTCATATTCTGCCAGCAGCAAATTCAAATCAAAGGGCTCCTCCGTCACAGACGCAGGCGTTTTTACCGCCGGCGCCGCGGATTGGACGAGCTGTGGCTGTAAAGTGGGCTCAAACGCAAGGGCAGCACCGACGAAGAGAACGCAGCAAACGCATCCCGCCGCCTGGGCCACCATTTTGCCCCGCCCGGGGAAAAAAGCCTGTTCTACCGCATGGTACCATTGCCGGAGCAGCCCGATAAAAAAATCCACAGCTCCGTCCGCCCGGGCAATGGCCTGCCGGGCTAGTGTTTGCGTTGTGTGCCAGCCTTTAGCCAGAAGGTCCGCCGCCCAGCCCCAATCCATAACAACAGCGGGTTTCTCCGCAGGAGCGGACGGCGCCCGGCGGGCCGAAAAAAGTTCTTGAGGTTCCAATGCCCATCCTCCTGATGATGTTTTGATGGTGTTTGCGTCAAAAAAATCAAATTTCGATTCGCCGGGCCGGATCCTGCTACGAGGCAGCGGCGGGCGGCGAAAAATAACGTCCAACTGGTTTTCAGTATACCAAAACCCTGAAGATAACGCCAGTAAAATCCGATAAAAATGAAAAAATCAACGCAAAAATCCCGCTTTTTTTTAAAACGGGATTTTGCAGCTTATTCTAACACGTAGATATTGACGATCCGAAGGCCGTTGAGCACGCTTTCCAAATAGGTGTCATAAAACAGATCTACATCGATGATCCCTTCGAGCAGACCGGTCCCAGTATCTGAAGCGATGGCATAGCCATAGACAAAGCTGCCGTCCGCAGAGGTAATGTACAGTTTGGATCCGTAAGGGATCAGGTTTGGATTTACCGCCACATGCCCGGCAGACAGACTGTTGCCCGAAGCGCCGTGGGCATTTCCGCCGGCGCTGTAGCCGGTGGCCCTTGCGTTGGTAATCACGCTCTTATAGGTGGTTGGGGCGTTGTTAACGATGGAGTAGCCGAAATCGGAAGGGGAAACCGGCACGTTGCCGCCCACCAGATGGATTTGGGTCGTCGGCCTGAGAACGATGTTTTCGCCCAGCAGTTGCGCCTCCTCCACTACCCCGTCCTTGGTGGTCTCTCCGTAGGTAAGAACCTTCTTGCCCACCGCACCCTCCTGCAACAGGCGGCTTTTGCCGGCTCGCAGAAGCGGTGTGACCCGCGTTTCCACCTCATAAGGGATTTCCTCCTCGTAAGATGTGGTGCGATAGTCGATGCGGTTGATGAAAATGCGTTCATTTTCCTCCAGGAATTCGTACAGCGGGTGGCTGACCAGATCATCGTCGTCGATGGTCACACCGGCTTTTTTCAGCGCGTCGGCCACCGTTCCCTCGGTCATCATGACCCGGTAGGTGGTTTTATCCACCCGGATAACAACGGGGAAAGCCCGGGTGATGTTGATTTCAGCGACGTTTCCATCAAAACCGGAGAAGTCGACTACATCGTGCGGGGAAACAGAAATACCACAGTCTGCTAAAATGTCCTCCAATTCCCGCGCGCTGGTGTTAAAGACCTCTGTTTGCTGGTCAGCTCGGACATAGACGGTGTTGTTCGTTGCGGAAACCGCATAGACCGTCAGTGACATTAAGACCGACAGCACTGACACGGCAAACGCGCGGCTTTTAAAAACCGTCCGCGCCATCCGTGCCATATAAAAAATGTGATTCATCCAATTCTCCTTTGGTTTTCCGCCGCCATCAGAATCAGCGGCGTTTTTATGAAAAGGCAGGGGATCGCGGCGCCTTTTCAGTATTTTACCAAACTTGTTGCCATTATATTCACTCGCCGGTGGGCTGTCAAGTTTTAAATGGCCTGCAAAATGGGCATAAATAAGGGATTTTTCTGCGATTCTTCTCCTTTTCGTCATGGATAACAACGAATTTTTGGCGTTTTTTTTGCAATATTTCTACATCTATGCCAAAGTTGCAAAGGCCGGTTTGCGGTGGATAAGTTTGTCTTTTTGTTGACAAACGAAGAAAGTCGTGATAGTATATATTCGATATCAAAACAATATCAAAACAGGAGGGATAAGAATGAATGATTTGATCCAAAAGAAAAAAGAAATTGAAGAAAAACAATTACACGCCAAGAGCGGGATGGGGATTCTGTTGCTGCTGTTGCTTTTGATGGTGGTTTTCATCGCGGCGATGGTATTCGGCATCATTGATCTGGTGCACGAGCGGTTTTTATTAGGCGGGATCCTGCTGGGTGTGGGTGCCCTGTTTTCCTGCATTGTCGGGCCGATTTTGCTGTGCGGGCTGAAAATCCTTAAGCCCAACGAGGCGCTGGTGCTGACCTTATTCGGTAAATACCATGGAACCCTGTGTGGCCCCGGATTTTTCTATGTCAACCCCTTTGTGACGGCAGTAAACCCGGCGGCGCAGCCCACGGCTTCGGCGGTGTCTGGCACCGACCCCGGGACGGCGGCGTTACAGGCAGCGAGCCAGGCGGCGTTGGCCAGCAAGAAAATTTCACTAAAGGCCATGACCCTCAATAACGAAAAACAAAAGATCAACGATAAGCTGGGCAACCCGATCATCATCGGCATTGTGGTGATATGGCGGGTGGCGAACACGGCCAAAGCGGTGTTCAATGTGGACAATTACAAAGAATTCCTCTCGATCCAGTGCGATTCCGCGCTGCGGAACGTGGTCCGGCTGTACCCTTACGATATCTCGGAGGACGACGGTGACGGCGTGGAGGAAAAATCTCTGCGCGGCTCCAGCCAGGAGATCGCGGAGATCCTAAAAGAAGAGATCCAAAAGAAGGTGGAGATCGCCGGCCTAGAGATTTCGGAGGCGCGGATTACCCATCTGGCCTATGCGCCGGAAATCGCCGCGGCCATGCTGCAACGGCAGCAGGCCAGCGCAATTATCGACGCGCGCAAGCTGATCGTAGAAGGCGCTGTAGGGATGGTAGAAATGGCGCTGAACAAACTGGGAGAGAACGAGATCGTCACATTGGATGAAGAGCGCAAGGCGGCGATGGTCAGCAATCTGCTGGTGGTTCTGTGCGGCAACAAGGACGCGCAGCCCATTGTCAACAGCGGCTCCATTTATTAACCCGGAGCGGCTGGGATGGAAGAGCAAAACAAAAAGGATCGGGCAAAAAAACAGCTGTTGCTGCGCCTTTCTCCCGGGCTGTGGCAGGAGCTGGCAGCCTGGGCGGAGGATGATTTCCGCTCGATCAACGGCCAAATCGAGTATCTGTTAAACGAGTGTGTGAAAAAACGAAAAAAAAGCGATCGTCCCGCCGCAGAGACGGGGGAAGAGAAGGCGTAACGCGTGGGCGGTGGCCGGGAACGGCGCCGGAAAAGGAGAAAGGCAATGGCAAAGAAAATTGTCATCGTGGGCGGGGGCATCAGCGGATTGACCGCCGCGGTATATGGGGCAAAGGCCGGTTTCGATGTAACGCTGTATGAGCAGCATACGGTGGCCGGCGGCGAATGCACCGGCTGGAACCGGGACGGCTATTATATAGACAACTGTATCCACTGGATGATGGGGACAACGCCGGGTTCTGATTTATACCGGTTGTGGGAAACGGTGGGCGCGGTGGGCGAGGGGATCGAAATCCGGCGGTTCCCGGCCATGTATACCTCCGAGTTGGAGGGGCAAAAGCTGACCTTGTGGCAGGATGCAGACCGCACCGAGCGGGAAATGCTCGCCCTGGCCCCGGCGGATGCCAAGGAAATCCGGCAGCTGATGCGGTTTTGCCGCTTGGCCCGGAAGGTGCAGATTCCGGCGAAAATCCCGTCGGAGCTGATGGGCCCCGGCGATGGGCTGCGGATGCTGCTGACGATGGGGGACGCGTTAAAAATCTTTCGCGCTTATCAGGGGATGAATGTGCAGGACCTAATGGACCGGTTTTCCCATCCACTGATCCGCTGCCTGATTTCGGACTTTACCCCGGCAGACAGCCAGGCCAGCTCCTTTGTCATGGCCTACGGCAACTTTATCTCCGGCGATGGAGGCATCCCGGCAGGCGGCTCCCGGGCGATGGCCGACAGAATGCGCCGGAAAGCGGAAGATCTGGGCGTCCGGATCGTGACGGGCAAGGCGGTGGAAAAAATCCGCATCGATGAAAACGCGGGGCACGCAGCCAGCGTGCTGTTGGCCAGCGGGGAAGAAGTGCCCTGCGATTATGTAATCCCCGCCTGCGATATGTCGGTCACCTTCGGGCGGCTGCTGCCGAAAGACAGGATGGGCGACCTGCTGCGCGAGATGTATGCGGACCGAAAGGCATATCCGGTATATAACACCTTCCAAACGGCGCTGGCAGTGGATTCTGCCGAAAATCCCATAGAAACAGAGACCATCTGGAACTGCCCGGAGATGGTCTTTACCCCGGGGATGGGGGAGCGGATCACCGTCAAATCTTATGCCTATGAGCCGGATTTTGCGCCGGCGGGCAAGCAGATTCTCCAAACACTGCAAGGGGGCAGGGAGAACGTATACGAATATTGGGTCCGGCTGTACCAAGACCCCCAGGCGTACCAGCGAGAAAAGATCCGGCTAGCCGAGCGGACCCGCGAACAGTTGGAACTGCATTTCCCCCAGCTCAAAGGCCGCCTGACGGTTCTGGATGCTTGGACTCCCATGACCTATACCCGCTATTGCAGCGCTTACAAGGGCTTTTATCAGGCGTTTTCCATTAGCAAGGACAGCGCAAAGCTGCCTTATCCACCAGCTTGGATGGAGGGGATCGACAATGTGGTACTGGCCGGCCAGTGGATTACGCCGCCCGGCGGGTTGCCCGGCAGCGCGACAGCAGGAAAGTTCGCCATCCAGCGGATTTTGAAAAAAGAAGGCCGGGCTTTCAGGCTCTAAAAAGAAGCGGGAAATCTGATTTTGGCAACGGAAAGCACCATCGGAAAAGGGAAAGAGAGGCGTTTTATGGAATATTACATCCGCCCGGTGAAAAAAGAGGATGCAGAAGGGATGAGCGCCCTGCGACGCATGCCCGGCGTATTTGAAACGATACTGGGCAATCCGGCGGAGCGGCTGGATAAAGCAGAGCAATTTCTCGCGAATCTGGACGGCAACACCTTTCAGTTTGTGGCCGTCCTGCCGGAAGAGGACGGCCGGGAGCAGGTAATCGGCAGTGCGGGGCTGACGGTTAAGGCCAATCCCAGAACCCGGCATGTGGGGGCTGTGGGCATCATGGTTCACCGGGACTGGCAGGGGCGCGGCGTCGGTACCCAATTGATGGAGACGGTACTGGACATGGCGGACAACTGGCTGATGCTGGTACGGGTGGAATTGACTGCGTTTGTGGACAATGCCCCAGCGATCCGCCTCTACGAAAAGATGGGCTTTGTAATCGAGGGACGAAGCCGGGCGGCTGCAATCCGGCAGGGAAAGTATGAAGACGAGTACCTCATGGCGCGGATCCGCCTGCCCCAGGCAGGGGAATAAGGCGGCGTTTTTGCGAGAATGAAAAAAACAACCCGAGCGGCTGCAACAATCAGTCCGCTCGGGTTGTTTTTTATAGTAGGAGATCCGCCATTATTGGTTGAGTTCCAAAATAATATCTTTATAGCAGGGGACTTCATTGGCCAGCGCGTGGATGCTGATGTGTTCGTTGCGCCCATGCACAGTGCCAACCTCTTCGTTGGTCAAAGCGTGGGGGACAAAGCGCAGCACGTTGTCACAGACTTTGGTAAAATGCCGCGCGTCGGTGCCGCCCAAAATCAGATAAGGGGTCACACCCACCTCGGGGAAGTGCTTTTGCACCGCTTTTTCGATGGCCAGATACGGTACTGAGCCCAACGGTGTGATTTCAGAAGCGCCCCGTCCGCCCATCAGTTCGGTTTCCAGGTCATATCGGTCTGCGATGGATTTCATCGTCTCCACCACCTGTTCTACCGTATCGTGGGGGGACAGGCGCAGGTTGCAGATGACATAAGCGGCATCCGGCAGGATATTGGCGGCATGGGCCCCTTCGATGATGGTGAAGGCGGCGGTGGTTTTGAGCATTGCACCTTTAAAACCGTCCTTGCGGCGGTAGGTTTTTTCCAAAATCGGCGCGAACAGCCACAGGTTGCCATAGACAAAACGCTCTTTAAAGGACATCTCCGGTGCAAAGGTCTCCAGCATTTTGCGGGTGGTGGAATCCATTTTGCAGCGGAAAGGGGAACGTTTCTCGATCCGGGTGATGAATTTGGACAGGCGGCCAATGGTGGAAACATGAGGCGGTTCGCTGGAATGGCCGCCGTTTGAGCGGGCGGTAAATTTGATATTCACATAGCCCTTTTCGCCCAGGCCAATCAGCGCGTAGGGACGGTGGACGCCGTCCATGGGGCTTTCCCCAATGGAGCAGCCTTCGTCCAGCACCATTTCCAGATGGACGCCGTGGTCATACAGGTAATCCACCGCCATCTGGGCACCGGGGCCGGAGTTTTCCTCGGTGCGGGAGCAGAAGATGTATAGATCCCGGTTGGGGGTGATCCCCTCGGCGATCAGCTGTTCAAACGCCTCGAAAAAGCCGCACAGGCCGCTTTTGATGTCGATGGAGCCGCGGCCCCACAAAACGTCGTCGATGATCTCGCCGCCAAAGGGATCGTGCTTCCACTCTCCGGCAGCGTCTACCACGTCCATGTGGCCCATGAACAGGATGCCTTCCTTCTCCCGATTGCCGCTGTCCCATTTCAATAGCAGGTTGTTATCCAAGTAATCCATCCGCTGAAATTTCTCAAACACGTTGGGGAACAGCTGGGACAGGGTTTCGATCATCGGGTCAAACTGATGAGGGTTGTCCTCTCCAGGCAGCACCACGGTGTTGACCTGGACCATTTTGGACAGCTTGCCCGCGATCCGGATCGCGTCTGGATTTTCCTTGCGGATCAGCAGCGTTTCAGGAACATTTTTCTTGTTGACGCAGGCGCGGATCAGACAGGTCAACAGCAGCGCTACGATGCAGACCAGCACCGCCAACAGTAGCAAATACAGGAATTCCATTTTCTACCTCCCAGTTTTCGGCTTTTACAAGCCGCCCGTTTTTCGGCAGCGGGCGCCGTTATGGACCGGTGGACAGCCGTCCGACCGCCAACGAACATTATAGTAAAAGAAGGAAAAAAACGCAAGGATTCTGTCAAATTTCGGAGAGGAAAAGCCGAAAAACGCAAAAATTCCACCAAAAAAACGGCGAAAAACACAGTGAGAGTGATTGTATTTCAGTCCGTTTATGATATGATAAAGGTTGGGTAAAGGGGTGTATAGCAGATGGTTTTTTCCAATTTGATTTTCCTCTATTTGTTTTTACCGGCAAATCTTTTGCTTTACTATATGACGCGCAATCCTGCCTGGCGAAACGGCGTGCTCATCCTGTTTTCGCTGTTTTTTTACGCCTGGGGGGAACCGGTGTGGGTCACGTTGTTAATTTTTAGTGCGACCATTGACTATTTCCATGGGCGCATCTGCGAAAAATATCTGGGCCGCTGGCAGGCCAAAGCGGCGCTGATTTCCTCGTTGGTTCTGAACCTGGGGCTTCTAGGCATTTTTAAATACAGCGGCATGGCGGTGGGAAGCTTCAATGCGTTAACGGGATTGTCCCTGCCGGTTCCGGCCTTTTCTTTGCCCATCGGCATTTCTTTTTACACCTTCCAGACCATCTCCTATGTGATTGACGTGTATCGGGGGCAAACCGGGGCACAAAAATCCTATTGGCGTTTTTTTATGTATGTTTCCATGTATCCGCAGCTGGTGGCAGGGCCTATTGTCCGGTATAAGGATGTGGCGGCCCAGATTGAAGACCGGCATACGACGCGGGAGGATTTTATAAAGGGGATTTCCCGGTTCTGCGTGGGTCTGGGCAAAAAGGTGCTCATTGCCAACCTGGCAGGGGATTTCGCCTCTCAATATTTGGATGGCGATCTGGCGGCCCTGACCACCGCAGGGGCCTGGTTTGGAATTTTGATGTTTACCATCCAGATCTATTTTGACTTTTCCGGTTATTCGGATATGGCGATCGGCTTGGCAAAACTGTTCGGGTTCCACTACATAGAAAATTTTCATTATCCGTATATCGCCCGGTCCGCCACTGAATTTTGGCGGCGCTGGCACATTTCTCTGGGCAGCTTTTTTCGGGATTATCTTTACATTCCCATGGGTGGCAACCGCCGGCACCAGTTCTGGAACCTGCTGGTGGTGTGGTTTTTAACCGGCCTGTGGCATGGCGCTAGCTGGAATTTTGTGCTGTGGGGGCTTTACTTTGGGTTTTTGGTCATTTTGGAAAAATGGTTTTTGTCCAAGGTGTTGGAAAAGCTGCCGCGCTTTTTTGGCCATTTGTACTTGATCTTTGCGGTGATGATCGGCTGGTCCCTGTTCTATTTTACCGATCTGTCCCGGCTATGGGTATTTTTACAGACCCTGTTCGGCGTGGCGGGGGCGGGCCTTTGGGATGTTCAGCTGGAAGTTGTGCTGTTAAACAACCTGCTTTGGCTGGTTGTGGCGCTGGCTGCCTGTTTGCCGCTGGTACCATGGGCGGCAAACAGATGGGAGAACCGGTCCCGCCCGAGCTGGGCCACGGCGTTGGAAAGCGGCGCTGGCATGGCCTGGAACCTTCTTTTGCTGTTTTTATGCACCGCTTTTTTAGCTGGCCAGAGCTATAACCCGTTTTTGTATTTTCGATTTTAGGCTGATAGGAGATAGAAAAGATGCAGGTCAAGGAGAGACAAGAATCCCGGCGGCTGGGAAAAGGGCTGTTCCCCTGGCAGATGATCTTGTTCGTCACGGTGCTGACGGTGACGGGCGTCTGCTCGCTTTTGCTGGAAAAGCCGGCGGTATCTGAGATGGAGCAACGAGAGCTGGCAAAAAAGCCGGAGGCCAGCTGGCAGAATTGGTTTCGCGGTTCTTTTTCTCAAGAGTTTGACGCGTATTATGCCGACACCTTTCCGCTGCGGGATGTGCTGGTGAGCTTTTCCAACAGCATGAAAGAAAGCTTGGGATTCCGACATGAAGATGTGCGGATTTTAGGCGGGACCGACGCGCCAGTAGACGCGCCGGTAGAGCCCGTTTCCCAGTCTGCGCCTGCGCCGGACACAGCCGAAAGCCAGAATGGGTCCGCACCGCAGGAAAGCGGGGTGTCTTCCGGCAGTGAATCGAAGCAAGAGGGCGGCGAGGACGACATCGGCGTGGAAAAGAGCGGGATCTTTATCTATAAAGGGATGGGAATGTCCCTGTTCGGCGGCAATGAATCGGTCGGAAAAGCCTATGCGGAAAACATCAACGCCTACCATACGGTGTTTGGCGATTCTGTGCGGGTGTTCGATCTGGTCGCGCCCACCAGTGCCGAGTTTTATCTGCCGGAAAAATATAAAAGCCTGTCCCATTCAGAGCAAAACGCCATCCAGAGCATCTACAGCCATCTGGCTGCCGGTGTGACCGGGGTGGATGCGTACAGCGCCATTGCGCCGCACACGGACGAGTATTTGTATTTTAACACCGATCATCATTGGACGGGCCGCGGTGCTTATTATGCCTACACGGCATTTGCCAAAGCGGCGGGTTTTCAGCCGCTGGATATTGAGACCGATTATACAATCAAACGGATCGACAACTTTTTAGGCAGCCTGTACCGGCAGACCCAGGATTCCAAAATGCGGGAAAAGGGCGATTATGTGGAGTACTTTATCCCCCAAACGCAAGCGACTGCATCCATTGTGTTGAAGGACCAGCCTTACACCAAATCCAAATGGGTCGTGTGGGAAGAGGGCGTGTCCGGCGGCAACGGATATTTGGTGTTTTTGTGCGGCGACGCGCCGATGATCCAGATTGATACCGGCAACCATAACGGAAAGAGCATTGTGGTTGTTAAGGAATCCTACGGAAATGCGTTTGTGCCCTTTCTGATTCCCCATTACGAGCATATTTACGTAGTGGATGAGCGGTATTTTCAGACATCACTGGTGGCGTTTATCCAAGAAAACCAGGTGGACGACCTGCTGTTTTTGAACAATGCCTTTTCCGCTATGACCAGCTACCATGCCAATAACCTCAGCAAGATCATGTATCAGGTCTATGTGCCCCCGGAAGAGGAACCGGAGGAAAGCCAGGTTGAGAGCAGCCAAGAGGAGCCCGAGTGGCAGGGGATCCAAGAGGATAACGGCGGGGAGGATGACGAGGACGAATAAATAGGACTGTGCCTTACCGGATCAAAATGGTGGATCCAGTAAGGCGGGCCCCAGGAAAAAGATGGATATTGCCGATTAAAATGCCCGCCGAAAAAATTTTTCGGCGGGCATTTTAATCGCTGCGTCACGCTTGTGAAGAGCAAAACGGTTCTATCCGATTTTAGTAGCGACGAAAACCGCGTCCTCCACTTTAAAATAATCGTCCGAATCGCTGCTGAGGCCGCTGGCCTTCCAAGCTTGTTCAAAGGTGATATCTTTTGAATTGCTGAGAATGGTATAGGCAATCTCTTGCGCAGAGCCGCCCAACTTCCCGGTTATGACCAGCCGGTACGGATAACTGTACTCGTCCGTTTTCCAGGTGCCGTCGCTCATCTCATAATAAGTGGTCGATCGCACCTCTTTGGCGCTTTCCCTATATTCCTCGATCTGGTCAAGGGGCGTTTGCTCAAAGGTGTTTACAACAGTTGCCTCTTTGCTTTGTGAACAACTGCACATTCCCCAAACCAAGGCAACCGCGAACAGGCAGAAAATCGTTTTTTTCATATGTCATATCTCCATTTGTTTGATTCATTTCTTCAAAAGGTCCCGTTTTTGTTTTGTTTTTTCCAAAAGGGCATCCACTGCCTGAGGTAGTTGGAGAAGGGGTGCAAATACTCCGTCAGGGAAATCAGCGGTTTTGGCCAACCGGGAAAAGGGAGGGCGTTTGTTTCATTGCAGCCGAAAATCTCCATGACCTGAGCTAAATCCAGGTTGCGCAGATGGTGCTGGGTTTTCTTTTCCGAGGTGGAATAGACGAATACATCGCACCGGCGGTCAAAAGCCTGGATAGGGCTTTGGCGCAAAACAACCTGGGAGATCCGCGCCAGGGGCAGGATGACCGTATGCAGCTGGCTGCCGCTGGAGTAGCGCAGGGTGAACATATCCCCCTGGCGGCCGACGCCGGACGAAAAGAAGTCCAGAAAACGGACGGTCAAAAACCACAGGCAGGGAATCATCGCCATCCACACGATGGAATAGGTGAAATCTGCCCAGCTGGGGAACAGCGTCGCCAGCACGGCTCCGGCTGCAGGGATCGTCAGCGTAGGAATCAACGGATCCAGAATAAAGCGGAAGATGGCGCCGCCGTTTGATTTGACCTGCCGGGGGGAGACGGCGAATTCTGGCAACAGGAAATGCAGGTGCCGCTGCAGCCGATCCCAAGGATTGGCGGGAATCATGGCGGAGATATCGTCCTTTTCTTTGCCGTAGCCTACGGCGTTGATAAAAACCGAGTACAGGCCCAGCAGTTTTGTCACCAGGCTTTGCCGGATGTCGATATAATTGATTTCGCTCAGGCGGATGGAATAGCTGCGGTTTGTGATAATGCCGCTAGAGATCATGAACTCGCTTTTCCGGCGGTGGAGCACAAAATTTTTGTGCCGAATCAGGTTGCGGAGAAAGGAATACAGCCAGCCAAAGATGATCAGATAGGCCAACGCCACGGTGGCCGGCGGAAGGCCCCAGGCGATGGTTCGAGTCAGGCGCTCAAAAGTGCCGGTGATGCGGTCGGCGAATTCCTGCCCCAGCAGGGAACCGGTTTGGGAAATAAAGGTGGCAAAAAACAGTACGCCCGCAAAAGAGCTGCTTAAAATGGCAGACAGGCAGGCGATGTAAAGCCCTTTTGGGTGATATTCCCGAGGGGCGAAATCCGCGTGTGTCAAACAGCTTTCCCGTTTGGAAAGTATGTCCTCCGCCGCTTTTCGGGGTAGGGTCAGCGAAATATCGGTGCTGTTGCTGGCGCCGGCCCAGGTGTCCACCCGCAGACGGACGCCCCCCACGGGTTTGAGGTAAAACGGCCGGGTCAGGGACATGGTGATGATTTTGGCCGCGGGGATAAACATCCGCTGCCGGAACAATACCCCCTTGCGGATGGACAGTCCCACCGGTTCCCACCGGTACCGCAGGCACCACCACTGCAAAAAGGCAAGAAACAGGATTGCCACGATAATCAGAATATCCTTCCAGGCGCCGCCGAGCCATTCGGTGACATTGCCGCCGGACAAAGCGGTGAGAAAGCCGCGGGCAGCGGGAAAGATCAACAGGAAGAGAAAGCGCCAAATCATCTGCAGCAGTGTGATGGGGTGGGTATGACGCTCGGTCAAAACGGCTCCCTCCTTTATTCGTGTTTTTTGCGGCGGACGCAGTATTCTTGCAGATTCTGAGCGTCGGCCCAAGGCAGGCAGGGCAGGTACAGGGAAGCGCCTACACTGTGTACCATCAGAGAGGCCAGGCCAAAGGGCAGCATATCAGGGGTCCGTAACGTCGTAATGTACTGGATGTTGTCCAACGGGACCACCCGGCGGCGGTTATAAAATACGCCACAGTCCAGGATCAGCTGGCCGTTGTGGAGAAAGTAGGTGAATTTAACCTGCTTGAGCGGGTAATAGACGCAAAAGAAAAAGAGAAAAGCGATGCCGGTCAGAATCATGGCCAGCTGGTACCAAAGATACAGATCGGACAGCAAGAGGGTCAGAAGAAAACTGACCAGAAAGGCCACGATAGCGGCGCGCAGTCGCCAAAGGGTCAACGCACGGCGGGGCAGGGTAGTTTTCTTCATAGGTTCACTCCTTTTTTTTCGCGGCAGCGGGTTTCTTCATGGTCAGGGAAATCCGTTTTTTGGCAGGATCGACCCCTAAAACCCAGACAGTGACGATATCCCCCACCTTTACCGCTTCGGATGGATGGCGGATGAACCGGTCGCAGATCTGGGAAATATGGACCAGTCCGTCCTGATGGACGCCAATGTCCACAAACGCGCCGAAATCAATGACATTGCGGACCGTGCCGCGTAACTCCATGCCCTCTTTCAAATCTTCCATGGACAGGATATCGGTGCGCAGCAGCGGCGCCGGCAACTCGTCCCGGGGATCCCGTCCCGGTTTGGCCAGCTCGCTGAGGATATCCCGCAGGGTGGGCAGGCCGATCCCCAGTTCCTCAACTAGCTTTGGCAGGCGGGCATCCTCGATTTCTTTGATGATCGAAGGCATTCGCCCCGTTTGCATATCCTGCGCCGTGCAGCCGCACAGCGCGAGCAGGTTTTTGGCAGCCTCGTAGCTTTCCGGATGGACAGCGGTATGATCCAAAAGCTCGTCGCTTTCGGGTACCCTTAAAAAACCGGCGCATTGCTCATAGGCTTTTTTGCCTAGTTTATTGACCTTTTGCAGCTGTTTCCGGGAGGAAAACAGTCCGTTTTCCTCCCGCCAGGCCACAATATTTTTGGCCACAGCGGCGCTGATGCCGGCCACATGGCTCAACAGCGAAAAAGAGGCGGAGTTCAGATCCACCCCCACGGTGTTGACGCAGTCCTCCACCACGCCGGCGAGGGTTTCATCCAACCGGGCCCGGGGCATGTCATGCTGGTACTGCCCGACGCCGATGGCCTTGGGGTCGATTTTGACCAGTTCTGCCAGCGGGTCCTGCAACCGCCGGGCAATGGAGACGGCGGAGCGCAGGGATACATCGTATTGGGGGAATTCCTCCGCGGCCAGCCGGGACGCGGAATAGACCGACGCGCCAGCCTCGCTGACCACCATGTAGGAGACCTTTTGGGGGATCTCCTTGAGAAGTTCGGCCACAAACACCTCCGATTCGTGGGAAGCGGTGCCGTTGCCGATGGCAATGGCGCCAACGCCATAGGTTTCGATAAGCTGTTTACATTTTTCCTTGGCGGGGCCCACTTTATTCTGAGGGGGCGTAGGATAAATTACCGCCGTGTCCAAAACCTTTCCGGCGGCGTCGACCACCGCCAGCTTACAGCCGGTTCGGTAGGCGGGATCCAGCCCCAAGGTGACGGCGTTTTTTACTGGCGGCTGCATTAAAAGCTGCTGCAGATTTACGCCGAACACCCGGATCGCCTGCTCCGCCGCTTTTTCGGTGAGCGCCGCCCGCACCTCCCGTTCAAGGGAGGGGAAAATCAGGCGGGAAAAACCGTCGAAAGCGGCGTCCCGCACAAAATCGGCGCAGGGGGTGTTTTCTCGGACAAAATCTCGGACGATGGTTTTGCGGCAGCGGTCCAGATCCGCCTCCAGCGTAACCTTTAAAGCCCCTTCCCGCTCCCCGCGGTCGATGGCGAGCACGCGGTGGGGCGCGATTTTGGCAACCGGTTCGGAATAGTCGTGATACATGGCGTAAACCGAATCGACGTCGGCTTTTCCCTCGGTCCGGATGAGGCCGTGCATCAGCAGAAAGTTGCGCAGGGTTTTGCGCAGGGCGGCGGAGTCGGACACGGTTTCCGCGATAATGTCTGCGGCGCCGGCCAAGGCATCCTCGATGGTCTCCACCCCTTTTTCGGGATCTACAAAGGGGATTGCCAACACATCCGGCGCTGGCGAATCCTTTTCCTGGGCGAAAATCGCCTGGGCCAGCGGCTCCAGGCCCTTTTCTCGGGCAACAGAGGCGCGGGTGCGGCGTTTTGGCCGGAAGGGGCGGTACAGATCCTCCACCTCAGCGAGCGTTGCGGCGGCCGAAATCGCCTGAGACAACGCTTCATCCAGTTTGTCCTGGCTTTCGATGGAGGAAAGGACCTCTTCTTTGCGCTTTTCCAGCCCCCGCAGGTATTCCAGCCGTTCTGATAGTTCCCGCAAAAGCTGGTCGTCCAGCGAGCCGGTCATCTCTTTGCGGTACCGGGCGATAAAGGGAATGGTGTTCCCCTGGTCGATGAGATCAATGGTATTTTGGACCTGCTGGGGACGCAGGTGAAATTCATCTGCCAAATGGGCGGTCATATTCAAAATCAAAGTCCTTCTTTCTATCTTGTTTTTGCAAAGCGCACGGAAGGCAAAAACGGCCCTTGGTCTTTGCCAAAAGGGGCCCGGCCCATTCATCGGCCCGCGGCGGTTTCACCGCAGGCGGGAACAAGTGGGAATACCTTCCAGTATCATAATCGCTTTTCGGTTATTATACCATGTTTTTCTTTAAAAAAGAAGAAAAAGGCCGTTCCAATCCCGGGCATTGACAAAAGAATCGCAGTGAAATACAATGGAAAAAAGGAGTGATTGCTATGAAAAAGGTCATTATGTACGGCAGCCCCATGTGCCCGGATTGCGTAGAGGCAAAAAAAGTTCTGGAAGAGGAAAAAATCCGGTACGGCTATGTGGACGTCACCGCCGGAATGGCTCACCTGAAAAAATTTCTGAACCTGCGCGACAGCCGCTCGGAGTTTGACCCGGTCAAAGCCGAGGGGAAAATCGGGATCCCCTGTTTTGTGGTGGATGATCAAGACCTCTACATCATGCTCCCAGAAAATTTGGATGTGCTGCGGTAAAAAAGAAAAAAGCCTTGCCCCAGGGGGCAAGGCTTTTTTGACCGTATTAATCTGTTTTTTGATCAGGGGAGGCAAAGGAGAAAGAAAGAGGGGCCGTTTCGCTCAAAACAACGCCGTCCTCCCCGATTTGGGCAACCGTGATCTGATCGCCCTCCTTTAATTCCAACCCTGTCGCCCTTACTGCATTGGCGGAGATGTATACCGTATCTGCGGGGTTGCCGTTGACGCAAACGCGGCTATAATCGGTAAAGCGGTCTCCGATGGCATACAACCTATCGCCCAGCAGATAACAATGCTCCAGCGTGACCGGGGTCACCCCCATTTGCATCTCGCTGGGAGCGTAACCGGCGTTGCCGCCGTATACGGCCTGTTCGCCGTAGAGCATATCGTATTCCAGCAGCTCCAGATACTCCTGATAGCGCGGGTTATGCTGAAAAGTCTGATGGAAGCTGTTGAGAATGCCATTGCGGATTGCCAGCTTTTCCAGCACGCTGGAGGATATCTGATACGCTTCCAGGTCCTGATCCTGCTTTGACAAGCCGAGATTATCCCAGATGACATACTCGGTTTGCAGCAGACTGCCCTGCGCCATAGAGTCCTCAGCTACCGAGATGCTGGGCAGGTGGTCGCCGTATAAAACCAGAACGGTAGGTTCGCCGCAAGCCTCCAGCGCTTGGATCAGCGAACGAAGGAAAGCATCTACCTCGTGGATTTGGTTGATATAGTAGGAAAAGGGAACCAGCTCCTCCTGGGAGAGGGTGTCGCTAGTGACAAAAATGGATTGCGTGTCGTCCAAAGGCGTTGTGGGATATTTGCCGTGAGGCTGGACGGAGATCGCGTAAACAAAATCGCTTTGCTCGGTAGAGAGGAGGGACTTGATGATTTCGGTGGTCAAAATCGAATCCTTTGCCCACCCCAGCGGATTTTTATCCACATGGTTCATGTATTCCAAAGGGGTGAAGGTGTCAAACCCCAGGTTGGGGAATACCAGATGCCGGTCATAAAAAGTCCCGGTATTGTTATGGATGACATGAGTGCCCAACCCCAGCTCTTTGAGGTTATAGGCAATGCTTTCGCAGGTGTTCTCCTGCAGGATTGTTTGATATGGGTACTCGCCAGGGCCGAAATAGTCCAGACTCATCCCGGTTAGCACTTCGAATTCGGTGTTGGCAGTTCCCGCACCGATCGAGGGAACCGCCAGATAGCCGCTGGTGTAATTTTCTTTTAGCTGGGTAAAAACCGGAACCGGGTTCTCCGAATAGGAAACACCCGCCAGCCGGTTGGGGTCGATGAAAGATTCCAGCTGTAGGATGATGACGTTTGGAGTCGGCTGCGCCTCGTCCGGATCGGTGGAAGCCGCCTGCCAGGCGGAAGAGGATTCCTCGCCAGCTTCAGCTGCGGTAATTTCATCGGCTAAGCTGGCCATAGTCTCGGTGGTATAATCCGACGGCTTATCAACGCCCGTATCCAGTAGGCTGGAGGCAAAGCAATAAGCAAACCCGTAATTGAGGTAGGCGTCAGCCAGATTGGAAAAGCTGGCCGAGGTCGCGTCGGCCCGGATGGAAAAGTGGGTGACACCGAAAGCGGCGATCGCTGTCATAGCGATGGAAATCAAGGCGCCACGGTATCGGGCCCCGTTTTTGGGCGCCTTAAAAAAGATTAGTACGATACCGGCAATCACGATCAAAAAGGCCAGCGCGATCAAAATCATCTGTACCGCGGTCAGATAAATTTTAAAAATACTGAACACCGGCTTTAGAATGTAAAAATCGATGGCCGCCAACGGGGTGGTCCGATATCCCAGAAGGACAAAGTTGGCGACGGCCAGTCCAAGCCAAGCGATGGAGACTAGCGACAAAACGAAAATCCTTCGCTTTACCAGCAGGGACAAAAGCAACGGCAAGAGTACCACCAGGACATTGCACAAAAAATGAACCGGGTGCAGGAACAAAAACTGAAAACCCGCCGAAATGGAACGACGGCTGAACATTTCCATTGCCGTGTTCAAGCAGACCGCTAAGACAACGGACAAGAGGATCGGACGATCCCACAACCATTTTCCGAAATTTTTCATAGACAACCACTTTCTGTTTTGCTTTCCCTCAAACACCATTGCATTATAAGGGATATACCGCCGTATTGCAAGGCGTTTTAGCTTTTTTGTAAAGATTGGGTAAAGACTTTTTGCCAAAAAATAAAACCGAGGCATTTTCCGAAGAAATGGCCTGCGGTTTTTTAGATGAAAATAATTGGGCGCTTTGGACAAATGGCGGCTTTGGGGCGAAAGGCTATGCGGCAGGAAACACCAACTGGACCAGCAGCATGTATACGGCGGTGCCGCCGGCAATGGAGAGAAGCATCTGCCGTTTCCACAGATGCAGCGCCACAACTGCCCCAATGGCGATTAGCTCCGGCAGGCCGTGGCTGCCGGTTAGGAGCTGGACATTTTTCAGGCAATAGACCACCAGCATGCCGAATACAGCAGCGGGCAGAGTGCGGCCCAGGTACTGGACAAAGGCGGGGGTTGGCTTATTTGCCGGAAAGATTATAAAGGGGAGGAAACGGGTGATCATGGTTCCCAGCACCACCATCCCAATGGTGATGATTTGCTGCGATATGTTCATCAACCTTCTTCCCTCCCTTGTTCCAGCGGCTTGCGCAGAAAAATCAACAAAACGAGAATGCCGCCCATGGCAGGGAGCAAAAACTGATCGGCGCCGAAGAAAAGTAGGCATAAAACCGAAACACCGATTCCGATAAAGGCGGTGTAATGCCGCTTTTCCTTTAACCACTGCTCCAGAAAAATCACCACAAACATAGCCGTCATGACGAAATCCAGTCCTTCGGTGTTAAAGTGGAGAAAGGAGCCGAAAACGCCGCCCAAAGTGGAACCGAAGAACCAATAAAAGTGGTTAAGCAGCGTTACCCAGAACATAAACCAGCCCCGGTCCACCTCCGGTGGAATTTTAGCCGTGTAATTGATGGAAAAGCTTTCGTCGCACATGCCAAAGATCAGGTAGAATTTTTTCCAGCCGGTGCCTTTCAACCGGTCCAGCATAGAGATGCCATAAAATAGGTGCCGGGCGTTGATCATCAGCGTCATGGCCAATGCTTGCAAAGGGTTAAACGCGCCCAACAGCAAATGGACCGTTACAAATTCCATCGATCCGGCGAGGATGGTCAGGCTCATGAGCATCGGATACCAGAAACTGAAGCCGGACACATTCATGTAAACCCCATAGGTAAGACCCAAAAACCAGAACCCGGCAAAAATGGGGATCGTATAGGGGAAAGCGGCATGCAACGCTTTCCTAGCGGTTCTTTCCATAACCCGTTCCTTTCCTTTTTCGCGATGATTCCGAAATTTCAAATGAAAAAGGAAGCTTTTCGGCAGAAAAGCTTCCTTTTTATCATCAAAACGAACTGGCCTCGCAGATTTCCCCAAACTATCTCTTGGAGAACTGGGGCGCGCGACGGGCGGCTTTGAGGCCGTACTTCTTACGCTCTTTCATACGAGGATCACGGGTCAGGAAGCCCGCTTTTTTCAGGACGGGGCGATAAGCCTCTTCGTTGACCTGCAAAAGCGCTCTGGACAGACCGTGACGGATCGCGCCGGCCTGGCCGGAAATGCCGCCGCCGGCGACGTTGCATTCAATGTCGAACCGGCCCATGGTATCGGTCAGCTCCATCGGCTGGCGAACGATCAGCTTTAAGGTCTCAAGGCCAAAGTAATCGTCGATATCCCGACCGTTGATCTTGATCGCGCCGGTGCCGTTGGCATATACGCGGACACGGGCAACAGAATGCTTTCTTCTGCCGGTGCCATAGAAATAAGGTTTAGAATCATACATAAGTTTTGCCTCCTCCCGTTAATTATAAAATCCAGTTTTCCGGCTGCTGCGCGGTATGGGTATGGTCGGGGCCGCGGAATACTCTGCAGCGGGTCAGTGCGGTGCGGCCGAGGCTGTTGCCGGGCAGCATGCCCTTGACGGCCAGCATCATCGCTTTTTCCGGATTCTCGCTCATCAATTTGGCGTACTGGACCTCTTTCAGGCCGCCTACCCAACCAGAATGATGGCGGTAGTATTTCTGCTCCAGTTTTTTGCCGGTCAAAACAGCTTTTTCCGCGTTGATGATGATGACATGATCACCGCAGTCGGCGTGAGGGGCGAAATCTACTTTGTGTTTGCCGCGCAGAATATGGGCGGCGACGGTCGCAGTGCGACCGAGGGGTTTGTCAGCAGCGTCAAGAATATACCATTTACGGGTAATCTCGCCAGCTTTCGGCATAGTGGTCGACATGGTTTTTCCCTCCTGTGAATTGCTTTGCTTCATTTATGTTTTAGATCACACAAACTACCATTTTTTGCTGCAAAAAAGCCAGTTGGGGCAATTGCAGCAAGTATTATTATAGAGAGGGGCAGACGGAAAGTCAACCCTTTTTTGAAAAAATTTAATTTGCTTTCTGCAATCTCTCAAAATCGCGTGTTTTCTCTTTTAATCTCAGTTTTACGCCGACTCTATTTTTGATTTCCCCGTTGCTATTTTAAGCGAAAAAAAGTAAAATAAGAAAAAATCGGGGCAAAAGGGGGGATCATATGCAGCGGATTATGGGATATATGCGCAAAGCCATTCAGGAATATGGGATGATTCAGCCGGGGGACCGGGTGGCTGTCGGCATCAGCGGCGGAAAGGATTCGGTAGCGCTGGCGGCAGGGCTGGCGGGGCTGCAAACGTTTATTGGCATTCCGTTCGAGCTGGTGGGGATCACCCTGGATCCGGGCTGGGATGGGCAGCGGACCGATTACGGGCCCATCGAGCAGATGTGCAGGTCTTTGGGGATCGAATATCATGTGTTGGAGACCGAGATCGGGCCCATCGTGTTTCAGGCCCGGGAGGAATCCAACCCCTGCAGCCTTTGCGCCCGGATGCGGCGGGGCGCCTTACACGACGCGGCTAAGCAGTTCGGATGCAATAAGATCGCCTTAGGCCACCATTATGACGACGCGGTGGAGACCTTTGTGATGAATCTGTTCCAGGAAGGGCGGGTGGGTTGTTTTTCGCCGGTGACTTACCTTTCCCGCAAGGATCTGACCATGATCCGCCCGCTGGTTTTTGCACCGGAGAGGGAAATCGCTTCAGCGGTGCGGAAGGCAGGGTATCCGATTGTCAAAAGCCAATGCCCGGTGGATGGGGCCACCCAGCGGGAATGGACCAAAAATTGGCTGAAACAAATGGAAAAAGAACATAAAGGAATCACCAAGCGGCTCTTTGGGGCGATGAAGAGGGGACACATTTCCGAGTGGTGAGCCAGCCTGCTACAGAATCAGAAAAAAGGGCCGCCATTTTTGAAGACGGCCAAAAGCCCGGAGGGAATTTCCCTCCGGGCTTTTTAACAGGTGGCAAGATACTGGCAGTTATCGCTGGCTGCAAGGCTTTGCCGTTTCGTAGTAGAAAATAAAATCGTCCATATCGCCGGCGACCTGAAACCAGGAGGGTTTCTGGGGCTCCGGGATACGGCTTTCTTCCTGCAAAACAGGATCGTTCTTCATAAAGGCCCCTCCTTTTTTCTCGTATTTTACGGCCCCAAAACGCAGAAACCAAAGCGGACAAGCCCGGTGTGCGCCCAGGGTCAAATGTACAGGCGCCCGGCTGCAGATAGAGCCGGACGCGCGTAAAAAATAGCTGTCATGCAGCTGTTTTTCTATTATATGAAAAAGGGCAGGAGAAATTCCTCGAACGGTGCTCCAAACAAAAAAATCAAAAAAACGGTCGGCGGCGAATAAGCGGCGCGAGGCAAATAAGGATGAAAAACAATAACGGAGCCTTACAGATTTCTGTAAGGCTCCGTTATCAAGATGACCGGGCAGCCAAAGCCCGGTTCTTTGTTTTTTCGCTGTGAAAAACCAGATCAGACCTTCCAGTCAGGATCCGGCGTTTCGCCGTTGATCACCTGTTCACATGCTTTTTGTACTTTTTCCAGGAAAGAGGACATCATGGTGAATTCGATTTTGCCATTCATTTCCACATATAGCTTCCGGGTGCCTGCGTCATAGAACCGCAGGGTGTCGGAGTTGCTGTCGTTGCGGTAGTCGAAGGTGATGGTCAACACGGGATCGCCTTCCGGCTGCGCGTCCGGCACATAGTTTCCATCATGGGTAGCGCCGATGAGCAGCTGATAGAATTTTGAGAAAGCGGTCTGATCAATGGCTGTGCCGTTGTAGGTGACGGTTTCGCTTTTTTCACCGGACACATCAAAGGCATAGGACTGGCCGGCAGTTTCCACCGTTACGTGGGAGACCTCATAAATACTCGGCAAGAGGAACAGGCTGTGCACGATGTCCGCATATTTTAGGGTCATCCAGTCCGCTTCGGCCAAGGTGTAGATGATCGGTACGTCGTTGCAGATGGCATAGACAGTACCGTCCTGGAACGACAGGCTGAAGGAGAAGGTCGTATCCTCCTCGTACTCCTCCGAGAAGGTCACCTCAATCTGGGCGGCCGGATTGTCCAAGCCGTACTGGGCAAGCTCCTGGTCCGTGTAGTTGCCAGCCAGAACCGACTGAGCGGTGGTGTCCAAAATCGCGTCTACATAAGAGAAGATCGTTTCAGCATCCACCGGCTTTAAGCTAGGAGAGGTCACGCCATAGGTGAAGTAGGAATAGGTGGCGTCGTCATCCGAATCGAAATCGTATTTTTCAATGACGAAAGGGGTTTCGTGATCCGCGCCGCTGAAGGAAATGCTTTTAAAATCAGCACTGTCGGACAGATCCGGGATGATTTTTTTAGAAATAAAGTCCTCGGTGGCATAGGCAAAACTGGAGAGGTCGCTGGTATAGATTAAATATACCTCATTGGAGCCAGACAATTTTGCATAGGTGCCATAAGAGGCGGAGGACGCCAGGCCAAATTCAAAGGTAAAGGAGGAGCCGTCGGTTTTGGTGACGGTTAAAGAGTAGCTGGGGTTATCCAGCCCGTAGATTCCAAGGCTGGAAGGGGACGGATCGGCCAGCTCTTTGGCGGTTAGAGAAGTAGCCTGGGAAAGGACTGTGCTGGTCCGGTCAGAGTCCAGCGGCAAGCCCTCCAGCCCGTCGATAGACGCCTCGCCGCCTGCAACACGCAAGACGTAACCGCCCTCCGGGCGGGAGACCTCCACCGAGGCCAGCTCGTCAGAGGACATGGAAATGAGCTTGACCGCAGTGCTTGTTTCAGAAGACGAGGAGGATTGCTCCGCCGACTCCTGAGGCAAAAACAGCTTAACGGCGAAAAATAGGCCAACCAGCAGCGCCAACACAATCAGCGCCAGCAGTAAAGTTTTTGTACGTTTGGACATAACAGGTTCTCCATTTCTGATTTTCGATAGCAGATAAAGCGGGACGGCGGCGGAATCCCCCTAAGGGGAAATCCGCCGCGCATCCGGCTTTTGCAATTGCAAAAGATTTGCAGCAGACAGCATTTTCTGCCGCGAAGGACTTATTTATGCCGTCTGCGCAGCCACACCACAACGCCGACGACCAAAAGCGCCAGCGGAATAACGATTGCAAAGATGACACCGAGGGACAGAATCTGGGCATTGGTCATCGTTAGGGTGGTGGTATCCAGCGTTTTGGCGGTGATGGAGAAGTTGGATTCGCGGCCCAGCAGGCTGTTGAGCAGCGCGATATAGTATTTGCCGTTTACAAAGGTGCTGCCGGACAGCAGGGTGGATTCACAGCTCATAGCGGAAGAAGCGACAACGACGTGAGATTCCAACAAAGCCTGGCCGGTGGCGTTTGCGTTACCGGCCGATTTTTGCAGGGTGGATTTGATCAGCGCGGGGAAGGCATAGGTCTCCGCGTCGTTGATATCGTAATCCTCCGCCGCGTCGTTGGGCAGCGCCTTAGCTGTAGCGCCAAATTTCAGCAGTACTTCAACCGTGCGGCTGTCCCGTTCCGTATAAGCGGCGTCCATCACGCGGGCGTTGGGCATCAGCAGATAGGCGGAAGTATCCGTATAAATATCGGTGTTGACAAAGTCCACGATGCTGTAATAAGGGCTATAATTGTAAATACGGTTGTAATTGGTCTCATAGATGGTCGCGTCTTCGATCGCAATGCCCCACTCGTTCAAAAACGCTTCCAGATTGGGCAAAGCCGGCTGGCTGGCGGAGGCAAAGTACAAAAGGGTCTTGCCTTTTTGCCCACCGTTATCCAAAAACGTGTCCAGCTTTTTCAACTGATCTGCATCCAGATCTTCGCTGGGCGCGAACAAAACGGCAGCCGCCGCTTCGGAATCGATTTCCTCCAACAGCAGATCCTGGGTGACGACCTCAAAGTTGTTCTGGCCGAGTAGAGAGGAGAAGGCAGTCGCGTCAAAGGAAGAATGGGCGCTGAGGATGGTGACCTTTGGGGTATAATCGGAGGTCACGTTCATGATTGCGGAGGTGATGGCCTCATCGGCCCGGGAGGACTGGATGTAAGTGTATCCGGTGCTGGAGTCGTTTTGCAGATTGAATAGGTCGCTGGTTTTAACCACCTGGACCTTGTCGCCGCATTCCAGCATAATATCACGGGTACCCATGGAGTAGGACGCGTATTTCGATTCAAAAGAAGGGTCCTTCGCAAGATCGATAAATTGCAGTTTGATTTTCGCATTGTACTGCGGGAACTTTTTGATGGTCTCGCAGGCTTGCTGGTAATATTCGTTGGGGGTACCGAAAGATTCTTCGGTGGAAAGGACATAGAGATTCACGTCCTTTTCCAGCGTTTTCAGATATTCGATGGTTTCGTCGCTCAGCCCATAGATCTTGCCAGTCGTCAAATCCAGCTGGATCGGATACCGCTGTGAAACAGCCGAGACGATCATATTCAAAACGATCAGCACGGCGATGAAGATGACCGTCAGCACCGTGGCAAAGCCGCCCATCCGGAACCGGCGGTTCTTAAAAATTTTAGATAGCATGGTCTTTTCCTCCTATTAACTCCATCTTCTCTTTTCGAGGATCCGGCTGGTCAAGAAGATGAACAGCGCGATAATGCTCAAGAAGAAGAAGGCGTCGGCAAAATCAAGTATGCCCATGGTAAAGTTGCCGTAGTGATCCGACATGGAAAGGCCCATGACCAGATTCTGCAGCGAGGTGGTCGGCATCACCGATGCCAGGGAGTCTACCAGCAGCAGCGCCACGTCCACAACAACGGAGACGATGGCCGCGACCAGCTGGCTTTCGGTCAGGGAAGAAATGAACATGCCCACAGCGATTAGCGCAGCGCCCAAAAGCAGGATGCCAAAATAGCTGCTGATAATGACCGCCCAGTTCAGGGAGACAAAGACAGACAGCACCAGCGCATATGCTAGCGTGATGGAGACCGCGATGACATAGACCAACAGCGCCGCCAAAAACTTACCCATTAAAAGGCCGAACAGGCCAATGGGGGCGGTCAACAGCACCTGATCGGTTTTCTGGCGCTTGTCTTCACTGAGCATGCGCATGGTCAAAATTGGCATGAGGAGTGCCGAACAGGTAAACAGCATCGAGTAGACATACCGTAGTTCGGAGGAACTGGCCGCCAGATTGTACAAAAAGAAGAAAAAGCCGGACAGGCAGTAAAACATGGCGATAAACACATAGCCGATGGGGGAAGAGAAGTAGGCGTTGAATTCCCGTTTGAAAATTGCCGACATTATTCTTCACTCCCTTCGGTGGATTTTTTGGCCGGTTCAACCGCTGCCGCAGGCTCGGCAGAAACGTCGTCCGGCGCAGGGGATTTTGAAGGCTTTTTAGCTGACTTGTCCGAAACGGCCGGGGCGGGCGCTTCTTTGACCGGCGCCAAATATTCGCCGGAGGTCAGCTTCAAGAAGATTTCCTCCAGGCTCATTTCGGTGGACTTCATAGAAAGGATCGGCCAGCTTTTTTCCGCTGCCAACCGGAATACGTCCCGGCGGATATCAGCGCTGTTTTCCGGCTCCACCAGATATTCGAATACACCCTTCTCCCGTTCGCCCAAAGGATTGCAGGAGTGGACGTTCGGCAGGGCGCGCAACGCGTTGTTGACCTCGGTGACAGGGCCCTCCAGACGGACGGCCAGCCCGCTTTCGCTGCTCATGGCGCGCGAGAGGTGATCCGGCGTGTCGTCGGCGATGATTTTGCCCTCGTTGATGACGATGACACGTTCGCAAATGGCCTGCACCTCCGGCAGAATATGGGAGGAGAGGATGACCGTATGGTTTTTGCCCAGTTCCTTGATCAGGTTGCGGATCTCAATGATCTGCTTGGGGTCCAAGCCTACGGTGGGTTCGTCCAGGATCAGCAGTTCGGGGCTGCCCAGCAGGGCCTGCGCCACGCCGACGCGCTGCTTATAGCCTTTGGACAGGTTGCGGATCAGCCGGTTATAAACGTGGTCGATCTTGACGGTTTTGCAGATCTCCTCGATATGCTTTTGGCGGGGGAGCTTGACCTTTTTTAGCTCGTACACGAAATTTAAGTATTCCTTGACGGTCATGTCCATGTACAAAGGCGGCTGTTCCGGCAGGTAGCCGATGCAGGATTTGGCGGCGATCGGATCCTCCAGAATCTCATGCCCATCGATATTTACCGTTCCCTCCGCGCTAGACAGGTAGCCGGTAATGATGTTCATGGTGGTGGTTTTCCCCGCGCCGTTCGGCCCCAGGAAACCAAGGATTTCTCCCCGTTCGACGGTAAAGCTGATGTCGTTGACGGCATATTTGCTGCCATACCGTTTGACGAGGTTTTTAACCTCTAGCATGTGTGATACCTCCTATATTCGAACCCATTTTAAGGGCCGCGCCTTGGAAAAGCGCACTAACACAAATGATAATAAAGGAAAATTGTGTACAAACCATAAATAGAAACAGAAAAGTTTCTGCTTTTTTTAAATTTTCAGAAATCTGTCACACAGAAGCTGCCCTACGGCAGGATTCAGCCCGTGCCGGGATACCGAACAATGCCGAAAAAGTGCCAAACAGGATCTGGCGGCGCTGCGGTTTGGTCAGCGGCAGGGAAAAGAACCGGTCCAGTTCTTTTTCCATGACCCAGAGCGGGTAATCGGTGCCGAACATAAGGCGCTCGGCGCCATATCCCTCGATCAGCCGCATGGCGGTTTCATCGGAAAGAAAGGACAAGGAACTGCTGGTATCCATGCGCAGCCGGTCATAATCTTTTAAAACAGAAAAAGCTTCTTCCCATTGGCTGTAGCCCCCGAAATGGGCGCCAATAACTGAAAGATCCGGGAACTTTTCCAATACATGAGCCAGTCTTCGGGGGGAGGAGCGATCATACCGTGCGTCGCCGCAATGGAACAGGATCGGCAGCCCCAGCTCTTTTTCACACATACGGTAAAGGGCAAACATATGCGGGTCGTCCAGCAGAAAATCCTGGATATCCGGATGCAGCTTTACGCCAGCGAGCCCTCGCTCTTTCATATGGACAGCTTCGGTGATCATCTCGGTTTCCGTCATGCCGGGGTGGATGGTGCCAAAGCCGATAAATTCCGGGTGAATAGAACAGTTTTCGCGAATAAACTGATTGATGCTGGGCACCTGTCTGGGCGAGGTTGCCACCGAGCAAACTAGATAGTGGGAGATGCCAAGACGCGCGCCATTGTTTAAAAGGATGTCTACCGTGCCGATATCCCCTGCGTTTACCTTATAAAAGTCCGCAATGGAGTGAGCGGCCTTTTCAGCAATTTTTTGCGGGAAAATATGGGTATGGGCATCTGCGATTTCGTATTGCGGCTCGATCATGAGAAAGCCTCCGTTGATTGAAAATGACTATGACTATTGTAGCGATTGGAAGACGTTTTGTCAAAAAAAATTAAAAGAAATGGGGAAAAATCAAGCAAACAATCCAGATATGGATAAAACACATAAAATGGATACTATATATAATGTGTAAGAAAAATACAAGTAAAAAAATGCAGAAAAAGGTATTGACTTGGGGAGCGGGGATGTGATATATTAATGAAGCTGTCCCGAGGGGGCCGCGAGGCGGAAAAAAAGTCTTGACAAAGCTTCGGCGGGATGGTAGAATAAAGACCCTGCAAAC
>JAQUYD010000024.1 GCA_028692035.1 Oscillospiraceae bacterium
GATCGGCATTCGCGATAATTTGCTCGAAGCGCGCCCGGGCTGCTTCATACTTTTTCGGCAGGTCAAGCGTTCCGGCCTTTAACGCATTTTTCATGGTATCCTTCATCTTGCCGCTGCTGGTGATATACACAAGCAGAACGCCGTATTGAAGAACTCGACAGATTATTCAAGCGTATTTACGAAGATAACGCCAATGGGAAAATCTCTGACAGCAGATTTCAAATGCTCTCTGACGATTACGAGCAGGAGCAGACGGAACTGCAGGAGAAGCTGTTGCAACTGAATGAAGAAATTACCCAGCAGGAAGAACAGGCAGAAAACATTGACAGGTTTATAAGCAAGGTGCGGAAGTATCTTGACTTGGACGAGCTGACGCCCGCCGTATTGAACGATATGGTAAAGGCGGTATATGTTCACGCTTCCGACAAGTCAAATGGTGCGCGGGAACAGCAGGTAGACATATCCTATGACCTTGTAGGAATACTCCCCGCCGCCTTGCTCAACGACCTGCAAAACGGAGAAACGGCATAGCTTCAGCTATGCCGTTTCTCCGAAAAGAACTCTATGCTGTTTTATTGAGCCACCTCTCACGCCGGGCCTTTTTTATTTGTCTTGGAGCTTACCGCCGCAATTTGGGCAGTAAGAGTCCGCCCAGCCGCGCAGGGGAAGCAGCGCGCCGCAGTGGGGACAGCGCAGTACGATCCAGCTCCAGACAAGGCCACCAAAGGCGACGATGCCGCCGATGATCACAAAAGTCCGGACCGTCCCGTCAGAGGGGGCTGCAAAGAAGATCGGAACCATCGCCAGCAGCAATCCGGCGAGGACGATGGCAAGGGTGGTGACCCGTTTTGCAAAGATGGACATTTGCCTCAACTCCTTTCCCCCATTCTATCCCGGGCAGGTAAAGGAAACGAGGTTCTGCAGGTAAAATGGCAGTAAAACGCCCACCCGGACAATCGACCAGGTGGACAGAAAAAAAGGGGGGTTACGGCGTTCCCAGCATATCGCTGACACAACTGTCGTAGCCAAACTGCTCCACCGAAAAGGCGAACAGCACCTGGTCGAACTGGGCAGGGTCGATCTGGGACAGCTGGGCGGAGGTAACCGCGTGGAGATTGACGACACGCAGCTGCCGGTAATGGATCGCGATCAGCGGAAACAAAGCGTCACAGCTGCCGTCGGTAAAAACCAACAGCTGACCGTCGTAAATAGGATCGTCGGCTAGAATGTCGGTCACGCCGCTGTCCGGGCCAAGATAAATTTGCAACGGATCATTGCTGTCCAATAGGGTTAAATCGTACAGCTGCGTTTCAACAGCCTCGCCCAGCGGATCTTGAACCAGGTGGAGGCCCCGGGCATTTTTTTGGTAGTGGAACAGGGAGATAAGATCCGGCTCAACCGGCGCATATGGAACCAGCTCGGAAAGGTTCCCCTTGTAATTGTGCAGCGGGTGGGAGATGGAAAAATAGTCCATCGAGCGGGCGGTGTAGCCTAGCTTTTCCCCGGCGCCGACGTATAGGTAGTAGCATCCCTGAGCGGTAAGGCGAGCGTCGGTATGGTAAAAAAGATATTCCGATTGATGGGAAAACAAGCTGTTATATCCATCAATGGTGCGAAACCGTGAGGAAAGGGAGGCGTAACAACGCTGGATATACTGTTTTTGGTTGAACAGGGATTCCAATGCCAGGTTGGGGATTTTGCTTTGCTCAATGGCGGCGGAGGTGGGGGACAGCAGAAAATAGCAGGGGGCCGACTGCGCGCCGGCAAAGGTCTGTAGCGCCTGTAGGTTCTGGGCCGTGATCCGTTCGTCTGCGTCAGGCAGATTATGCAGGATTCCGTCGGGGCTGTAAAAATAGCCGTTTTGCTGATTGCGGCCCAAGGCGGTCTGCAAAGCGGAAGTGGCAGCGCATAGAAGATCTCGCCCGGCAAAAACATCAGAAAACGATTCTTCCAACAGATGTGCGGCAAAGCCGTCCGCAAAATCCACCGCGCCGGGAATCACAAGCCCTTGCCAGCCGCCGGTAAGGCCCAGTAAAGCTGCAGGGATGAAAAACAGCGCCAGCATAAAAACGGAAAAAATCTTTTGAGAGCGCATGACGTCCTCCTTTCGTGCCTAGGGATGCAGAATAAAACCAGTGGATAAAATGAGCAACATACCGTAGCAAACAGCGCCGGTGATGGCGGCGGCCACCGGTGATTTCTCCCGGAGGACGCCCTTTAAAGAGTGGGGTAGGCTGGTGCTGAACAAAACGGCCAGCACCAGATAAGGGGCGTACTGGCTTATGAGATACAGCGCCGGTGAGGTCGCCAGCGGCAGCCCGCCTAGCCCCAGCATCCCCTGGAAAAAGAAGAGGCTTTGGCCCACGCTGCGCCCGTTAAAAATGACGAAGGAAAGAAGCACCAGCGAAAAGGTGTAGACCCGCAGGAAAAAGACAGGCAGCCGCATCAGGATTTTGCCCCAGCCCGACCGTTCCAGCAGGATGAGTAGGACGAAATAAATTCCCCACAGCAAATAATTGATCCGAAAGCCGAACCAGATCCCCCACAGAAGGGTCACCACCCCGATGTTTAAGGCCGAAGAGACAAAACTGCCGGAATCCTCGCCCAGCGGATGATAGATGTAGGTTTTTAAGTAAGCGGTCACTGAAATATTGAAACGGCCCACAAAATCCGTTATAGAGCGGGATTGATACGGATAGTAAAAATTCCGCGGCAGGGAAATGCCGAACAACCCGCCTAGCCCCCGGGCCATATCGCAGTAGCCGGATAGGGAAAAATACAGGCTCATGGCGGCGCACAGCGGCATGAGCCAAAGGGAAAACACCGAATGCTCCGCCTGGGAAAAAGTAGACAGGGTATTGTAAAGCTGGCGCATGGGCGCACCCAGGATCACCTGCTTGGCAATGCCCTGGATGAAAAGGGCGGCTGGTTCGCCCATGGCGGCCAGATCTGCTTTTTTGGCGGCGAACTGCTCGCGCAGGGTGCGATAGCGTACCAGCGGGCCTGCGGGAAGTTTCATGAACAGCGTATGGGCCAACATGAATTTTGCCCAGCTGTGTTCGTACAGCGCTTCACCGTTATAGATGTCCACCGCATACCCTACGCCCAGCAGCGTAAAGACCGGCAGGCCCAGCGGTGTTTGGATTCCATGCAGCTGGCAGTAGCAGGAAACGCCAAAGAACAAAAGCAGATTTTTCCCAACCATCGAAAGCATGATGGCTTTACGGCGCCGGTTTCGTTCCTCAAACCGCTCCATCAAAAGGCCGAGGCCAAAATCGGCCGTGACTGAAACAAGGGCCAATAGCAGGCTTGCGGGTTCGGCCAACAAATAAAACACAAGGGAGATCCCAAGCAGGACGCCGTAGCGCATCCGCCGGGGGAATAGATGGTACACCGCCAGCGACGCGGGCAAAAACAGATATAAAAATTGGAGCGAGGCCAGTTGCATAAAATCCTCCCTTCGATCGGAAAATCAATCTTTTTTTGGTGTGTCCAGCTGCCGAACGGTCGACAAAAAGGTTTCCCGGTTCATAAGCGCGTTGACCGCCTCTAGCAGTGCGGCGGCGGAAAGGTACTGGGGCAGATCCAGCGCCTTTAACAGGGCCAGCCTTTTTTGGCGGCTGCCCTGTCCGCCGGACAGGCCGTTTTCGTAAAAGTCCAGATGGGTCACCGGATCCTTTTTGGGCCCCTCGGCAAAGAGGACGCCGCTTTTGTCCAGCGCTGCGGCCAGAATCCGCCGGTCCATTCCTTCAACACCCAGCGTCCCTTCCTTGGACGGTTGGGCCTTCCGCGGCTCCTTGCCCAGGATTTCGGGGATATAGGCGTGATAGATTTTGCCGTCAGGAATGGCAGATTTGATATAATTGCGGATTTTAAAACCTGCCACGTCCGAATCGGTGAGGATCAAAAGGCCGTCCTGTCGGGCCAGGCGGCGCAGGAGCACCATCTGTTCACGGTCTTTGAAAATCCGAAAGCCATTGGTCACCAGAATCGGCGCATCCACCAGCGAGGACAGCCGGATTTTATCATATTTGCCCTCAACCACAACGGCTTGGCGAAGATGAATCATAAGCCGCCCTCCTGCTGGTGTAGCGCCAAAAACAGGCGGGTCACCGCCTCCTGCATTAGAATTTGGGGATCGGTGCGGCTGCTTTTAAGCCGGAAATCGGTATCGGCCAGCAGAAAAACACAGCGGGCCAGCCGCCGGCGCGAAAAACGGTCCGTATCCCGCATGGCGTTGCGAACACGGAATTCCCGGCCCTTATAAGAGAAGGCAGCGGTGACATCAGCGGCGGAAAGCCCCTGCTCCCGCGCGGTTTTACAGCGGTACAGATCGATGAAAGAAGTGTTCAGCGCGCCCAAAACCGCCACCGGTTCGCTGCCCATGTCGAACAGCTCCTGCAAATTTTCCAGCGCGCCGGAGAGGTCTTTTCCCAAGATCCGGCGGGCCAAGTCAAACACATTGGCGTCCAGCTGTCGGATGCTCAACCGTTCCACGGCTTCGGCGGGGATTTCCCCCTCACCCTGATAAGCGCACAGCTTTTGGATTTCCTGGCCCAGGACCAGCATATCGTCGCCGCAACGGTCAATAAGCGTTTCACACAGTGCGGGGGCGATGGTACAGCCGTTTTTTTGACATAAGGCCGACAAAAACCGCACCGTTTCCCGGCGGGAACGCCCATCCAGCACGATGACCGCGCCGGATAGCTCCACCGCCTTGAGAATCGCCTTCCACCGGGCAGATTTTTTGGCGTCCACCGGGACGTTTTGCTGGCTTAGGATGAGCACCGTGTCCTGTGGGAATCCGGCCATTCGCTCTTTGAGCTTGGCCCATTCGTTGGCGGAAAGCTTGTCCGCGTCCAGATCAGTCAGCTGCACACAGCGGATGCCGCCTGAAAAAGGGACGCTTTCCAGCGCGTCGGAAACCTCGTCGACGCTGGTACGGGCGGCCTCAAAATAGGTGAAATTTAAATCCATCTGGGCAGAAGAAACCGCTTTTTCCCGCAGTTTTTTGGCGTACAGCCGCACCAGATAGCTTTGCTGGCCATACAGCAGGTAAACGGGAAGGCAAGGCTCATCCTTTAAATGCCGGATCAGATCCGGTTCTTTTTCCAAACGCATGGCGAAAGCCCCCTTTCCGCTTTTCATCCTTCGATGGGAATCCGGCAGCGCACGCCGCGCCCATATGGCAGCAGGTAACCGTGGGGGAGCTGGTTTTCTTTCCCCCAAAAGTCCCGCGCGCACAGAAGGATACCCGCTTGTACCGGCGGGGAGGTATCCCAGCCGGTGAGCACCAGATCCCATTCGGATTCGTTCTCATACAGTATAGCACAATCCGCAGGCAAAATTAACAGCTTTTTTGCACCAATGCGGATATCGACCGCACCGCCGCCGGATAAGCGGATGCTGCAATCCTGCCAAAAGGTGATCCCCAAGCTGTCGGATATTCGGGACGGGATTCCTTCCAGGCTTTCTGCGGTTTGAGTCGAGAGATTGTCCGATGGGTTCCAGACGGCCATACCGACCGAAAATTCTTCAGTCAGCGCAGAAAGGGAAACACGCGGGCTGCCGCTGGCAGGCAGCAGAATCAGCGCGTCGATGGCGAGAACGCCCTCCCGGCGCAGTTCCAACGCCGCTTGTTCAATCTGGGATTGGCTTGACAGATGGCCGACCACTACCGCATGGCCGCCGTAGGAGAAAATCTGGAGCAGGCGCTTATTGAAAACGGCCGTATAACAGTGGACCTGGTGGTTTTCCAGCAAAGACTGGGTGCTGATGCAGGCGCAGGAAATGATGGCCGCAAGGCACAGGGCAGCAGCGAAACGCCGCCGTCCCCCTTTGGTGGCGCCATATCCAACGGCCACGGCAGCTGCGATCAAGGCGATGACCGGTGCGGGGCCGTTCCAAAATAATGGCGGCGGCCCGATACGGCAGAGGAAAGTGGCCATTCCGAGAAAGCAGTCGATGAAAAGCCGCGCCAAAAAGGCGAAAACGGGGCCTAAAACCGGTACCGGACAAAAGAGCGTACATCCGGCGGCTGTAGCTAGAACCGGTGTAAACAAAGGGGAAAGCAGCAAATTGGCGGGGATCGCCATAGGAATCAGGCGGGAATCGTACAGCGCCGTTAGAGGCAAGGCGCAAAGATAGCCGCAAAAGGCGACGCTAAACGCTTTAATCAAACGGGCGGCAGTTTTGGAACGGACCGCTTTCCCACCAAAGGATAAAAGCTTTTCACTGAAAGGGCCGGCCAGCATTTGTACGCCGATGGTGGAGCAGACTGAGAATTGAAAGCCGATGTTCATCGCCAGAAAAGGGTTTTGTAACAGCATTGCCAGCACAGCGGCAGCCAAACTGGTGGGCGGGTCCGCCCGGCGGAAAAGCAGCTGGGCAAGAAAAGACAAAAGCAGCATGATCCCGGCCCGCGCAATGCTGGGGGAAAGGCCGGTCAAAAGCATATAAAACAGCACAAAGACCATCAAAAGAGCGGTTTTCAAGCGCTCGTTCCGAACAAACCGGCTTAAAATCAGCGAAAACAAGGCGGTGAGCATAGTCAAATGCATGCCGCTGACCGCAAGAAGATGCTGGATGCCGAGCTGTTGAAATAGCGCATATTGTTCCTCCGGCAGATGGGAGCGGTTGCCCAGCACCACCGCACAGACAAGGCCGCTATATTTTCCGGGGAGGGCATAGCGGATCCTTTGACAGAGAAAATCGTTCAGCTGCCCCGGCCAAAACAGGGGCGAAAGCTGCAGGGTGCCAGAGAAGCTGCCAGATTCCAGCTGCCCTTGCAGATAGACGCCGCGGGACCGGTAATAACTTTCACTGTCGAACCGGTCGGTGGCGGCGATGGCAGACAGACGCACTGTCCCGGAAAATTGCTGGAACCGGTCGGGAACCATTTCGGCGTTGCACCAGATCTGCACTTTTAAGCGCCGTCCGTTTTCGGTTTCGCCATCCAGCAGGAAAGAGGCGCGCCCAGTTTCCAGAACCGTCCCGGAAAGAAAGGTGCTTTGCCCGTCCAGCACGCGGGCGGGATCTGCATACAGCTGCCCGAAGAAAACGCAGAACAGCAGCATAAAAGCGGCAGAAAAAGAAAACAGGGCGGCGGGACGGGTCCTGCGCCCAAGCAGACAGAAAATGCTGGTCACGCCCAGGAGGGCCGCGACCGGGAAAGTCCATTCCCACGCCGGATACAAACAACAAAAGACTACTGCAGCCGTCAAGCTTCCGAGGCCAATCCAACACAGCGGCCTTTTCATAATGGCCCCCTCCCATTTCACACCAAATGGATTTGATACGAGCATAGCAGATTTTTCGACATAAAAAAACATATTTCGACAAAAAATCGGCAAAAAAAGAGGCGTCCGCTATCCGGACGCCCCACAAAAGGCGGCTTACTCTTCGGTGAAAATGGGCAGCGGCGCCAAAAACAAGATATCATCCCGATTGGCGGCGTCGCCTTCGGCCAGCACTGCGGCCCGGCCAGCGATGGTACCGCCGGCCTTACGGACCAGTTCCTCCAGGGCGTTGAGGGATTCTCCGGTGCTGATCACGTCGTCGACTACTAGCACCCGTTTGCCGCTGAGGTACTCCAGGTCATGCTGATCCAGATACAGGGTTTGCAGGCGGGAGGTGGTGATGGACTTGACATCCACGCCTACCGGATTGTACATGTAAAGCTTGGCGCTTTTCCGGGCCAGGATGTACTTGACGCCGCTTTGACGGGACATTTCGTACGCCAGCGGGATCCCCTTGGATTCGGCAGTGAGGATCACATCGTGCGCCGGTATTTTTTTCAAAAGCGCGGTGGCGCAGGCAACGGTCAGCTCCACGTCGGAAAACATGATGAAAGCGGCGATGGAGGTTTTATCGTTGATGGGACACAGCGGAAGCTGGCGGGTAAGCCCCGCCACATGTAATTCATAGGTCTTTGCAGCGTTCATGGAAAAGACTCCTTTCAAATCAAAAAGGACGGCAGGTTATGCCATGGTAAGGCTCAAAGGCTTGCCGCCGAGAATGTGGAAGTGCAGATGCGGAACCGTTTGTCCGGCGTCCGCGCCGCAGTTGGAGATCACCCGGTAGCCGCCGGACAGCCCAAGGCTGGCGGCGATTTTGGGGATCTTAGCAAAAATGTGCGCCACTACATCACTGTTTTCGGGGGTGACCCCGTCCATCGATGGGATATGCTCTTTGGGAATCACCAGAACATGGACCGGCGCCTGGGGTTCGATATCGTAGAAAGCGAGGATCTCAGCGTCCTCGTAAACGGTTTTGCTGGGGATTTCTCCGGCAGCGATTTTACAAAACAAGCAGTCCATCCGCAGAAAACCTCCTTAATCTTTGATCATTTCTTCTAGCAGGGTTGGAACAGTGGCCAGCGCCTCGTCGATTTTAAAGATCTTGGTAACGCCACCCTGGGCTTGCTCAGGCCGGCCGCCGCCCTTGCCGCCCAATTGGGCGGTGAGTTGGCGGATCAGGTTGCCTGCATGGGCGCCCTTTTTCACCGCTTCGTCGCCACAAGCGGCGAACATGGTGGCCTTTTCACCCAGAATCGAGGCGAACACCGCGACCATTTTAGGCGCGTTGGCCCGGACCTGATCGCACATGGCCTTGACCGTATCCGGCGCAGTGCCGGTAAATCCGGCGAAGATGACTCGGCAGCCCTTGACTTCCATGGCGTTTTCAAACAGCCCTTCAATCCGCATATCGGCGATCTTGTGCTGCAGCGTTTCAATCTCCTTATCCTTTTCCTTCAGCTGAGAGGTTAGGGCGTCAGCCTTCTGGGGCAGTTCCGACGGGCTCCCGGCTTTCAGGCTTTCGCAGGTTTGGTTGAGCAGCGCTTCATCCTGATGGATGATCTCCAGTACGTTGGCGCCGGTGGCCGCCTCAATGCGGCGCACGCCGGCGGCGACGGAGGACTCGGACACGATTTTAAACAGCCCGATGCGGGCGGTGTTGGAAATGTGGGTGCCGCCGCACAACTCTACAGATTTGCCGGACACATTGCAGACCCGGACGGTTTCACCGTATTTTTCCCCAAACAATGCCATCGCGCCCAGTTTTTTGGCGCTGTCGATGGGCATTTCGGTGACCGTTACATCATATGCGCCCAAAATCAGCTGGTTGACCTTTGCCTCGGTCTGGGCAATTTCGTCGGGGGTCATGGCCGAAAAATGGGTAAAATCGAACCGGCAGCGGTGCTCGTCCACCATGGAGCCGGCCTGCTGCACATGGGTACCCAGCACCTGGCGCAGGGCAGCCTGCAACAGGTGGCAGGCTGTGTGGTTGCGCATGATGGCGGTGCGGCGCTCTTCGTCCACAACCGCTTCAATCTGGTCATCTACGTTCATCAGGCCGCTTTTCATCAGCCCCAGATGCAAAAATTGGCCGGTCGGGGATTTCTTGCAGTCTTTGACCCGGAAGATGGATTTGCCGCGGATGATTACGCCGCTGTCGCCCACCTGCCCGCCGCTTTCCGCGTAGAAGGGGGTGGAATCCAGCACAACGGTGGCCTTCATGCCCTCGGTTAGAGAGTCGACAGGGTGGCCGTCCTCATCTAAAATGGCAAGAACCGTGCCCTGGCTGCGGGTCTTTTCGTAGCCGACGAAATCGGCCTTGCCCTGGACATCCGGCGCGTCGTTGGTATCCCAGCCGCTGACGTCTTTTCTGGCGTCGCGGGCGCGTTGCTTCTGCTCGCCCATCAGCCGGAAAAACGCCTCCTCGTCAATGAGAAAATTGCGTTCGGCCACGATTTCTTTGGTTAGGTCGATGGGGAATCCGAAGGTATCGTACAGGCGGAAAGCGTCCTCACCGGAGAATACCGCCTGGTTGATCTGGTCGGCGCTGATCCGGTCCATAATGCCATTGAGGATCTCCATACCCTGGTCGATGGTCTTGGAGAAACGCTCCTCCTCCACCTTCAGCACCTTGATAATATAGTCTTTTTTCTCCGCCAGCTCCGGATAGGCGGAGGCGTTTTCGGCGATTACCGTTTCACAAACCTGATACAGGAACGGCTGGTCAATGCCCAACAGGCGCCCGTGACGGGCGGCCCGGCGCAACAGTCGGCGCAGCACATAGCCGCGGCCTTCGTTGGAGGGGACGACGCCGTCGCCCACCATAAAGGTGGTGCTGCGGATATGGTCGGTAATCACGCGCAGGGAGATGTCGTTTTTATCCCCCTCACCATAATGGGCGCCGGCGATGCGGCTGATGTGTTTCATAATATTCTGGACTGTATCGACTTCAAAGAGGTTGCCGACGTTCTGCATGACGCAGGCCAGCCGCTCCAATCCCATGCCGGTGTCAATGTTGGGCGGGTTTAAAAGCTCGTAATGGCCCTCGCCGTCGCTGTCGTACTGGGAGAACACCAGGTTCCAGATTTCCATATAGCGGTCGCAGTCGCAGCCTACGGCGCAGGTGGGTTTGCCGCAGCCGTATTCGGGGCCTCGGTCGAAATAAATCTCAGAGCAGGGGCCGCAGGGGCCGGAGCCATGCTCCCAGAAATTGTCTTCTTTCCCCAACCGGACCATGCGCTCCGGCGCTACGCCCACCTCTTTGGTCCAGATGTCGAACGCTTCGTCGTCATCCTGGTAGATGGAGACCCACAGCCGGTCCACCGGAATCTCCAGCACCTGGGTCAGGAACTCCCAGGCCCAGGCGGTGGCCTCTTTTTTAAAGTAGTCGCCAAAGGAGAAGTTACCCAGCATCTCAAAATAGGTGCCGTGACGGGCGGTGTGGCCGATGTTGTCGATATCAGGGGTGCGGATGCACTTTTGGCAGGTGGTCACCCGCTTATTGGGCGGGGTTTCCATTCCGAGAAAAAACTTTTTCATGGGCGCCATGCCGGAGTTGATGAGCAACAGGCTTTTATCGTCGATGGGCACCAGCGGGTAGCTGGGCAGACGGGTATGGCCTTTGCTCTCAAAAAAGGAGAGGAACTGCTCGCGCAGTTCGTTTAGCCCAGTCCATTTCATTTGATTCATCCTGCTTTCTTTGTGTTTGTTTTTTCGGGGGAACAAAAGAAAACGCCCCGCCCCAGAAATCTGGGACGAAGCGAACACTCCGTGGTACCACCCGTATTACGCCCCTACGAAAAGGACGTCACTTTGCGACCGATAACGGGGCCAACCGTCGGCGTTCTTCACGCCGCTGCTCCAAGACGGCTTGTGTCCGTGCTTTGGGAAAGCTTGCAGCCAAGGCTCTCCTCTCTTTGTGCAAAACGGGCGGACACTGATCTTTTCAGCGCACTGTTACAAATATCATTATAAACGCGGCAAAAAAAAAGTCAATGGAAAATTCGCGAAAAGCCTGCTTTTTATACTTTGGATTTTGATTTGCCGGGCCCGCGCTGGACAGTGGGGCCCCAGCCCTGTTATAATAAATCATAACTCTTTGAAAAATCCAGGCAGACGAGGTGTAGGACAAAATGAAGCAGTATGTGGTAGCGCTGGATCAAGGGACCACCAGTTCCCGCTGTATCGTGTTTGACAAAGCGCAGAATATGGTCGGTATGGCCCAAAAGGAATATACCCAGCTGTATCCCCAGCCCGGCTGGGTGGAGCACGACCCCATGGAGATCTATTCCTCCCAGTATGGGGTGCTGATGGAGGCGCTGGCCCAAACCGGCGTCGCGCCGGAGGAAATCGCGGCGGTGGGAATTACAAACCAAAGGGAAACCACCATCCTTTGGGATAAGGACACCGGACGGCCGGTTTATAATGCCATTGTCTGGCAGTGCCGGCGCACCGCTGGCCTTTGCGAGAAGATCAAGGAGGATGGGGCGCTGGCCGCCTACATCAAGGAAAAAACCGGCCTTCTGGTAGACGCATATTTTTCTGCAACCAAGATCAAATGGATCCTGGACCATGTTCCCGGGGTGCGGGAAAAAGCGGAAAAAGGCCAGGTCCTTTTCGGCACGGTGGACAGCTGGCTGATTTGGAAGCTCACCGGCGGAAGGGTACATGTCACCGATTATACCAACGCCTCCCGTACGATGCTGTATAATATCGCGGATCTGTGCTGGGATGAACGCATCTGCCATGCACTGGACATCCCCATGGCGATGTTGCCCCAGGTTAAAAATTCCAGCGAAGTGTATGGCGCCGTCAATATCCAAGGCGTGCAGGTGCCCATTGCGGGCATTGCGGGGGATCAGCAGGCGGCGCTGTTTGGCCAGGCATGCTTTTCCAAAGGCGAGGCGAAAAACACCTACGGTACCGGCTGCTTTTTGCTGATGAATACCGGCGGGGAGATGGTCCAGAGCAAAAACGGCCTTTTGACCACCATTGCAGTAGGGCTGGGCGGCAAAGTCAGCTACGCGCTGGAGGGCAGCGTATTCGTAGGCGGCGCGGTAATCCAGTGGGTGCGGGACCAGCTGCGTTTTGTCACCGAGGCGGCGGATACCGAGTATTTTGCCCAAAAGGTGGAGGACAACGGCGGGGTTTACATCGTGCCGGCCTTTACGGGGCTGGGGGCGCCTTATTGGGATATGTACGCCCGGGGCGCGATCTTAGGGGTGACCCGGGGCACCAGCCGAGAGCATATTATCCGGGCGGCGCTGGAGTCCATTGCCTACCAGACCTGCGATGTGCTCCACGCCATGGAGGAGGATACCGGCGTGGCGTTGGAAAACCTGCGGGTGGACGGCGGCGCTTCGGCCAACCGGTTTTTGATGCAGTTCCAGGCGGATATGATCGGCCGGACGGTGCTTCGCCCGGGCGTTGCGGAGACGACGGCGCTGGGCGCCGCGTTTTTGGCGGGGCTCGCGGTGGGGATGTGGCGGGATCTAGACGAGATCCGCAATACCTGGAAGGCGCAGGATCGGTACGAACCGGGAATGGAAGGGGCCATACGGGAAAAACTGCTGTACGGTTGGCACAAAGCGGTGAACCGCACCCGGGGATGGGCGGAAGAGTGAAAAAAGAACGGGGCCCCTGGGGCCCTGTTCTTTTTCATCGGCGGTTTTCGATATGAATTCCTTCACTCTCCAGCGTATAGATAATATAGCGAATCTGCATGGCGCATTCTTGATCGGTAAGATCTTTGTCCTCTAAAATATCCCGAATCGCTTCAATTGCCAGAAAGCACTTCATTTCCACCAAATCATTGGGATTTACGGGCAAATTCGGAAAGGTTATCTGCACAGGCATGTCCCGTAGGCAGTTCCAAAGGAGTTCTTCGTATAAAGTCACGCGTTTTCACCCCATAATGTCTAGAATTACGTTTATATAACGTAATTCTACTCTTTCCTTTATGGTAATGTCAATTACAGATACGTTACATTAACGTGGGGACGCGGATGAAAAAAATAGAGTATGGTGGAAACAAAAATATTATAGGGCGGCGTTTGGAAAAGCTCCGGCGGGAAAAGAGAATGTCCCAGGAACAGCTGGCTGCAAAAATGCAAACGCTGAATGTGAATATGGATCAGCAGATGGTCAGTCGGATCGAGCGAAACCTGCGCATCGTGACCGATTATGAGATGGCTTGCTTCTGCCGGATTTTGCATGTCACGGAACGGGATATGCTGCGGGATTTTTACGAAAATCTGGAGAATAAAAAGTGACAATAACAGGCAAACGTGTCCGAAAGAGAAAACGGATGGGTTAGCCTGTTTTATTTTGCAATCAGTTTTTTTGCAAAAGGGCATTCCAAAGGACCGGCATTGGACCGGTCCTTTTTTCATATTTTGCCCGGCCAGTTTACCGGCGATGAGAAATTGTTCTCAATCGGCCGCCCAGGGTATGAGCCCTTCCAAAAAAATCGGCGTTTTTTGAAATAAAAAAAGACTTGACAACGGTCAAAGGATCGATTATTCTGTAATTAGAATAATTCTAAATTATAGGTGATGCACGTATGAGGTATGGGCAAAGCATACTCGATCTTATCAACCATTCGTCTGACCATATGACGGCGGAACAGATTTTTTTAACATTAAAAGAGCAATTTCCCGCAGTTGTCATTGCAACGGTATATAACAATCTCAACAACCTTTACCGGCAGGGGCAAATCCGAAAAATCAGCATGGAAGGCCAACCGGACCGCTATGATAAACACACCAGGCATGATCATTTAATCTGCTGTCGCTGTGGAAAGCTGTCGGACATCATGATTTCAGACCTGACGGCGGACCTGGAAAAACAGATTGGCTGTTCCATTGAATCCTACGATCTGAAGGTACAGTATCTCTGCCCGGCATGTAGGGAGAAAGAAACCCCGTAAAAATGTGCGTATCGGGCGCAAAAGCCCGTAGCTATATTTTAAAGGAGGAATACAGCATGAGAAGTATTACGAAATTAGATTTGCAATATGCCCATCGGTTTTATGGCTTCAAGGGTGAAGCCCAATATCTGCATGGCCATACGGGTATTCTAACCATTGAGGTAGAAGACACCGTTGAACCCGGCGTGAATATGGTGTTTCCGTGTAACGAAATTCAGAAAACCGCCTGGGAAGTATTAAAGAATTTTGACCACGCGCTTATTTTGAGAGAAGATGATCCTTTGCTGCCTGCAGTGCTGGATGTTTACGAGAAACAGGGTATCCGTAACGGCGCTCCCACCAACCAGATGAAGGGCCCGGCTTTTAAGACAGAATTGGCGACTGCTTATCCGGAATGCCGCCTGGTGGTTACAAAAGAAACCATGACGGTTGAGGGTATGATTAAGATTGTCTATGACCTGCTCAAGGACAAGCTGAATATTGCAAAGCTCACCTTTACAAGCGGTGTCAATGCGGCATCGGCAGAGTTTACAACCAAGAATAAGATCGATCGTTGTCCGCTGTGTGGTATTGCGCTGGACGAAAATGGCGTTTGCCCGAAATGTGGTTATCGGAAACACTAACATCACTTTGTAAAAAGGCCGGTAGGTTTGTATAAACCTACCGGCCTTTTTTGCAACCGGTTTATCCTGGCAAACTGGTTGCAAAAATAGAAAGCGGCATGACCCGAAAGCCATGCCGTATCTAAAATGGCGGGGAGTGCCCGGCGCCATTTACAAAAGGGTACAATTAGGCGGTTACTTTCCGCAAATCCCTAGCGCCGCAGCTGCGCCCGCCCGGGAAAGATGGCCCAGCGCTGCAGCAATACCGGAGAAATCGGCTCCGCCGGTGGTGGGGTTATCTTTGCCGGAATCGGCGCTGGCCCCACCGGAGGAAGCGCCGCCCACTGCGGTGCCGTTGGGGATTTTTGTGTCGGAGATCACATAGCTGCCCAGCTGTTTGGTTTGGATGGAGATGGTTTCGTTTTCCTTGTCCAGATTGTATTTGAGCGAGTAAAGCACACCGTCCAGGTAGCGGTAGAGGTAAAGATCGTCATATTCTTCCAGCGCTGCGGACACGTCCAGGGTCAGGCGGCCGGAAAAATCGAAGGCGGGTTTCCCGCCAAAATGCAGAAAGCGGAAATCCGCGTTCGGGTATTGGTCGGAAATAGCCTGAAGATTCTGGGCGGAATAGTGAAAGTTGACCGCTTGTTGATCCAGCAGGCGGACGTCAAACTGCCAGCCGGTGCCGGTAAAGGATGCCTGCTTGTCCCCGGTGAGTTTTTGGATGGCGGAAAACTGCGCGCCGGTGAGCACCGGCGCCGCCGGATCGATGGCAGTAGAAACGCCCAGTTTTGCGTCGTCCATAGAAGGGTAACCTACCTTCCAGCGGACGGTGATTTGGGATAGAGCAGCGCCGCTATTTTTTTGTTGCAGCGTCACGGTGTATTGCACTTCCTGGGCGGATACGGTAAAGACGCTGCCGGGAGTCAGGGAGAGGTACTGCTGGCGGCCGGATTCCAATCGGCCGGCCTGCTCCATAGCGGCAAAGCCGGATTTTGCAGTGACCTTTATGTCGTAGGACGACATATCCTCTACAGTCAGGGGGCGCGCCTCGCCGCCGTCCTGCGCGATTAGCAGCGGAAAGCGGTATTCTTCGCCCGGATAAAGCAGGGCGCTGCCGTCGAGGGTCAGGCCGTCGGCGCTGCCGATGGAAAGGGCGACGCCGGATTTTTGCGCAGAGGTTTGCGCAAAGGCCGCAACGGTCAGAGAAGCGGCGGTCAGGGTAGCCAGAATGAATGCGAATAGTTTTTTCATGGGGGTTCCTCCGTTTTTGGTTTGACCTTTCGGTTTGGACTCAAGCCTATCACGAAGCCGCCGCCCGCTTCAATGCAAAGTATTTGCCATTTCGGCAGCAATTTGCCAGCTTTTATAAACCCTGCCAGCGAAAATGGGCAAGATCTGCCTTTCCGTTTGGCAGAATGGTAACGCCTTCCTGCAGCAGCAATATTTGCTGCTGGGGCCAGTAGGGAGAACAGCGCCCGTCGGCGGCGACCACTCGGTGGCAGGGCAGCCCCTCCGGCGCATAGCGCAGGGCGGCGCCAGCCAGCCGGGCGTGCCGGGGGTATCCAAGCCACCCTGCCAGCTGGCCGTAGGTGGCCACCTGCCCATAAGGGATTTCCGCCACCAGATCCCATACCCGCTCAAAGAAATCTTCCCGGTCCATTTTTTGCACCTCGTTTCTGTCTTTCAGTCTACAAAACGGTTGGAATTTGTCAAGGTTTGGCGCAGAAAAAATAGACAGGTTCGGGCGAAATATGCTATACTGACTGCGGAATTTTATTTGTGGAATGGAGAGGCGTTATGGAATACAAAATCCTGGTGCTGGATATTGACGGCACCCTCACAAACTCGAAAAAAGAAATTACCCCCCGCACCCGGGAGGCCCTGCGGAAAGCACAGGCTAAGGGCGTTAAGATCGTGCTGGCTTCCGGCCGGCCGACCTATGGAATTATGCCGGTGGCCCGCGAACTGGAGCTGGAGCGCCACGGCGGGTACATCCTGTCCTTTAACGGCGGCCGGATTATGAATGCCCAAACCGGCGAGGTGATCTACCAAAAAACGCTGCCGATGGAAATGCCAGCCCTTTTATATGATTTGTCCAGGGAGTACAAGACCAATATCATGACCTATCTGGACGCGACGGTCATCACCCCGAAAAAGAATGACAAATATGTGGAGCTGGAGTCCCGGATCAACAAAATGGAGGTGCGGGAAGTAGAGGACTTTAAGTCCTTTGTAAATTTTCCGGTGACCAAATGCTTGATGGTAGAGGATGGGGACTATTTGGCCGAGGTGGAGCAAAAGGTCAAAGCCCGTTTGGGCGATACCTTGAGCGTGTTGCGGTCGGAGCCATTTTTCCTGGAGATCATGCCAAAAAACATTGACAAAGCCTACTCGCTAGGCAAGCTGCTGGAGCGCCTGGGCCTTGAAAAGGAGCAGATGATCGCCTGCGGCGACGGGTTTAACGACCGCTCGATGATCGAATTTGCGGGCCTGGGCGTGGCGATGGCCAATGGCCAGGAGCCGGTCAAGGCCGCCGCCGACCATGTGACCGTGTCCAACGATGAGGATGGAGTGGCTGTGGTGGTTGAGCAGTTCATTTTGGGTGAATAGGGGTGCGGGCATGAAGGAAAAAAAGCTGGTCGTATTTGACATGGATGGCACCCTCAACCGCATCGACCTGTTCATCCTTCCCACCTACAAAGAGGTGTTGCGCAAATTTGCCAACACCGAGGTGGAGGACGACACCGTATTGCGGCTGATGGGCTGCGTGGACGAAGATATTTATCAGGGCCTTTTACCCGGCGCGCCGATGGAGCGGTTCGGCGAGTTTATGGCCTTGACTGCAGAGGCGGAGTACCGCAACATCGACCTGTACCATGGCACGTTCGACGGGGTGCCGGAAATGATCCGGCAGCTTTCGGACGAAGGGTACCTGCTGGTGGTCTGCACCAACGGCACCAACGGGTATGTGCGCAAGATTGTAGAGGCGCTGGGATTGGCGCCGTACTTTACGTACTTGCAGGGGGCTGAACTGGGCTGCACCAAGTCGGACACGCTGAAGATGGTACTGGATAAAATCCGCCCGGACAAAGCGGTGATGGTGGGCGACCGCCACCACGATATGCAGGCTGCCCGGGACAACGGGCTGCCCTTTGTAGGCTGCCAGTACGGCTACCTACCGCGGGAAGTGGACGATGCGGATATCCGGGCGGCCAGCGCCGCGGAGATCCCGGCGGCGGTCAAGGCGTTGATCGGCTGATTTGAAATTGTTCGCAAAGAGGAGGAAACCGACATGGCGGCATATCGGATCATAAAGCTGGACAATTCCTGGAAGGGAAAGACCCGCCTGTTCCGGTACCGGTCCGACTCGTACCTGGATATCCAGATCGTGGAGGAACGGGGCGGCAGCCGGATTGAGTTTTGCAAGCAGATGTTTGACGCCCCCATCGAAAAGGAATTGGAAGTGTCCTGGATGGAGGACCATATGCACGCGCCGCAGTTGTTCGCCGCAGTTGACGGTGATGAGGAGATTGTGGGTTACATTGAGTTGGAGCTGGAACGGTGGAATAACCGGATGCGGGTGGCAAATCTATTTGTGGAGGAGCCGTTCCGGAGGACGGGGGTTGGCACCCAGCTGATGGAGCACGCCTGTTCGGTGGCGAAAAAAGCGGGGGCGCGGATGATGGTGCTGGAGACCCAAAGCTGCAATATGCCGGCCATCCGGTTTTACCTGTCCCAGGGGTATGCCATCGGCGGCCTTGATTTGTTTCATTATTCCAATGAGGATCTAGAAAGGCACGAGGTGCGCATTGAGATGATGCGCCCTTTGGAGGGGTAAACGAAAAAGGTTTGGAAATGGGAAGATCCAAAAGGGGCTCTGTATCCGTAAAAATGCGGATACAGAGCCCCTTTTTGCAAGCGGCATAGGGGTTTTCACCGGCGCGTTATCAATCCATGGTTTCAGGTTTAGCAGCGGCTGGGATTTCCCTTGCCAACGTGATCTCCCAAATGTCCGGCTGATCCTTTTGGCCGACAAAAATGACATCCACCTGAACCAGCCGGTAAACACCGTCGTCGCCCAGTTGGCGGACGACGGTGCTGAGGGCTGTTTTGCCGCGCGCATGAGCCGCTAAGAGCTGTTCGCGGGAGAAGGCGGCAAAAGAATCCCTGTCCTCCGGATGGATGGTTTTGACCCCGGCGGCGATCAATTCTTCAAACACACCGGTGCCGAATCGGCATTTTGTAGGGAAATTTTGATCCTGCATCACCGCATAGCTGTTTTGCGTGAGATTGACGAAAATCACCAGCGGATAGATGGCCGATACCGCTTGGAGCAGGCGATCCAGCTCTTCGCTGCCAAAATCATTGGCCAGCCAAGCGGTAGCCTCACGATGGCCCTTATACTGGTATGCGGTTTGTTCCATTTCCGGCGCGTAAAAAGCAAAATCGCCTTTCCCATTTCGTTTCACATGATATAGGGCTTTATCCGCTTTCTTGAACAATTCCTCGTAGGGCTCTTTTCCAGGAGCGCTTATGGCAATCCCGATGCTCCCACGCAGCGCAGCCTTTTTTTCCTCTCCAATCGATAGGGTGGAAAGCTTGCGCATAAAGGCGGTCATTACGCCCCGGAGGCGCGCTTCGTTGCCCCCTCCATCCAAAAAGATAGCAAATTCGTCGCCGCCAATGCGCCCTACGATGTCAGTTTTGCGGAACTGATTGCGCAAAAGGACTGCCATTTTCTGGATGGCCTGATCTCCTTGGGCATGCCCCAATTCGTCATTGATGGTTTTTAAGTTGTCCAGATCGACGATGAGCAGCGCGCAAGAGGTCTTGTCGGAACGCGAAAGCTGCGCTCGAATCATTGATTCGGTCGTCGTTTTGTTATACAGGCCGGTCATACCGTCAGTCTCGGCCCGCCGCTTCACGGCAATCTCCTCCTGTTTTATATCCGTGATGTCGCGTAAGAGGTTGTAGCTTTTGATGTGGCCGGAATAGGGATCCTGTACCATTTGCAGCTCCGAACGGATATATCCCTGGCGGCCGTTGGGGAAAACAACGCTCCAATCCGCGCTCAGTTCGTGGATCCCGTCAGAAAACGCGGTAACCAAATGGTCGCGGGAGAAAAATTCGCAGCATTTGATTTGCTCCTTCGGGGTTGGCAAATAGGTCTGAGCCATATATTCGACGAAATGGGCCCGGCTGGACCCGGCGGGTGGAATTTCGGGCGGCACCGCCGAACCGCCAAACTTTTCTATGATATCCAGTGTAACATCCGCTTCTAGATAGAGTAAGACCCCGGCGGCCGAATCCCCATAGAGGGTTGTTTGCAGATAGCGGCTGTAGGCCAGTTCCTTTTCATGATTTTCGGTCACGTCCAGTAGCGAGAGCACCGCTTCTTTTGGCGGTTGCCCATCGTTGAGGATCAAAGAGTATTTCATATCGATCCAGCAGGGGGTTCCGCAGGTGTTTTTCATATGGATTTTAGCGCCGCCGGTTCTTTTCCCCTTATGGATCTCCTGGAATAGCCGGCGGTAATCTGCAATGCTTTCAGGCAGAATCTTTCCCTGGTCGATTGCGGAATCAGGGAGGCCGGTTTCGCTTATAACGGCGTTCTGGGCGTCCGCGTAGGAGGTTCTCGTCGCCAGATCGTATCGGTACACAAGTCGGCTTGAATGTTCCGCCACCAGCTGCAGGACGAGTTCGTTTTTCTTATGTTCTGCCGCTTTACTGTCCTGCTCGCGGGCTTTTGTAACATCTTCGACCATCACGATGGTGGAAACCGGTTTTCCCGCATCGTCAAAAATGGTGCTGAAGCGGGAGGTGAACCAGCGGTAACGTTCATCGCCCAGCCTGCGCCGAATGGTCACGCTTCCTGTTTTATCGCCGCGTTTGATGGCCTGGTAGAACTGGATGTAGGAGGGGATGCTCTCTTCGGCAATAGTGCCGTCCTTCATCATATCGTCAGGCGGGTGGCTGCGGCGAGCCGGGAGTCCAAACACCGAGGCGGTGCTCTCCGGCAGATCGACGCTGTCCGTTTCATGATTATAGCGATAGATCAGCTTTCCACTTTGCGCAATGGCGAGCCGGTACTCCTCTTCACGGATACGCAGCGTTTCTTCAGACGTCTTTTGTTCTGTGATATCAAAATTGACCGCGTTGATCGTGGCCGAGCTTCCGCGGCGCTCTAAAACGCTTCCCTGTAAGTTTAGCCAGCGGAAGCCTCCGTTTTTACAATGGATCCGGTAGGTGTAGTTGAGGGACGTTCCCCCCTTTAATACCGCGTCCAGCTGTTCTTTGATCGCGGGGGTATCCTCCAAAAAAATCAGGTGCATGGGGTCCGTTGCCGTGAGGGCCAGATACTCTTCCCGCGAATATCCAGTGAGCGCATAAAAGCCGTTGCTGAAATAAAGCTGGCGAATTTGCCCGGGAGACACTTCGTACATGGCAAGGCCGCCGGGAATGCTGTCACTCAACAGCTTCAGCTGTGCATAGGCTTCGCGGTCCTCAGTGATGTCCCGGCCCGTTCCGTACAGACCAACTACGTTGCCCAACGAATCGTGCAGCAGGTATTTGGAGGTTGTGGAATAGCGCACCGCCCCGTCCGCCAAGGGGATGCGCTCCATATAGTTCACCAACGATTCCCCGCTTTTTAAAAGCTTTAAATCGTCGGCACGGTACTGCCCGGCCAGCGTTTCGTCAAATAGGTCGAAATCTGTTTTGCCAACCACTTCACGGGCATCTGCAAGGCCCACCATTTTTGCAAAGGCACCACTGCAACAAATATAGGTAAAATTTTTGTCTTTGACAAAGGATAGATCCGTAGAAGAGGCCATCATGGCGTCCAACGCCACCGAAAGAGTCTCTCGAAAGGTCAATTCGTGTTTTTCCTGTTCGGACACATCGGTATAATACACATTGAAAAACGCCTCGCCGGAATCGTTGACGGTCATATGCCCAAAAATCACAACCCAAACGTAGCTGCCAGATCCATGACGCAGGCGGTATTTGATATTGCGGGTTGCCCCGGTTGAAACCATTTCCCCAATCGCCGACCGGACGATGTCAATATCGTCCGGATGGACCCCCCATAGGATGTTTTTTCGGTAGTTCTCCATCACTTCTTCGCCGGTCGCGCCGACCAGCTTACAGAAGCCGCCGTTGGCGTAGATCGGGACAAAGCTGCCATCTGGCAGTTTTTTTATCAGGATAAAGCCGCCAGGCGTATCATTCATCAGCTCCAGCAGGGTACGGTTGTCTTTTTCGATCCGCACGGTCAGATCCCGGCGGGTCAAGCTGGCCGCCAGATAGTCGGCGATCGCCTTTAAATGGCCCACGTGGGACTGCTGCTGCCGGGGGTTGTCCACCCCGATAAAGCCGATCATCCGGTTGTCGCGGCGCAGGGGAACGGCGATCAGCGAACGGATACCCTGGGCTTCTAAAATTTCCCGCTCTTCCGCCCGGCTGCCATCGAGGGACGAGACGTCCTCAATGTTAATATATTGGTCGCCCCGAAAGGTGCGCCACCAAAACGGCGTCGCTTCATATGGAACCGCTTGCAGCCGCTCTTTTTCACTGTCGATGCCGGCGGCGCAGACCTCATAGGTATTGTTGGATACGCGTTTTTGATCGTCGAGCTCGATCACATAGGCACGATCGGCGAAAAAATAGTCCAATACCCGCTGCAACACCATATTGACGCCGGTTTCCGTGTCGGTTTGTGCAAACAGGTCATGAGCAGTATCATTGAGAAAAACCAGCTGATCGTTGTTTTCCCGCACCTTTTGCTCCGCCTCCCGCTGGGCGGTGGTATTGGCGATAAAGCAGTACAGCAAAAAGAGTCCGCCGGTCCGTGCGATGACGCGGACAGTTGAGCGGATGTATGTGTAGTTGTGATGCGGAGTCAGCCCGAACAGGCGCAGTTCACAGGTGGATTCGTCGTCGGTGTCGATGGCGTTTTGGATATTGGCGATCAAAGCGGCCAGTCCGTCCTTGTCCATATGGGCGGAGAGATCCAGCTCCAAAGCCTCCTCAATGGACATTTCCGGCCCGCCGAGTTCCCGTGCGTATTTTTCGTTGACACGCAGCAGTTCGGCTTTCCCATTTTGATATTCAAAAATGCAGGCGCCGCCTACATAGCTGTTAAAAATCAGCGTTTCCATCGACGCCGGATCCCAGAAAGCGTTGTTGTCAAGGGCTTCAACCGTTTTGAGCGTGACCATTTTATGCTCTTTGTGAAATCCCTTTGCCAGCGCTTCGTATTCTGCAATGGTCATCGGCTTTGCATACAGGTAACCTTGGACATAATAGCAGCCGATGGAGCGCAAATAATCCGCCTGCGCTTTTGTTTCCACCCCTTCGGCGATAACGGGCATTCCCAGCCATCTGGCCATGCGCACAATGGATTCCAAAATGTTTCCGCCGCGGGAAGAGTTTTCATTGCCCTCCAGAAAGTGCATGTCCAGCTTTAGAACGTTGGCTGGAACATCCTTAAGCGTGTTCAAAGAGGAATATCCGCTGCCAAAGTCGTCGATTTCTACGATAAAACCGTAGGCGATCAGCCGTTTTACCATGATGATAATCTGTTCGTTTGCCTGCGCAAAGGCGGATTCGGTGATCTCCAGCCGCAGCAGGTGGAGGGGAAGGCGGTATTCGTTTACAAGCCCAGTGATGACTGCATAGAAATCCTCGCGGAACACATCGTACCGGGAGACGTTTACCGATACGGGGAGAGGGTCGCAGCCCTCGTCGATCCATCTACGCAAAAAGATGCAGACCTGCCTCCAGATGCTCTTGTCCAGCTCATAGATAAAGCCGTTCCGCTCGAAAATGGGAATAAAGACATTGGGCGCAATCAAGCCCTTTTCCGGATGCCGCCAGCGAGCCAACGCCTCAGCGCCGATTAGCGCGCCGGAGGAATGGTTGTACTGCGGCTGCAGCCACACTTCAAATTGCCCCTTCGCCAACGCAGGCGTCATGTCATTAATGATCTCCTGTTCGCGGATGATGCTCTGGCGCATCGATTCGTTATATTGGGCGATATGGTTATCGAACCGGGCCTTGACCGATTCTTCGGCAATCGAGGCCCTGTCGTACATCGCGCTGCCTGAAAGAGATAGGTCGGTTACAAGGTATCTGCCGATGCTGAAGGAGATCGGGTGCATGGACCCATCCAACGTTGCTGCAGCCTGCCGGATATCGGTCAGGGCGGCTGAATTCATAAACTGGTAGGGATAGAGCACAGCAAAATTATCGGCCATAATCCGACAGCATATGCCAGCCATCGCGCCAAAGCCGTCGCGAAACACTTTGGCAAGCTGTTTTAGGACTTCGTCGCCCTTGGCGTTGCCATATTGGTCGTTGATCAGCTTGAAATTGTTCACGTCAAAGCAAGCCATCACGTAATATCCAGGTTCTTGCTTTGCAACCAGTTCCTCGACTTTTGCAAAAAATGTTTCGCGGTTGTATAGCCCCGTGAGCTTATCTCGCTGGACGGTATTCACGTAAGCGGCGGTTTCCCGCAGGTTGATGGTGTTCCAAAGCCGGTGCTTGATCACAGCCGGGTTATAGGGTTTGGTAATAAAATCGTTGGCGCCAAGGGAAAGGGCCTCTACTTCGATGGCCGCTTCCGTGCTTCCCGTTGTAACGATGACAGGCAGGTTGGAGAGGTTCGGATTTGAACGGATTTGCTTTAACACCTCGTACCCGTTCATAATGGGCATAACAAGGTCAAGCAGCACGGCGTCGACCACATCATAGGAACGTTCTAAAAGTTCCAGCGCCGCTTTGCCGTGTTCTGCCTCCAGCACCTCATATTCTTCGCTGAGTATTTTACAGAGGATTTTCCGGTTGATTTTGTTGTCGTCGACGATGAGTATTTTTCTTGGTATGATGGGTCACCTCACCTTTTTGGGGCGGCGATTTACCGCAGCTGGTTTCACAATCGGATTTGCCATAATAGGGTATCGTTGCGGGCGTTTTTGTAAAGCGCCGGGTTTTGCGGATGGGCGGGCCCCGCCTGTTCTTCGACAATCCGCCTGCTGCCTTCAAAAATAGGGCTCTGCCAGCCCAAAAGAAAAAGCGCAGCATCTGCTTTATGGCAGATACTGCGCAAAATGTCTGCACCCGGCTGCCATACAAAAATTTCAGGCCCTTGGCTTTTTGGAGGAGGAGGCAGCGTTCGGCAGCCCCTTCTACTTTAGAACTTTAAACATAATAATTATACACTGATGCGGCTAATTCTACAATAGGACAATCAAAAATGGCAATTGCCATTTTTGATTGTCCTATTGTAGTCCGGCGTTTGAACCCTCCCAAGGATCGGTTTTTCAGCAAGTTTGATCGGGTGTGACTACCGCCTTGCAACGGGGCGGTACAAAAGATTTTTCGGCAGATCCAAGCTTTGGAGACAGCTTATTCCGTTTCCTGTAACGCCTGGATAATTTCTTCATAGTCGTGGGATACCGGTTCCCAAAGTCCACCGGTATCAAGGCTGCCTTTGCGAAATACTTCGACCAAGGGGACAAGATCTGTATACAATCTGGTCATGCTCAGATTCCCGGCGACACCCTTCAACGCGTGTGCTGCCGCAAACGCCGCGCGCGCGTCCTTTGCCTTGACGGATTCGCCCATGGCGGCGTAATTGGGGTCTAGGGGAAACTTGTCCAGGAACCGTTCGTATAGCTGCGCGTTTCCGGAGAAACGCTTGAGCCCTTCATTGACATTGATCCCGGCTTTTGAAAGCTTAAACATATTCATACGATTTGCCTTTCCTTTATACATTTAGACGTTGTGTTCGCCGGCGCCATCCAAAAAACGGTGCCAAAAGGGGAGTATGCAAAACCACAGCTTGCGGTTTTGTGCTGGGAGGATTTTTGAGGATTTGGTCGGCTGTGCGCCTATTAAACCCTGAGGCGCAATTTGCGAAAATCCCGCTCATTTACAGCTTTTTTCACATGATGCAGCAGGATTTCAGCGTTATACGGCTTTGAAACAAAGCTGTCCGCGTCAAGATGGAGCGCACGAAGTTCACTGTCGCTTCCGACTTCCGACGTAATGATGACCGGGATTTCGTCCAGAAACCCGTCTTTTCGCATCGCATCAATCAGCTGGAAGCCGTCCATTACTGGCATTAAAAGATCCAGCAGGATACAGGACAGTTTTGCATGGTTCGTCTGGATTAGCGCATAAGCCTGCGCGCCGTCGCATGCGGTTACAATTTTATAATACGGCTTTAGAATTTCTTTTAGCAGCTCGCGGTTACTCTCAATGTCCTCCACGATCAGCACACACGGCATATTCTCGCCTGATGCAAAAGTTGTGGGGATCTCCGATGATTTTGGCGTTGTAACCGCCTGCAAAGAGGGTGCATTTTTAGCATCTGTCATATATTTTTCAAAATCCGCAACCGGCATTGGCTTGGCGAAATAGAAGCCCTGGATGTAGTTGCACCCCATGGACCGCAGCAGTTCCACCTCCTCCTTTGTTTCCACCCCTTCGGCGATCGTCGGAAGCTGCAGCCATTTGGAGAGGCTGACGATAAAACTCAGGATGCTGCGTTTGCTGTTAGGCAGCAAACCGCTGCCTTTTTGTATAAAGCGCATGTCGAGCTTTAAGATGTCGATCGGCAGCTCGGACAGCATATTGAGCGAGGAATACCCGGAACCAAAGTCGTCCATTTCGATCAAGAAGCCCATGGAGCGCAGCATAGAAACGGCCGCGATCATCTTTTGAGGATTGTCCGTATAGGCGGATTCCGTCACCTCAAAGTGCAGCATATTGTGGGGGATCCCATAAGAATCAACCAGTTCGCTGATCGTTTCCGGCAGGTCGTCGGCGTCAAAGTCCACGCGCGACGCATTGGCGGAGATGGGGATCAGGGGGCGGCCCTCCTTCATCCAGCCCTGCAAAATGGTGCAGACAACCTCCCAGACATAACGGTCCAGCTTGGCGACAAAACCGTTGCGCTCGAACAGCGGGATAAATTCGCCGGGGGAAATGAACCCAAGTTCCGGATGGAACCAGCGCACCAACGCCTCGGCGCCGGCGATCCGGCCGGTTTGCACATCGTGTTTTGGCTGCAGGTATACGACGAACTGTTTTTCAGCCAGCGCCAATTCCATATAGCCGGTCAGCTGATGTTCCCGGAGAATTTTTTGGCGCATGGAGTCGTCATATACCGCGTAATACATGCCGTATTTATGCTTGATCGACGAGAGCGCGATTTGGGCGCAGTCGCACATGGAGGCGATGGAGGCGCTGCGGTCGGAAATGGGGTATACGCCGTACTGCATGACAAAATTTTTTACCGGCGCGTCTTGAAAGGTTTGGGAATACAGTTGTCCGATTTCCTCCTGCGAGCGCAGGCTTCTGCTTTTGCGCAGAACGACGAAGGAATCCGCTCCGATCCGCCCGCAAATGCCATCCGGGCCGATGCAGGCGATGTTGTGGGCAGCGATACAACGAAGCAGCTCGTCGCCGACAGTAATGCCATATTTAGAATTGATCATCTTAAAATTCTCGATATTGCTGCAAACGATATCGTATTTTTCGTCGGGGTTTTCCTCCAGCATCATTTGTGCATGGCGGTAAAAGGCTTCGCGGCTGTATACGCCGGTCAGAAGGTCGATCTCCAGTTCGTTGATCAAGGCGGCGTTGTCGCACAGGCGCAGGATGCTCTCCACCCGGTGGATGATGATCTCTGCATTGTAGGGTTTGGCGATAAAATCGGACGCACCGCACTCCAATGACCGGATCTCCGCCATCCCCTTCTCGCTTCCGGTCGTGACGATCACGGGAACAGAGGTCAACAGCCCAGATTCCTTCATTTTGGCTAGCAGCTCATATCCGTTCATGACCGGCATGGTGAGATCTAGCAAAACAAGGGAAATCTCATATTTTCCGCTCTGCAGCAGGTCCAAGGCAATCTGACCATTTTCGGCTTCCAGCGTGTCGTAGCCCTCCGCCTCCAAAATCCGTTTTAAAATTTTCCGGTTAACCTTAGAATCCTCCGCGATGAGAAGCGTTCTTTTTTTGTTCATCGGGATCTGTACCTCCTGCATATCTATTGATGCGGTCTATATTCTTTGTTTGGATCAAATTTTTCTAAAAGATACTGGTTACGCCCGCCCTCTTTTGCTTCATACAGCTTGGCGTTGGCGGCACGGAGCATATCGGATAAAAGCCACCCGTGTAAATGGTCGGCAGGATAATAAGCACACCCGAGGGAGAGGGTCAGCGGGATTTCACGGGCGTTAAACTTGTAAGCTGCGATCCGCACATACAATCCGTCGAGCTTTTCTGAAAGTTCTCCTTCGTTCACCAAAGCTTTGCTCCTTTGAAATGTAAAAAAGGATACGGCAAAAACAGCAAAAGAAGGGCCGCCACAATATACACAAAACTTCGATGTTTCTTCATGAGACCACCTGGCTTTCCTGATTTGACCGGGAACACCGGTCAGTTTTTTTGCAGAATTTCGGCCAGATGGTTTTTCATTTCTGTCAAGGCCGCCGCTTTGCCAAGCAAAGCGCGACTATCCCCCGCGCGGAGCGGCTCAACAATTTCGATGGTTTTTTGATACATAGGCGTCAGCCCAAGATTGGCCAGAACGCCTTTCAGGGTGTGGGCGCACTCAAAGGCAGTCTGGACGTCCTGCCGCTCAAGGGCGGCGGTAAGTAGTTCAAAGTTTTTATCCGCTGGGATGGAACACAGGCATTCCAGATAGAAATCCTCGTCGCCCAGCATCCGATCCATTGCCGCGTTGGTATCGCAGCCCCAATCATGCAGTTTTTCAATCCGTGCATCCATTTCGGTTCCTCCTTTATCGCCCTTGGCTATCTGTTTTTGCCCTTCTTGGCGCGGGTTTCATCAATTGTCTGGATGATTTCGATCACCTTTTTCATTTCGATCGGCTTGGACAAATGCCCGTTCATACCCGCCGTTTTGCATTTTTCGATATCGCTTGCGAAGGTGTCGGCGGTCATGGCAAAAATGGGGGTAGCCGCTTTCTCGGCGTCAGTCAAACGCCGGATGGCCTTTACCGCCTCGTACCCGTTCATCACAGGCATTTGGATATCCATGAAGATCAGATCATATGGTTTTGAGCTGTTTTGGAGCATTTCGACGGCGACCTTCCCGTTTATCGCCCGTTTGGCGTCAATCCCGTAGCTTTCCAGGATTTTATTAATGACCTTCCAGTTCGTGTCGTTGTCCTCCGCCACCAGAATGCGCATGCCGGGAAAGAACTTCTTCGCTGGCTGCGCGCAGGGCTCCTCGCCGGATATAATGAGGGCTTTTCAGCCAAAATGGAGATGTATGTGTGATTAGGTAGTGAGGGCGGATAAGCGAGAAAGCGAAATAACGAGTGAGCGTTGTTTGATGTACAAAACCCTTGGTGTCTGAGCGTCATCCAACTGTTAGAATCAACAGTAGCTCTTTCTTGTTATTTGGAGCTTCCAGAGGAAGCGGTCGAATGTGCAGCCTTATAGTTCATCTGCACCTGAACCGATCTCCGCGCTTTCTTATCCTGCCGCACCCAAAGCAGCCGGTTC
>JAQUYD010000007.1:0-50717 GCA_028692035.1 Oscillospiraceae bacterium
GCTCCGGGGACATTCTCCCAAACGAGGTATCGAGGTCGAACAAGGTGAGCTGGTACGTTTCGCTGTTCATCTGATTTTCTCATCTCCTTCGTGATCCGAGTCTGCTCCATGAATAGACCGGAGCGTTGCCCAGCAAGTCCGGCACGCTGCCCAGCCACACTCAGGTCCTGGCATGGGCTGCCCCCGCAGATGACATCCACAGGAGGCAGTGCCGCTCCATCAAGTTTTGTGATATCCCCGACATGGAGCATTTCAGGGAATCGGATTTTTGTCACTTCAATGGGAAAGGATTCGATTTCACTTGCCCATAAGGGGGTGATACCGTTGCGGACAGCGGCAAGCGGGAAGCCTCCGATCCCATCGAAGAGGCTCCCCATCGTCATCATCAGACCATCCTCATAGCCTGCTGGGGAGCTTCGGCCGGTGCATTGTTTTTTACTCTGCCTATGGCAAAGCCGTTTTCCTGTTCCGTTACCCGGCGTACCGGGATTCCAAGCCTGTCCGCTTCCTCGATTTCAAGGTGCATCCCAAGCGAGATATGGTCGCCGTAGCACCATAACTCGTCACAACGGGATAACATGGAGATTCCCATGTCAAGTCCAAGCTGACGCTGTTCCGGCTGATGCTCGTCCAGAATGGTAGGGTACAGCAAATGGGGCGCAAAAAAAGCGTGCCCCTCGTTCATCACATGGCGGCACGCTCTCTTGGCAAACTCGGTATTCTTTTCTATGTCCCCGGCATAGGGGGATGCCACATAAATCAATTTCATTGGCTTTTTCCTTTCTGCGTTATTTCGGTGCAACCGCCTGCACCACGGTCCGGGTGGTGTTCACAGCAGCTTGCGCCGTATAGACAGCACTCATCACATTGGCCTTTGTACTGGTGTCCAGCCCGAAAGCTCCGGCAATTCTCGGCACTTCCCCTGCGGAAAGCATTAGCCCCAGCCCCAGCAGGGCATGGGTTCTCAGGACCATAAGCCCTGCGGCAAGGATGGTCGCCTGCAAAAATGTGGTGAGGCACAGGCCGATGATCTGCTTGCACCACTGTGTAAATCCATCAATGTAACCGCGGGGAACGGAGAACATATACAGGCTGCCCACGGCAATCTGTATCAGCAATATTCCGCCGCGCTTCAGGTTGGCGAAAAACACTTTAATGACCGAGTATCCCATCATAATAATCATAAAGAGCAGCATGATGGGATTTGTAATAGCCGTCAGCCCTCCGAACACACCAGAGCCCATGGCGCCGCCGATATCCGTCGAGCTGCCAAGCTCGGCAATGATGTTTCCGGCAAGGTCGCCGAAGCTGGTTCCATAGCCGGTGATTCCCGCTGTGAGGCTGCTCTGGAGATTGACCGAGAGCTTGAACAGCTCCACCGGTAAGATGGTAAAAAGGGACACCGCCATAAAGCCTTTGATGGCGTTTAAGGCGGTGTCTTTTATGCTACCCCGGCCGTGCTGATACTCAATACCGGTTTCAAACACTGACACCACAAGCCCGGTCCCGTACAGCGCCCAAGCCAGATAAGAGAAAAACAGAATGATGGACTGTACCCATTCCATGGAAAACAGCTCCACTCCCATATTTCCCATTTGTGCAAAAAAATCAGCAAGAAAGCCGACCACTTGTCCGTAGAGCCATTCGATGATCTGATCCATTACGGTTCCAAGGACAAAGTCCCATACGGCCCTTAGTGCAAAGGTGATGACAGCGGCGGCAAAAATCGAGACAAAAACCATAGAATGATTCATTTTGCGCCCTCCTTGTTCCTCAAAAGTAGCAACGCAGATGTCACCAAAAGTGCGGGGAGCATAAAGGCTTTCTGCCCAAACAACAGCAGGGCGGCAATTCCCACGCCAAACCCAAGCAGTGCGGGGGTGTGTACGGCTGTCTTTTCCCACTGGTCGATGCAAATAATGACAAACAAGGCCGTCATGCAGAAGTCGATTCCCGTCAGTTCAAACGGAATGAGCTGCCCTAAAATGCCGCCAGCCACAGCGCCGATCATCCAGTAGCAGCGGCTGAACAGTGCCACCAAGAGCATGACCCCTTTTCTGTTTGGCTGCTCCGGGGAGAGGGAACAGTTGACCGCGTAGGTTTCATCCGTCATGGTGTGGATCATATAAAGGCGGCGGGGCAGGGGCAGCTCGTTAAATTCCTGCAGAAAGGTCAGGCTGTAAAAGGTCTGGCGGCTGTTCATCAGCAGGGCGGTCAGCGTGACCGTCAGCAGCGAAGCGCCGCTGCAGAGGAAGGTAATCAGCACAAACTGGAATGCACCGGTATAGACCGTAAAGCTGACAAGCAGCGAAATATGCCAGCCAAATCCGGCCTCCTCCATCATAATACCATAGGCCATTGCCACAAAAACATAGCTGAACAAAATCGGCAGGGATTTTGAAAAAGCGGCTTTTATGGTTTGTTTATTGATTTCCATCCGTCTGCTCCGTTTCAAAAATTGATTGAATTGCCGCATACAACGCCTTTGCAAGCGCGGCATGACCCGCCTCGTCCAAATGCTCTGCGTCAATGGCGCTTGCCTGCGCATAATCGGATGCCGCCAAAAATGCGATTCCGTTTTCCGCCGCAATGCGCTGATACTCGTTTTTCAACAGCTTGGACTGTGCAACAGACCGCTTATCAAACTCGGGGTCAAATTCTGCTTTCCAAACATCATTGCCAAGAAAGATGGGCGAAACCAGAAGAATTTCTGTCTCTGGCGCAGTTTCCCGCACCAAATGCAGCATGGCAGAAATATGCTCGCCGATTTCGGTAGCCGATGCGTGATATACGCTTTTGCAATCATTTGTTCCCAGCATCAAAATCAGCATATCCAGTGGGGTGTGTGTCTCCAGCAAAAATGGCAGCATCGCCATACCGTTGCGGTACGGCCTTGCTGTATCCTCAAATGCACAGGTTCTGCCGCAGAGGCCAGCCTCGATTACATGGGCGTTTTCAAATCCGAGGAGCCGCTGCAACCGGCCTGTCTAGCACTTTTCTACCGGGTAACGCTGGGGTGTTCCCGCAATCAGTCCCCATGTATTGGAATCTCCATAACATAAAATGTGTTTCATTGCCTTTCCTCTTTTCCGCCGCGCCTAAATACTGTCACCCGCTGCCGCATCCTTTACTAAATCTGCCACAGTAATTCCGTCAAAGTAGGCGTTGGTCATTTCATAATACTTTTTCCACATGGGCAGGGTACGGCAATCTTGCGCTCTGGCACAAGACTTTGCATCGCAGGCGAGACAGGCAACGGGAGCAAGATCACCCTCTGCCAAACGCAGAATCTCCCCCACGCGATACTGCTCCGGCGCTTTGGTCAGGCGGTATCCGCCACCTTTTCCGTGCAGCCCCTCAATGAGTCCGTTCCTCGTGAGAATCGGCGTAATTTGTTCCAGATATTTCAGCGAAATGCCTTGGCGGCTTGCTACAATCTTCATCGGAAGATACCCCTCCTGCTGATGCTCGGCCAAATCAACCAACACACGTAATGCATAACGACCTTTTGTTGAAATCATTTGCTGCCACCTCCATTTTTGCCGTAGGTTTCCAAAAAGCTATGTTCCACGCCGCCGCTCTTATAGCCCGGCATGGTGTCCAGCGCCACCTTATGAATGCTGTTGAAAATGCTTTTTTCGATGTTGGGGTTGTCCCGCTTCAGACGGCGCAGCAGAACCTTGACCTCCTGCCGTTTGGAACCGCCGCCACCATTGTCACAAGTCGAGCAGTTTTCGGTGAAGCGGCAAGCGCACTGAATGAAATCCAGCTGATTGTATCGTTTCCATGCCAGAATGTCTCCCTCATGGATACAATAAAGTGGGCGAATCAGTTCCATTCCGTCAAAATTTGTGCTGTGCAGCTTTGGCAGCATGGCTTGCAGCTGGGAGCCGTAGAACATTCCCATCACCGTGGTTTCAATCACATCATTGAAATGATGCCCCAGCGCAATTTTGTTGCAGCCCAGTTCTTTTGCCTTGCTGTATAAATGCCCCCGCCGCATCCGGGCGCAGAGATAACAGGGCGATTGCTCGCTGCTGTTGGCAATCTTAAAAATATCCGTTTCAAAAATCGTAGCCGGAATCCGCAAAAGTGCCAGATTGCTCTCGATTTTTTGACGGTTGATTTCGTTATAGCCGGGGTCCATCACCAGATACACCAAATCAAAAGGAACATCGCTGTGCCGATGCAATTCCTGTAGGAGCTTTGCCATGAGCATAGAATCCTTCCCGCCGGAAATGCACACCGCAATTTTGTCGCCGGGGCAAATCAACTCATATCGTTTGACGGCATAGGTGAACGGCCCCCACAGCTCTTTTCGGTATTTCTTTATGATGCTGCGTTCAATCAGCTGGTGTACTTTCAAGTCCTGCTTCATGGTATCAATCTCCTTATTCTTTTACCAGCGCATGATAGCAGTGGCCAAAAATTTCAAAAAAGTGTTCCAGTTCCTCGGCTGTTGTCAAGTGGCTCAGGCTAATGCGCCAGGAGGAAAGTGCGTTTTTTCGGTCACGACTAACGGCGAAAACCGCTTTCGAGGGTGTACCGTCAGACGAGCAGGCAGATTTCACCGATACGCAGACGCCCTGCTTGCTGAGCGCCTGCTGAAAGGCAGTCCCTTTCACGCCCTGCACGCTGAGATTCAAAATATGCGGCACGGCATTTTGAGGGCTGTTGATGCGCACAGCGGGATATTGCGCCAAAAAGGCGCGCAATGCGGCGTTCAGGCTTTGCACCGCTTGAACGCGCTGGGATTGCTGTGTCAAAGCGAGGCGCAGCGCGGTTTCTGTAGATGCCGCAAGGGAGAGGGCGGGGGTTCCGCTGCGATACAGGGTTGTGCTGGAGCCGCCGTGAATTTGCGGCTCGATTGCCACCCCCTGCCGCTTCAAAAGCAGTCCGCTGCCGTTCAGACCATAAAATTTGTGCGGCGCGATGCTCATGGTGTCCACACCCTCCCAAACAAGCGCCGTTTTTCCAACCGCCTGCGTGGCATCTACATGGAATCGGCATTGCGGGAACCCCCGCAGAATCTCCGCAACCTGTGCAATCGGCTGCACCGTGCCAAGCTCGCTGTCCACCGCGCAGAGGGCTACCAGCACCGTGTCCTTGCGCAAGAGCTCTTGCAGCTGTTGCAAATCTACCGTGCCGTTCCGACCGATGTCCAGCAAATCAATTTCATGGCCTGCATTTTGCAGCGCCGTCAGGCTGCCGCCCACGGAGGAATGCTCCAACGGTGTGGAGATGATGTGCCGCCCGATGTGCCGAGATGCCTGTGCGACACCCTTTATGGCAAGGTTGTTGGATTCGCTGGCGCCGGAGGTGAAAATAATTTCTGCCGGACTGATTCCGAGAAGCTCTGCGATGGAATCCGTCACGCGGGCCATTTCCTGCTGTGCGGCCTGCCCGGCACAATGGGTGGAATTTGGGTTGCCGCAAAACTGCTGCTCGGCGCGGCAGAAAGCCTTCAGCACAGCCGGGTCGGACGGGGTATTCGCCGAATAGTCAAGATAAATCATTTGTGGCCCTCCATTCCGGAGAGATCTTTAACCACTTCTCCCGCCAGAATAAGTCCCACCACTGGCGGAACAAAGGCATTGCTGCCGGGGATCTGCCTGCGCTGAGTACATTTTCTTGCCGTGCCGGGCGGGCAAATACAATGCGCCCGGCAGCTGACGGCCATATCTTCAACGGGTGTCATGGCAGGCTCTTTGGAATAAACCACCTTTAAGTGCGGAATATGGCGTTTTTTTAGTTCATGGCGCATCACGCGGGCGAGCGGACAAACTGAGGTTTCAAAAATATCTGCCACTTCAAATGCAGTGGGGTCGAGCTTATTACCGGCACCCATGCTGCTAATGATCGGAACCCCGGCCTTTTGCGCCTGCATCACAAGTTCCAGCTTGCCGCTTACCGTATCAATGGCATCCACCACATAATCATATTGCGTAAAATCAAACTGTTCCGCGGTTTGCGGCGCAAAAAAGGTTTTGTAGGTATGCACCTGTGCCTCCGGGTTGATTTCAAGAATCCGCTGTTCGGCTACATCTACCTTATACTGCCCCACCGTTTTTCGAGTGGCAAATATTTGACGGTTTACATTGGTTAGGCATACGCGGTCATCATCAACCAAGTCCAAAGTCCCGACGCCGCTGCGTGCCAATGCTTCGGCGGTATATCCACCCACGCCGCCAATTCCGAATATGGCGACCCGTGCATGATAAAGCCGTTCCATCCCTGCCTGCCCCAAAAGCAGCTGTGTTCTTGAAAATTGATTTAGCATAAAATCTTAAACTTCCATTTCTATCTCTATTTTACTTTGTCAAAAGGCGCGCAGGATCGTGCCACCGCCCACCACCGTGTCGCTGTCATACAGTACCACAGCCTGCCCGGCGGTGACCGCGCGCTGGGGTTCATCGAACACGATTCGAACTCTGCCATGCTCCAGGGGGGTAGCAGTTGCCCATTGCTCTTGCTGCCGGTAGCGCGTTTTCGCCTTGATGCGTAGCGGAGCCTCGAGGCTTTCAATCGCAATCCAGTTCATATTCTCGGCAATCAGCGCATCGGTATAAAGCAGTCGCTCCGGCCCTACTGATACCGTATTGGCCGCCATATCCTTTTGGAACACATAAGCGGGCGCACCCAGCGCAAGGTTCAGCCCCTTGCGCTGGCCAAGGGTATACCGCACCGCGCCCTGATGGGTTCCGATGACCTTTCCGCTTTCGTCCAGAAAGTCACCGTGGGGGTATCGCTTGCCGGTATACTGCTCCATAAAGCGGACATAATCGCCGTCCGGCACAAAACAAATATCTTGACTGTCATGCTTTTTTGCGTTACAAAAGCCCAGCTTCTGGGCAATTTCGCGCGTTTGCGTTTTGTTTGTTTCGCCCAAGGGAAAGCGAATATGCGCCAGCTGCTTTTGTGTCAGCATATACAGCACATAGCTTTGATCCTTGCTTGCGTCCAGTGCTTTTTTCAGCAGATAACACCCGGTGTTTGCATCTTGCTCCACACGCGCATAGTGCCCGGTTGCCACGCAGGAAAAGCCTTTGTTCTCCGCAAATTGCAGCAGTTTATCAAATTTCATAATGCAGTTGCAATCGATGCAGGGGTTTGGGGTACCGCCTGCTTCGTAGGTGCGGATAAATTTGCCGATGATCTGCTCCTTGAACTCCATTGTAAAATCCAGCACTTCAAAGGGCATATCCAGCGCAAAAGCCACCTCGCTGGCATCGTCCACATCCTTTTGGGAGCAGCAGGTGTGATAGGGGCTGAGCCCAATGTCTGCGTTGCGGTACAGCCGCATGGTGGTGCCCTCGCATTGATAGCCCTGCTGCTGCATCAGCCACGCGGCCACCGAGCTGTCCACGCCGCCGCTCATGGCGATAAGCGCTGTTTTTTCTGCCTGCGGCATTCCAAATCCCTCCAATTTCTTGTATCAACGAAAACACCAAATGCGGGGAGCCAAAAACGACTCTCCGCATTCCGTGTTTATGGCGTTCAGCCGACCTTGCCGCCCTCTACTACAAGGCTATCCTCGTAATCAAGGCCGTAGGTGTCCACCAGTGTGGCCTCATAGTCGGCATGGAAAAAGTTTTCCCCGCCAAGGGTTTCAATCTCGTTATTGAGCCAGTCCAGCAGAGTAGCGTTCCCTTTAGAAACAGCGGGTGCGATGGTGTCCTGACTGCCCAAGGAAGGAATGCCCACCGTGTATCCCTCGTTTTGCAGGGCAAAGGCAATCACCTCGGTGTTGTCGTTTGCCCACGCAACGCCGTTGCCGTTTTCAAAGGCATTTTTCGCGTTGGCATAGGTGTCGTATTTTTGCAGTGTCAGGTCAGGATTATTCTGGGTCAGATAGGTTTCGGCTGTCGTGCCGGAGATAACGATGACGGCATCGTCTGCAGTCAAATCGTCAAGATTCTCAATCACTCTGCTATCCGGGGATACAATTCCCAGCGCCACATTCATGTAGGGCAGTGCAAAGTCAACCTCCTCTGCGCGCTCGGCGGTGACAGTAAAGTTGGCAAGAATGATATCCACCTTGCCGGTTTGCAGGTACTCAATGCGGTTGGCGGCTTCGGTAGAAACATAGTTGACGGTTACGCCCAAATCCTCACCAATGCGGTTAGCAAAATACACATCATAGCCCTGATAATCGCCGTTTTCGTCCACATAGCCAAACGGGTTTTTGTCGGAAAAGACACCGATGTTGATGGTGCCGCTCTCCTTGATTTCATCCAGCGTGCGGTAGACCACTCTGGTGTCCGCGCTTCCCGCCGCTGCGGTGCTGCCGGCGGCGCTTTGCGATGCGGTGGGCTGGCTGCTGCCGCAGGCGGAAAGGGAAAGTGCGAGAGAAAGCCCAAGGGCGGCGGTCAAAATTTGTTTTAGCTTTTTCATAATAATTTCCTCCATCAGACGCGCAAAGCGGCGTCTTGACTGTTTTTGTTTTTTCGTTCAAAGGTAAAAGTGCTCAAAAAGTTTTTGGCGCGCTCCGATACCGGCGTGTCAAAAAACACCTCCGGCGCGGCATCCGCCACAATGTTTGCATCATCCAAAAAGAGAATTCGGTCGGCCACGGCTCTTGCAAACTGCATTTCGTGGGTGACGATGAGCATGGTGCGGCCCTGCTCGGCCAAATCCAGCAGCACCTGCAAAACCTCATGCACCATTTCCGGGTCAAGCGCGGCGGTCACCTCGTCAAACAGCAGAATTTCGGGGTGCATACACAGCGCACGAACAATGGCGATGCGCTGCTTTTGCCCGCCGGAAAGCTGGCGGGGGTAGCTGTCGGCCCGGTCAGCAAGGCCAACGCGAGAGAGCAGGGTGCGGGCTTCGGTCTGTGCGTCGGCCTTTGTGCGTTTTTGCACCTTGGTCGGAGCCAGAATGATATTTTCCATCACCGTCAAATGCGGGAAAAGCTCGTAGCTCTGAAAGACCATTCCGATTTTCTGCCGCAATGTAGCAAGCTGCTTTGGGCTGCTGCCGATGGGCTCGCCGTGCAGCCGGATTTCGCCGCCCTGAATGGGTTCCAGCGCGTTGATGCAGCGCAGCAGGGTGCTTTTTCCGCAGCCGCTGGGGCCGACAATGACAATGACCTCGCCCTTTTTCACCTTCAGGCTGACATCGTCCAAAACGGGCTTGCCGTCGTATTCTTTTTTCAAATGCTCTATGGAAAGAATCGTTTCGGCCATGCCCTACACCCACTTCTTTTCTAAATATTTTGCAAGCCGACCGATGGGCCAGCAGACGATAAAGTACAGGAAAAATACGAATAAATAAACGCCAAATGCCGCGCCCGGGCTGCTCATGCGGTTCGCCTCAATGATCTGCTGCGCCACCTTCAGCACCTCCACAACGCCGATCATCAAAATCAAGCTGGTGGTTTTGATCATGCGTGTGATGAGATTGATGGAAAGCGGGATCAGGCGGCGAACCGTCTGGGGAATGATGATGTAAAAGAAGGTCTGCGCATTGGTCAGCCCCAGCGCCGCGCCGCTTTCATACTGGTGTGCGGGAATGCTGGTCAGCGCCCCGCGAACAAGGTCGCTCATCTCTGCCGTACCCCAAAGGGTGAACACAATAACGGCGGAAAGCTCGCCCGAAAGATTCCAGCCAAACACACGAGTCGCGCCAAAGAATACCAGAAACAGCAGCACCATTTGCGGCATAATTCGGATAAACTCTAAATACAGGCGCAGCAGCGCACGCACAATGGGATTCTTCCGTGTCATAAGTATTCCCAACAGCAGACCCAGTGGGATGCTGATGGCAACGGCAATCAGGCTGATTTTTAGCGCAACGCCAAGGCCGTCCAGCAGACGGAGCATATTCTTTCCCTTGAATAATACCTCAAGCCCCAAATCCGGCATGGCGCAGCCTCCTTTCCAGCAAACTGCCCAACACGGAAACCGGCAGTAAAATCAGCAGATAGAACGCCACCAGCAAAAACAGGCTCTCGGTCGTTTTGTAGTAAAGCCCAATCAAATCCTTGGCGGTAAACATCAAATCCATCAGGCTGATGGCGCTGAACACGCTGGTTTCTTTCAAAAGGAAGATGATGTTGGCAACAAAGGCCGGAACGCTGATGGAAATTGCCTGCGGCAGAACTACATAGCGCATGACCTGTAACCGACTCATGCCAAGACTGTAGGCGCTTTCTGACTGAATTTGTTCCACGGCCTCAATGCCGCTGCGAAAGCTCTCGGCCATATAGCTGCCGCCGAGAAACGCAAGCCCGCTAATGCCGCAGGCGGTAGCGTTTGTCTGGATGCCCAGTTTGGGAAGGCCATAATAAATAAAGAACAGCTGAATGAGCAGTGGCGTGTTGCGGCTCAGCTCGATATAAGCGGTACACAGCTGCCGAAGAACCGGCACTTTGAAGTACTGGATCACAGCGCAGGCCAGCCCAATCAAGATAGAAAGCAGAATGCCCGCGATGCCAAGTCGAACGGTCAGCCATGCCGCCTTTTCATAAAGCGGCAGATACTGCGCAATAAAGTCCCAGTTCACAGGCGTTCCTCCTTTCCTGTTTGCATCGCGGTTCGGTCAGCTTGTTTCCGATTTCACAGGAGGCAAACCCGCACTGGGGGCTCAGGCACAGGCGCTCCAACGGGATGTACTTTGCCGCCTCATGAATGCGGGCAATCACCGCAGCTTTCTCTTCCAGTACCGGTGACTTTGTGGTAATCAGACCCAGCACAACCTTTTTTCCCGCCGCCACCTGTGCCAGCGGCGCAAAACCGCCGGAGCGCCCGTCGTCAAATTCCAGATAAAAGGCATCCACATTCTCCCGCGCCAACAGCGTGGCGGCCACGCTGTCATATCCGCCGCTGCTGGCATAGGTGGAATGGAAGTTGCCGCGGCACACATGGGTGGTGATCACCAAGTCCTCCGGTGCTCCTTCGATTGCCAGATTGTTGATACCAAGCAGCAACTCCTTCACCCGCTCAAGTCCTGCCGCATCTGTACCAAAAACAGCTTCGGCATTGGAGTCGACCAGCAACCCCCAGGAGCAATCGTCCAATTGCAGATTGCGGCATCCGGCGGCATACAGGTCTGCAATGACCTTTTTGTAGCCATTTGCAATATCCCGTACCAGTTCCTCTGTTGTGGCATAGTATTTGGCGGTGTTCTCTGCCGCAAAGGGCAGAATCATCTGCTCCAAGAACTGCGCGGGGGCGGGAATCGTCTGCTTGGCAACGGTATTTTCATCCTCCAGTGCTTTTACAAATTTGAAGTGCTCTACAAAAGGATGCTCTCCCACAGATACCTTCCCGGTCAGATAGGTATCGTCGATCATCGCAGCCTCGCCGTGGAACGGCAAACCCGTCTGGGTCTTGCTGTGTCCCACGCCCTGAAATCCCCACATGAAGTCCAAGTGCCATGTGGCGCGGCGGAACTCGCCGTCTGTAATGATCCGGAGTCCGGCTTTTTTTCTGCTTTTCCACCAAATCCAGAATGGCGGTATCCTCCACGGCGGTCAAATCCGCTGCGCTGATGCGCCCGCTTTCAAAATCCTGCCGCGCTTTCTTCAGCGTCTCGGGGCGCAAAAAGCTGCCTACAATATCAAACCGATTGGGTGATTGGATTTTACTCATGATACATTCTCACTTTCTATTTTTTAGCTTTCTGCTCAGACCGCCGCAAAGCCCTTTTCCAAATCGGCAATAATATCGTCGATATGCTCGGTGCCGATGGAAAGGCGAATGGTGTTGGGCTGAATGCCCTGATCGGCCAACTCCTCTGCGGAAAGCTGGGAGTGGGTGGTGGTGGCGGGGTGAATCACCAGTGATTTCACATCGGCCACATTGGCCAAAAGTGAGAAAATTTCAAGGTGGTCAATAAAGCGGTGCGCTTCGCCCTGCCCGCCCTTGATATTAAAGGTAAAAATGGACGCGCCGCCGTTCGGGAAATATTTTTCGTACAGCGCATGGTCGGGGTGATCGGGCAGCGAGGGGTGGTTGACCTTTTCCACCTTGGGGTGGCGGCTCAGGTATTCCACGACCTTTTTGGTGTTCTCCACATGGCGGTCAAGGCGCAGAGAAAGAGTTTCTACCCCTTGCAGCAGCAAAAATGCATTGAACGGCGAGATGGTCGCGCCGGTATCGCGCAGCAAAATCGCTCGCACATAAGTGACAAAGGCAGCCGGGCCTGCCGCGTCCACAAAGCTGACGCCGTGGTAGCTGGGGTTTGCGTCCGCGATAGGGGAGTATTTGCCGGATGCCTTCCAGTCGAATTTGCCGGAATCCACAATGATGCCGCCCAGCGTGGTGCCGTGGCCGCCGATGAATTTCGTGGCGGAATGCACCACAATGTCCGCGCCGTGCTCGATGGGGCGAATCAAATAGGGCGTGCCAAAGGTGTTGTCGATCACGAGCGGCAGACCGTGCTTGTGCGCGATGGCCGCGATGGCGTCAATGTCGGGGATGTCGGAATTGGGGTTGCCCAGCGTTTCCAGATACACCGCCTTTGTGTTGTCCTGAATCGCGTTTTCCAGCTCGGCCAGATTGTGCGCATCCACAAAGGTGGTGGTGATGCCAAAGCGGGGCAGCGTGTGCGCCAGCAGGTTATAAGAGCCGCCGTAGATGGTTTTCTGCGCCACGATGTGCTCGCCCTCACCCGCAAGTGCCTCAATGGTGTAGCTGATGGCCGCCGCGCCGGACGCAGTGACAAGGGCTGCAACGCCGCCCTCCAATGCCGCAATCCGCTTTTCCAAAACATCTTGCGTGGAGTTTGTCAGGCGGCCATAGATATTTCCTGCGTCCGCAAGACCAAACCGCGCCGCAGCGTGTGCGGAATCGCGGAATACATACGAGGTAGTCTGGTAGATGGGGACGGCTCGGGAATCGGTGGCGGGATCGGGCTGCTCCTGACCAACGTGGATCTGCAGAGTTTCAAATTTATAGTTAGACATAATTTTGTGTTCCTTTCAAAATCGGTTTATAATTTCAATTTATAATCAAAGTGTGTTGGGCGGGCATTTCAGCTGCACATTCGCCCAAACCTGAAGTTCGAACGCACAAGTGTTTCAAAACAAACCATTGTCATTCTCCTTTTGACATAAAAATAGCCGTAAAGCTTTGATAAGCTTCACGGCATAAATAGAATCATGATTTGCAAATGCAAAGTCAATCAGGCATTCGATTCGTGGAGAACTTATCAAAAAAGGGTATGCCAACAGTAGCGCACATGCAGCAGCACATACACATCTCCACGGTATTCATCATAGTGGCAGCGGACAGCTCTTTCATGGGTTGTTCTCCTCTCATACTAAATACGCACCTACCAAGTAGGTTGATAGAATAATACCACACTATTCCTATCGTGTCAATAGTCTTTCAAAGGAATTTTGAGAAATGACAATACTTGAACAAGGAACTATGGCAACAGTAGCCGTAGTTATGAATAAGTGGATAGATAGAAGGTGCTTTTTCCAATAACACTAATTAAAAGAATGACCCCCTACACATTGCCGATATCACGGTTATTGTCCAAACTACATACCCAAAATAGTCCAGATATAGGTCGGAGCTGTCAGGGTGAACACTAAACAGGCGAACAGAATCGCCGGAGCCGCCCACTCGAACTGACCGTGCTTGCGATAGTCGAAGTATGCCATACCTAATTTTGCAAAGAAAAACACCGCCAAAATGAGGTCGATTGCGGGGAATACCACCTTGTTGACCACTGTCTTGATCTGCCCGGAGGCATCGTTCCATGTGCCCTCAATGGCTCCCGCAACATCGCCATTTGCTGCAAACGTTGTTGTGCTAAAGAGCATGGTTAGATGAGTGCGATTGCGGTGTTGACCACAGAGCGGGCATCCTCGCAATCGTCCCCGAAATCCTCATCCTCACAGAGCGCGGCCTTGCAGATGGCGGAGGCGAGAGCCTCGATATCCCTTAATACGACGAGATTTTCAAAATGCCAAAGATTTGAGAAAGATTATTTCTTCCCTTACTACCTACAACACCGCACTTTGCGTTTTTGCCAAAGATTGAGGCGAAAAAGTCAAAAATATTTTTCTTACCACTACTACGGTGGCGATAGCCCAAACTTCCAAAGAAATAGCAAAATATTTTATTGGCCACATGAAAAGAAGCACACTTGCAGATTGATATACTTCCGCAAATGTGCTATAATCTACTCATAAAATGCTTTTGAGTGGGGGCGGGCTACATGGAGATTATGACTACCAAGCAGGCAAGCAAATTATGGGGCGTTACTTCCCGCCGCGTTTCGGAAATGTGCCGCGACGGCAGAATTGAGGGCGCATATAAAATAGGAACGGCATGGGTCATGCCCGCCGATACGATGAAGCCCAAAGACGAGAGGGTTACAACGGGAAAATGGGTTGGATATAAGCGCAGGGATAAGGAGGGGCAGCAATGAAAATAGCAAGGGTTCATATCGAAAACTACCGCAGTATAAAACAGCTTGATTTTTCTCCAAATAACTACGGTGCTTTGATAGGTGAAAACAATGCGGGCAAAAGCAATATTCTTAAAGCAGTCAACCTTGTATTAGGTGAAACATGGCCGACCGACCGTACATTTACGGAAGAAGATTTTAATGACTATAATACCGAAAAGGATATTGTAATACAGATTTATTTTGATAGTGCCCTTGATGAATGGCGCAATAATTGCAAGTGTGAGGTTGCAGGATTTGAGTTAAGAGGAAAGGCATATAAGCGTCGCGTTAAATCAAAACCAGCAGGAACGCTTGTGGTTGATTTCGTGTGTATAGATAAGCGCGGTAAGCCCTGTCAATATCCTGCTACTCCGTACAAAGAGGGGGAGCGATACACAGGTCAATACTATCAATTAAAAGTATCAAAAGAACTCCGCGAAAGAATACCGTTTATCTATGTTGATGTAATGCGCGATTACAATAAACAAGACCCAAGCAACAGATGGTCTATTTTGCGTCGCCTTTTCAATGATATAAATACAAGCCTATCGTCTGACAAAACGACCGTTAATGTGGAAGCGTCAGAGGGTAAAAAGAAAATGACGCGGAAGCAAGCCTTCGAGTTAAAAATCAAGGAGGCATACAGTTTCCTGCAAACAGAGCAATTTCTTGAAATTGAAAGTAAAATACGTACTAACTCATTAGAGCAGATGGGCATTGATTCTGCGGAGGGTGATATTGCAATTCGTTTTGATACCTACGACTCAATGAATGTCTTTAAGAACTTGCAACTATATGTAGACCAAATGGGAATAAGCACAACGGCTGATATGGTGGGGGCTGGATTGCAAAGCGCAATCGTGATAGCTATATTCCGAACTTATGAAGAAATCAAAAAAGAGGGAGCCATTTTTGCTATTGAGGAGCCGGAAGTATATTTGCACCCTCAAAAACAGCATTATTTCAGCACTATACTTTCGCGGTTAAGCGGACAAAACCAAGTGTTCATTACAACGCACTCTCCTACATTTATTCGGCTGTACGAGCCGGAAAATGTCTGTTTAATTCGTAGGAACAATGCAGACGGTACTACTGCGAAGCTATGCGAACGGGAACAGATAGTAAAAACCGAAAAAGAAGCCTTAAAACTTGAAAACTATTTTGACAATCAACGAAACGAGATGTTCTTTGCGAGAGGTGTCATTTTTGTTGAGGGAGCAACTGAAAAGTTTGCATTTCCTTATGCCGGAAGAAAAATGGATGTTGATATTGATAGATATGGAATATCGGTTGTTGAGTGTGGCGGCAAAGGCAATCTGCTGACCTTTGCAAAAGTCGCAACGGCTTTTGCAATACCCTATGTCGTTGTGGCGGATGATGATATAAAAGATTTAACTGCCATCAAAGACCCTGAAAAAAAGAAAAAAGTCGAAGCGGAAAATGCTAATCACACAAAAAAGAATACGGCGTTAAAGGATTTTGTCCCCGCAGCACAAATGTTTTGGATGATACCGAATATTGAAGCAGTCATGGGCATTAACGAGAATACTGACAATAAGATAAAACAGGCTATGGAATACCTAAAAGCGAAAAATGGCAAGGATGATATTGCCGCAGAAATACAAAACCCATTATTAGCAATTATGCGTATGATAGGCATAAACGAGGAGGACAAGCCCAATGACTGATAAATTAGACGGTCTTTCAATGGACATTGAGCAGGAGCAGCGGGAAAAACTTCAAGCTGTATTCCCGGAGTGCTTCACCGAGGGACATTTGGATATAGATAGGGGGCTTTAATAAGCCATATATCAAACTGTTGTCTGTTTCCAATGACAACGGTTTTCGCGCGCGGATTGAAATGGATATTGCGGACAAGGACGGAAAGGTCAGCAGAAAAGCTATTACAGTCAAGCAGGACGCGGATTTATATAAGCTGTCCGGCAATCGCAGTTTATATGAAGGATATACCGTCTCCGGCATTGACTGTACGCCGGGCATGGAGCAAATTGAGTTGTCGGGCGTTGATGCCCTGCGGCTCGGCAAGGCGATAGGCGACGTTGATGAAAATGTAATGAAACGGGCACAGATACGCCGAACGATAGAGGCGCATTTAGACAAGGAATTGAGATACACCCAAAAGGGAATAAAGGTTTTATCCTTATTCTTCATTGATGAAGTGAAGAAATACCGCAACGAGGACGGCGGCAAAGGCGTCTATGCCGAGATGTTTGAAGAAGCCTACTCCGAATTGATGAAGCTGCCGAAATATGAACATTTGTGCGGACGCTTCCCTGCCGACGCAGCGTGTGTTCATGACGGTTATTTTTCACAAGATAAAAAGGGCAATTACAAGAATACTAAGGGTGATACGTTAGACGACTACAACACCTATAACACAATTATGAAAGACAAGGAATGGCTTTTGTCTTTCGATTGTCCGTTGCGCTTCATCTTTTCCCATTCTGCGTTAAAAGAAGGGTGGGACAATCCTAATGTATTTCAGGTCTGCAGCTTGATTGAACAGAAAAGCACACTTACAGCCCGTCAAAAGGTGGGGCGTGGCTTGCGCCTTTGTGTCAATCAAGATGGAGAGCGTATTGAGGATAGGGATATAAACCTCCTGCACGTTATGGCGAATGAGAGCTTTGCGGAGTTTGCCGACACGCTGCAAAAGGAAATTGAAGATGAAACAGGTGTGAAGTTTGGCATATTGCAGCTTGACTTGTTTAGCGGAATGATATTTGAAGAAACTGTTACAGAAGAAAAGCCGTTAACAGAGGAACAAGCCGCAACGCTTCTTTCCCACCTTGCAGGTGAGGGCTTTATAAAATCCGATATGCCTACTTTGGAGGCTCCTGCGTTGCCGCAAGAGCTTGAAACAGCAAAAACAAAAGCGGTTGAGGTTATTGCCCGCGAAGGCGGTATTACTCCCGAAGCCATAACCGAACTCACCGCACAAAAAACGGTTGTCGTGCAAAAATCCATTTCCTATGACAGCGCACAGGAGCTTTTGACTTGTTTTGAAAACAAGGGATATATAACAAAATCCGGCAGGATAAAAGATAGCATGAAAGCCGCCGTACAGGATGGAACGCTTGAATTGCCGTCGCATTTGGAAAGCGCAAGACCGCAGATTGAAAATATGATACGCCGCGCTGATACCAAGCCGCCTATCCGCGACGCTTCGAGGGACGTTACGGTACAGTTGAAAAAGGAAGTCACCGCGTCGCCGGAGTTTTTGGAGTTATGGGATAAGATAAAGCAAAAGACTACTTACCGCGTGAAGATTGACGAAAGCGAATTGATACGCCGGAGCGTAAAGGGCTTGGAGGACATGGAGCCAATACCCAAAGCGCGTATCATTACGCAGACAGCCGATATTCAGATTGACAATCCTGGCGTGACCTACACCGAGCGCGGCATAAAGACGGCTGCTCTTTCAGACAGTTATTCGTCACTCCCCAATATCCTTACGATTATAGGCGGGCAGACCTTAACCAAACGTGCGACTGTTTATGAAATACTCAAAGAAAGCGGGCGACTTTTGGACTTTCTCAATAATCCGCAGATGTTTATCGAGAATGTAACGCAGATAATTTTAGATGTTCGCCGCACCCTTGCGATAGACGGTATCAGCTACAAAAAAATCTATGGCGAGGAATACTTCATACAGGAGATTTTTGATAGCGCAGAGCTCATCGCCAATCTGGACAGAAACGCCGTAGCCGTAGAGCATAGCGTTTATGATTATGTTATTTACGACAGTACGACAGTTGAAAAGCCGTTTGCGCTTGACTTGGACGACGACCCGGACGTAAAGATATTTTTCAAGCTGCCGAACCGTTTCAAGGTGGACACGCCCATAGGTACATATAATCCCGACTGGGCGGTTTATGTTGAAATTGACGGAATAAAAAAGCTGTACTTTGTCTTGGAAACAAAGGGAAAGACCAATGAACTTGATTTACGAGGACGTGAGGATTTGAAAATCCGTTGTGGAAAGGCTCATTTCAAAGCAATCGGCAGCGGCGCAGAACTTCACGTTGCTACCAAGTGGAATGATTTTAAGATTAGAAATGTATGAGCAAGAGGGCGCAAGCGGTAATCCGCTTGCGCCCTCAAATATTATGGGTGTCCTGTCACGCAATAGAGGTCAAAAAATCCTGTATTCATGCGGCTTTGCGGGCGCAGAAACAAGATAGGTAAGGGTTTTATATTCCTACCCCCGAAAATGGAGTTCTACTGCGTAACGTTTACAGCATAACGATGAACACAAAAGACGGGTGAAAGCATCTGCATCTCACCCGTCTTTTGTTGCACCCTGTATGGCAGCTACCCTTTTTCAGTTTGTTGTTGATACTGTTTTATCAGTAGCTGCCTTGCCGGGCCTTTTTTATTTTCCTTTTTGTTTCATCGCAGCCAGTACAAACGCCAGCGGGTGTTGGGTAATCCGAGCCGCCTCTTCCGGGGAATGGCCCTGGGCCACCACCCGCCGGGCTACCGCCGCCATATCCTCCCCGATCTCGATCATATGAAAATCCGGGTCGTAAATGCGCACCACCCACTGCTGCCAGCTGTGCTGCTTAGGCGGATGGACATACTGCACGTCGGGATACTGCTTCAGCCGTTTCACAAAACCATTGAAATCCTCCGTCTCGAAATACAGCTCCATGTTGTGGGGTTTTTGCAGCACCGACTCCTCCGGAAGCCCGGCAAGTGCAGAAAAGCCCTCTTGGATGGAAAACCCGCCGCTGAAGGTGACGTTCTCGCCAAAATCCAGCGCCACCTGTTGGCCGAATAGCTCTTTGTAAAACCGTTTGGAGCGCTCAACATCCCGTACTGCCAAAAGCACACCCGAAAAACGCATCTGCCTTCCCCCTAATTTTTGAGGCTTTGCAGCGGCGCCGGAATCCGTCCGCCGCGGCGGATAAACTTGGCCGGGCTCACCTGGTTGACCGGCATCACCGGCCCGCTACCCAGCAGGCCGCCGAATTCCAGCTCCTCGCCCTCTTTTTTGCCGATGGCTGGGATAATACGTACCGCCGTCGTTTTGGAATTAACCATACCGATGGCCGCTTCGTCGGCGATAATGGCGGCAATCACCTCCGCCGGCGTATCTCCCGGGCAGACGATCATATCCAGCCCCACCGAACAAACGGCGGTCATCGCCTCCAGCTTTTCTAGCTTTAAGCAGCCGGTGCGGGCGGCAGCAATCATGCCCGCATCCTCCGACACCGGAATAAAGGCGCCGGATAGCCCGCCTACATGGGATGAGGCCATGACGCCGCCTTTTTTCACCGCATCGTTTAACAGGGCTAGCGCCGCCGTGGTGCCATAGCAACCGCACTGGGCCAGGCCCATCTCCTCTAAAATATGCGCCACCGAATCGCCCACCTCAGGGGTCGGCGCCAGCGACAGATCGACAATGCCAAAGGGCACCCCCAACCGCCGGGACGCTTCAGAACCGACCAACTGCCCCATACGGGTGATCTTGAATGCCGTTTTCTTGATGATGTCCGCAATATCGGTCAAATTGCCGTCGGGGCATTTGGTCAGCGCCGCCCGCACCACGCCGGGGCCGGATACGCCTACATTGATCACACATTCCGGCTCGCCAGGGCCGTGAAACGCCCCTGCCATAAAGGGGTTGTCCTCCGGTGCGTTACAAAACACCACTAGTTTAGCCGCGCCAATGCAGTCCCGGTCAGCCGTCAGCCGCGCCGTTTCGCACACGACCTTGCCCATTACCCCCACCGCATCCATGTTGATCCCGGTTTTGGTGGAACCGATGTTCACCGACGAACAGACAAATTCGGTCTGGGCCAGCGCCCGCGGGATGGATTCGATCAGCTCCTTGTCCCCGGCGGCAAAGCCTTTGTGCACCAGCGCCGAATAACCGCCGATAAAGTTCACGCCCACCGCCTTGGCCGCTTTGTCCAGGGTCAGGGCATATTGCACCGGGTCGCCGCCAGAAGCCGCCACCAGCATGGCGATGGGGGTCACCGAAATACGTTTATTGATGATCGGTATGCCGTACTCCGCCTCGATCTGCTCGCCCACCTGCACCAAATCTTTGGCATAGGCCGTGATCTTGTCATACACCTTCTGGCAAGCGCGTTCAACGTCCGGATCGCAACAGGATAGCAGCGAAATGCCCATGGTGATGGTCCGGATATCCAAATGCTCTTCTTCGATCATTTGGACCGTCTCCATAATATCCTTCATATTGATCATGGCTGTCCCCTCCTCTAGATGCGGTGCATCGCGTTGAAAATATCCTCGTGCATCACATGGATTTTGAGGTTCTTTTCCTCTCCCAGCTCGTTCATGGACTGGGCCAGGCCGTTGATGCCGCCGGACAGATGGTCAATGTTCACCAACATAACCATGACGAACAGCTCCTGCATCACCGATTGGGTCACTTCAATGACGTTGGCCTTGTGCTCGGCGCAAACCTGGCTGACCGCCGCCAAAATCCCTACGGTATCCTGTCCTACCACTGTAATAATCGCTCTCATCTTCTTTTTTCCTTTCTCTTTCAAGCTGTCCGCTCTATTAAAACAGCTGCTTCTTGCTTCTCGGTAAAGGGGGTGAAAAGAAGGGCGAACGGATGGTTCGCCCTTCTTTCCGCCTGCACCGGACGCTGGTTATTGGCAGTTATCTACCAGCCAGCGAAACAGGTTGACATAATCCGCAAACCGCTGGGCCATGTTTTCCGGATGGAACTGAACGCAAAGGATTTTTTTGTCCATGCACTCTATCGCCTCTACAATTCCGTCCGCCGCCGTGCCGGTGACAGTAAAGCCTCGGGCAATGTCCTTGAGCGCCTGATGATGGAAGGAGTTGGTCATGATCTTCTCGGCGCCCATTCGCTCCCGGATCATGCTGCCCTCTTTCAAATCCACCCAATGGAACGGCTCGTCCCGGTCGTCCATGCTGCCCGCGTGGGCCTGAAGGCTTTTGGTCTGGAGGGCGATATCCTGAATCATATTGCCGCCGTATGCCACATTGACCAGCTGCATGCCGCGGCAGACGCCAAACACCGGCTTTTTCGCCGCGACGCAGCCTTTGATCATCTGAATTTCAAACACGTCCTGATCCATGTTAAAATGGCTCATCCCCCGCACCGGGTCCTCGCCGTACAGATGAGGGGCAATATCCCCGCCGCCGGGACAGAGATATCCGTCGATCGACTCGATGTAAGCCGCAATCTGCTCCGGGTCGGTCGTAGCAGAGAGAATGACAGGACAGCCGCCCGCCATCCGCACAGACTTGATATAATCGCCGCCGATCCCGTAGGAGCCCCTAGGGCCGACTTTCGCCATAAAGCCGCCGGTAATACCGATCAAGGGTTTCTTGTTCATCGCTTGATTCCCGCCTTTTCTCTGGATTGGCCCGAAGGCCTTTAAACGAGTTTAAGTATACCATACCTGTATGGGGGTTTCAATTGTTTTTGTGAAGGAAAAGCGCTTTCCGCCTGCAAAAAAGCCGAAAAAAAAGCCGCTGGCCATTGTGAAACTTCCCCTAAATATGTTATACTATTTTCACCATGCGCGGGGAAGGGGATTTTTATGTATCTGAATATCTTTGACAGCCACACCCACAGCGATACGTCCTGGGACGCAGAGCATTCCATCACCTTTCTGTGTGAAACGGCGGTGAAAAAGGGGATTTTGGGGTTTGCCATCACCGACCATTGCGAAATCAACGAATACGTGACCCGGGACATCGAGACCCGCATCAAACAAGGATATTTTGAGATGCTCAAAGCCCGGGCCGCCTTCGGCAAAAGCCTGATGATCTCCTACGGCATCGAACTGGGGCAGATGAACTATGACCTGGATTTGACCCGGCACGTGCTGGCGATGGAGCCGTACGATTTTGTGCTAGGCTCGCTGCACTGCATCCGTGGCGACGAGGATTTTTACTTTATGGACTTTAAAGACGTTGACCCTTATGCCTTGCTGGAAGAATATTATCGGGAGCTTTACGAAATCGCCAAACTGGGCTTGTTTGATTCTATGGCTCACATCACCTACCCCATCCGCTATATGAACGGCAACCACCACCTTGGCGTCGATCTGTCCCGGATGGACGATCTGATTGATTTGACCTTGCGGACCCTGGCAGAAAACGGCAAAGCGCTGGAGATCAACACCTCCGGCCTGCGGGGGCCCATCGGCGAAACCTCGCCGACCTTAAAGTATGTCAAGCGGTTCCGGGAACTGGGCGGGGAATATGTCACCCTCGGCTCCGACGCCCACGCCGCGGAGGATTTGGGCGAAGGCATTCAAGAGGCAATGGAAATAGCCCGCCAGGCGGGCTTCCAATCCTTTACCTTTTACAAAAAACGGCAGCCCCGGCTGCTGCAAATTTATTAGGAGGATACACTTATGGATCGACTGCTCTCTTTATTGCAAAACAACGCGCGCCTTACCAACAAGCAGCTGGCCGTCATGCTCGGCCGGGAAGAAACCGACGTGGCAGCCGCCATCGAGGCATATGAAAAATCCGGTGTCATCCGCGGCTATCAGGCCGTAATCGATTGGGACAAGACCGATGCTCCCACGGTGTTCGCCCGCATCGAGATCAAGGTCACCCCCAAAAAGGATTTCGGCTTTGAGGAGATCGCGCGCACCATTATGGATCTGGAAGAGGTTCAGTCGGTCAGCCTGATGAGCGGCGGCTATGATCTGGCCGTGACCGTATCCGGCAAAAACTTCCGGGATATCGCTATGTTTGTGGCCCACCGCCTTTCGCCTATCGACTCGGTCAACTCCACCGCTACCCACTTTATCCTAAAAAAATACAAGGAGCGGGGCGTGGTCTTTGAGGAGGAGGTCAAAGACGAGAGGAGGATGACGCTGCTGTGATTGATTACGACAAGATCCTGTCCCAACGGGCGGTGGCCATCAAGCCTTCGGGCATCCGCCGTTTTTTTGACATTGCTGCGGAAATGGACGGCGTGATCTCCCTGGGCGTCGGCGAGCCGGATTTTAAAACTCCCTGGAGCATTCGCCACGCCGGGGCCGAATCGCTGGAAAAAGGCCGTACCTGGTATACTGCCAATGCTGGCCTGGCGCCGCTGCGAACCGAAATCGCCGCCTATCTCAAACGGCGTTTTTCGCTGGAATATGACCCAAAAAACGAGATCCTTGTCACCGTCGGCGGCTCGGAGGCCATCGACATCTGCATCCGTGCGCTCATCAACCCCGGCGACGAGATTTTGCTGCCGGAACCCTGCTTTGTAGCCTACGCGCCCATGGGCGCGCTGGCTGACGCCAAGGTGATACCCATCCCCACCCGCCCGGAGGACGGCTTTCGCCTGACCGCCCAGCAGCTGCGCGATGCCATCACCCCCCGCACCAAACTACTGGTGCTGCCCTTTCCCAACAATCCCACCGGCGCGGTCATGCGCCGGGAGCACTTGGAGGAAATCGCCGAGGTTCTGCGCGGTACCGATATTGTGGTGCTGTCTGATGAGATCTATGCGGAAATGACCTTTGGCCGGGAACGGCATGTGTCCATTGCCGAGATCGACGGCATGTGGGAGCGGACGGTGGTGGTCAACGGCTTTTCCAAAGCCTACGCCATGACCGGTTGGCGGTTGGGCTATGCCGCCGGGCCGGAACCAATTTTAAAGCAGATGACCAAAATTCATCAGTTCGCCATCATGTGCGCCCCTACCACCAGCCAATATGCAGCGGTGGAAGCGCTCAAAAACTGCGACGATGAAATTGAAAATATGGTGGTGCAATACGATATGCGCCGCCGCCTGCTGGTGGATTCCTTAAACCAGATGGGCCTATCCTGCTTCTCGCCGGAAGGCGCGTTTTATGTGTTCCCCAGCATCCAATCCACCGGGCTTACTTCCGCCCAGTTCTGTGAACAGCTGTTATACGCCCAAAAGGTGGCGGTTATCCCCGGCGACGCGTTCGGCCAGTCAGGCGAAGGGTTTGTCCGTATTTCCTACTCCTATTCTGTCGACCACCTGCTAGAGGCGTTGCGGCGCATCCATGCCTTTTTGGACGAGCTGAAGCCCCCCAAATAGCACTTCCCTATCCGCGTTTTTACTGCGTTACAATCGCATCAGGAATATCGCCGGGCCGGCCGGCCCGGCTTTTTTGCGCGCAGATTTTCCTAAGAAAGGAAGCATGACTGCTTTGCCACAGGTCAGCGTATACAAAACCGAGTCCTACGATCCCGCCCGGATGCAAACGGCAGTCCACGCCCATTTCGCGGCGCTGGATCTTGGCCGCATGATCCGTCCGGACCTAAAAATCGTCGTCAAACCCAACCTGATTATGAAGCGCCGCCCCGAGGATGCAGTCACCACCCATCCGGTGCTGGTAGAAGCGGTAATCCGGCAGCTGCAGGCTTTGGGCGCGCAGGATATCACCATCGCCGAAAGCGCCGGCGGCCCCTATGCGGAGCCGCTGCTGCGCAGCCTGTACGAGACCTGCGGCATGGCCCAGGTGGCCCAGCGCACCGGCGCGGCGCTGAATTTCGGCACCGGCAGCCGCCAGATCGAAGGAAATGGACAGGTCACCCGGCGCTTTACCGTCATCGACCCCATTGCCGGCGCGGATCTTGTCCTCAATATCTGCAAGCTCAAAACCCACTGTATGACCGTTTTAAGCGGCGCGGTCAAAAACCTGTTCGGCTGCGTCCCCGGCCTGATGAAACCGGAGCTGCATATGCGCTACCCGGAAAAAGAGGACTTCTGCCAGATGCTGTTGGATCTGTCCGCCGCCCTGCCGCCGGTCATTTCCTTCGTAGACGCGGTAGAAGCTATGGAAGGGGACGGCCCCACCGGCGGGAGCAAAAAGCAGGTGGGGTTGACCCTCTGTTCCTGCGATCGTTACGCTTTGGATCTGGTCAACGCCGCCGTGTTGGGCATTGACCCGTCCCAGATCGTCACCGTCCGCCGCTCCATCGAGCAGGGCCTGTGCCCCGGTTCGCTGGAGCAGATCGACCTGCTGGGAGATCGGGACGCCCTGACCCAGGCTGGGCCCTTTTGCCGCCCTCGTTCCAAACAGACTGACTTTTCCTCCCAATTCCCGGCACCGCTGCGCCCCGCGGTCAAAAAGGTAACCCGTTTCATTCAGCCAAAGCCGGCGATTCGCCAGCGCCGCTGCGTCGGCTGCGGCAAATGCGCCGAAAGCTGCCCCGCCCATACCATCCGCATTGAGGCGTGCAAAGCCCGGATCAACTACCAAAGCTGCATCCGCTGCTTTTGCTGCCACGAAATGTGCCCTGTCCAAGCCATTGATATCCGGCGGCTGGGCATTTTTGACCTGTAATATGGGCATACTGATCGGGATGAAAGGAGGGGCGCTCTTTTGAAACAATTTGCCGTTTTTTCCGCCGTTTTTCTGCTTTTGGCGCTGTTTTTTGCTTTTCCTGCGGCAGCCGAATCCGCCGACGGGGACGGGCAGGTCACCGTCCGCGCCCGGGTTGCGCAGGTGCTCTCCGATGAAACCGTCTCCACCCCCTATTCCGGCGGCCAAATCATCACCCGGGTGCTGACGCTGCGCGTTGAAATTTTAGAGGGCGCGTTTGAGGGGCAGCAGGCCACCGTCCGCCAAACCTTCGACGAAATCAGCCTCCCCTCCGCCTATCCCGCCAAAGCTGGCGACCTACTGTTTGTTTCGCTGGCGCTGGACGAACAAAATCACCTCACCGGTTCCGCCGCCGATTATGTCCGGGACCTGCCCATCGCCCTGCTGGCCGGTGCGTTTTTGCTGTTTTTGATCCTCTTTGGCCGCTGGAAAGGGGTCAAGACCGTCCTTTCTCTGGCCGTTACCTGCTTTGTGGTCTTTGGGCTGTTTTTCCCGCTGGCTGTCCGCGGCTTAAGCCCGGTTTGGCTGTCCCTTTTGTGCGCGGCGCTGATGACTGGTTTTACCCTGTTTCTAGTCTGCGGCTTTACCCGCAAGGCCCTGTCCGCGATTTTGGGCTGCCTGGGTGGGCTGGGCGCCGCGGGGGTTCTGGCGGCGTCCTTTTCTTACGCCATGCGCCTGTCCGGCATCGTCGACGAGGAGGCGGCCTATCTGCGCTTTCTCTCCGATGAATTTGTCCTGGATTTTAAGGGCCTTTTATTTGCCGCCATCATCATTGGCGCTTCCGGCGCAGCCATGGATGTAGCGGTCTCCATCGCCTCGTCGCTGGATGAGTTAATCCAAAAAGCGCCGGGGATTTCCCCCCGCCATCTGTTCTTCAGCGGTGCCGCTATCGGCCGGGACATTATGGGCACCATGTCCAACACCCTGATCCTAGCCTATGTGGGCGGTTCGATCCATTTGATCCTGCTGCTGTATGCTTATCCAGTGCCGTTTGTCAACATCATCAATCGGGAAATGGTAGCAGCGGAAATCCTCATCGCCCTATGCGGTAGCATCGGAATGCTCGCCACCATCCCGCTGACCGCGCTGATAACGGCGCTTTTGTACCGGCGCGCCGGTTTCGCGGGCAAAACCCCGGAATAACCGTTTCTTTTTGCCGATAATTTGAGAAAAACGCCGATTCTCCCCCTCCCGGGGAAAAAGAACGGCGTTTTTGTTGTTTTTAGGTGGCCAGATTGTTATAATGTTTCCAAATGAATTTCCTAAAACAGGAAGAAGAGGTGTATTTCTTTTGGAACAGAACCAAAACAAAACAACATTGGCATTCCTGAAAAAGGCGTTTCAACGTTATTTTATTGACGCGATGGGCGCTATGGCACTGGGCCTTTTTTCCTCTCTGATCATCGGCCTGATCCTGTCCCAGCTGAGCAAATTTTCTTTTCTTGGTTTTCTGGCGCCCTATGCCGCAATCGTCAGCGCGTCATCGCCGGTGGTCGGCGCGGCCATCGGCGTGGCCATTGCCCACGGATTAAAGGCGAAACCGCTGGTGTTGTTCTCCTGCGCTGTATCCGGCGCTTACGGCTACGCGGTGGGCGGCCCCGTCGGCGCTTATATCGGCGCGGTGTTCGGTGCGGAAATCGGCGGCCTGGTCGCTGGAAAAACCAAGGTGGACATTATCGTCAGTCCCATCACCACAATCGTCAGCGGCTGCGCCGTTGCCCAGTTGGTGGGCCCCGGCATCCAGGCAATGATGAACGGCCTCGGCGCCGTCATCAATTCCGCCACTCAGCTGACCCCCCTGCCCATGGGCATTCTGGTCTCGGTAATCGTCGGTATGGTGCTCACCGCCCCCATCAGCTCGGCTGCTTTGTGTATCATGCTGGATCTAAACGGTTTGGCGGCAGGGGCGGCGGTGGTCGGCTGTTGCTGCCAGATGGTTGGATTCGCGGTAGCCAGCTTCCGTGAAAACGGCTGGGGCGGACTTATCAGCCAGGGGATCGGCACCTCCATGTTGCAGTTTTCCAACATTATGCGCCACCCACAGATCTGGATCGCCCCGACGCTGGCGTCGGCGGTGCTTGGCCCCATTTCCACCTGCGTGTTCCAGATGACCAACACCGCTTCCGGCGCCGGGATGGGCACCAGCGGACTGGTCGGCCAGTTCGGCGCTTTCGCCGCAATGGGCGGCGGGGCCCCGGTGTGGTTCCAGGTGATCTTGATGCATTTTATCCTGCCTGCGGCATTGAGCTTTCTGTTCGATTTTGCCCTCCGCAAAATCGGCTGGGTGAAAGACGGCTATATGAAGCTTTCCTGACAAACAAAAAACAGCGGCGCGAAGAACTCTTTGCGCCGCTGTTTTTTTATCTGTATTTCTGAGAAGACTGCCCCGATCTTTTCGGGACGGCGGGTTCACCTTATATCTTTTCCCCAGTTTCTTGGTCCTACGCGTCAATCGGCAGGCTGGCCACGCCGTTTAAGTCCAAGCCCGCCGTATGGCCGGCCAAAAATTCGTAGTAGCCCTGGGCGCCGATCATCGCTGCATTATCTCCGCACAGGGGCAGCGGCGGTTGGTACAGCGCATAGCCCCGCTTTTTGCACGCGGCCTCCAGGGTTCCCCGCAGGCCGGAATTGGCGGATACGCCGCCTGCAATCACCAGTTTTTGATAGCCAAACTCTTCGGCCGCCGCCAAGAAACGGCTAGAAAGGATCTCCACCACTGCATGCTGAAAAGAAGCCGCCAAATCGTCGACCCGCACTGTTTCACCCTTTTGGGCGGCGTTGTGCAGCAGATTGACCACCGCCGTTTTCAGCCCGGAAAAGCTAAAATCATAAGGGCTGCCCTCTACCCGCGGGCGGGGCAGGGCATAGGCCGACGGATCCCCCTTTTGGGCCGCCTGATCCAAAAACACGCCGCCGGGATAGGGAAACCCCATGGCCCGGGCCGCTTTGTCAAAGGCTTCTCCCGCCGCGTCGTCCCGGGTGCGGCCGATGATCCGGAACTTCGTATAATCCAGCACCTCGATGAGGTGGCTGTGCCCGCCGGACACCACCAGGCAGAGAAACGGCGGCTCCAGATCCGGATGGGCCAGATAGTTGGCGGCGATATGCCCCCGGATATGGTGAACCGGGATCAGCGGTTTTCCCGTGGACAGGGCCAGCCCCTTTGCAAAGTTGACTCCCACCAGCACCGCGCCGATCAGCCCCGGCGCATAGGTGACCGCGATCCCGTCAACGCTTTGCAGCGTCTGCCCAGCGTCATCCAGCGCCTTTTGGGTCACAGCGATGATCTGTTCCGTGTGCCGCCGGGACGCGATTTCCGGCACCACGCCGCCGTATTGCCGGTGCTCCTCCACCTGAGAATAGATCACCGATGACAGCACATGCCGCCCATCCTCTACAATGGCGGCGGCGGTTTCATCGCAAGACGATTCTATGGCAAGCAGTTTCATGCCGGTTCCTCCTCATGTCCGATTGGCCGGGTCATTAGGATCGCATCCTCCACCGGCTCCCGGTAATAATTTTTCCGTTCGCCCACCGGCTCAAACCCGTGGCGGCGGTACAGCGCCTGGGCGCCCAGATTGCTCCGGCGCACCTCCAGCGTTAAAAATGCAAGGCCGGTCCGGCAGGCAAATCGCTGTGCGTCGGTCAAAAGTGCCGACCCAATCCCTTGCCGCCGGAACAGCGGATCCACCGCGATGTTGGCAATATACCCCTCATCCAGCACATGGTGCAGCCCCAGATATCCCAGCACTGTACCGGCAGCGTCCTGCGCCACCATAAAGTGGGAACCGGGGTTGTCCAATTCCGATAAAAAAGCATCTTCACTCCACGGATCGGAAAAACAGATGCGTTCCAGCGCCGCCAGCGCCGAAAGGTGCCTTTTCTCCATGGGCAACAGCCGATAGTCCATCTATTTTCCCCCTTATTTCGCATCGTACCAGCTGACGCCGACCCCGCAATCCACGCTCAACGGCACCTTGAGCTCTACAGCGTTTTCCATCTCCTGCCGCAACAGGATCGTCGCCGCCTTCACATCTCGCTGGGCCGCCTCGATGATCAGCTCATCGTGGACCTGCAAAATGATGCGGGCATCCAGCTTTTCTTTTTCCAGCCGCCGGGCAGCCTTGACCATGGCGATCTTGATAATGTCCGCCGCCGTGCCCTGGATGGGGGTGTTCATGGCCACCCGCTTGCCAAATGCCTGTAGGTTTTTATTAGATGCGGCCAGCTCCGGCAGATACCGCCGCCGGTGGAACATGGTTTCTACATAGCCGTGTTCTTTGCCAAATTCTATAATGTCGCTCATATACTGCCGCACACCTGAGTAGGTGCGCAGATAATCCTTAATATACTGGTCCGCCTCCGCCACCGAAACGCCAATGTCCTGGGCCAACGAAAACGCTCCGATGCCGTATACAATGCCAAAGTTCACCGCTTTGGCCCGGGAGCGCATCAGCGGCGTAACAAACATGGGCGGCTGGTCAAAAACCTGAGAGGCAGTAATGGTATGGATGTCAGTGCCATCCAAAAACGCCTGCTGCATGGTTTTGTCGTCCGACACATGGGACAGTACCCGCAGCTCGATCTGGGAGTAGTCCGCGTCCACCAAGAGGTATCCTGGCCGGGCCTTGAAAAACTTGCGGAGATTGCTGCCCAATTCGGTTCTCACCGGGATGTTTTGCATGTTGGGCTCGGCGGAGCTGATCCGCCCGGTGCGGGTCTCGGTCTGATTAAAAGAAGAGTGGATGCGCCCGTCCGCGCCAATAAGCTTCATAAAACCATCCACATAGGTGGATTTCAGCTTGGCCACCGTCCGGTAATCCAAAATCAGCGGCACGATGGGGTGTTTGTCTTTTAGATAATCCAATACATCCGCGTTGGTGGAATAGCCGGTCTTGGTCTTTTTCCCCGCGGGCAGCCCCAACTTATCAAACAGAATCGTCCCCAGCTGTTTGGGGGAGGCAATGTTGAATTCTTCCCCCGCCAGCTGATAGATTTGCGCTTCCAGCAGGTCGATCCGCCGGGCCATTTCTTCGCCAAAGGCCACCAGCTCTTCCTTGTCGATGCCAAAGCCCTCTTTTTCCATTTGGGACAATACCCGTGCCAACGGGATTTCTACCTCCTGCAACAGCTCTGTCTGCCCGTTTTGGGCCAATTCCGCTTCCATCGGCTCCCGCACCGCCATGAGCCGCGCCAGCCGCTCCAGGGGGATTTCATACCCCTCTGCCTGGGGCTGCCGAATGTTGACCGACGCGTAGGCGGCGCTGAGCCGTTCCAGATCATAGCTGCTGGCGGTGGGGTTCAGCAAATACCCTGCCAGCGGCGCGTCAAACCGGATCTCTGCCGGCTCGATCTGCCAATCCAGCGCCTGCCGGTACAATTCCTTGCACCCTGACACCGCCTTGGGAGCCGGGCAGGTCAGCACCTGCTCCAGCAGCGCCCGCTCATCAGCCGAAAAGCAGGCGGCTGTTTCCCCGTTTGACAGGGCAAACTGCTGAAAACAATCGTCCCAACACAGGAAAAGCAGTTCCCCGCCAGAAAGGACGTCTGCCACCGCAGCCGTTTTTAAAGTCCGCTGGGGCTTTTCCGTATCAGATAACCCTTTTTTTTCATTCGGATGCAACCCCAACCGCCCGATCATGGAGAACATCTCCAGCCGGTTTAGATCTGCCGCCGCCTTTTCCTCATCTGGCTGCCGGAGCCGATAGGCGTCCATATCCGTTGGCACCGGCGCGTCCAGCCGGATGCGGGCCAGATCCCGGCTCATGTAGGCCGTTTCCCGATCCTTTTCCAGCTTCTGTCGTACCGCCGGGCGGATGGACGGGTCGTCCAAATGAGCATACAGCCGGTCCAGGTCGTGGAAATCGTGGATCAGGGCGATGGCGGTCTTTTCGCCGATCCCCGCCACTCCAGGGATGTTGTCCGAGCTGTCCCCCATCAGCGCCTTCACGTCAATGAGTTGTTCGGGCAACACTGTATATTTCTCCAAAATCGCCGGGATATCGTACAGCACCGATTCGGGCCGCCCCATTTTAGTGGTGGCCAAACGCACCTGCACCTGCTCGGTGACCAGTTGCAGCGCATCCCGGTCGCCGGTGGCGATCACGCACTGGCCCCCCTGCTCCTGGCAGGCGCGGCTTAAAGTGCCCAAGATGTCGTCCGCCTCGTACCCATCGCATTCCACGACCGCATAGCCCAATTTGCCCAACAGTTCTTTGAGCACCGGTAGCTGTCCCGCCAGCTCTGGCGGCATTCCCTTGCGCCCGGCCTTGTACCCGTCGAACTGCTGATGGCGGAAGGTGGGGCCTTTTTTATCAAAGGTCACCGCTACCCGGTCAGGAGAAGTCTCTTCCAACACCCGCAGCAGGATACTCAAAAAACCGTAAATCCCGTTGGTATAGACCCCCTCTTTGGTAGTCAAAAGTTTGATGCCGTAAAAAGCCCGGTTTAAAATGGAGTTGCCATCAATGGTCAAAAGTTTCATAGAATCTCCTCTGGTTCTTTATATTTTCAAAATCCCGCCGGGAATTGCGATTCGATTACGCGCCGCTTTCTTGGCGCACAGAAAAATCCTCTACCAAGGATAGGCAGATTTATATGAATTATACCACAAAACCGAGCTCTTGTAACCGTTTCTCCCTCTCTGGAACCGATTTTTTCCGGTCGCGCCCCATTGCGAAAAACCCCCTTTTTTGGTATGATGAAAAAAATTGGAACAAGCAATCAAACAAAGGGGCTTTTGCCGGATGATCGTAAAAATCGGAACCGTTGAAATCCAAAAGACCGCAGCTTTAGCGCCGCTGGCTGGGGTGGCCGACCGGGCTTTTCGGGAGGTCTGCCGCGCCTTGGGCGCCTGCTACACCGTCGGCGAGATGACCAGCTCCAAGGGGCTAACCTATCAAAACAAAAAAACCGCCGATCTGCTGACTTTAGGGCCGTCGGAACATCCCGGCGGCATCCAGCTGTTTGGGGACGACCCACTGACCATGGCCCGCGCCGCCGAAATGTCCATGGCCTATGAACCCCAGATCATCGACATCAACATGGGCTGCCCCGCGCCCAAGGTGGCGGGCAACGGCGGCGGCAGCGCCCTGATGAAAAACCCGCCGCTGGCGGGCCGGATCATCCAGGAGGTCTGCCGCGCCGTCCCGGTGCCGGTGACTGTCAAGTTCCGCAAGGGATGGGACGCCCAGTCGGTCAACGCGGTGGAATTTGCCAAAATGGCGGAGCAAAACGGCGCCGCCGCAGTGACCATCCACGGCCGCACCCGTCAGCAGATGTACGCTCCCGTGGCCGATTGGCAGATCATCAAAGCGGTAAAGCAGGCAGTTTCGATTCCGGTCATCGGCAACGGCGACGTAGATTCGGTCGCCGCCGCCGTCCAGATGTATGAGGATACCGGCGTCGATCTGGTCATGATTGGCAGGGGCGCTTTGGGCAACCCTTACCTGTTCACCCAAATCAGCCGTTATCTGACCGACGGCGTACTGCTGTCCGACCCGCCTTTGTCCCAGCGACTGGGCTATCTGCTGGAGCAGACCCGATTAGCCGCCGGCTACAAGGGGGAATCGGTGGCCCTAAAGGAATCGCGCAAACACGCCGCCTGGTATCTCAAGGGGGTTCACGGCGCCGCCCGCCTGCGGGGGCGTACCGGTGCGCTCAAAACCATGGCGGATCTGGAAGCCCTCGTGCAGGACGCGCTGGAAGAAACCCAAACATCGGCAGAATAAATAACAGACACTGGGAGGTGTTTTTGTATGGCGATGGCAGTCGTGTCCGCGCCGGGAAAGATCAACCTGACCCTGGATATTCTGGGCCGCCGGGCAGATGGATACCACGAAATGGAGATGCTCATGCACGCAGTGAGTTTGGAAAACACCGTCTATCTGACCGGGCAGGAGGAATCGGGTATCCGCCTGGACTGCTCGAACCCGGCGGTGCCCGCCGGCGAAAACAATCTCGCTTATCGGGCCGCCCAGACCTTTTTCAGCGCTTGGGGCCATTCCTTTGGGTTGGAGCTCCGGGTAGAAAAAAGGGTCCCCATGGAGGCGGGCATGGCCGGCGGCAGTGCCGACGCGGCCGGCGTCCTAATTGGCCTTAACGCCTTGGCCGGCGACCCTTTCTCTGCAGAAGAGTTGTGTCAAATCGGACTGGGACTGGGTGCGGATGTCCCCTTTTGTATTGTTGGGGGCGCAGCGCTGGTACAGGGCATCGGGGAACGGATCACCCCTCTGCCACCGCTGGGCGACGGCTGGCTTGCCATCGTCAAACCGGCGGCAGGCGTAAAAACCGCCGGCTGCTTTGCCGCTTACGATGCGCTGGCATCGGTGCGCCGCCCTGACACGCCCCAGGCGCTGGCAGCGCTGCAAAAAGGGGACCTGCCGGCATTGGGGCTGCTTTTGGAAAATGTCCTGGAACAAGCGGCCGCCCTGCCTGAAGTGCCAAAAATCCGGGAAAACATGCTCAAAAGCGGCGCATTGGGTAGCCGGATGACTGGCAGCGGCTCCGCCGTATACGGCCTGTTTGCAGAGAAAAAACAGGCGTTGCGCTGCGCCCGGCGGATGTATCAGTTCGGCGGCTCCTTCTTTCTCGCTCGGCCGGTGGGCTATGGCGCCAAACTTTTATATCTGGGCTGATTTTTTAAAACTGTATAAGCTGTCAAAACCCCGTCCATACTACGGTCAGAAATTGATCGTAAGGACGGGGTTTTACATATGCGAAAAAAAGAATGGTTCGTACTCATTGCCTGTATCCTCAGTATCGCCTGTTCCACCGTGTTTTCCTTTGGGGCCGAATGCTCCTTCATCCGGGAAAACACCCTGCGGCTGCACATTTTGGCCAATTCCGACTCACCTGCCGACCAATCATTAAAGCTCAAAATCCGGGACGCGGTGCTGGCCCAGTCCGGGACGCTGTTTTCCGGCTGCGACACCCGGGAAAAGATGTTGGCGGCGGCGAAAGCGCAGCTGCCCGATCTGCAGCGCACGGCAGAGCAGGCTGCCTTACACAACGGATACGATCTGCCGGTGGCCGTCTCGGTCACCGATATGTATTTTGAAACCCGTCGGTACGGCGACGTCATCCTGCCCGCCGGGACCTATACTGCCGTCCGCATTGAGCTAGGCGAGGCCGCGGGCAAAAACTGGTGGTGCGTCCTTTACCCGCCTTTGTGCGTGGGAGCGGCGGAAACCGGCTTTACCCAGGCCGAGGCCCAAATCAGCGATAGCCTGCTGCAGCAAGAACAGCTTCCCCGGTACCGGGCCCGTCTTGCGGTGGTGGAATGGTGGGAGGCCCTCTGCCGCCACTTGAAAGAAAACTAATCGGGTTTTGGGGATCCAGCGAACAAAGGAAGGAGATGCTCTGATGTCCCAGCAGAATCGCAAAAACAGGAAAACTCGTTTTTTCGCCCTCGCTTTCGCGCTGTCCTTCTTCACTTTGGCCATGATGGGGCTCATCGTCGTATTCGTTTTCAATCCGCTCCCGGAGAACCCTGTTTCCAGCCAGATCTCCGCCGATACCTTTTATTTGCCCCAGAAGGAGGACAATCTTACGGTCTTGCTTGTGGGCCGAGGCGCCCGCAAAGAGGATCTCCCCCTCTTTGCGTTGGTGCGGCTGGATATGCTGGGCGGGCGCATTCCGGTGGTTCTTTTCCCTGCGCAGACCATCTTGCATGGGGAAACTGGCTTTTCCACCTTGGAGGATGCCTACGAAAAAGAGGGCGCTCGGGCCGTCGCCAAAGCGTTGTCCGATTCCTTTTCTGTGCCGGTAGACCGGTACGCCGACATGGACAGCCAAGCCATCATCGATGGGGTCAACCGAATCGGCGTAGCGGAATACGAACTGGCGGAAAGCCTTTCCTACAACGAAAATGGCATTTTCATTAGCCTTTCCGCCGGGCGGCAGCTGATCGACGGGCAGAAATTTTTAGATATTCTGCGCTATCCCGCCTATGGCGGCGGCGCTTTACAGCAATGCGAAGAGGGCGCAAAGCTCATCGCCAGTTATTTAAACAGCCGTCTGGACACTTTTTTGGGGCGCAACGCCGAAGCGCTGGTCGGCGGCCTGCTAGACTTGGCGGACACAGACATCTCCTATTTGGATTTTCAATCCCGCCTCCCAGCCCTGACATTCCTCTCCAAGCTCAGCGGCGACCCGTCAGTCCCTCACGCGCTGACCGGCGGATGGAACAAGGCCGGGGAATTCGTACCAGATGCGGCAGCCCGCCGCCGGCTAGTACAGGCCTTTGCTTAAAAAAGAATCAAAAAAGGCTGAAAAACACATTGTTTTCAGCCTTTTTTGATTCTTTTTCTTCCGTTTTTACAGCTGTTTGTGGCCAAAATCTTGGTATTGAGGGCGGCGGGTTTTCCGCAGCCGCTCCCCGCCACAGCCGTCCCTTATAAAACCTTGACGATATATCCCTCTTTGCGGGGCTTCGGCTGCGGCAGTTCCTCCGCCGCATAGCCCAGGGCCAGCGCGCCTACGCCGGTCAACGGCTGGGTAAGGCCCCATTGATGCAGCAGTGCTTTCCCCTCTTCCGATTCAAACATCTCCCGCTCCCGGTGGATCCAACAGCTTTCTACCCCCAAAGAATGGGCTGCCAGCATCATATTTTCCAGCACGCAGCTGCCATCCTCCACCAAGGTGCCCCGCTGTGGGTCGGCCAGCACCAACAGGATCGTCGGCGCGCCATAATAGGGATCGGTCTCGGCATGCATCACACGCGCATTGAGCCGAACCAGTTTTTGCACCATTTCGGGATTTTGCACCGCAATGATAACCGGAGACTGCTTTCCCATCCCGGTAGGCGCATAGGTGCCCGCTTCTAGGATCAGGTCCAGCTTCTCCTGCTCCACCTGTTTGGGTAGAAATTGACGGACTGCCCTTCTGGTTTTTAAATTTTCCAACACCGGATTTGTCATGATAAAACCTCCCTTTTGTGGCTTTTCTTGCTTTTAGTATAGCCTAACAAGCCCCAAAAAGCAAAGAAAACCGCCGGCTACAAAAGATTTGTTCCATCCACAAAAACTCTTGCGGCCCTTTTCTGCATAACCGGCTTTGGGGCGTCTCGTTGGTTTTGCGCCACCTTAAACGCGGACCCACCCCGTCTTCCTTTTGGCAACATCCCAACCGGCGCCGAGCATTAAAAAAGAGCGGTTTCCCGCTCTTTTTTAATGCTAATATTTTGATACCTTTACTCTTTGATGTTGCTTTGGAAGGTAACCGCCGTATCGCCTTGCAGGTCGCTGCCAAACTGATAATCTTTACCTGGTAAAACCGCATTCAGCAGGATGCCGAGAATGGCGGCGATGGCCAGACCGGTCAAGGTCAGGCTGCCGCTGCCAAAGGTAAAGGTCAAGCCGCCAACACCGTTAAAGCCAAGGCCGCTGACCAGAATCACCGCCGCGATCAGCAGGTTCCGGGTATTGGTAAAGTCCACTTTGTTTTCTACGACATTGCGCACACCCACTGCGGAGATCATGCCGTACAGCACAAAGGAAACGCCGCCGATGATCGCCGTAGGGATCGAATGGATCACCTGCGCGAACGCGGGGCTGAAAGAGAGGATGATCGCGCCGTAAGCCGCAATGCGTACCACGCGGGGATCGTAAACCCGGGGAAGAACCAGCACCCCGGTGTTTTCGCCGTAGGTGGTGTTGGCCGGGCCCCCGAACAGCGCGGCGATAGAAGTTGCCAGACCGTCGCCGATCAAGCTTCTGTGCAGGCCCGGATCCTCAATGTAGTTTTCGCCGCAGGTGGCGCTGATGGCGGAGATATCGCCGATATGCTCCATCATGGAAGCGATGGCGATGGGCGCCATAATCAGGATCGCGGACAGATCAAATTTGGCCATTTGGAAAGGCGGCAGGCCCACAATATCCGCCTGCGCCACACCGGAAAAATCAACCATGCCGCAGCACAGCGCAACGACATATGGCACCAGAACGCCCAGCAGGATCGGGGTAATCTTGACCATGCCCTTTCCCCACATGTTGCAAACGATAATGACCACGACCGACAAAGCGGCGAGCCACCAGTTTTCTGAAGCATTGGTCACCGCACTGGGCGCCAGGATCAATCCGATCAGGATAATGATCGGGCCGGTAACGACTGGCGGCAGGAACCGCATAACCCGTTTGATGCCCACAAACTTGACCACAGCGGCCATGACCAAATACAAAAGTCCCGCTACCACAATGCCGCCGCAGGCATAAGGCAGCTTTTCCGCCTCCGTTAAATTGGCATAAACGCCGGTATCCAGCAATTTTACCGCAGCAAATCCCCCCAAAAACGCAAAGGACGAGCCCAGAAAAGCCGGCACCTTAAATTTGGTGCAAAGATGGAAGAACAGGGTGCCAAGACCTGCGCAGATCAACGTGACCTGCACACTCAGGCCGGTGATGATCGGCACTAGGATCGTTGCGCCAAACATGGCGAACAAGTGCTGGATACCCAAAACCAGCATTTTCCCTGCGCCCAGCTTCCGCGCGTCGCGGATAGGCTCAGAATTGACAGATGTCTGTTTGCTCATTTCATTTCCTCCCTATTTGATTTTGGCGCCGCGCCGGGACCCGGCACAGCTCCCACCCGGCGGCCGCCGGGTGGGAACACCTCCTGTTTTTACCGCCGCTAAAAAGCCTGTTGGCAGTAAAAAACGGCATTTCTGAAAAAACAGAAACACCGTCACCAGACAAAATAAGAACAGGTGAGGAAGCGCGTTTTGGATTGTACGCACATTTTCTCCACCTCCCCCAATTTCTGTCCCCCATTATAACATAATTTGACACAGCCATCAACTGCATTTTACATAGAATGCGACAAAAAATAGTGGTTTCAGCCATTTTTCGCGCAGGGAGATTTCCAATTGCCGTCACTGCCAAGGCGCCAGCCATCAGCAGTCCGGTCACCGGCGGTTCTTTTTCCTTCGTTCCCCCAAAAGCCCGAGCACCGTTCCGGCGGCCAGTCCAATAATGCCGTACAACAGCCGGCTGCCCCATAGGGCCCCGGCGGCCAACCCGGCCAGGATCCCGGTGCAAATGCCCATAACCAGCGGGGAAACACCTGTCCCTTTCCCCAGTTCCGGTTCCGGCCGGTTGGGATCGAACAGATTGCCCCGCTGCTGTGGCAGCCATTCATCCACCGTTTCGCCCTGCTCGTCCCGCATCGGATCCCAAACACTGCGGACAACGGTGGACCGGTTTTTCACTTCCGGCTCGGCGAAAGGGGCTGCTTGCACCGGCTGTTCGGATATCTGCGACGGCGCCGGATCGGCCCCAGCTGCTTTCATCTCCTCGTCGTCCAGCGCCCAGGGGAAGGGTTGGGACAGCCCCTTCTTCTCGTCCATCGCTGCGCCCCCTATCCCCGCTCTGCCAGATATCGTTCGGCTTCCATCGCGGCAATGGCGCCGTCCGCCGCCGCCGTGATAATCTGGCGCAGATTTTTCACCCGGATATCTCCCGCCGCAAATACGCCGGGAATGGCCGTATGCATGTTCTCATCGGTTTTGATGTAGCCTTTTTCCAGCGGCAACGTCCCCTCCAGGAACCCCGAATTGGGATCCAGCCCCACAAAAACGAACAGGCCCATCATCCCATCGGCCGCGTCCGCAGTGATCTCCCGCAGTTCGCCGGTTTTGACATTGCGCAGGCAGATGGTTTGCAGCACATCCTGCCCCGCCAGCGACTCCACCACCGAATCCCAGATGAAATCCATCTTTTCGTTGGCAAACGCCTTATCCTGCAACGATTTGACTGCGCGCAGCTGATCGCGCCGGTGGATAATCGTCACCTTGCGGGCAAAGCGGGTCAAAAACAGTGCCTCTTCCACCGCCGAATCCCCGCCGCCGACCACAAAAACCTCCAGCCCGCGGAAAAATGCGCCGTCACAGGTGGCACAATAGGATAGGCCCTGCCCGGTAAAGGTTTCTTCTCCGGGGCATCCCAATTTCCGGGGCGAAGCGCCGGTAGCCAGAATCACCGTCCGGGCCCGATAGGTCCCTGTGGCGCCGGTCAAGGACTTGTCTTCCCCCGCCAATTCCAGCGAGCGGATTTCGTCGGTCCCTTTCTGCGCGCCGAAAGCTTCCGCCTGTGCCAGCATCCGGGCAGTAAGGGTATCGCCTGTTTCATCTTCCAGCATAGCGCCCGGATAGTTTTCCACCCGGTCTGTCTGAGCGGCCTGTCCCCCTGGCGCGCCCTTTTCCAAAATCAAGGTCGAAAGCCCCGCCCGCGCGCCATACAATCCTGCTGCAAGGCCCGCCGGGCCCGCACCAAGGACGATCAAGTCATAAATCTGCTCCATTGTTGTGTTCCTCCTCGCTTCCCCTTTGGGTCGCTTTGACTCCAGTATGGCCAAGAGTCTTTTCATAGAATCAAATTGCCGGACAAAATTCATCCGGCAATTTGATTTTTTATTATATTGTATTTTATTGGCGGCTCACCGGCATCCCGCCGGGATCCATAGGCTGCAATTTGGCGTGGATCTGCACCGCCAACCTGGCGTTTTCCCGTTTAAAGCGGTTGAGGATACGCTCCTGTACCATCATGCTGTTCTCAAAGGTCAGGGAGGAAAGCAGCGCGACGAACTGAGTGGCGCTGAACCGGGCGACCACATCGCTGCGGCGCAGGCAGATCCGCAGGCAGTCCCGCAGGCGCTCAATGCTCGTGTTGAGCAATTTGCGGGAGGGGACCTGCCCATCGGCGCAGGAAATTGTCAAAAGCAGCAGGAACATGGGCTGTCCGGTCCGTTCTGCGCTTCTCATCTCCAACTGGTAGATATTTTTGAACACTTCATATTCGCAAAAGAATGCGCCGCGGGCCAAAGATGCCTCCCGCAGATCCTCTTTGATGATCTCCAGATCGGTTTCCACATGCTGGACATTTTTGATAATCTCGCGGTACAGGCTGCGCAACCGTTCTGACGGCTTGACCCCGAGCTCCCGGTAGAACAGGTTGGTCACATATTCATAATGGGTCATAGCGCGCTGCTGGTTGCCTATGGCGATCAGCGCACAGATCAGCGCTTCATGGAAGGACTCCTCGAACTGGTCGATGACAATCGCCTGTTCCGCAATGTCCACAATCTCCTGATGGCGCCCAGCATTCGCCAAAAGCTGTACCGTTTTGGCGACGCATTTTACATAAAGGCTGTGATAGTAGGTGGACAAAGGCACCACCCATTCCTCGAAAGAAGATTTCGGCAACAGATCCCCTTTATAATAGGTGAGGGCCTCCAAATACAAATCCAGCTGCTCGGCAGGGGAGCTGGATTTGTCATCCGCTTCCCGGATCAGCCGCTCGAACTCTTCAATGTCCACAGTGGTAGACAGTGCGTTGTTCCAGGAATAGGTGCTGCGGCGGCACAGGATCATATCCTTGGCATAGGGGATGTTGTGGGAAACCAAGATCGTGCGGATGCGGTAAACCAAATTTTTTAAAGCGCTGGAAGGATTGTCAATTTCATCCTCATGCCAGAGTACGTCAACCAGCTCGTCGGGGGAAATATCCCGATGGCGGAACGCAATTAGATATTCTAAAAGATTCCACAGCTGCCGGGCACGGTTACGGCTTTCGTCCACCTCGTGCCCACCCGCTTGCAGTCGGAACCCGCCAAGCATGGAAACATGAACCGCAATATCCGTGTCGCTCCATGCGGGTATGGGTGTTTTTTTCGGCATAATGGCATCCTCCCCTCGAACCAGTGATCCATCTACCGTTATTATAGCAAAGAGAAACGGAAAATTCTAGCTGAAACACAAATAAGCTGTAAAAAAGTTTCAAAAAGGTCTCGATCGGGCTTTTTTGCACCGAAAGGGCTTTCAATGGATGGGAAAAAGGTCGAGGGTACGACGTATTTCGTGGGTCAGGAGCAAAAGACCCTCTTTCCTTTTTCAGAAAGATCGGTTATAATAACTTCGTAGATTTTTACGTAGATTTTGGTCGGGAGGATTAAAATTATGCAGACTGAACATCCGGAGGAAGAAAAACGCGGGTTGACCCGCCGGCAGATCGTTTCGTTGATTCTTGCGTTGGCAGGATTGATTTTGCTGATCGCCGGCCTTTGGATGATGCGCGTCCCTGAAGTACCGCCGGACGAAGTGGGTGTGGAACTGTCTGCCCCGTCCGACGGAACTGGCTGGAGCCTGGATCAGGTGCGGGAGGATTATCCCGTGGGCAAACTGGTGGTGACCACCGACCGGGAGGATTATGAGAACGGCTCCATGCGGCTGGTCATTCCGATCCTGAATCAAGACGTATTGGTGCAAAGCGACGTGGACACCGAGTCGTTGCGATCCGGCCCCGGTTTATATGAATACTCCCAGCTGCCTGCGCCGGACACCAACGCCAACGTGAGCATTGCCGGGCACCGCGACATTGAGGGCGCGGAATTCTATTACATTGACCGATTGACAGACGGGGATTTGATGTATCTGGTTTACCAGGAGCAGGTCTACGTTTATTTATATGAATCCACCCAGATTATCCAGTCGGACGACTGGAACCCCATCGCCAGCAAGGAGTACCCCTGCCTGACGCTGACCTCCTGCGATCCCGTCGGCACCTTTGTCAACCGGATTGTGGTGACCGGCCGGCTGGTTGATGTCTGGAAGATGAGCGATCAGACTGTATTTGCGGCGAAGGCGGATACCGGTTCGTTTGAGTCCCAGGCCCACTAAATTGCCTATTTGTTGATGAAAAAGGAGGGGGAGAAGGGTGCAAAAGTGCAGATGGCGGCCAATGGCTCTGCTTTTGTGCAGCGCGCTGTTTTTGGCCCTTTGCGGCTGTGGCGACGAGGATTTTTCTTCGTCGGCGGAAGAGGCCGATTTTTCCTCCGAGACGATAGCGGAATGGTCCCAGGCGGTTTCGGCGCTGTCTCAAGAGGAACTGTCCTCTTCTTCTGAAAGCGTCGTTTCAGCGCCGGAAAGCGGCTCTGCTGCAGGGGAGACCGTGTCGGCCCAAAGCAGCCCCGCGGCTGCGGAACCGAGCGTTTCCTCCCAGGCGGTTTCTTCCACGGCGGATCCGGCCCAGCCTAGCACGGCGCCGCAGCCGCAGGCAGAATCCGCCGGGTCCTACACCGTCTTAACGCCGGTGGCCTCGGGGACGGTCGTCTATTCCGGCGCCACCGCGTCTATCGACGCGTCCAACACGTCGGAGGGCTATGTCATGGTCCGGTACAGCGGCAGCGTCTCCAAAATTCGGGTGCAGATCACCCGGGACGGTGGCAGCACCTACACTTATGCGCTGAACAACAGCGGCTCTTATGAAGTGTTCCCCTTGTCCCAGGGCAGCGGGAACTACAGCATCAACGTCTACGAAAATGTATCTGGCGACCAGTATTCCTTGGCGCTGGGGCAGTCCATCAGCGCCAGTCTGCGCAATAGCTTCCTGCCATTTTTATACCCAAACCAATATGTGAATTTTAACAGCGGAAGCCAGACGGTGGCCAAGGGCGCCCGGCTGGCCAGCACGGCCTCCAGCGATTTGGGGGTGGTGGAGAACATCTACAATTATGTCATCCACAATATTACATATGATTTTAACAAAGCGGCCAGTGTCTCTTTCGGATATCTGCCCAACGTGGACAGCATTCTCAACAGCGGCACCGGCATTTGCTTTGATTATGCAGCGGTTATGGCCACCATGCTTAGAACGCAGAATATCCCAACCAAACTGGTGGTTGGGTATGCGGGAAATATCTATCACGCCTGGATCAGTACCTATATTACGGATGTGGGCTGGGTCAACGGCATTATTTATTTCGACGGCCAATCCTGGAAGCGGATGGATCCGACCTTCGCCTCCAGCGGCAACGAGAGCGCCGATATTATGAATTATATCGGCAATGGCAGCAATTATAACGCAATGTATGTTTATTAAAAAGCACCAATTTTGTGTGAGGAGTGACGACATGGCCGCGAAAGATTCTACCAGAGGCATCCTTTCCGCCGAAGAGCTTTCGGCTTTCTGTGCACAGTTGGCTTTGATTACCAAAGCAGGCATCCCGGCGCAGGAGGGGATTTCAATTATGATGGAAGACTCCGGGAGCGTCCGGACCCGCGAGTTGCTGCAAACGATTTTGGACAAACTGGAAGAAGGCGCGCCCCTAAAAACCGGCTTGGCCCAGACCCAGCGTTTCCCCAAATATATGCTGGACATGGTTGGCATCGGCGAGCAATCCGGTCGGCTGGACGAGGTGTTGGATTCCCTGTCCGCCTATTATGAGCGCAGCCAGTCCATCAGCCGCAGCATTAAAAGCGCGGTGACCTATCCGGCGGTGATGATCGCCATGATGGCGGTGATCATTGGGATTTTGATCTGCAGCGTCCTGCCGATTTTCCAGCAGGTATTCCGGCAGCTGGGTAGCGAGATGTCGGCTTTTGCCCAGGGCATTATGGCTTTTGGCGCGGGCTTGAGCCGCTATTCGGCGTTGATCGTCGGCGCGATTTTGGCGTTGATCGCCGCGTGGGTGATCCTGCGCCGTTCAGCGGGCGGCCGGGAGTTTCTATCCCACTGCTACAGCAGCTTTTTTGGCACCCGGCGCATTGCGGCCAAAGTGGCGGCGGGGCGCTTTGCCTCCGCCATGTCGATGATGCTTTCCAGCGGCTTGGACGTGGATCAATCGTTGGATATGGCTGCCAACTTAATCGACGACGCCCAAACGCGGGAAAAAATCCAGCAGATGAAGCAAAAGATGGCTGACGGCGCCTCTTTCGCAGAAGCTTTGATGGCGACCCAGTTGTTTTCCGGGGTCTATGCCAGGATGATTACTGTCGGGTTTAAGACCGGCGCGGCAGACGGGGTGATGAAAAAAATCGCCGAACGGTACGAAGAAGAGATAGACGATACCATCGGAAAGCTGCTTGGCGTGCTGGAACCGACGCTGGTGGCAGTTTTGTCCATCATTGTGGGGATGATCCTGCTTTCGGTCATGCTGCCTTTGATGGGGATTATGAGCAGCATCGGCTGATCAGCCCTGAGCCGGCGATGCCGGAGACGGGGGAAAGGAGCCTGAGATGAACCGGTATTTTAAACGAAAAAAGGACCATTATCTGTTCAAAGATCTGTTTTTGCCGTTGATTTCGTTTCTTTTGATCGTCGCCCTGTTCGGATTCGGGATCCGGAACCTTTCGGGGACGACCCAGGAAGAACAGCTGCATTCTGCAGAACAGGCCGTGCGCCGCGCGGCGGTGCAGTGTTACGCCATTGAGGGGCGATATCCGGCGGACGTGGCATATCTGAAAGAAAATTATGGGCTGGCGGTGGATGAAACCAAGTATGTGATCCACTATCAGCGCATCGGCTCCAACCTGCTGCCGGAGATCGCGGTGTTTTCAGCGGACGGCATGGGGACAGACGGAGAATAAACGGATAGGAAAGGGGCTGGCAGCTGTGAGACAGTTTCAAACACAAAAGGACCATGTGGTGGATTTTTTGTTCACCCTGGCACTTTTCTGTGTGTTTGCCGCTTCGGCGCTGATGGTCGTGGTGATTGGAGCCAACGTTTATAAACAGACGGTGAAGAGCATGGACGACAATTATGACAGCCGGACTTCCCTGACCTATGTGGCGGAAAAGGTCCGCCAGAACGACGCGGCGGATGCGGTGAAGATCGATCGGGTTGGGGACAGCACGGCGCTGGTGTTATCGCAGCAAACGGGCGCCGGTACCTACGAGACCTGGATTTATGTGTACGACGGTTACCTGCGCGAGGTTTTCGTGGCGCAGGGCGCCCCGGTCAAAGAGACCGATGGCCAGCCCATTAAGGAGCAGGAGAGCTTTTCCGTTGAAAAAGACGGTTCGCGGCTGACTCTGACCGCCGGAGGCGAAGGCGGAGAGACCCGGCAGATGACGGTTTTTCTGCGGTGCGGAGAGTAGAGGAAAGGAGGCGCAGGTTATGGCAATTCATCGAACGTCCCGGTCCGGCCTGTTTTTGCTGGAACTGATGATCGTGATTTTGTTTTTCGCGGTGACCAGCGCCGTTTGCGTCAATTTATTTGTGCAGGCCCATCTAACCAGCACTGCCGGCAGCGAACTGACGGCGGCGACCCGGGAAGTGCAGTCTGTGGCGGAAATGCTCAAGGCGGCGGACGGGAATTTGGAACAGCTGGCGACCCAGCTGGAGGGAGAAAGCGGCGACGGCCGGCTGGATTTGTATTTTGATTCCAATTGGAACCGCATCGGCGCGCAGGATGCGGCGTATACAATCACGGTGCTTTGCGGCTCCCAGCGCCTGAAGCTGCCGGACGGAAGTGAAATTTCCCCGGCGGAAACCGACCGGGCAGATTATGTTTCGGCGGTGGTGGCCGCCTGGAGCGAAGCGGGAGAGATTTTCCAGGTGCCGGTGGAAAAATATTTGGGATAACCCTCCCGGGTTTGACTTTAGCGGAAAGGGCGTGCAGCCATGAAAAAAGAAAAACGCAGTTTTGGCATCAGCATCGGCTCCTCGTCGATCCTGGTGGTTTTTGTGGTGTTGTGCCTGACCACTTTTGCCACGTTGAGTTTGGTGTCCGCCAATGCGGATTATAAACTCAGCCGCAAAACCGCCGACGCGGCGGCGGTTTATTATGAACTGGACGCGGCCGGCGAGCAGTTGCTTTCCGACCTTTCGGACGTCCTTGATAGCGTCCGCCCTGCCGGGGCGGAGATGGATTCGTTTGCCAATGAAGAAGAGGCTTGCCGTTTGGCACTGGAAGCGGCGTTGCGGGATTTGAACGATCCGGATCTGCAAACACGGGATTTGTTCCTTTCGGTTTCAGAAGACGGGCAGTGGATCGTTTCCTGCGCGGTGCTGCGAGAGGATGGATGGTCGCTGCAAATGCAGTTGGATGTAACCGGGCGCTATTGGCAGAACCGGGCGGACGCCAAAATCGCGCGGTTGCTTTGGCAGTCGGTCCCGCCGGTGGAAACAGAAGGGGAAGCCGGTTTGCCGGTGTTTCAGCCGGGGAATTTGCCGGTTGGATAAAGGAGACGGAAGATGGAACTGACTCAAATGCTGAAAACAGCAGTGGACAAAGGCGCGTCGGATGTTTTTATCGTGTCCGGCCTTCCGCTCGCTTATAAAATCAACAATAATATTCATGCCCAGTCGCAAGAAAAATTATATCCGGACGATACGCGCGCCATGATCCTGGAGATTTATGGCTTGGCAGCCCAGCGGGATCCCAAAAGGCTGCTGGAAAAAGGGGATGACGACTTTTCTTTTTCCCTAGGCGGCGTATCCCGTTTTCGGGTGAGCACCTATAAACAACGGGGTTCCTTGGCAGCGGTTATCCGGGTGGTCAAGTTTGACCTACCCGATCCGGTGCAGCTGGGTATTCCGCAGACGGTGCTGGATTTGGGCGAATTGAAAAAGGGGCTTGTGCTGGTCACCGGCCCGGCAGGCAGCGGAAAATCGACAACCCTTGCCTGCATGATTGATTTGATCAACAATATGCGCAACTGCCATGTTATCACGCTGGAGGATCCCATCGAGTATCTGCACAGCCACAAAAAGAGCGTGGTCAGCCAGCGGGAAATTTCCAACGATACGGAAAGTTATGTCACCGCCCTCAGGGCGGCGCTGCGGCAGGCGCCCAACGTCATCCTGCTAGGTGAAATGCGGGACTATGAAACCATCAGCACCGCGCTGACTGCGGCGGAAACGGGCCATTTGGTTTTTTCCACTCTCCATACCATTGGCGCCGCCAATACCATCGACCGGGTGATCGACGCCTTTCCTCCAAACCAGCAGCCCCAGATTCGGGTGCAGCTGTCCATGGTGTTGCAGGCGGTGGTTTCCCAGCAGCTGATCCCTGCAAAGGACGGGTCGGTAGCGCCCGCCTTTGAGATCATGAAGGTGAACGGCGCGATCCGGAATATGATCCGGGAATCCAAGGTCCATCAGATCGATACGGTGATCTATTCATCGGCGGGCGAGGGGATGGTCAGCATGGATGCGAGTATTCTGGAGCTGTACCGCCAGGGCCGGATCAGCGCAGAAGAGGCGATGACCTGCGCCTCCGCTCCCGCTGTTTTGGCAAAAAAGTTGGGAATATAAAAATAGCCGTGAAAACGGCTATTTTTTATGCTCCTTTCCCTTTGAAATCATGCGCTTTGATTCCAAAGGGTGGGGTGCGCGGCAACCGGCTGCACAGGCAGTCACAACAATTTTTTGAAGCAAGAAAAAAAGTTCACCGCCTGGTGGGCTCTTTTTTTGATTTGTTACTATTTTGTGACCCTCTCATGCCATACTGATATCACACAAGGAAAAGGAGGTGGTCGGTTGCAGGAAGTGGATGTAGTGCAACGATCGGTTAACATCACCCGCACACAGATCTGCGTGGATGATGTCCAAAACGGAGAACCGCTCGGATACCTGTACAACCCCTATATGCCAGATCGCTTCGCTTTTTTCGGGTATCTTTCTCTTGTGAACGCTATGGATGATTTTTTTGATCAAATGAAATGCCCCAAATCTTACAATCAATACCGTACGTTTGCACCAGAAAAACCCGGACAACGGCAACCCGAAAAGGAGGTAATCCGATATATGGCAGAGGATGTTTTCACTTCAAAAACGGGGGAGAAAACGACCTTCACAGTTCAGGTCCAATTCCGACAAAACTCCACTTGGCAGGGAACCATTGCCTGGATGGAGGGCAAAAAAATTCAACAATTCCGCAGTGCATTGGAGATGATTAAGCTAATGGATAACGCTTTGGCAGAATCCAGCGGCAGTGATGCAGTGGATTGGGAATAGTCCGGCACGCCGAATACTCGTTCGGACACCGGCCCATTTAGAAAAAGAGGAGGAACCCCATGACACATTTAAAGAGATTCGCTTCTTGCCTGTTGGCAATCCTGCTGGTGGTTACTTTGATTCCCAGTGGCGTATTGGCAACTGCTGAGGCAGCAGAAACGACCCAGACCCTAACCCCTACCCCGATCGCCAATACAGAGGACGGCGTGGCCGTTTCTAAAACCGCTGTACAGACTGCCATTGATGAGTGGCAGGTGACCTTGAATATCTCGGGCGGCGGTTCGACTACGGTAAAACCGCAGTTCGATATCACGCTGGTCACTGACTATTCCGACAGCATGGTTTAAAATGATATTAAATCTGTCTGCGGAAGCACCTCGTTCACTTATAAAAAAGTGGACGGAAACAAATGGCGCTATGTCTGCGACGAATGTGGCAAAGAATATAGACAGGAGCCTGATTCGTGTACCAAAGAAACCGAAAACCTGGGTACCCGGAAAGAGGTTGCCCAGCAGGCGGAAATTGATTTGGTCAATTCTCTCGTCGCAAAAAAGAGCAACGTCCGCATCGGCGTTGTGCAGTTCGGCGGCCTTGGCAAAGAAAAATTGGCCTTGACCCCTATTTTGAACAGCGATGGTACAGTCAACCAGGCGAATGTCGCCAAAATCAAAAACGCGATCCTGGCTGACAAAATCAGCGGCTTGAATAACAACAGTTTTCAGTATGGCATAGGCTGGGGTTCCGCCGGCACCAATATCGAAGCCGGCCTGATCCAGGGCAACAAAACCCTGTATCCCACCTCCGACAGCGGCAGCAACAACAAAAAATATATGATCCTGCTGTCTGACGGCGAGCCGAACGTATATGGCATAAACGGCGACCAATACGGCGCCGGCCAAAATGGTTCCGCTGCGCAGGCTGCCATTCGGCAGGCAACTTCCATCAAAAACAGCCATCCGGAGAACTTTGGGCTGTACACTGTTGGCTTTGCGACGGACATCGCCTGTTTGAAAAACATTGCCAGCAGCCCCAGCAATTACTACTATGCTGTCGGCGCTGACCTTGGCAATATCTTTGGAGAAATCCTGGAATCGATCCTGTGGGTCATCAATAACGGCACCGTGGTCGATACCATGGGCGCCAAGGTGGATTTGATCACTAGCGAGGATAATATTGTTATTACCCCCACCGTTCTGGATCCCACCGCTACGCTGCCCTCCCCGGTTCAGCCTTCTGTTTCGACCGGCTCTTCCGGTAAAGTTGTCACCTGGAACACCGGTTCCTATGTTTCCGACAGCGCGACGATGACCTATACCGTCAAACTGAAATCTTCTGAAATTACAAACGCAACCGGCGACAGCGTCAGCGTTCCGTTGAACGATTCTGCTGTTCTAACCTATACGAACAAAGACGGCCAGACCCGGGCTTTGAATTTCCCCGTTCCCACTGCTGAGATTGAAATCGGCACGTTGAGCGTTACCTCTACCGGATTGCCGGCGGGTGTAACTGGTACGACCCAGTCGATTGGCAATACGTTGGTCGGCAACGCCTCCTTCCCCCAGACCCCTTACACTGTAACCGCTCCCATTGCCGCCCCTAGCGGCTATGAGCTGAAGAGCGTTAAGGTCAACGGTGCGGATATGAGTAAGACTGCATTTGATGCCGCTTATCTGAAATCCGGCGTTTATCAGCTGCCGGTGAAAAAAGGTGCGCAGACTGTTGAGTATTGCTACGGCCCGATTTCGGTTCATACCGTTCACATCGAAAAATACGATGGCAACAACGCGGCATTGTCAGGCGCTGTATTTACCATTGACCAGGAGATCGGCACAAAAGCCGCAAACCAGGGTACTGATGAAAACAAGACGTATGATATGTCCTTCACCTATGGCGTCAATTACACCGTTACCGAAAGCACAACGCCTACTTCTTTCTACGGCGTGGCCGCATTTACAGTAACGTTGAACGCCGCCGGCACCGGATTGGAATTTGTCGGGACCGCGCCTTCGGGTGTCACCCTTGACGGATTGACCATCAAGGTTGCCAATAGCAAGATTAATGACCTGTCCTACACCGTCGAGCACTACTACGACGGTGAGACCGAACCCTTTGATACCGATGCGGTCAACAACGTAAGCTACGGCACCGAAGTAACCGCCGTCGATGATTCTGATCTGTTGACTGCGGGTTATGTGAGAACCAGCGTGGCAACCCTGCCCGCTACCATCACCG
>JAQUYD010000007.1:50817-98962 GCA_028692035.1 Oscillospiraceae bacterium
CCAACGGCACCGTGATCAAAGTCTACTACGGATTAAGATCCGATCTGTCCTACACCGTCGAACATTACTACGACGGTGAGACCGAACCCTTTGATACCGATGCGGTCAACAACGTGACCTACGGCACTGAAGTGACCGCCGTCGATGATTCTGATCTGCTTGCTACGGGTTATGTGAGAACCAGCGTGGCGACCCTGCCCGCTACCATCACCGCCAACGGCACCGTGATCAAAGTCTACTACGGATTAAGATCCGATCTGTCCTACACCGTCGAACATTACTACGACGGTGAGACCGAACCCTTTGATACCGATGCGGTCAACAACGTGACCTACGGCACCGAAGTAACTGCCGTCGATGATTCTGATCTGCTGGCTGCGGGTTATGTGAGAACCAGTGTGGCAACCCTGCCCGCTACCATCACCGCCAACGGCACCGTGATCAAAGTCTACTACGGATTAAGATCTGACCTGTCCTACACCGTTGAGCACTACTACGACGGTGAGACCGAACCCTTTGATACCGATGCGGTCAACAACGTACGCTACGGCACCGAAGTAACTGTCGTCGATGATTCTGATCTGCTGGCTGCGGGTTATGTGAGAACCAGCGTGGCAACCCTGCCCGCTACCATCACCGCCAACGGCACCGTGATCAAAGTCTACTACGATTTGAAATCTGATCTGTCCTACACCGTCGAGTACTACTACGTAGGTTCGGAAACTCCTTTTGATACCGTTGTGGTCAACAACGTTATCCATGGTACCCGGGTCGAAGACGTTGTAGATTCTGATCAGCTTGCGCCCGGCTACAAAAGAGATTCCCTTGTAGGTACTCCCGCAGAAATCACCAAAACCGGTATGGTTGTCAAGGTCTATTATGCGGAAAAAGCGCCGACCGATGTGGAGATCCCTGTAGCGCACAACTACTACACCGATAAACTGGATGGCTCCACTTCAGCGGACGGCTCGCAGGCCGGTACTGCGCTGGTTATCTCCGTATCGGAGGCCAGACCTACAACGGTTGACCTTTCTGAGGTCGGTAAGCTGCTAACCTTTAAAGGCAATAATTATGCCTTTGTCTCTATCCGCGTTATCGGCACACTGAAAGACGAATTCAAAACACCTGTTTCGGATGTGCCGACAGACATTGTGGAAGTACCGGTCACCACCAGTGACCTTGCGCTGCTCAATGTGGACGATGAGATCAATGTCTTAAGCACCACGCCAGATGCAGACGTTGTCCTGCCCACAGTTGTGCTGGCGCCCACTGTAGAGTACACTTCCAATTTCGTGTATCAGCCTGAGTACGATTATGAGATTGAAGTGACCTATTCTCGTGAAGAGATAGCCCCGGAACCTGATCCGGAACCGGAACCTGATCCCACTCCCGAACACAACGTCCCCGACCGTGATCCGACTCCTACCGTTCCGATTGCAGATCCTACCGTTCCGCTGGCTCCTGTTCCCAATAACCTGGTTACCATCTTGGATCCCAATATGCCTTTAGGCAATCTGCCCCAGACCGGCGGCGCCGGTAAACTGGCCGCAGGCGCGGGATTGATTGGTATGCTTGGCGCGGTACTACACGCGCTGCGGAAAAAGAAAAACGAGCAGTAACTGTTTTGAAACCCAGATAAAAAAGAGGGAGACAATGTCTCCCTCTTTTTTTGGCTTTAAAACAACCGAGCCACTTGACAGAATAAAAAGCACGCAAGAATCCCCATTGCGGTAGGAACCAAAAAGGAAACTGCCGTCCATTTGAGGCTGTGCGTCTCTTTATAAATCGTCAGGCAGGTCGTAGAGCAAGGCCAGTGCATCAAGGAAAAAAGCATAACGCTGACGGCGGTTACCCAAGTCCAGCCATTCTCAGTTAAAAGCTGCCGGAGCATTGACAGGTTTTCCATTTGAATCAGGCTGCCGGTAGACAGATAAGCCATCATCATAATCGGCACCACAATCTCATTGGCGGGCAAGCCCAGAATAAATGCCAGCAGGATGACGCCATCCATCCCCAGCTGCCGTGCAAAGGGATCCAAAAAAGTGGCGCAGCGAGCCAGCAGCGTCATATCGCCTACCGTGACGTTTGCCATCAGCCAGATCATCAGCCCCGCCGGCGCGGCGACCGCCGCCGCCCTGCCCAAAACAAACATCGTCCGATCGAAGATGGAGCGGACAATGACCTTTCCGATCTGCGGGCGGCGGTAAGGGGGCAATTCCAACGTAAAAGAGGAAGGCACCCCTTTCAGGATGGTCTTAGAAAGCGCCCAAGATACCAAAAAGGTCATACCTACCCCCAGCAAAATCAACGCCGTCAGCAACAGCGCCGACCCTGCCGATTGGGCCAGCCCGCCGGAAACCCCTACAAAAAACATCGCCAAAATTGCGATGAGAGTTGGAAACCGCCCATTACAGGGAACAAAATTGTTGGTGACCATCGCAATTAGCCGTTCCCGCGGCGAATCGATGATCCGGCATCCCACGATCCCCGCGGCGTTGCATCCGAACCCCATGCACATGGTAAGACCCTGCTTGCCACAGGCGCTGCATTTTTTAAAGTACCGGTCCAGATTGAACGCCACCCGGGGCAAATAGCCCAGATCCTCCAGCAGGGTAAACAGCGGAAAAAAAATTGCCATCGGCGGCAGCATGACCGAAACGACCCAGGCCAGCGTCCGGTACGCGCCATGAACCAGCATATCGCATAAAATCTGCGGCACGCCTATCCAGCCAAACAGCGCCGCCAGCCGCCCCTCGACCCAGAACAGTCCTGTGCTCAGCCACTGGGAGGGATAGTTGGCCCCGGCGATGGTCAGCCAGAAAATCCCCGCCAGCAGCGCGACCATAATCGGATAGCCGACGGCCTTGCTGGTGAGGATCCGGTCAATCTTGCGATCCCGGCCGCTATAACCGCGATCCGCGCGTTCCACCACATGGCCGCATACCGTCTCCGCCTGGCGCACCAGCCCCGACACAATCTCGTCCCGTAGCGCTTCTTGGGAAAATCCCTCCTGCTCCAGCAACAGCCCAGCCTTCTCTAGTTGTTCCCGAACCGCAGGATCTTCCAAAAGGGGCGCGGCTAAGTACTGTTGCGCTAGCCCAAGCAGCGCGTCATCCCCTTCCAGCATGCGCAACGCCAGCCAACGGGGATTGAGCCTGTCGCTGCATCGTTCAGCCAACAGCGGTTCTAGCAGCGCCACTGCCTGCTCTACCGCCGGCGCGTACCGAACCTGGATCGGCTCGGCAAACCCGCCTTGGTCTGTAAGCGCCGCCACCGCCTCCATCAGTTCTGCCAGGCCCTTTCCACTGCGGGCGGCGGCGCCTGTCACCGGAACGCCTAGCCGGTGGGATAGCTCCGCCAAATCTACCCGGATTTTCTTTTTTTCGGCTTCGTCTAATAAATTGACGCATACCACTGTCCGGGGCGTGATCTCAATGGTCTGCAAAACCAGATTGAGATTCCGCTCCAAGCAGGTGGCGTCGCACACGATTACCACCGCATCCGGGCCGCCAAAACAAATAAAATCCCGCGCCACTTCTTCTTCGGCAGAATGGGCCATCAGCGAGTAGCTGCCTGGAATATCTACCATGACAAAGCCTCTGCCGCCGTATTCGCACCTGCCTTGGGCGTTTGCCACCGTCTTCCCTGGCCAATTCCCCGTGTGCTGATTCATTCCAGTTAGGGCATTGAACACCGTGCTCTTACCCACGTTTGGATTTCCCGCCAACGCGATTACCCGGTCTTCCGGGGACTGCCGGCGGATGACCAATCCCTCATCCGCCGCTTTTCTTCCTGTCGAACCACTGGTCAGCCCCAATGCCAGCCACCTCTTTCTTTAAAAGATCGTATGATTTTATTGTATTGGGAGGAATGGATTAGCCACAAACCACCAAGACGCCGGCCGAATCTTCCTCCCGCAGGGCGATGACAGCCCCGCGAATTAAATAGGCTACCGGATCGCCGGCCGGGCTTTTTTGCACGCATTCTACCTGCGTCCCCTCAATGAGCCCAATGTCCTGCAAACGGCGGCGCATCCCGCCTTGCAGGGTCAGCCTGCCTCCTCGGGCGGTCTGGCCGCATTGCAGCTTTGTCAATGGCTGTTGTATGTGATTCATAAAAAAAGACTCCTTGTAAAAAACTAAAATTAGGAAAGGGAAACTTTTGTTTCCCAATGCTAAGATATGCCGCCGCGCCGGTATGTGTGAAACAGGAGGATACGCCATGGACCCTTCCCAGTTTTATACTCTTAAAGGATACGAGCGGGTAGAGGACGTCCAGGTCACCTCCGCCATGGAGGATTATCTGGAAATGATCTGCCGGTTGGGCGCCGCGGAAAAGGGTCCGGTCCGCATCCGCACCCTAGCCCAGCAGCTGCATGTCAAACCTTCCTCCGCCTCCAAGATGGTTTCCAACCTGCGGGGGCAGGGGCTGGTCGCGTCAGAAAAATACGGCGAAATTCGCCTGACCGAATCCGGCAGGTCCTTTGGCAATTACCTTTTATACCGGCACGACCTGCTGCACCGGTTTTTATGTTTTCTAAACCGCTCTCAAAACGAATTGGAACAGGTGGAAAAAATCGAGCATTTTGTCGATGAGAAAACCGTTCGCAGCATCCAGGTCTTTTTAGACGGATTGTCTGGCCCGGATGGCCCGTGAGCTTTCCCCTCTCGTTGCCCAGACAGAAAACAGCGCCCAGGAAGCGAGACTTCCTGGGCGCTGCCACTTTTTTACTGATCGCTTTTTTGCAAAGACGGCTAATCCGATTCTTTTCCCTGTTTCGCCGGGCCGTTCATCAGGTACAGCGCTGTGCGCATCGTGTGGATCGGCTCTTCTGCTTGCGCCACCCGCACCGCCACATAGGGCTTGGCCCCTGCGCCGATGGAGACCCGGCTGCGCAGCGCCGCCGAGACCCGGCTGGCCCGCTCAAAATCAAAGGCAGACGGGTAAAATACGATCATGTCGTTTTTCTGGGAAATTTCGTAAATTCCCAGCCCCGCCGCGATGTTTCGCAGCAGCGCCACATCGATCAGCCCCTGCACCGCCTGGGGCGGCTCGCCGAACCGGTCGATGAGCTCGTCGGTCACATCCATGGCGTCCTCTTCGTTTTGGATGGAGGCAATCTTTTTGTAAATATCAATGCGCTGGGACAGGTTGTCAATATACCCCTCGGGGATGTGGGCGCCGATCCGGATATCCACCAGGCACTCTTTTTGCGGAACGGTCTGTTCGCCCCGTTGCTCGTCCACCGCTTCGGATAGAAGCTTTAGGTACATCTCGTATCCCACGGCCTCCATATGCCCGTGCTGGCTGGTGCCCAGTACATTGCCGGCGCCACGGATCTCCAGATCCCGCATGGCAATGCGGAACCCCGACCCGAAGGAGGTGAACTCCCGAATGGCAGAAAGCCGTTTGGACGCCACGTCGGTCAGCTCACGCCCCGGGAAAAAAGTAAAGTAAGCCCAGGCCCGCCGGTTGGAACGGCCCACCCGTCCCCGGATCTGATATAGCTGGGACAGGCCCATTTTATCCGCGGACTCGATGATCAGCGTGTTGCAGTTGGGCACATCCACGCCGGTTTCAATAATGGTGGTGCAGACCAGAATGTCAATCTCGTGATCCAAAAGCTGCCGCCAAACCTCCGAAAGCTGTTCCTCGTTCATCTTGCCGTGGGCGGTGGTAATCCTGGCGTCCGGCACCAGCTGGCTTAAGCGGTGGGCGCAGGAATCGATGGACTCCACCCGGTTATGCAGATAAAACACCTGCCCGCCCCGGCGCAGCTCCCGGCGGATGGCCTCGGCTAAAATGCCCCAGTCGTGCTCGACCACATAGGTCTGTACCGGGTGCCGGTCCATCGGCGCCTCTTCGATGGTGGACATATCCCGGATGCCGGACATGGCCATATTAAGCGTCCGGGGAATAGGCGTTGCCGACAGGGTCAGCACATCCACCGACTCGCGCATCTCTTTGAATTTTTCCTTATGGGCCACCCCAAACCGCTGCTCCTCGTCGATCACGCAAAGGCCCAGGTCTTTGAACTGGACGTCCTTTTGCAGCAGCCGGTGGGTGCCGATGACAATGTCCACTTCGCCCCGGCGCAGTTTCCGCAGGATCTGTTCCTGCTGCTTGGGGCTGCGAAAGCGGGAAAGCAGCTCCACTGTCACCGGGAACCCCTGCATCCGCTCCAAAAAGGTCTGGTAATGCTGCCAGGCCAGGATGGTGGTGGGCACCAGCACCGCGCACTGTTTGCCGTCCATGACGCACTTAAACGCCGCCCGGATCGCCACCTCCGTCTTGCCAAAGCCCACGTCGCCGCACAGTAGCCGGTCCATGGGCCGTGGGGCCTCCATGTCCTCCTTGATCTCGGCGATGCAGCGCAGCTGATCGTCGGTCTCTTCATAGGGAAACCGCTCCTCAAATTCCTTCTGCCATTCTGTATCGCCGGAAAAGGCAAACCCTTTGGCCTGCATCCGGGACGCGTAAAGCTTGATCAGCTCTTCGGCCATTTCCGTAACCGCTTTTTTGACCCGCTGGCGGGTTTTTTGCCATTCCACCGAGTTGAGCTTGTTGAGCTTGACCGCCTTATCTTCTTTGGGCCCGATGTATTTACTCACCAGATCCAGCTGGGTCACCGGAACAAACAGCGCGTCGGTGCCCGCGTAGCGGATCTGGATGTAATCCTTGGTCACGCCGTGTATTTCCCGTTTGACCACCCCTTGGAACACGCCGATGCCGTGGGAGGCGTGGACCACATAGTCGCCAAAGGTCAGATCGGATAGGGAGCGGATCTGCTCCCCGGGTTTTTTGGACTTTTTCCGTTTGACGGTTTTTGCCGTAGCTTTGCCATGGGTAATGAGGGCAAATTTCAGTTCTGGCAGCTCCATACCGCCGGACAGGGACCCTTCCAGTACGCAGACCCGGCCCGGCAGCAGTTCTGCGCCGGCAGCCACCGGAATCTGGCGGGCCGCCAGATCGTCCCGCAAGGCCGCGGCGGCCTTATCGGTCCCGGCCAGCACCGCCACCCGGTATTCCCGGCGCAGAAATCCGTCCAGATCCTCTTCCAAAAGCTTTAGATCGCCGCTCCAAGGGGATAGGGCGACTGCATGGACGCTCACAAGCTCACTGAGCCGCACCTCCGGCAAAGACCGGGCAAAATTTTCTAAAATGGCACAGGGCCGGCCTTCCATCGCCGCCAGCACCTGGGGGAATTCCATGGCAAAGGTGTCGCAGCCTTTGAAGAGGACCCCCTCCTGCAAAAGCTGGGACACATCCTCATAATGCTGCCACATGGAGGTCTTGGACGATTCCTTGACCGAAACCATCTCACAGAAAATAAGCCCTGCGTCCGGTAGATAGTCAAATAAAGTAGCCGGCTGCGGGTAGATAAGCGGCAAAAACTTGTCGATGCTATTTAAGGAAAGGCCCGCCTCCAGCTTTTCCATGTCTGCCAGCAGGAATTCTTTGGCTTTGACCCCCTGCTTGCCCCGCAGGGAATCATACGCCTTGCCGATCCGCTTGACCAGCCAGGCGCTGTCTTTGTACAACACCTCCCTAGCAGGGATGATGGCCGCCTGCTTCACTGTATCAATGCGTCGCTGGGAATCCAGGTCGAAGGTGCTGATCGTGTCGATCTCATCCCCCCAGAATTCCATGCGGTAAGGGGCCGGGGCGTGGGGCGGGTAAAAGTCCAAAATGCCGCCCCGCTGGGAAAACTGGCAGACCCCATCCACCTGATCCCGCCGTTCATATCCGGCGTGCTGCAGCCGGGCAGCCAGCGCATCTGGCGAATGCTCTTCGCTAGAGCGCAAAATCAGCGTGTTTTCCCGCAGCACCTCAGGCGGCAGGGTGTACTGCAAAAGCGCTTCGATACTGCAAACCGCCATCGAAATTTCCCCTTGGGCCAGGCCATTGAGCACCTTTAGCCGGGCAAATTCGTATTCACGGCTAACGCCTTCCACATCCCGAAAGGTAAACTCCCTGGCCGGATAGACAAAAGCCCGCTCTTTGCCAAGAAAGGCGTTTATGTCATCGCAAAGGCGGGTGGCCATGGCCTCGTCCGGGGTAACCACCAGAAAAGGGCCTGTCTGCGACAGGGCCGCCGCCACTGCTGCCTTATGGATATGCCCCAATCCGGTCATTTCAGCGGGCCATCCCCGTTTGGCCATCGCCGCCAGCAGCATCCGGTACTGGGGCGCGGCGGAAATTACATCCAGCAGCATCTTTTTCCCACCTTTCCGTTTTGTGAAAGCCTATTTTCCATTATACACATTCATCGCCTCGTCCATGCGGCCGGACACAATCAATTCCGCCATGTCCGCCGCATGCTCCAGCACCGGCTCCAGCGCCTTTTTCTCATCGGTGGAAAAACGGCTGGTCACCCATTGGGCCAAATCGTAATCCGGATGGGGTTTGGCCCCCACCCCGATCTTGACCCTGGGAAACTGGTCAGAACCGGTAAGGTAAATGATGTTTTTTAACCCGTTATGGCCGCCGTCGGTTCCTTTGCGACGGATCCGCACACTGCCCGGCGCCAGCGAGATGTCGTCCACAAACACCAACACCCGCTCCATGGGGATTTTATAAAAAGCCGCTGCCTCCTGCACCGCCTGGCCAGACAGGTTCATGAAGGTGGAGGGCTTCATCAAAAGCACCCTATGCCCGGCGATCACGCCGTCGCCGCACAGGGACTTGAATTTCAGCCGGTCGATCTTCACCCCCTGCTTTTGGGCAATGTGATCCAGCGCCATAAAGCCCGCATTGTGACGAGTGCTCTCGTACTCGCGGCCGGGATTCCCCAGTCCGACGATCAAAAATTCCACTGGGCCCGCAGGCGCGGCCGTCTTGTGGGAAAAGAATTTCAGCATAGTTCCTCCTTTACCGGGCCTCCACCCGGTTTTCCAAACGTCCTAGCTTTTTCGGACAGACAATCAAGGCGGGATATTTCGCTACCCCGCCTTGAGATCGTATAGGATGAAACCGCCCCGCCTGCCAGATTAGACGAACAGCGGGGAAACCGGCTTATCAGCATAGATGCGTTCGATGGCCTCGGCAAATACCGGGCCCACCGGCACCATCGTGATTTTGGGGATCTTCTTCTCTTCCGGCAGGGCGACGGTGTCCAAAAGCACCAGCTCTTTGATCACGCTCTGTTCAATGCGTTCCAAAGCCGGGCCGGACAGCACGCCATGGGTGGCGCAGGCGTAGACCTCGAGGGCCCCGCCGATTTCAATGATCGCTTTCGCACCGTTGCACAGAGTGCCGGCGGTATCCACCAGGTCGTCTACCAGGATAGCCCGTTTGCCCTTTACGTCGCCGATGATGTTCATCACTTCGGAGACATTGGCTTTGGGGCGGCGTTTGTCAATGATGGCCAGCGGCGCGTTCATCCGCTCGGCAAATTTTCTCGCCCGGGTAACGGAACCCAGGTCCGGAGAAACAATCACAACATCGTTTTGGTCTTTAAACCGTTCTTCAAAATAGGGCGCCAGAATCGGCACGCCCAACAGATGGTCCACCGGGATGTTGAAAAATCCCTGGATCTGCGCCGCATGCAAATCCATCGTCAACACGCGGTCGGCGCCGGCGGTGGTAATCAGGTCGGCCACCAGCTTTGCGGAAATCGGGTCCCGGGCTTTGGCCTTGCGGTCTTGGCGGGCATAGCCCAGGTAGGGGATCACTGCTGTGATCCGGCCGGCAGAGGCGCGTTTAAACGCGTCCATCATGATGAGCAGCTCCATCAGGCTGTCATTAACCGGCGTGCTGATGGACTGTACGACGAATACATCGGAGCCGCGGACCGACTCATGGATGGAGACCGAGATCTCACCGTCGGAAAAATGGGAAACGTCGCACTTGCCCATGGGCAGGCCCAACACTTTGGCGATATGCTCGGCCACCGCCGGGTTGGCGTTAGCGGAGAAAATTTTGATATCCTTGCCGTGAAGATTCATGTTTTTAACTCCCTTTTTATGTTGTCCTTTTTGGGTTCTATACTCCACCGTCCTCAGACGGCAAAAGGCTATTTTTTCCGCGGCCCCAGCCGCAACCGGCGGGCCGCGGCCCATCCGGGTTTGACCACCTGGCGCGCCCGGGCAATGGCCAGCGCGTCCTGCGGCACCATGTCGGTGATGGTGGAACCGGCGGCGATGTAGCTGCCGGAGCCGATCTCCACCGGTGCAATGAGGTTGCTGTTGCAGCCAATAAAGCAGTCGTCCCCGATGACGGTGCGATATTTGTCATGCCCGTCAAAATTGACGGTTACGGTACCGCAGCCAAAATTGACGTTTTTGCCTACGTCGCTGTCCCCTACATAGGTTAAGTGGGCCACAGCAGTCCTTTCGTCGATCACCGAGTTTTTGACCTCCACAAAGTTGCCGATTTTCACACCGGCTTTCAAGTGGCTGTTTGGCCGCACATGGGTGTACGGGCCAATCTTAACATTCTCGTCCAAGCGGGACTGCTCGATTTGGCAGGCATTGATCTGGCAGCCATCCCCCACCACGCTGTCCTCAATTATCGTGTTGGGGCCTAAAACGCAGTTTTTCCCGATAACGGTATTCCCTTTTAAAATCGTCCCTGGCAAAATTGTCGTGTCCGGCCCGATTTGAACGCCAGGCTGGATCACCACCCCGTCGGCGCAGATGATCTCTACCCCGCCGTCCAAATGGCGTTCCAGCTGCGCCTGCCGGGCCAGCTCGTTGAGCCGCAAAAGGCCCTTTCGGTCGTTGGCACCCATGGCCACCCGGCTGTCCGCCGCTTCATAGCCGCAGACCCGACGGCCCTGGGCCGCCGCAATACCGATTACATCGGTCAGGTAATATTCCCCCTGGGCGTTGTCCGCCCGGAGCTGTTCCAGCGCATCCAGCAAAAAATCCACCGAAAACCAGTAGGTCCCAGCGTTGATTTCCTGGATCCGCCGTATTTTTTCGTCCGCGTCCGCCTGCTCCACAATGCGGGATACGTTGCCCTGCCCATCCCGGAGGATGCGGCCGTATCCGGTGGGATCTGGCAGAAAGGCGGTGACCAGCGTTGCCGCGGCGCTCTCCTGTTTGTGAAGCCGGTATGCTTCCCGCAGCGTTTTTGCGTCCACAAACGGCGCGTCGCCGCACAGCACCACACAGTTTCCCCCGCGATGGCCCTCCAGAAAAGCGCGGGCCTGCATCACCGCATGGCCAGTGCCCAGCCGCTCCCGCTGCTCCACCCAGGAAAATTGGGGGACAGCCGCCCGCACCTGATCCGCGCCGGCGCCCAGCACCGCACACACATCACCAATGCCGCATTCCGCCAGCGTATCGGCAATCCAGCCGATCATGGGGCGAAACAGCACCTCGCACAATACCTTCGGGCGGGCCGAACGCATCCGCTTCCCGTCTCCGGCGGCCAAAACTACGGCGCATACCTCTCCCAAGCTTTCCACCTGCCCTTTGTAAGTTTCTCTCTATAAAATACGCATTGAATACGCATTCGATGTCTATTATATTATTGCAATTTTTTTACGTATTTTCAAGTAAAATAGCCCAACTTTTCGTCGAATGGTATCAATTTCGTATAAATGTAAAAAAAAACGTGAAATATATAGAAAATCCTAGATTTCTTTGCTATAATCATTTTGTGCCTATTGCTCATTTTGAGAATGGGTTTTAGGGTTGCGCGGCTTACACATGGGAACAGCCACCGCGCAATAAGACGTAAAATATAATAGGAGGTTGATTCCCTTGAGCAAGAAGTTTGTTTACCTGTTCAAAGAAGGAAATGGCTCTATGAGAGAGCTGCTCGGCGGTAAAGGCGCAAACCTGGCCGAAATGACCAACTTGGGCCTGCCGGTTCCGCAGGGCTTCACCATCACCACCGAAGCCTGCACCCAGTACTACGACGATGGTCGCAAAATCAACGACGATATCCAGGCTGAGATCATGGAATACGTTGGTAAAATGGAAGAGGTCACCGGCAAAAAATTTGGTGATCGGGAGAACCCGCTGCTGGTTTCTGTCCGCTCCGGTGCCCGCGCTTCCATGCCCGGCATGATGGATACCATCCTGAACCTGGGCCTGAACGAAGAAGTTGTCGAGGTTATGGCGAAAAAGTCCGGCAATCCCAGATGGGCTTACGACTGCTATCGCCGTTTCATCCAGATGTATTCCGACGTTGTTATGGAGGTCGGCAAAAAATACTTTGAGCAGCTCATCGACAAGATGAAAGAGGAAAAAGGCGTGACCCTGGACGTGGAGCTCACCGCCGACGACCTGAAAAAGCTGGCTCACCAATTCAAAGACGCGTACAAAGCGAAAATCGGCGAGGATTTCCCCACCGACCCCAAAGAGCAGCTGATGGGCGCCATCACAGCGGTATTCCGTTCTTGGGACAACCCCAGAGCCAACGTGTACCGCCGCGACAACGACATCCCTTACTCCTGGGGCACCGCGGTTAACGTACAGATGATGGCTTTCGGTAACCTGGGCGACACCTCTGGTACCGGCGTGGCCTTCACCCGTAACCCCGCCACCGGCGAGAAAAAACTGTTCGGCGAATTTTTGATGAACGCTCAGGGCGAGGACGTCGTCGCCGGCGTTCGTACCCCCCAGCCCATCGCGCAGCTGGCTGAGGTTATGCCTGAGTGCTACAAACAATTTGTTGAGATCTGCGATATTTTGGAGAAACATTACCATGATATGCAGGATATGGAGTTCACCATCGAAGACCGTCACCTGTACATGCTGCAGACCAGAAACGGCAAACGTACCGCTTCCGCGGCGCTGAAAATCGCCTGCGACCTGGTTGACGAAGGCATGATCGATGACAAACAGGCTGTTTTGATGATCGACCCCAGAACACTGGACGCGCTGCTGCACCCGCAGTTTGACGCTGCCGTTTTGAAAAAATCCGTTCCTCTGGCCAAAGCACTTGCCGCTTCTCCCGGCGCTGCCTGCGGCAAGATCGTATTCACCGCGGAAGACGCCAAAGAGTGGGCCGCCAAAGGCGAAAAGGTTGTTCTGGTCCGTTTGGAGACCTCTCCTGAGGACATTGAAGGCATGAAAGCCTCCCAGGGCATCCTGACCGTTCGCGGCGGTATGACCTCCCACGCGGCTGTTGTTGCCCGCGGCATGGGCACCTGCTGCGTATCCGGCTGCTCCGAGATCAACATGGACGAAGAGAACAAGAAATTCACCTTGGCTGGTAAAACCTACCACGAAGGGGATTACCTGTCCATCGACGGCTCCACCGGTAACATCTACGACGGCATTATCCCCACCGTAGACGCTTCCATCGGCGGCGAGTTCGGCCGCGTTATGGAATGGGCCGACAAATACCGCAAGCTGCAGGTCCGCACCAACGCTGATACCCCTGTTGACGCGCAGAAAGCCAGAAGCTTGGGCGCTGAGGGTATCGGCCTGTGCCGTACCGAGCACATGTTCTTCAACGATGGCAGAATCGCCGCGATCCGCGAGATGATCTGCTCTGATACCGTTGAGCAGAGAAAAGCCGCACTGGCCAAACTGGAGCCGATGCAGCAGGGCGACTTTGAAGCGCTGTACGAAGCGATGGAAGGCTGCCCCGTAACCATCCGTTTCCTGGATCCGCCTCTGCATGAATTCGTTCCTACCGAGGAAAAGGACATCGAAGCGCTGGCCAAGACCCAGGGCAAGAGCGTGGAAGAGATCAAAGCGATCATCGCTTCTCTGCACGAGTTCAACCCCATGATGGGCCATCGTGGCTGCCGCCTGGCCGTCACCTATCCGGAGATTGCCGAAATGCAGACCGAGGCAGTGATCAAAGCTGCTTTGAACGTGCAGAAAAAACATTCGGATTGGAAGATCGTTCCGGAGATCATGATCCCGCTGGTCGGCGAGATCAAAGAGCTGGCTTATGTGAAGGGCGTTGTCTGCCAGATTGCTGACGCCATCATCAAAGAAGCCGGTTCCGATATGCATTACAAAGTCGGTACCATGATCGAGATCCCGAGAGCGGCCATCACCGCCGACGAGATCGCCAAAGAAGCGGAGTTCTTCTCCTTTGGCACCAACGACCTGACCCAGATGACCTTTGGCTTCAGCCGTGATGACGCCGGCAAATTCCTGGGCGCCTACTACGACAAGAAGATCTACGAGAACGATCCCTTTGCAAAATTGGATCAGACCGGCGTAGGCAAACTGGTCAAGATGGCTGCGGATCTGGGCAAACAGACCCGTCCTGACATCAAGCTGGGCATCTGCGGTGAGCATGGCGGCGACCCGACCTCTGTGGAGTTCTGCCACAAAGTGGGCTTGACCTATGTTTCCTGCTCGCCGTTCCGCGTTCCGATCGCGAAACTGGCTGCTGCACAGGCTGCGCTGAAAGACTAATCCTCTTTTTTGGCAGCGACTTTTTTAAAACAGCAAACGGACGTACCGCTAAGCGGTACGTCCGTTTTTTTATATCGTTCCCATTTGGAACGTGAACTTTTGCCCTTTTCTCCCACCGGCGCAAAAGGCTACAGCAGGGGCTTGCTATCCTATACAAGGACTTGTTGGTACCATTTGACGTTTCCCCCAAATCGGTTCTACAGGGGGCTTTTCTTCCATTTTAAGGTTGCCTTTGCTGCTTTTTTCGTGCTATGATAGTTGAAAATCGGATCTCGAATGAAAGGCGGTCTTACCATGATACGTTCTATTTCCATCGGCTTTAACACCATGGATGCATATGATTTTATCAAGACCATGTACCCCGGCGGCAACCAGCTGAATACGGCGATCTACGCTAAGTGGGCCGGGGCGGACGCGGCTTATCTGGGCTATTTTGCAGACGATGTGCGTGGCCGGCACCTAAAGCAGGTCATGGAGAAAAACGGCGTGGATCTTTCCCGCTGCAAGGTGCTGCATGGCCAATGCAGTTATGCCATGACCACGCTGGTGGATGGCAACCGCACCTTCCACGGCACCCGCAAGGGTGTGAACGCCATGACGCCGATTGTGTTGGACGCGGTGGATCTCGCGTACATCAAGGGGTTTGATCTGGCCATTTCCGACTGCTACTCCAATTTGGCCGTAGAGGAGATCCAGAAGATCAACGATCTTGGAGTTCCCTTCGCTTACGATTTTTCAGAGGAATTCACCGAAGCGGTGCTCAAGGAATATTGCCCCCATATCGACTATTGTTTCCTCTCCTGCAACCAGCAGGGCGGCGAAGCCCAGATCCAGGAACTGCTGCGGCGAATCCACAGCTATGGGCCAAAGGTCGTTGTGGGCACCCGCGGCGCCGAAGGGCAAATTGTGTTCGACGGCGAGCAGTTTTATTCTGGCAAGGCGGCCAAAGCGGACATCGTGGATACCATGGGCGCCGGGGATTCCTTTACCTGTTCGTTCTCCGTGGCCTACACCAATTCTCAAAAAACCGGAGCGGACCGCATCCGGGAAGCCATGGATTTCGGCTCCCAATTTGCCGCAAAAGTCTGTGGCCTCAACGGCTCGGTTGGGGATGGCCTGACCTATGAAGGCGAGCTGGAAAGCCTGTACAGCAGTGAGGACGGTTACATCTATAAGCCCTACGTCAAGCCCTTTGGCCAGACCAAATAGAGCGGGTTCATCTGCCGCCTATAAAGGGAGGCCGGCCCCTTTGCTTGCATCTAAGAATGGCAAGAGGCGGATGGAAAGCTAACCGCTTTCCATCCGCCTCTTTTTCATGACAAGTTTCCAGCGGCCTTCTAAACGCGGGAGACCCGGCTTTCGGCGGAGGGCGGCGCCGCAACATCCTCCCGCGGCGCCAAATGCAGCCACCGGTCCAGCCGTTCCCTTGGCAGGATCAGATTGATCGCCAGAGCCACCACAACCCCAATACCCGTGTCCAGCATCCGGTCTAACGCATAGGCGATATGGTGCGCCGGGGTGTTGAACAAAATAATGCACAGCACCACGCCGCCGGGCTGCACCGCGCCCGGCCAATGAAATAGCACCGATATCGCCACCAGCGCCATGATCCCCAAAAACAGGATCGGCAGGCGGAAAAAGTAATTCCCCTCCGGGAAGATCTGATGCTCCAGCCAAAACAGGCCGATTCCCAAAAATCCGCCGATGACCGTGCCAATCAGCCGGTTCCCGCCGTTGAGCCAGGAATTGTCCAAATCGCTCCCCAGGCCAAAAATAACGCCAATACAGGCAAAGGTCGGATTTCTCCCCGCAAACACATAAATCAGTGCAATCAGCGTTGCCGCCAACGCCGTCTTGATGCTCCTCTGCCCAAACCCCGGGATGTGGGCATGGATCGGGCAATGCTCCCCTTTCACTCTTCAAACACCTCTTTATATCTTGTACCGACCGTGACCGCCAGATGTGCCCGCTGTCCTAACCAAAAGGGCGGCACCGGGGATCCCAGCCGGAAAAGTTGCGTTCAAAGCATAGCATATTTCCTGCGGTTTTACCACTGCCTGATGGAAAAAGTCCCTTTTCTCTAAAATTCTGTGATCCGGTGAATCTTCCTCATGCAAATTGTTGAAAAAACGGTTTTTTCCGCCACCAAAATCCTCGTCCCCATTGTATCCGGTAAGGGTGTTTGCTATAATAAACATGTTTCCAATGCCATCTTTAACCAAAACAGGAGGTACCGATCATGCCTTTTCCCCTTCCCACATTCACCTCTCCGGATTTTTCCGCCCCGCGCTTTACCCTGGCGCCGGATGCAAAGCTGCTGCCTTCCCCCAAAGATAAGGTCGCGCCGGAACAATACCATGCCACCTCCATCTTCCCCGAATACTTCAAAATCGACGGGCGGTGGCTGCTGGCCAAAGAGAGCCGCATGGACTGTGTCGCCGTTTACGAAAACGGTGGGATCGCCATCCGGGAATTTCGCCGCCTAAGGCAGGGCGATCTGGTGGTCACCGGCCGGACCGAGGATGCCAGCGAGGGCATTTTCGTCTATCCGGCCGGTTTTTCTGCAGAATCTGGCGACCCGGCGCAGGCGTTTTCCTTCCGGCAGGGCCGCTCTCGCGAGACCGCCTATTCCCGGGATTACGATTCGTTGTATGAACTGCTGCGCCATGAAAAAGAGCATGGCTATATCACCTGGGTACTGGGCCCTGCCTGCGCCTTTGACCACGACTCCCGGACCGCTTTCTCCAAGCTGGTGGAAAACGGATATGTCAGCGCCCTGTTAGCGGGAAACGCCCTGGCCACCCATGACCTGGAGGCAGCCTACCTTCGCACCGCCTTAGGGCAGGATATTTACACCCAGCGCTCCCAGCCAAACGGCCACTACAATCATATCGACACCATCAACCGGGTCCGGCTGGACGGTTCCATCCCCGCTTTCATCGAAAAAGAAGGCATTGGGGACGGCATCATCTACAGCTGCGTGAAAAACGAAGTCCCCTTTGTGCTGGTCGGTTCGATCCGGGACGACGGGCCCTTGCCGGAGGTGTACGGCGATGTGTATGAGGGCCAGAACGCCATGCGGGAGTGTGTGAAAAAATCCACCACCGTCATCTGTATGGCTACCACCCTCCATTCCATCGCCACCGGTAATATGACCCCTTCTTACCGAGTCCTGGCGGATGAAACGGTCCGCCCCGTGTATTTTTACAGCGTGGATATCTCCGAGTTCTCGGTCAATAAGCTGCGGGATCGCGGGAGCCTCGGGGTCAAAACGATCGTGACCAACGTTCAGGACTTTGTGGTCAATATCAGCAAGGGGTTGGGGCTGTAATGGATAATCCGGTCGATTTTCGTACCGTTACCCCCTGCGGGGAGTGCTGCGTCGGCTGCCCCAAAAAGCGGGACGGCTTTTGCAAAGGCTGCATTGAATCCGGCGGGCGATGTAAAGAATGGGAGGCGTCCGGCGGCTGCCCCATCTTCCGTTGCGCCATGGAACACGGCGTTTCCTTCTGCGGCCTGTGCCCGGACTTTCCCTGTGCCTGGCTGCCAAAAAAAGCCTCTTGGAACCCTCGGATCGTGGCGGAATTGACAGATCTTGCCCGCCGCTATCGAGAGCAAGACCCCTTATCACCAACCAAATAAACCGGACGGTAAGCCAATCGCTTGCCGCCCGGTTTGTTTCATTTGTCCGATTCTGCCTTACCACAGCACTTGCGGAGGGCGGAAAGCCCCTGCCCTCTCAGCCGCCGGGATCCAGGGCAAAAAACAAGGTCAATTGCTGCTATCGTTTAAAAAACGGTAGGTGGATGCGATCACTGCCGCCGACGGGATAAAGGTCAAGATATCCGCGACGGGCATAGAGTACAATACGCCATCCAGCCCAAAGAACAGCGGCAGCAGCAATGCCAGCCCCACGCCAAACACGATTTCCCGGATCATGGACAGCAGTGTTGAAGCAAATGCCTTGCCCATGGCCTGTAAAAAAATGAACGCCGCCTTGTTCACGCAGGCAAACACTATCATGCACAGGTAGACGCGAAACGCCCGGATTGCAAATTCGGTATAATAAATGCTCTCATTAGCGGCGCCGAATACCACAATCAGCTGTGCCGGAAAGCATTCTACAATCGCCAGCGCCACCGCGCCCACCAACATCTCGGACGCTAGCAGTATTGTAAAAAGCTTTTTAACCCGATCCTTCCGTTCGGCGCCCATATTAAATCCCACAATGGGAATGCAGCCCGCCGCCATACCGACCACGATCGAAATGACGATCTGGAAAAACTTCATGACAATGCCTACCACCGCCATTGGGATCTGGGCATACTGCTGCTGCCCAAAGACCGGATCCTGCGCGCCGTATATCCGGAGCATATTGTTGATCGCCGCCATCGCCGCCACCAAGGAGATTTGGGAAAGGAAGCTGCATACCCCCAGGGACAGCGTGCGGCCAAGGATCCCGCGCTTGAGGCGAAAACTTTTTGGAACCAGCCTAACCGCCTTTGTGTGGAACAGGTACCAGGCCGCCATCGCCGCCGTCAGCACCTGCCCGGCGACGGTGGCCACCGCAGCGCCCATCATGCCCCAGTGGAAACCAAAGATAAAGACCGGGTCCAAAACCAGGTTGACCGCAGCGCCTGCCAGGGTAGACACCATGGCAAATTTGGGACTGCCGTCGGACCGGATAACCGGGTTCATCGCCTGGCCAAACATATAAAAGGGAATGCCCAACGCGATGTAAAAGAAATACTCCCGCGAATAGGAAAAGGTCTCTTCGTTGACCGTACCGCCAAACAAAGCTAGGATCTGATCGGAAAAGGCCAGGTAGATGGCGCATAATGCCAGGCCGCTGACTACGGACAGCACCACCGCGTTGCCAACGCTGTGATGGGCGTCATCCGTTTTTTTTCGTCCCAGGCTAAGGCTGACAAAGGCGCAGCAGCCGTCGCCAATCATGACGGCAATGGCCAGGGCGATGACCGTTAACGGAAAGACCACGGTATTGGCGGCATTTCCATACGATCCCAAATAACTGGCGTTTGCAATAAAGATCTGGTCAACGATGTTGTAAAGCGCCGCTACCAACAGCGAAATGATGCACGGCACAGCATATTTTCGCATCAGCGGGCCCATTTTTTCCTGAACCAGATTGGCCGGTTCCATTTGATTTTCCATAATTTCCCTCCTACATGCAGAAAAGCGTAAACCCAGAATCTGGGTTTACGCTTTTCGCTACACGATATGACTACAGTATACCGCCATTTTCAATAAATTTCAAAAGGAAAAATCCCGAATTTCAACTCATTTTTCATCTTTTTTAGTGAAAAATCGCCTATTCCACACCCAATATCGCAATGCCGATCATGACCAGTACGATCATGGCATACTGGCCACGGCTGAGTTTTTCTTTTAAAAAGATCCGCGACCAGAGCACCGAAAAAATGCTGTAGGAGGCGATCATCGGCGCTGCTACAATGGCATTGGTGGAAATGGCGTATACATAAACGAATTGACCGGCCGTTTCCAGCAGCGCCGCCCCGGTCAAAGGCCCGGTGCCAGTAGAAACCAGCTTCTGCTTACGCACCAATACCAGATAAACCATGGCAAAAACCGCCACAAGCAAAAAGGTCATTTCATAGGCCATATTGGCCTGATTCTCCGTAAAGATGGGATTGTCCTCATTGAGGTAAAACGCATCGCCAAAGGTCCCCAATCCGTCTACAATGCAGTAAAGGATGGGGAATAAAATGGCGATGGCGCTGGCCGAATACTTTTTATCCACCGCTTCGCCTGCTTCTGCCCGCTCCCGGTCGGCCTTCTTCTTCTCAATGACCGACAGGCCCAGAATCCCAAAACAGATGGCAATAACCGCTCCAAACTGCAGGCCGCTCATCCGTTGGCCCAGCACCAAAAAGCACAGAAGTGCCGTTACCGCACCGGAGGAATTGCTGATCGGCGAACAGACCGAAAGGTCAATATACCGCAAGCCCACATACCCCAAGGTCATGGATAGAATATACATGGAGGACACCGGCAGATAGCGGATCATATTGATCGGTGAAAAAGGCTCGCCGCAAATGATCCCATAATAGATGATTGCATGCAGGCCCATGACCAGGCCCACCATCATGACTGTTCTCCAATGGCTGTATGGGTCTCCAGGGTCGGCGCCCTTTTTATAAAAAAGATCGGCGCCGCTCCACGCCAGGACGGTCAGACTTGCAAACAGAAACCACATATCAGTCACCTCTCATGAAAATGTTCGCGCTGGACGTTGCCGCGCACAAGTATTTATTATAAAAGGGCGCTGCCTGTTTGTAAACAAAAAAACGCAAAATCCCACCAGATTTCCCCTTTTTTCTCCCCAAAGCAAAAAAGGGCCGCATCGGGACAGCCCCTTCGACAAATTATATGTAAACAGCAATCCTTTTTTTATTACTCCACGATGGACTTATCCAATACAAAATGTAATGGCATCCCATTTTGGGTGGGATAGGGGACTTCCCCCTCGATGAGCGGGAGCAAATACTCAAACATCTCGTCGGTAACGTCGTTGCACTGTTTGTTGATCCAGGTCCTGGGCACCAGCTGCTCCCGGTTGGCGATCTCCGATACGGGCTTGCTGCCGATCCGCACCATGTACGGCCGGTTGGACACCCGCTCAAACACCATCATCACGCCGGTTTGGCCCTGCAGCGCATACCGGACGGCATAGCTGCCGATTTTCCGCGCCTCCCGCACATCTGTAGCGGACATGAGGTGGGACGAACAGCGCTGCAGCACGTTTAACTCAATGGAGCGGACCTTGCAGCCGATCTTTTCCCGCACCAGCGATTCCAGATATTTGCCCACGCCGGACAGGTATCTATGGCCAAATGCATCCACCACGCCGCTCTGGAAATTTTCCGCGGCAAAGGTGCCGTCTGCTAACCGCACCCCTTCGGACACCGCTACAATACAATTGCGGGTCAGGGACTGAACCTCTTTTACGTCCTGGACAAACTGCTCCGGATCAAATACCACCTCAGGCAGATAGATCAGATGCGGCGCCCGGGCGCCCACTGTGCGGGGCAATGCGGCGGAGGCGGCCAGCCAGCCGGCGTGACGGCCCATAATTTCCACAATGGTCACCGAATCGGTATCATACACATAACAATCCCGGATGATCTCCAGCATGGCGGTGGCGATAAACTTTGCAGACGAGCCAAATCCGGGGGAATGGTCGGTGCCGGGCAGGTCGTTATCAATGGTTTTGGGGATGCCGATGACCTTTACGCCCTGGCCGGTTCGGTCAAAATGGCGGGCCAGCTTGTCCACCGTATCCATCGAGTCATTGCCACCGATATAGAAAAAATATCCGATTTCATAATGGCGGAATATCTGATCTATTTTTTCATACAAGGCTGGTTCCGCATCCTCCTCCGGCAGGCGAAAACGGCAGGATCCCAGCGCCATAGCGGGGGTACACTCCAAAATCGTAAAATCCTCCTGCCGAGAAAATTGGGCGTTCAAGTCCACGATGGTCCCGGCCAGCACCCCCTGGATGCCGTTGAGCGCACCGTACACCTGGCCAATTTCCTTGCTGCGGATCGCCTCCTGGATCGCGCCGGATAGCGACGCGTTGATGGCTGCAGTGGGGCCGCCAGACTGCGCAATCAGCATATTGCTCATATCGAAAATCCTCCTGATTTTGGCAGAATTCTACAAATGATTCTATGGTTGAGTATACCATATCCCCGGTCCGAAAACAATTAAGCCGTGGAATTTTATTCGGCAAAAAGCGGCTGGGGCGCCTTCGGCAGCGTTTTCCAGGTTTCGATGTCGTGGGAGAAGATCACCTGCGCGCCAAACTCTTTTTGCAGCTTGCGGACCCGCTCCATGCTTTGCAGTAAAAGGGCTTTGTCGTACGGGCTGCGGGGCGAAAGCGGCGGCGGCCCGTAATTGGCGGCGGTATAAACCGCGTCGGAGGGGAATAAAATCGTTTTTCCCCCGCCAGAAATCATCATCCCCAAAAGGCCAGGGGTATGCCCCGGCAGCCAAAGCAGGCGCACGCCGGGGAACAGCTGGGTATCCCGGCCAATCTGGACTACCTTGGCAGGCAGCTCTTCCAGATCCTGCCGGATATAGCCGCCCCTGCGCGTCGGCTCCTCCTCGCAGACAGAGCGGCAGGCCATTGGGTAATCCGCCGCCGGGACAATCAGCCGCGCATGGGGAAAAAGCCTCCCGTTCCCGGCATGATCCAGGTGCAGATGGGAAAGCACCACCGTATCCACCTGATCGGGAGAAACGCCACATAGCGACAATTGCCGTTCCAGCGCCTGGCCGGCAGATCGGGTTAGAGGGAACGCCTGCTGCATATTGTCTGGCCATCCGCCCTCCATCGCGTCTGGCCGGCAGCCCGTATCAAACAGCAAAACGCCCTCCCGGTGCCGGATCAGTACCGCCATCACTGGCAGGTCCATGCGGGACAAATCCTCTTCGTGGCCGCGGCAGACAATGCTTTCCCGTTTGGCATGCAGACTTCCCAGATCCAACAAATAGACTTCCAGCTTATGCTTCATCCGCTTTTCCCCCGTTCCTTGGTTCCAATTCATCCAGCGTCAGGAAGAAGGCGGGTAAAAACTCCGCCTGGAAAATCGCGACTTCCTCAAGCCCCATGCCCTGCAGCGCCGCCAGGGTGGCCGCTTTGGCCTGTACAAATTCCCGGTTTCCCCCTTTTTCCTCCTCAACACACTTAATCAGGGCGGCCAGCCGGTCGGCGGCTTTGACCAGCCTGTGGGAGGCAGCGTCCAATCCGCCGCCGGACAAATAGGGGGCGATCTCTTCCCGCAGGTCTGCCGGCAGCAGGGCAGCCAGCCGGTCACAGGCCGCTCGTTCCACCTCTTTGTAAGAACCCTGCAGCGATGGATTGTCGTATTTTACCGGCGTTGGCAAATCCCCAGTTAGGATTTCGGAACAGTCGTGGTACAGCGCGTGCAGCACAACGCCCTCCAACGGATACTGCCGCCCCAGCCGCTTGTTGCCGATCACCGCCAAGACGTGGGCCAGCATAGCCGTCTCCAAACTGTGCTCGCTTAAATTCTCCCATCGGGTATTGCGCATCAGCCCCCATCGGTTGATGTATTTCATGCGGAACAGCATGGCGTAAAAAGAACTGTGTTCCAACTGTACTCCTCCTTGTTCCTATAAATTTGCAGGAAAATTCTGCATAAATCCGGACAAATTTTAGCACTATAAGAATGAATTGTGATATAATAACCGCAAAGCGGTCATTCTGTCCTTATCCCTATGGCCTGCCTTCGGCAATGGCCAATTCTGCCTGTGCGTGTTTCACCCGCGCGGCCGAATAACCGCAAAGCGGTCATTCTGTCCTTATCCCCATGGCCTGCCTTCGGCAATGGCCAATTCTGCCTGTGCGTGTTTCACCCGCGCGGCCGAATAACCGCAAAGCGGTCATTCTGTCCTTTATCCCTATGGCCTGCCTTCGGCAATGGCCAATTCTGCCTGTGCGTGTTTCACCCGCGTGATATATTTTAGAGGACAAACCGGTTATCCTATCAAGGCGGCAACCGGGCGGCTCTTTGGGAAGGCTGCCCCTGCGCTTTTGGCCGGACACACCGTTCCCACTGTTATGGTAGCCCAAACCGAAGGGGATTGCAATAGCTCGCCTTTCCCTTTCGGAAAAACATCGATGGAGTTGAGCCTATGACCACACAGAAAAGCCTGCACTGGAAAGCCTTTTTACTGGCGCTGGGGATTTCTACCGCCGTTTTTCTGCCGTTTGTGATCTACAACGGCGGCTATTTTATCTTTATCGGGGATTTTAACGCCCAGCAGATCCCCTTTTACAAGTTGGTCCACCAGGCGGTGCGGGAGGGGAACTTCGGTTGGAGCTGGACCACCGACCTGGGCGCTAATTTTGTCGCGTCTTACAGCTTTTACAATCTGAGCAGCCCGTTTTTCTGGCTGACGATCCCCTTTCCCACCGATTGGGTGCCCTTTTTGATGGCCCCCCTGCTGATTTTAAAAAATGCCTGCGCGGCTCTGACCTCTTATTTTTATCTGGCGCGCTTTGTCCGGCGGAAAGAATTCGCTGTATTGGGCTCGCTACTGTACGCTTTTTCCGGTTTTATGTTTTACAACACCTTCTTCAACCATTTCCATGAGGTGGTGGTATTTTTTCCGCTGCTCCTCATCGGTATGGAAGCGCTGGTGCATGATAACCGGCGGGGCTTTTTTGCCGTGGCGGTGGCGCTCAACGCGGTGGTCAACTACTGGTTCTTTATTGGCAGCGCCGTGTTTTGCGTATTGTACTTCGCTTTCCGCTGCACCGACCGTAGCTGGGGCGCAAGCTTTAAAAAATTCTGTTGGGTGGCCTTTGAGTCGATCCTTGGCATGGGCCTTTCCCTATTTGTCTTTCTGCCAGCAGTGCTGGGAATCCTTGGGAATCCCCGCACCACTGCGGATAATCTGCTGTCCGGCTGGAATTTCTGGCTGTATTGGCACGAAGAACGGCTGCCCGCCATTGTCGGCAGTTTCCTGTTCCCGCCCCATGTGCCCTCCCGGCCGGTGATGTTTCCAAACCACGGAGCCAAATGGTCCAGCTTAACTGCCTGGCTGCCGCTGTTCGGCGCCTCCGGAATGATGGCCTGGCTGCTGGCCCCCCAGCGTTCGTGGCTGAAAAAACTCATCGCCGCATGTCTGCTCATCGCGGTAATCCCAGGTCTCAACAGCATTTTCATCCTGCTCAACAATTCCTATTATACCCGCTGGTTTTACGCCTTGATCCTGTTGATGTGCCTGGCTACAGTGCTTGCTATGGAGCGGCGGGGCGTTGACTTTCTGCGGGGGATCAAATGGACGGCAGGTATTACCATCGGCATGGTGCTGGCAGTGGGGCTTACGCCCATCAAGGAAGAAGGCGAGTGGAAAATCGGCCTTGCTTCCGACATGCCCACCTTTTGGATGTATGCCGCCTTTTCGATCGTCTGCCTGTTGGCGGCCTATCTGTTGGTCCACCGCTTCCAGAACACAAAGCAAATGCCGCGGGTGGCCATCGCGGGGGTTTGCATTGTCAGTATGCTGTTCGGCTGGATCTATTTCATCGACGGAAAAAACGCCCGCAGCTCCGACGAATGGCTGATTGAAAATGGCATTGAAGGCCGCGATACCGTCCAGTTCCCGGAGGACGAAAATTTTGTCCGCACCGATTTTTACGGAACCATCGAAAACCTTGGCATGTACTGGGACCGGCCCACCATCCAGGCTTTCCACTCCATTGTGCCGGTATCGCTGATGGAATTTTACCCCGAGGTCGGCGTAACCCGGGACGTATCCTCTAAGCCGGACACCAAGCTGTACGCCTTGCGCAGCCTGCTGTCGGTGCGCTGGTTGGTCATTGAGGAACAAAACGAGGAACAAACCCCCATGCCGGGTTACTCTTATGTCCGCACCGATGGCAACTTTAATCTGTATGAAAATGACAACTTCGTCCCCATGGGATTTGCCTTCGACCACTACATTACCCGCGAAACCTTTGATAACACCGCCAAGGATTACCGCTGCCGCCTTTTGATGAAGGGGATTTTGCTGGATGACGCCACGATCGCCCGGCACAGCGATATTCTCACGGCGCTTTCCGCCCGGGAGGCGGACACCTTAAGCGAGGATGCCTATGTCGCCGATTGCGCCGACCGGCGGCGGGAAGCTTCTTACTCTTTCACCACCGATAACCAGGGCTTTACCTCTAAGATTGTGCTGTCAAAGGAAAATCTGGTATTTTTCAGCGTTCCTTACGACGATGGCTGGAGCGCCACCGTCAACGGCGAACCCGCCCAGATTGAACAGGTGGACATCGGCTTTATGGCGGTTCGCGCCCCGGCGGGGGACAGCACCATCCGCTTTACCTACCGCACTCCGGGTCTGACGGCGGGCCTTTTGATCAGCGGCGCGTCGCTGCTGATCCTGGCGGGCTATTTGCTCCTTTCCCACAGGTTGCGCCGGCCAACACCGGCCGCCATCTCCTATACGGTGCTGCAAACCGGCGAAGAAGAGCATCAGCTCTCCTTTGATGAGCTACTTAAAAAAGAAGGGCCCGACGGCCCGACACAGGAGGAAGAATAACCATGAACCGATTGTATCTGGTCGTACCCTGTTACAACGAGGAGGAAGTCCTGCCCGAAACCGTTCGGCGGCTGACTGACAAGCTGTGGCGGATGGCGGAAAAGGGCCTTGTTTCCGACGACAGCCGCATCCTGTTGGTGGACGACGGCAGCCGCGACCGCACCTGGGAGCTGATCTGCGGCTTTCACCAGCAAAATCCGTCGGTGTCCGGCCTCAAGCTCTCCCGCAACCGGGGGCACCAAAACGCGCTGGTCGCCGGGCTGATGACCGCCCGGGAGCTGTGCGACGTCACCATCTCGCTGGACGCGGACCTACAGGATGATATCGAAGTGCTGGATCAGTTCATGGAAGCCTATCACAAGGGCGCCCAGATCGTTTATGGCGTGCGCAGCGCCCGGGACACCGACACGACTTTTAAGCGCTCCACCGCCATGGGCTTTTACGGCTTGATGAAGAAAATGGGTGTCGATATCGTCAGCAACCATGCTGACTACCGGCTCATGAGCAAAAAGGCGCTGGACTGCTTCTCCGGCTATCACGAGGTCAATTTGTTTTTGCGGGGAATCGTCCCGCTGATCGGTTTTCCAACGGCAGTGGTCACCTATGAGCGCAGCGAGCGGTTTGCTGGCGAATCCAAATATCCGCTGAAAAAAATGCTTTCCTTTGCCTGGGACGGCATTACTTCCTTCAGCACCAAGCCCCTATCGCTGATCACCGGCATCGGCGTCGGCATCGGATTTTTGTCCGGGCTGGGGCTTTTGGCGGCGCTGATCTGCCTTTGTTGCGGCGTGTCCGTGGCCGGATGGGTCTGGGTGCTTGTATCCGTCTGGCTGGCGCTGGGCATCCAGCTGGTCGCGCTGGGGCTGGTGGGCGCTTACGTTGGCAAAACTTACAGCGAGGTAAAGGCTCGGCCGCGTTACCACATCGAAATGCTTTTGGACAATGGAACGCCCTCCGGCGAAGCGGCCAAATCGTAACCGCTTTGGGCTATATTCCGGCCGGATCAAGCGCGCGGCTGGCCTGTGCCCGAAAAGTCGCGGCCAAATCCAAGCGACCCCACAAAGCTGCGGGGCCACTCTTTTGCCCTTTTATCTGCACTTATAAGCATAAAAAACTGACGGCTATGGGAAAGTTCCCATAGCCGTCAGTTTTTATGCTTATTTTTTCAGCGGGCTGACCTCGTTGCTCTGGGCAATGGTCTGGGCATATAGCTGCTGGTTGCCGGTCTGGTTTTTTTCCGGATCAGACAAGCCCACCGGCGCGGCATAGACGATAAACTCCTCGTCGCCGTCCACCTGGCACAATGCGTCCGCCACCGGCTGGTCGATGGCCGCCACCGCGCAGGTGCCGCAGCCGATGGCCTCGCAGGCCAGGTACAGGTTCTGCACCACATGGCCCACGTCAATGAGCGCTACCCGGTGGGCGCTGGTACTGTACCGCCATTCCGCGCGATACGGGACAAAGCTATATAAAAAAGCGACTGCGCAGCCGCCAGCCCATTTCTGCCCGTGTACTGCGGCCACGATCTGCTGTGCCGGATCCTCCAGCGGGCCTATGGGTTCCAACGCGTGCTCCAGCGGCAGATAGTGGTAAACGCCAGCATCCAAGCCCTGGACCCGCTGTACCGCCAAATAGGTTTCAAATGCGTGCCGCGCGCCGCCAGAGGGAACGGTACGCAGGGTGGCATAGTGGTTTCCCCGAAGGGCCTTGACCCCCTGGGTCGCCCAAAGCAGGAAGGAGAGCTGATCCAACGTCATTGGCGCATCCTTGTAAAAACGCTGGCTTGCCCGCCGCTCCAGGATGGTAAGAAAATCCGTTTGGGTCAACACCGGCCGGAAATCCTGCCCCAACGGGATTCGCCGGTCAGACTGGGCCGGCTTGCACAAAGGCGGCTGAGGCAGCTGCTTTTGCTGGTCGGAGGGTTCCCGTTCTTCCCCAAAGGGGCTTTTGCAGAAATCCCGGTTCCTGCGGATTTGTTCTTCCGTATTCAGTTCCATTGCCGTGACCTCCATTCTGTAGTATCAATAGTTTACAAATACAAATGGCTGAAATGAGGCGGGCCCAAAGGGATCCTCTTGTTCCAGATCAATGGGGAACAAGCTCCCCCGATGGCTGCTTTTTGGCGCAGTATCCTCTTTGTAGAGGTTCCCGCGCATCGCATAGCCGGGGGCAATCGGGTCGGTTCCGTAGATCTTCTGGACGGCGGACCGGGGCAGCGTGACCACCACGCCCCAGTATTCCCCTTCCAGATCTTCGCCCCGGTAGCTGTGCAGCTGGGGCAGAACCCCATACAGCGCAAGCGGCGTCTTTTTCTCGCCATCCTGGACGGTGCAATCCATCCCGCCGAAACTGTCCACCCGGATTTGCAGATAGGGTTCCTTTTGATCCGGGGCAAAAGCAAGCCGCGCCATCAATACGCTCTCTGGCGATGGGCGGGTCTCAAACGCCCAAAGGCGCAGAAAAAAATCCGTTTCGTTTACGCACATCCGCACCTGGGCAAAGGGGCGGTAATCCCGCTTTTCCAACGGATAATAGATGATCTTACCCACCGGCAGGGCATCCCACACCGGTTGGCCCTTGACCATGCTGATTTTAAAATCCATGCGTTTTCCTCCTTTATTCCGGTAAACGTGGACGATACCCCTTTATTATACCAGTTTTGCCCGAAATGAAAAGGATTCCACTCATATTTTCGAAAAAGGGGTAAGATTTTTTGTTCCCATCCCTTTTGGCAAATCCCTCCCGCCGGAGATAAAACCCGCTAATTTTCAGGCGAAAAACGTTAAAGTTTGTCAAAATAATACAAGATGTAATTGTTTTCGCCTTTTCCCGAAAACAAAAAGCCAAAGGAATCTTCCTTTGGCTTTTCTTCCCAGATTAGGATAACTCGAACAGGCCCGTATACAGCTGATAGTATTTACCGTGCTGGGCGATCAATGCCTGATGATCTCCCTCTTCGATGATCTTGCCATGCTCCAGCACAATGATGATATTGGAGTTTCGCACCGTAGACAGCCTGTGGGCAATGACAAACACCGTTCGCCCTTCCATTAGCGTGTCCATACCCTTTTCAATCAGCGCTTCGGTACGGGTGTCGATGGAGCTGGTGGCCTCATCCAAAATCAGCACCGGCGGATCGGCTACCGCGGCTCGAGCGATGGCCAAAAGCTGTCGCTGCCCCTGGCTGAGATTGGCGCCGTCGGAGGTGAGGATCGTATCATACCCCTGCGGCAGATGGCTGATGAAAAAGTGGGCGTTGGCCAGCTTCGCCGCCGCTTCAATCTCTTCGTCGGTAGCGTCCAGCTTGCCGTAGCGGATGTTCTCCCGCACGGTCCCGGTGAACAGATGGGTATCCTGCAGCACCATGGACAGGGACTGGCGCAAATCGTCCTTTTTGATTTTATTGATGTTGATGCCGTCGTAACGGATCTTTCCGTCGGGCACATCATAGAAGCGGTTGATCAGGTTGGTAATGGTGGTTTTTCCCGCGCCGGTGGAGCCTACAAAGGCGATCTTCTCGCCGGGGCGCGCCTTTAGGGTAATGCCGTCCAGAACGATCTTGTTCTCCTCGTAGCCGAACACAACATCCTCAAACTCCACCGCGCCCCGCACCTGGGTATAGGTCAGGCTTCCGTCTCCATGGGGATGCCGCCAAGCCCACAGGCCGGTATGCTCTTTTGTTTCTTCCAGCGCGCCATCCGGTTTGCGCCGGACATTGACCAGCGTAACGTATCCGTCGTCCGTTTCCGGCTGCTCGTCGATGACTGCAAAGATCCGTTCCGCGCCTGCCAATGCAGTCAACAGGATATTAAACTGTTGGCTAAGCATGGAGATTGGCTGGTTAAACGAACGGGTATACTGCAAAAAGGAACCGATGGTGCCCAAATCCAGGACGCCAAAAATCGCCAGCGTGGCACCTGCCGCAGCGGTGAAGGCATAGGTGACATGCCCCATATTATTGGATACAGGCCCCATAATGTTGGAGAAGGTACCGGCGTTGCTAGCCGCATAGCAGAGATTCTCGTTGAGCTGTGCGAATTCTTCCTTGACCGTATCTTCATGGCAAAAGACCTTGACCACCTTCTGCCCTTCGATCATTTCTTCAATATAGCCGTTTACCTGGCCCAACGCCCGCTGTTGCTTGATGAAAAAGTTGGCGGATTTTCTGCCGATGACCTTGACCAGCCGCAGCAGAACTGCCAAAAGCAGAACTGCCAGGATGGTTAGCTGCCAGCTGAGCACCAGCATCATGGAGAAAACCCCCACGATGGTGATCCCGGAGGAGATCAGCTGCGGGATTCCCTCGCTGATCATCTCGCGCAGGGTATCCGTATCATTGGTGTAACGGCTCATCAGTTCGCCGTGGGTGTGGGTGTCGAAATACCGGATCGGCAGCGACTGCATATGGGTAAACAGGTCGGTGCGGATCCGCCGCATCGCGCCAGTGGCGATGTTGACCATTAGCCGTTTGTACAAATACCCGCAGCCAACCCCGATGAGATAGACCACTGCCATCAGGCACAGCATGGAAGCAAAGGCGGCCAAATTCGGGTGTTCCTTGCCGATAAAAGGCACAATATAGTCGTTGATGATCGGCTTTAAAAAGTATGTACTGGCCACACTGGCGCCGGAGCTTCCCAGAATACCAAGAATCACCAGAACCATTTGGCCTTTATATTCCATCAGATAGTTCATCAGGCGGCCGATGGTCACCTTGGGGTTTTTGGGCTTTTCCAGCGCCGGGCCCCTGCCGGGGCCACGCCCTACGTTGATTACACGCGCTTCTTTTGCCATCCTAAGCCACCCCCTTCTGCTGGGATTCATAAACTTCCCGATAAATCTCGTTGGAGGCAAGCAGCTCTTCGTGGGTGCCGACTGCGTCCACCCGCCCATCGTTCAGCACAATGATCCGGTCCGCATCCTGCACCGAGGCCACCCGCTGGGCGATGATAATGGTCGTGGTATCCGCCAGCTTTTCCCGCAGGGCCTGCCGGATCTTGCTGTCGGTGGCGGTATCCACCGCACTGGTGCTGTCGTCCAGGATGATGATCTTCGGCTTTTTCAAGAGCGCTCTGGCAATACAAAGCCGCTGTTTCTGCCCACCGGATACATTAACGCCACCCTGCCCCAGATCCGTATCGTACCCGTCGGGAAAGGAGGTGACAAAATCATGTGCCTGGGCCGCCCGGCAGGCTTCTTCGATCTGCTCGTCGGTGGCATTTGCGTCCCCCCACCGCAGATTGTCCTTGATGGTGCCGGAGAACAGTACGTTTTTCTGTAACACCATGGCCACCTCGTTGCGCAGGTTGTCCAAAGGATACTCCCGCACATCCCGGCCACCCACCTTTAAGCTGCCGCTGTACACATCGTACAGGCGGGGGATCAGCTGTACCAGCGTGGTTTTGGCAGAGCCGGTGCCGCCGATGATGCCGATGGTCTCGCCAGAGCGAATGTGGAGGTCCACATCCTCCAGCGTTAGATTATCGCCCTTTTTCGCATAACTGAACGAAACATGTTCAAAATCAACCGAGCCGTCCGCCACCTGCAATTCGGTGTTGGCCGAATCGGTGATATCTAGCTTTTCATCCATCACTTCGATGATCCGGTGTACCGATGCACGGGCCATAACCAGCCCCACAAAGCTCATGGAAATCATCATCAAAGAGCCCAGGGTCTGCATTAAGTAGCTCAAAAAGCTGAAGAACTGGCCGGTGAGCATATTCCCGGCGATCATCTGCTTTCCGCCGAACCAAGAGACAGCGATCATACAGGCATAGACCACAAAATTCATCAGTGGCATATTGACGATCAAAAGCCGTTCCGCTTTTTTCTGCGCCTGCTGCAGCTTAGTGGCCGCCTGGCGGAATTTCTCGCTTTCGTGGCTGCTGCGGACAAAGGCTTTGACCACCCGGATGCCCACCAGGTTTTCCTGAACCGAAGCATTCATGCTGTCGTACCGATCCAACATCTGTTGGAAGCGGGGGTATGCTTTGACCGCAATGGCCGCCAAAGCGCAGGCCAGCACCGGCACCGCCACCAGAAAAATCAGCGAAAGTTCCGCGTTGATGCTCACAGCCATAAAAATAGCACAGATCAGCATCAGCGGCGCGCGAACCATGGAGCGGATCACATTGGCAAAGGCGTTCTGGGTATTGGTTACATCGGTGGTCAGCCGGGTAACCAGCGACGCGGTGGAAAAACGATCCACATTCGCAAAAGAAAAGTCCTGGATTTTATCGAACAGCTTTTTCCGGATGTTTTTGGCAAAACCGGAACTGGCCACTGCGGCAAAATGCCCGCTACCCGCGCCAAAGCACAGGCTCGTCAGGGCCATCAGGACCATCAGCAGGCCGATTTTTGCCACATAGGGCAGATCGCCGTTTGCAATTCCTATGTCGATGATCTTTGACATGAGAAAGGGGATGAGAATTTCCATGCTCACCTCGCCGACCATACACAATGGCGTCAGGATCGCGGCCCGTTTATATTCTCCTACGCAGGAGAGCAGCTTGCGCAGATCGCCGGATCCCTTTTTAGGGGATTGTCTGGATGACATATTATCACCTCGTTTATCTATTTTCTCCCCTATTTTACGCTTCGTTTCATATTGTGTCAATGCTTAATTTGAAAAAAACAAAATAGTTAATAAAAGCGTAATATAATTGACTTTTTCAAAATGATCGTTTATAATAAAATTATTATTTAGAAAGGGTGTGACGGCTGGTGGAAAAGGTCGACCGTAAAGCGGTCATACGAAAACTGATGTCCATGCACCCGCTGTTCCGCAAAAAATTCCTCAACCGGTTTGACCGCCCGTTTGGGAGCTTATCCAAATCCCAGCGGGATGTGGTCATGTCCTTAAATCTTTATCCGGCCATGAATATGGGGCAGCTGGCGGTGGAGGCCAACGTCTCCTTGCAGCAGATCACCAAGACCGTCAACGCGCTGGAGGATATGGGGTATGTGCGCCGGTACACCGACCGGGCCAACCGGCGGCAGGTCTGGGTCTCGTTGACCGAGCAGTGCCAGGCCGATATCCGCAGCTCTTGCGACGCCAACGATGGGCTGCTGGTCAAAAGCTTTGCCTCTTTGTCTGACGAGGATATGCTCCAGTTGCAGGAAGCGGCGCAAACCATTACACAGATCGTCAACAAGATGGAGGACCGCCCGCTGCAGGATCTTTCTGTCAAGGACAGCGAAAAATAAAAGGGAATATCCTTGCCGGGCACATCCTCGAGAGCTGGATGCGTCCGGTTTTTGATTTTTACGCGGCAAAAAAGGCTCCTGTCAGGAGCCTTTGGACCTGCCTTTTGTTTTTAGCGGCTTCGCTGCTCCGCCAGCAGCAAATCAACCATCCGGCCATAGCTTTGCACCCCGTCGGATTGGTCGTTCGCTTTTAAATAGCTGTCATTCAGGGCGTTTGAAACCTCTGCCACCTTGGTCTCGAACTGCTTCCAGTAGGCGTTGGACGTACGGTAATCGATTTTCGCCTGCTGGGGCAAAGAATTGTAGATCCGGGCGTACTCCTCTGTCCGGCCCGCGCTGTACAGTGCGTTCATGGCATAGGACAGGGCGTTGAGTGTTCCGCTGTATTGCAGCACCGGATCCCCTGATTCCCGGCAGGCCAGATAGGCGATAAAACCCGCCTCATCCTCCCGGATCCATCCCTTCAGGTGGGCCAATTCATGGCAGGTTGTATAAGGGATCTCATAATCCGGGATATCCCGATTGTAATTGGCCTCGACGGTAAAGGGGGAAAATATCCCGGTCAGCCGCAAATGGGACATCCCCCAGGAAAAGGCCACTGCCTTCGGGTTCGGATAGTAGCCGGCAAGGGACGGATAGGTCTCGCCCAAGCGGGACATCGCCGCCTTTGTCCCGGCCTTTAGGTCCGCACCCGCCAGAGAAAGGCCCCCGGTCTCGTCCGTTGGGATTTGCGCTGCGTACGCGCGGGCTTCGGCCGACAGCGACTCGCACAGCTGCTTGAGTTCCTCCGGCGAAGAATCCCGCAGCTCGTAACCTGCCGCCTCGCCAAAGGGGGTTCTCCCATAATTGATGGAGCAGGTCAGCGTCAGCATCAAAAATACGGCAGGCACGGCCCAAAGCAGCAGCCGGAAAAAGAAGAACAGCCCCCTTTTCACCTTTGACCGGCGCCAAATCAGGCAGAACAGCAACGCCGCCAGAGAAACGATTCCGCCCAAAACCAGCGCATACAAAAGGAATTCATACACCGAAAAAGGGAAAAGAGACAGCAATCTCCCCAACGTGTTGGGGAAAAATGGGAACAGATGAACAGCATACCATTGGGCAAAACCCGTCCCGCCCCGGGCCAGCCCAGCCAGAACCAAGGCCACAATCGTCGCCAGCGCTGCCCACACCAGGCATTTCCAGTGTCGCCTACACTCGAACCCCATTTCCCGCTTCCTCTCTTTATGCCTCAGCTTCCCCACCCTCGGCCTGTTGGCGAAGCTCCTCTTGGCGTTTCTTCTTTTCGTCCCAGTCGTCCAGAATACCCTGGGCCTTCTCTACCAACGGCTTTATATACTGGGGATCCACAAAATCCATCTGCATCTTCAAATATTCCTGGGCGTTGGCCGGATCCTTTTTCGCGCGGTCCTGCATGGCCATGCGCATCACCCAGCGGTGGAAGCGGCCCAGCTTTTGGGCTTCTACCGCGCCGGGGAATGCAAAAAAGTGGATCCGTTTTCTCATTTTTTCCGTAAAATTCCGGGTGTACAAAAAGGCGTAATACCCGTCATCCTCCGGCTCGGTCATACCCGCCGTAAAGACAAACAGCGTCTTGTCCTTCAGTTCCTGGAACCGCCGGGTCAAGGCGGCAATTCCATTGATCCGGCCCATATACAGCCCGCCGCCGAAAATCAGCATCCGGCACTCCAGCAGCGTGGCGGTTTTGACCTTCTCCACCGGTAGCGCCTCGCACCCCAGCGCTTCCGCGATCCACTGGGCATAACGTTCCGTCGCACCATATCTGGATTTGTAAACCACAAGCACGTCTTTCACAACATTCCCTCTTTTCACTGGCGGCAAACGCGCCCTTTTGCTTATTTTATCACAGTGGCGCCGAAAACAAAAGGGATTTGCGCAAAGAACCGATCAAAGAAAGGGAGGGATAGCATCCCTCCCTTTCTTTGATCGGCCCGCCCAGCCTTCTGAACCGTTCTCTGCCCGATGGATCTTCTATGTTCATGCCTCCGGCACCGTCAAAGGGGCAATCTGCGCCCCCACCAGCTTTAACAGCGCGCCGGGTTCTACCTCCACCTGCCAGCCGATCTTTCCGCCGCTGACCATTACGGTGGGCAATTGTTCCACCGCACTGTCAAAAAAAGTGGAAAACCGTTTTTTCATCCCCACCGGGGAACAGCCGCCCCGGACATACCCGGTCAAGGGGGCGATCTCGCTAACATGGATCATCTCCACCGATTTTTCCCCGGCGGCTTTGGCCGCTTTTTTTAGGTCCAGCGTTGCCAGCACCGGGATGACAAAGACATAAATCCCCCTGCTATGCCCCCGGGTCACCAGCGTTTTGTACACCTGCTGCGGATCCTGCCCCAGTAGACGGGCCACCGCAGCCCCATCCACCGGCCCGGCCCCGTGGGGATAGCTATGGGCCTGATATGGGATTTTTTTCTGTTCCAAAATCCGCATTACATTGGTTTTCTGCTCTGCCATGTTCTGTGCTCCTCATTGTGTAAGAACGCCGTAAAAGAGCCTCCGCCCACGGGCGGAGGCTCTTTTTTCGTTTATTTTTCTTCGCCGCCCAAAGCGTCTTTGAGTTTTTCAAAAAAGCCCTTGCGTTTTTCATAATTTTTGTCGGTAGTGACCGTCTCAAATTCCTTCAGCGCCTGTTTCTGCTTTTGGTTCAGATTTTTCGGTACCTCTAAAATGACCGTCACGTACTGGTCCCCCCGCCCGTGCCCGTTGACATATGGAATGCCCCTATTACGCAAACGGAACACAGTCCCCGGCTGGGTACCCTCCGGCACCGTATACTTGACCTTGCCGTCAATTGTCGGCACCACCACTTCGTCACCAAGCGCCGCCTGGGTAAAGGTCAGCGGCACCTCGCATAAAACATTGTACCCATCCCGCTCAAACAGCGGATCGGGCCGCACCGAAACGGTCACGTTTAAATCGCCCGCCGGCCCGGCGTTTCGGCCGTGGTCCCCCTGCCCTTGGAGCACAAAGGTCTGCCCGTCGTCGATACCCGCCGGAACGTTGACCGACATTTTGCGGGTATGGCGCAACCGCCCTTTTCCGTTGCAGGCGGGGCATGGGGTATTAATTACCTTGCCGGTGCCGCCGCATTTCTGGCAGGGCCGTGTAGACTGGATCACGCCAAAGGGTGTTCGACTTTGAACCCGCACCTGGCCGGCGCCCTTACAATCGGGGCAGGTTTCCGGGCTGGTGCCCTTGGCAGCGCCGGTGCCGCCGCAGTCGTCGCACTGCTCCAGCCGCTGGACAGTGATCTCCTTTTGGCAGCCGTGCGCCGCCTCCATAAAGGACAGGTTCAGGTTCAAGTTTACATCGTTGCCCCGGATCGGCGCATTGGGGTTGCGGGTCCGGGTGGACCCACCAAAACCGCCAAAGCCGCCACCGCCGCCGAAGAAGGTGTCAAAGATATCCCCCATATCAAAGCCGCCCATGCCGCCGAATCCGCCTGCGCCGGTACCGCCCGCCCCATAGGACGGATCCACGCCCGCATGGCCAAACTGGTCGTATCTGGCGCGCTTATCTTTGTCGGATAGCACCTCGTAAGCCTCGTTGACCTCTTTGAACTTGGCCTCGGCCTCTTTATCACCGGGATTCAAGTCCGGGTGATACTTCTTTGCCAGCTGGCGGTATGCTTTTTTCAGTTCGTCATCGGAGCATTCCTTCTGGACGCCGAGAACTTCATAATAATCTCTTTTATCGGCCAAAAATATCACCCTTTGTCTCTATTTTCGTCTCTGACTGCAAAGGCTGCCCCAAAGGCGCGTCCCGCGTCTCTGCGGCAGCTTGCTGCGTACAGTTGGTGCTTGTTATTTCTGAGTATCATCCACGTCTTTGTAATCGGCGTCTACATACCCTTCGCCGCCATCGGCGCTATTCTGGGGCTCTTGCTGGGGTTCGCCCTGGGGCGCGCCCTGGGCGCCGGCCGCACCGTAGACTTTGGAGGATACCTCGTAGAATTTTTTCTGCAGATCTTCCTGCTTTGCCTTGATGTCTTCCAAATTGGAACCTTTTAGCGCCTCTTTCAGCGCATTGATCTTGGTCTCTAATTCGCCCTTATCGGCAGCATCCAGCTTGTCGCCCAAGTCGGTGATCGTCTTTTCAGACTGGTACACCATCTGGTCGGCGTTATTGCGCAGATCAATTTCTTCCCGGCGCTTCTGATCCTCCGCCGCGTATTTCTCTGCCTCTTTGACCGCCTTCTCCACGTCTTCCTTGCTCATGCTAGTGGAAGAGGTGATGGTAATGTTCTGCTCTTTGCCGGTGCCCTTATCCTTGGCGGATACATGCACAATACCGTTGGCGTCGATGTCGAAGGTCACTTCGATCTGCGGCACGCCGCGGGGCGCGGTGGGGATCCCATCGAGATGGAACATGCCCAGCGATTTGTTATCCTTTGCCATTTCCCGCTCGCCTTGCAGAACGTGGATCTCGACTGAGGTCTGGCCGTCCGCCGCGGTAGAAAACACCTGGGATTTTTTCGTCGGGATGGTGGTGTTACGGTCGATGATCTTGGTAAACACGCCGCCCAAAGTCTCCAGGCCCAGAGACAGGGGGGTCACGTCCAAAAGCAACAGGCCCTTGACTTCGCCGCCCAGAACGCCGCCCTGGATCGCCGCGCCGATGGCAACGCACTCGTCGGGGTTGATGCCCTTGAACGGATCCTTGCCGGTAAAACTCTTCACTGCCTCCTGTACGGCGGGGATTCGGGAAGAACCGCCCACCAGCAGGATCTTGTGCAGCTCAGACGCGTTGAGGCCGGAATCGGCCAGCGCCTGACGAACCGGGCCCATGGTGGCTTCTACCAAATCATGGGTCAGCTCGTTGAATTTGGCGCGGGTCAAGGTCATGTCCAGATGCTTCGGGCCGGTGGCGTCTGCGGTGATAAACGGCAGATTGATCGAAGCGGTGGTCATGCCGGACAGCTCGATTTTTGCCTTCTCCGCCGCTTCTTTCAGCCGCTGCATTGCCATCTTGTCGCCGGTCAAATCAATGCCGGATTCCGCCTTAAATCCCTCTACCAGCCAATTGATCACCCGCTGGTCAAAATCGTCGCCGCCCAAACGGTTGTTGCCGTTGGTCGCCAGTACTTCCTGCACGCCGTCACCCATCTCAATGATGGACACGTCAAAAGTACCGCCGCCCAGGTCGTAGACCATGACCTTCTGGTCCTGCTCTTTGTCCACGCCGTAAGCCAGCGCCGCCGCGGTCGGCTCGTTGATGATTCGTTTTACATCCAGGCCCGCTATCTTCCCTGCATCTTTGGTGGCCTGGCGCTGGGCGTCAGTAAAATAAGCCGGCACCGTGATAACCGCTTCTGTAACCTTCTCGCCCAGATAGCTCTCCGCGTCCTCTTTGAGTTTGGTCAGGATCATAGCGGAAATTTCCTGAGGGGTATAGCGCTTGCCGTCGATCTCGACGGTGTGGGCGGTGCCCATCTCTCTTTTGATCGACGCAATGGTTCGCTCCGGGTTGGTGATTGCCTGGCGTTTTGCCACCTGGCCTACCATTCTCTCTCCTGTTTTGGAAAACGCCACCACCGACGGGGTGGTTCTCGCCCCTTCTGCGTTGGCGATGACAACCGCCTCGCCGCCCTCCATGACTGCTACGCAGGAATTGGTCGTGCCCAAGTCAATGCCAATGATTTTTCCCATAATAAATTCCTCCTTAAAGTACGGCGCTTTTGGCGCCTTCTCCCTCATCTATATGATTTAAGATTTGCAAATCAGTTGGCCACCTGTACCATGGTGTGGCGGATAACCCGCTCCCCCAGCTGGTAGCCCTTTTGGAACACCTGCGCGATCACGCCCGTTCCCAGGTTTTCGTCTTCGATATGCATTACCGCGTTGTGAAACGCCGGGTCAAAGGCGCTTCCGGCTTCGGCGGGGATTTCCTGGACGCCGACAGCCGCCAGCGCGTCATAAAAAGAATGGATGATCATATCCACCCCTTTTTTGTACTCCTCGTCGTTGCATGCAAAACCTGCGGCGCGCTCCATGCTGTCCAAAACCGGCAGAAACTTGGCAACCGCTTCTGCCGCCGCCTCCGGATAAATGGCCTCTTTTTCCTTGACTGAACGCTTGCGGAAATTGTCATATTCCGCCAACGTCCGCAAAAGCTTGTCGTTTAAGGCCAGCACCTGCTCCTCCGCCTGCTTGAGCTTTTCCTCTACCGGATCCTGCTCCGGCGTTTTCGCAGCGTCCGGCGTTTCTGTTTCCTGGACGTCTTCAACGGGCTTTTTTGTCTCTTTTTTCTTTTCGCTCAATTTCGGTGTCCCTCTTTTCCTCGTTTACTCTTCTTTGGGATTCATGGTATCAGACAACAAGTTTCCCAAGGTTTTCGCAAAATATTCCACATGGGGGATCAGCCTGGAATAGTCCATCCGCACCGGGCCAATGATACCAATCACGCCGGTATTGTCCTGCCCCACATTGTATCTTGCCACCAGCACTGTGGAATTCTCCAACTGTGACAGGTGGTTCTCCTTGCCAATTTTGATGTTCAGTTTCTGATTCTCCGGCCCTTCCAGTGCATCCTGTAAAAGCGCTCGGTTTTCCAGCAGGCTTAACAGGTCGTAGGCCGAATTGTGAAATTCCGGATATCCCAGCAGGTTGGTGCTGCCCTGGGTGTAAAACTGCCCGTCGCGGATCTGGCGGCACAGCTCAAAAACCCCCGCCAACAGCGGCGTAAACACCCTGGAATACTCACCCAGTGCCACTGCCACCGAATGAAGATATCCTGTGGAGATCTCATCGACCGACCGGTCTGCAAACCGGTCGTTGGCAAACTTATTGAAAAAGTCCAAAATTTCCGGCGCGCAGACCATATCTAGCCGGTACGCCTTGTTTTTGATAACCCCATTGGAGGCCAAAACCACGATCATCACCACATGGGCGCTGATGGGAATCAGCTCAATCCGCCGCACCGTCACATGCTTAGGCGGCCGGGTGGCGGAAATGGTGGCGCATCCGGTAAAGCGGGCCAGCGCCTCGGCGGCGTCCGCCAACAGGCGGTCCGGGTCCGGATTGTGGATGTTAAACAGCGCGTCGATCGAATCCTTTTCTTCCTCCGTCAGCGGGTCGCAGGTCAACAGCTGGTCGAGGTAAACCCGCAGGCCCAGATGAGACGGAATCCGCCCCGCCGAGGTATGGGGCTGCTCCAGCAAGCCCAGATCAAACAGCAGGGACATTTCGTTCCGGCAGGTCGCGGAGGAAACCTGCGGTTCCAGCAACTGTGCCACCCGTTTAGAACCCACCGGTTCGCCGGTCCGGATATATTCGCCTACAATGGCGCCGAGGATCTTCATTTTCCGTTGATCCAAATCCATATCCGGGTTCCTTCTTTCTTTATTTTCATTTGTTAGCACTCGTTGTTCTTGAGTGCTAAAGATAATTTATCACTTATTACCCGGTATGTCAATACCCTTCATAAATTATTTACTTTTTCGCTTTGAAAATTTCTTTTCTTTTGCTGAAAAGCTTAAAAAGGCAAAAAAGGCCCCGCGGCTATAGCCGCGGGGCCTTTTCAAATCCTGGTTTTATTGTACGCTGGCGCTAGGATAATAATGCTCCAGTATTTGCTTGTAGTTGAATCCCTGCTTGGCCATTTCAATGGCGCCCCACTGGCTCATGCCCACGCCGTGGCCGTAGCCCTTGGTGGTAAAGACAATGCTGCCGCCGCTCTCCTCCCAGGTAAAGCAGGCGGAACGCAGGTTCAGCACATTTTCCCGCAGGATGCGCCCGGTAATCGCCGCGCCAGTGCGGAAAGCGGAGCTGCCGCTTTTCTGCACCGTACTATATCCGCCGACCGTCATTTCATCGTTATAGCCGCCGCTGGTGTAAGATTCCACTGTAAACCAATCTTCCACCGGCACTTCGCTCAAATCAATGCCCAAATACTCCCATACCCGGTCAATGACCTTCTCCTTGCTCATGCTCACCGATCGCTGGAACGCGCTGGAGACATTTTCATCCCAAGAGCTGTCCACCGATCCATAGCCCGCCACCGACGAACCCCATACTTCCTGCGGCTCGTTGGTGCGCCCGGCGGAAATGGCAAAGTAGAACACATCCATCAGCCGCCCGTTGGCATACAACGCTTCTCCCCACACTTCCTGAACCGCTTGCTTCACGGTGCTGGACGGGTTTCCCAAACTCAACCCGGTGGGGTAATTCCCGCTCTGGTTGCGTTTGTACAGCAGCGTATAGGTCGCCACAGCCTGCGCCTTGATGGATTCATAATTGCCGCTGCCAAGTTCGGCAGCCACCACTCGGCAGACCGCATCATACGCATCGTAGTCCTTGCCGTTGACTCGGAAGGTCTCCCCGTCCGACGGCGCCGCTGGTTCGTTTCCGGGGCCAGGCCCGCTGTTTCCATCGGAGCTGGAGGACGAGCTGCTGGACGGGATCTGCCCGCCTTGGGACGAACTTACGGAAGAGGAGGACAACACCGGTTCCTCCAATCCCACCTCCGGCGGCTGCGACTCGGAGGACGCCGCCGGCACGGAGGATAAGGACGGTAGGCTGCTGGCCTGGCTGGAAACCGGCGGCAGGCTGCTAGCCACGGACGATTCGCCCGCGCTCTGGGACGAAACGGAGGGCTGCACCGCGCTAGAAGGCTCTTCCTGATCGCTGGAATCCCGTACGCTGGAAAGGCTGGACGCGAACGACGATTCCTCCTCGCTGTCGGCTACCGGCCGGTTGTTTTCCCGGTCCGGGGCAGGGATATCCCCCTCGCTTTGCTGCATCTGTTCGGGCAAAAGCGGCGCCGCGTTATACACCGCGTCGTCGGCGTTTACGGTGATGATTTCGCCGCTTCGGGTCTGGCGGGCCATCACGATCAGGCGGGCGCCGTCAAAATCTGCCGCCGCTGTGGAGAGCGTCAACAGCTTGTCCCCCTGCCGGATATCCACCGGGGTACACAGCAAACTGCGGGACTCCATCTCCTCGACCAGCGCCGCCCACTCCTCGGAATCCGCTGGATTGCGGAAATTTTCGTAATCAAAGGTCCCTTTTTCCGCCGGATCCACGACAAACACGGCGCAAACCTTATAATTGCCGCCGCCATAAACCGTATCAAAGGAAAGGATCGGGTGCTCCCGGTAATAGGTAAGCTTTCGGTAGTGTTCCAGCCCAGAGAACATCTGGCCATCCTCCATGCGGTTGCCATACAGGGTAATGTTTACATCCTCGGCCAGGCTCGTAGGCGCGTTTAGAAAAGCCGTGCCATACAGGCTCGGTTCCTTTTTAAAGTTGCGCAGGGCGTAGTAGGTATTGTCTTTCCCCTGCACCACGGGAAAGGACAGGTCCGTTTCCGGCACATTCAGCCAGCCGACAACATCCTGGTTTTGCTCCCACAGCAGTGTAAACTGTTTGTTGTATTCCGCCGGATAGCCATCTGGCACCGCCGCGTCTGCGCCGGACTGGTACAGGCTCAACATCGCCGTGCGCAGCTGCCCTGCCCGGTACGCCTGCCAGTAGAAAGAACCGATGGCCCCCGCCGCCAGCAGCACCGCCGCCAGCAGCACACCCAGCAGGATCCGGCCCGCCGTAGCCGCCGGGCCGACCGGCGCCTTGTCCCGGCGGCGCTTTACGCCTTTGGCCTTGGCGGGAAGCGTTTCACCCGCCATCCGCCAGATCGCCGTCCCATCGGGGGCGAAGGTGCAAACCTGGATTTCGCCGGTCTTACCAGACAGTGCGGTCAACAGCCCGTCTCCGCCGGATAAAAAGGCGCCGTCTCCGCCGGCATACCGGCGGGCCATATCCAGCGCCGCCGAAGCCGCAAGCTCCCCGTCAAAATTCAAGCGCTCTTCCGGAACCAGGATGCGCGCCACCCACACTTTGTTCTGGTCGCACAGCGCCGCATAAGCGATATCGCTATGCCGGTTGGCCGACCGAAAGCCGGTGACGCCAATGCCCAACGTCGCGCCAAACCGTTCCCGGGCGCTGCGAGCCATATGTACTGCCAAAAGCGCCGAAACGCCCTTATATTTTTTCAAAACCCGCCCCGGGATTCCGGCGGTTTTTGCGCTTTTGCGCCCCACCTCCATACTGGGGATCTCCCTGTCTGCGTCGGCGGCCTGTCCCAGCAGCCGGCGGACTTCGCCCCGGCCCTCCTGCTCTGCCGCCGCAACCGTGGTGCCCGTCTGAGCCGCAACCGCCGCAAACGCGTCGGCCACTGTTGCCGATCCGGCAAAAAAACCGCCGCCCAGCGCGCTTTGCACCAGGCCCGCAGCGGTTTCAGTATTGTTTTTCTCCCCATCGGGCAGAATGCGGATGGAAAGGCCCAGCCTCTCTTTTTTGACCACGATTTTGGCCAGTTCCTTGGCCGGTTCCAATTTGCGGACCGCATCCTCCAGCGAAACGCCGAATGCGCCGCCCTCTACTGGCTGCGAATGAGCGGAAAACACCTTTTGCAGATAGGGCAACAGCTTTTCCTGCGCCATGGCAGCCAACTCCGCCGCCCCATCGGGTAGCGCCGCAATACACTGATCTTCCGCCAGCAGCGCATAGCCGGGGCAATCCCCCCAGCGGTTCAAAAACGGATGGGCCCCCGCGGGGATTTTCACCTTTAAGAGATCCTCCTTGGAAAGGGCTTCCTCTTCGACCTTATAGCGCTTTTTCATCTGTTCCAGCGCCGCAGGGCAGATCTCCCCACGCAAGCCCAGGCCCTCGCACAAAAGCAGGGTGGTAAAATCGTTCCGCTCATTTCCAAGGCCGCCGACCACAAGCACCACGTCACTGCGGCGCAAAGCGGCCACCAAAGCGCTTTCCATCACCTTGCGCTCTGATTTTGCCTCGGTTATCGTGTGCTTTTCAACCTCCAACGGCCCCAGCAGCTCCAGCAGCAATTCCGCTTGTTGCCCATCCCGCTGTTCGCCGGCGAAAATGATGTCCAGCTTCATCCCACATTCTCCTTACTTTTCCAGTCCCTGGGCCTTTTTATCTTTTAATTTCAATCTGTTCAATTCCTGCAAGCGCATCGGCGATTAGCCTGTCCGTATCTAAATCCTCTTCCGCCGCCTCGACTATGTCCAAACGCGGGCGGGTACGCGGGTGCTTGGGCGTGAAAACCGTGCAGCAGTCCTCATAAGGCAGAATAGATGTTTCAAAGGTATCGATTTCATTGGCGATGGCGATGATCTCCCGCTTGTCCATCCCGATGACCGGCCGGAATACCGGCAGATCGGTGACAATGTCGGTGCAGGCAATGGCCTTCACCGTCTGGCTGGCCACCTGCCCCACGCTTTCGCCGGTGATTAGGGCCCCGCAGTCCTGCTGCCGGGCCACCCGGTCGGCAATGCGCATCATAAACCGGCGCATAACGATGGTAAACAGCTCCTCCGGGCATTTGTCCCGGATCTGCTCCTGGATCTCGGTAAACGGCACCACATAAAGCTTCATCCGGCCGCAGTACTCGGCCATTTTCTCCATCAGGGCAACAACCTTCTGCTTCGCCCGTTCGCTGGTGTAGGGTGGGCTTGCAAAATGAACGCCGCACAGTTCCAGCCCCCGTTTGGCCATCATGTAGCCCGCCACCGGGCTGTCGATGCCGCCGGAAATCAAAATTGCCGCCCTGCCGGAGGTCCCGATGGGAATGCCCCCAGCCCCCGGCTGTTGCCTACCGTGGATATAGGCTGCCGTTTCCCGGATCTCCACCATCACCAGTACGTCCGGCCGCTCCACGTCCACCTTCAAGTGGGGATAGGCATCCAAAACCCGGCCGCCCAGCTCCCGGCAGATCTCCGGAGATTTCATGGGAAAGGATTTGTCCGCCCGTTTCGCCTCCACCTTAAAAGTCGCGGCGCCCGCCAGCTCTTCGCCCAGAAAATCCAACGTCTGGGTGCAGATATCCTCAAAATCCTTAGCAGCCACCCGCGCCCGGCTAAACGCCGCAATGCCGAACACCTGCGCTACCCGCCGGCACGCCTCATCCAGGTCGATCTCATCCGACTGGGGTTCACAGTAGATGGTGGACTGGGCTTTCCGGAACTTAAAGCTCCCCAGGCTGTGCAGCCGCCATTTCGTATTTTTGACCAGCACATCTTCAAAGGAGGATTTGTTTAACCCCTTCAGTGCAATTTCTCCCGTTTTGATCAGTATGATTTCCTTCATCCTGACGCTCCTTTATACCTTATTATATATACACGTCCGTCACGCATTTTGTTACCGATGGGCAAGGGCACAGATCCCCTCCCGCAGAGCCAGGACAAAATCCTCCACGTCCTCCGGGACGTTGTACCGCCCAAAGCTTATGCGCAGCGCGCTGTCAATCAGCCCCGGGGCCAGCCCCATAGCGGACAACACATGGCTTTTGGCCCCCTTTGCGCAGGCCGATCCGCTGGACACCGAAATGCCCCGCTCTGCCAAAAAGTGCATCATGGTCTCCGACCGATAGCCCGGCACGCTGATGTTGAGCACCGCCGGTAGCGCGTCCGGCGGGGAGTTGATCACCACCTGCGGCATGGCCAGCAGCCGGCAGCGCAGCGCCTGGTTCAGATCCGCAATGCGCCGCGCGTCCGCCTCCAGATGCTCGCACGCCAGCTCTGCCGCCACCCCGAACCCCGCAATCAGGGCCGACGCCTCCGTCCCCGGGCGCAGCTTTTTCTCCTGCTCGCCGCCCAGCTGCCGGGGCAGCACCCGCACGCCCCGCCGCACATACAAAGCGCCGGAGCCTTTGGGCCCGTAAATCTTGTGGGCGCTCACCGTCGCCAAATCCAGATCCAGCCGGCGCATGGACAAGGGCAGCTTGCCAAGGGCCTGCACGCAGTCGCAGTGGATCAGCGTTTCGGGATTTTTGCGCCGCGTCCCTTTCACGATCTCCCCAATGGGCAGGATGGTGCCGATCTCGTTGTTCACGCACATGCAGCTGACCAGGACCGTGCTTTCGTCCACCGCCGCGATTACTTCTTTCGCGCCGATCCGGCCCATGGCATCCGGCTTCACCCGGACCACCTCCCAGCCCAGCTGCTCCAGCCGGTCCGCCGCCGCCGCGACAGAAGAATGCTCAAACGCGGTGGTCACAACCCGCTTCCCTTTCCGGACGCGGGCCTCCGCTACCCCCAGCAACGCCAGGTTATTGGCCTCGGTCCCGCCGGAGGTAAAGGTAATCTGAGCCGGGTCGCAATCCAAAAGCTTTCCCAACGATTTTCTCGCCGCCGTAATCCGGTTCTCCGCTTCCAACCCTTTTCGATACAGCGAGGAGGGATTGCCGTAACAGCAGACCAGCATATCGTAGATTTCCTTCGCCGCCGGTTCCGCCACCCGCGTGGTGGCGCTGTTGTCCAGATAAATCTCTCTCATAATCTCATCTCCGATTTTCAAAGGTTTGCCAAAGCAGGGCCGGATTTTTTCAACATATTTATTCTTTATTATAGCCCATCCGCCTGCCTGTTTCAATAAAGGGATGCCGAAAAATAGGCGCTTTTCACAGAAATTGTCGGCCTGTGACCCAAAACGATCTAAAATCCGGCGCCGCCTGTTTCATTATAATCCTCTTTGCCCCTGTTTGTGCGGATTTGCAGCCTGCCGTCCTTTTCCCGTTGCATAAATCTCCCTCTCCGTGCTATACTAGGGATAGTCTGCCGGAACAGGATGGAAAAGATGACAAATTCAACCGATTTTTCTGTTCTTTGGATAAAAATTATGAAAATTTTAAAAAAAGTTATTACAAAGTATTTACAAAATGATTTTGTTGTGTTATATTATGGTTACAGATCCGGAATACCTCGTCTCCAGGTAAGGGAGAGTTACCACGGCGGCGCAGGTCGGATACTGAATATTATTTAGGAGGAAATACTACTATGAAAAAAGTACTTGCTTTGGTTCTGTCTGTACTGATGGTTCTGAGCCTGTCTGTGGTTGCTTTCGCTGAAGAAGTTAAAGCTGAGAACACCACTCCTGACACCACTGTTGACAACGACGGCAACAAATTGGAACTGGGCTTCGGCGATCTGGAGTCTCCTGCGGATGCTACTCCTGACAAACCCGGCGCTACCTACTACTACACCATCTTGGACGTTAACGACGAGTCCGGCATGTTGACCGACGCTGAGATTGCGAAACATCTGACTGTTTCCATCAAAGAGTCTGGCGACAAAATGATTGATGCTTACTCCATCGTAAAGCAGAACGGCGTTTACAAAGTGAAAGTCACCACCAAAGAGACCTTCACCACTGCAAAAACCTCCGCCACCTGGACGATCACCCTGAAAAAGGACAAGAAACTGACGGTTGCCACCGCTACCGTAGAGATCACCCAGCAGTGGGCTGAACTTTGCGAGCAGAGCATTTCCGAAGACGCTTATGGCGAAGCGGTTTACACCGTAGATCTGGCAGATGCCCATGACGGTGCTGAAGGCGCTTCCTTTGACGATTACACCGACGACTGCAATGTCGAGGCTCTGGCTGTAATCCCGAAGACTGCGAAATATGCTGAGCTGTACTTTGACGGTACTG
>JAQUYD010000025.1 GCA_028692035.1 Oscillospiraceae bacterium
TTCGTTCTGGAATTACCTGCTTGATTAAATTCTTTTTGAATCTCAAGGGTAGTTTCATTCGTTTCAAATGTTGTTCAATTTTCAAGGTTCCGCCTGCGTTTGCAGGGTCTTTATTCTACCATCCCGCTGAAGCTTTGTCAAGACTTTTTTTCCGCCTCGCGGCCCCCTCGGGACAGCTTCATTAATATATCACATCCTCTCTCCCCAAGTCAATACCTTTTTCTGCATTTTTTTAAAAAATTGCATATTTCGCCTTTTTTAGACTTTTTCGCAAATTCCCAGAAAAGCTCTTGACATCTTTTTCGATTTTTGCTATATTAGTTGGGCTGAACAAATTTATGCGCCTGTAGCTCAGCTGGATAGAGTGACTGGCTACGAACCAGTAGGTCACGGGTTCGAGTCCCCTCAGGCGCGCCAAGATCCGGTCGATTTATCGATCGGATCTTTTTTTGTATAATCCGGCTTTTTCGTCTCATCCTAATCGTGAGGTGATCGAATGGAACCGTCTTTTCATGACCTGCCGATGGGCTTTTCCATGCTCCTTGCGCAGGATGCCAAAGCCATGTCCCAATTTGCCGGACTGCCGGAGGAGGAGCAGCAAGCCGTCATAGACGGCGCCCGTCACATCCACTCCCGGGCAGAAATGGAGTCGTATATCCGCCGCCTATTTTGAAAAAAGGAAGCCGTCGCCTTTTCAGGTGATCGACTTCCTTTTTCCTTTATGTTACAATAAAAGCGTATTATGACAGAAAGGGGAAACGCCGCATGGAGCCTTTCCTACTCAAACCCGCCTGCAAAGCTTCTATTTGGGGCGGTACCAAACTTAAAAACCGCTTTCACAAGGAATATCCTGGCGATGTCATCTCCGAATCCTGGGAACTTTCGGTCCATCCCGCCGGCCTGAGCCTGGCGGATAGCGGCCCCTGCCGTGGAACCCCGCTGGCTGAGTTGATCCAGTCCCCGGCTGTTCTGGGGCGGTCCGCCGCAGCTTTTCCGGCTTTTCCGCTGATGATCAAATGGATCGACTCCCAGCGCCCTTTGTCCATTCAGGTGCATCCGGACAACGACTATGCCATGGCCCACGAAAACGACATGGGAAAAACCGAAATGTGGTATGTCATCGACTGCGAGCCGGACGCTTATCTGTATTACGGCTTCTCCAGAGAAATCTCCCGGGAGGAATTCGCCCGTCGCATCCGGGAGGACAGCCTGCTGGATGTGGTAAAGAAAGTCCCGGTCAATAAAGGGGACGTCTTTTTTATCCCCTCCGGCACCTTGCACGCCATCGGCCCTGGGATCCTGCTGGCGGAGGTGCAGCAAAGCTCCAACGTCACCTACCGGATCTACGATTATGGCCGGCTGGATTCGGACGGTCTGCCTCGCCAGCTGCATATCGACAAAGCCATCGCGGTGACCTGCCTTTCCCCCGCTGCAGATGTCTCTCCTACCCCTGTGCCGCTGGTTTGCCCGCAGGACGAGCTGCTGGCCTCCTGCCCTTACTTTGCGGTGGTGCGGCAGACTGTGACAGCGCCCCGTCACGGCGCCGGCGACCCCGCCTCTTTCCACGCGCTTATGTGCGTAGAAGGCCACGGACAGCTGCAAACCGCCGCCGAAACAATCCTGCTGCCGGCAGGGGCCACTCTTTTTGTCCCGGCGGACAGCGGCCCTTTCACCCTTTCGGGCAACATGACCCTGCTGGATGTGTTCGTCCCCGATCCTGCTTTGTTTTCTGTTTCCGAACCGGTTTCTTCCCGTTAAGAGGCGGATTTTTACCCACCGCCCAATCAAAACGCACAAAAAGCCGTGACGCGGAGAGTCGTCACGGCTTTTTTATGTTTGCATGTTGGGATGGAAAACGAATTTTGCCAGCCTTATTTCGCTTTCTTCATGGCAACCGCACCAGCAGCTACCAGGGAAACGACGGACAGCGCGACCGCGACGTTCACAAAATCCACCGAACCGGTGGCCGGGTTCTGTGTTTTGTCGGATTCGGTGGTGCTGTCAGAAGCTGCAACCGTTTTCAGTTCTTTGTCAGAAATCACGTAGGAGCTCAACGCCTTGGTCTTCAAGGTCAGGGTGCCCTCTTCTTTGTCATATTCCGCTTTGGTTTTCACGAGTTTCTCCTCAGAATTCACCTCGTACAGGTACCAGGTTTTATCCATGTCGCTGACATTGTAGGTCAGGGTGCCGTTAAAATCAAAAGTGGGGTTGCCATTAAACTGCAGGAAGGACAGGTCCGCATCTTCGTTGGCCTGCACGATGGCTTTGATTGCCTTGGTGGTGTAATGCATGTTCACAGCGGACTGATCCTCCAGGCGGACGTTGTAATACGCGTCCACATCGGAGAAACTAAAGGTCACATTTTTGTTGGAAGAAGCAAAGTCATATACCGGCGCATCGTTGTTCAAAACAATCTCCAGCTCTGCGTCCGCATCGATCTCGGCTTTTTTCCATTGGGCGGTAAAATCAAAGGAATAGGTCTTTACCACCGCATTGGTGTTTTTGTTTCTCAGCTGGATGTCCCCGGCGATGTTCGCCGCTTTGGTCTCATAAGTCTCTTTCAGTTTCAGGATCAGCGCGTCTTTCCCGTCGTCGTTTTTGCCGACGGTGATAGACTCTACCGCATCCTTGCCAGAAGTCAGTTTGTTGGTCACTTTCAGATCGGAAGCATCCGTTTCCTCATCCAGCAAGATCTCGACCGATTGGCCGGGGGTATGCTCCTGGCCATATTTTTCGTTTTGATCTTCCGTCTCTGCCGCAAACGCTGTCAAACTGGTCACAACGACGGCCGCAGCCATCATCAGGGCCGCTAGGGTCTTCTTCATGGGTTTTCCTCCTTGAAATTGTTTGGCGGCGTGCTCTCCAACAGGCCGTTCCCGTTTGGGTAAGCGGTTTTCCACCTCTTCCCTGGGACAGCCTTATTATAGAAAAGCCGGCAAACTCTTTCAACCGGTGGATTTTTCCCCTTTGAACAACCTTTCCCTCTGTTGGAAAAGTTCTGTTTTTGAACTGTCAAATGTTTGGAAAACGGACATTTTTATGGCAAAAAATCAAGAATCTGCCTTGTATTTTCCCCACCCATTCATCGAAAACTCGCGTTTTTCGCCTTCCTTTCGGCTTGCCGGGATCGAACCTGGGTGCCGGAACGCGCCCTATCGCCATCTAATCCCGCAAGGTCAGATTGGAACTACCCAATGCTCACCGGCTGCCCAAACAGCTCTTTTGCTTTTTCCATGCGCTCTACAACCGGAACGCCGAACGGGCAGCGGGTTTCGCAGCCGCCGCAGGCAATACAATCGGCCGCAGTTTTTTCAAGCGCCTGATAGTGGGCGCGAACGGAGGCCGGAACCTCCTCCTGCATAACGGCCAAGTCGTAAAGCTTATTGACCATCGCAATATCAATGCCCGCCGGGCACGGCTTGCAATGCCCGCAATAGGTGCACTGCCCGCTGTAGGCATGACGGGGAGCGTTTGCCAATATGCTCGCATAATCCTTTTCTGCTTCCGTTGCCGTTTCATAATGGACCGCGCCTGTGACCTGCTCAGGCGTGTCGAACCCAGCCAGAACGCTGCACACCGCAGGGCGGGTCAGCGCATAGTGGATACACTGAACCGGCGTCAGCGCCACGCCGAAGGGCGACGCCTTTTCGTCGAACAGCCGGCCGCCGGCAAAGCCTTTCATAACGGTCAGCCCTACATCCTGCTGCTCGCACAGCCGGTACAGTTGCGCCCGCTCCGGGTCGATCCCGCCCAAAGCCGCATCGTATTCCTTTGCAAAATAGGCGTCGAGATTGTCTGTGGCCGGCAACAGGTCAAACGCCGGATTGATGCTAAACAGCATCATTTCCACTTCGCCGCTGAGGACAGCTTTTTTAGCGACTGCCGGGTTGTGGGTGCTAAGCCCAATGTGGCGGATCACGCCACTTTCTTTCAGGCGGCGCACATAGTCCATAAATGCCCCCTGCATCAACTCTTCCAATTCTTTTTCGGAATCTACATAGTGGATCATTCCAAAATCAATGTAATCGGTTTGCAGCCGGTCAAGTAGGTCCTCAAAAGCGGCCTGCACCTTGGGCAGCTCGCGGGTGCGTACATACTGCCCGTCCTGCCAGGTGGAGCCGATGTGCCCCTGGATCAGCCATTTTTCACGCCGCCCCTTAAGCGCCTTTCCAATGCTGCTACGCACCTTCGGCTCGCTCATCCAGCAGTCCAGGAGGTTGATTCCCAGCCGCTCGCACTGTTCCACGACCGCTTTGCATTCTTCCTCGTTTTTACGCTCCATCCATTCGGCGCCGAAACCAATTTCACTGACCATTTCATCCGTTTTTCCCAATCGCCTGTACTTCATTCAGAACACTCCTTCGCAGCTTTACTGAAATCGAACGAATCTGTTTTGTACTAAAAACCTGATGGTTACAGCGGTATGCCTTTATTATAAAGGATCGCCGATATTCTGTCCACATTTTAGGCCGCCTTCTTGGGGGCTTTTTTGATCAGCGCCGCCTAGGACAAGCGGCGGGAGCACAAATCCCCCACATAAAAGAAAGATGGCCTCGCCTTACAAGGCGGTACCATCTTCTAATCGGCGGCCGGCGTGCCGCCCGGTATTGCCGTTTCTTTTTAACGCGGTTTCTCGGCCAGGTTCGCTTGTGCAGCGCCTTTCTCTCGATCCGCTCGCGCCAGCCGCAGCAAAATCTGCCGGGCCGCCTGCGCCGCGGTCTGGTCGGAAACGTCGATCTTTTCCGTCTCCATCCGCTCATACAGTGGCAGGCGGCGGATGCTGCGCTCCACTACATCCGGCTGCCGCAGCCCGGCTTTCACATCCCGTTCCAGCCGCTGCCGGAGCGCCTGTTCAGATACCATCAGCGTAAAACGCTCCACCTGTACCTCCCGTAGATCCAAATGGCTCAAAATTTCCTGCGCAATGGCCTGCTCCTGCATGACCCAGCAAAAAAGCACTGTTTCATAGGCACTGCAGCGTAAAAACTGCCCCAGCAGAAAGCAGATGTTTTCCACCACCATCCGCTTGGTCTCTTCCGTCACCTGAAACGGGTGCATTTCCCAGCACCAGTCGCCATCTAAAAAGGCACAAGGGGCCAGTTCCTTTTCCAGCTCCTGACAGACAGCGGTCTTGCCCGCTCCCATGGTCCCGTTTATAAAAATCAAACGCTTCAAAACATTATCCCTATCCTTTCAAACTGTAGGGCCGAAACAAGATCCGGAAAGGGGACGTCCGAACTCTCTGCCGCGCCCCGCCACAAAGCGATTTGCCGGTTTTTTCTCCTGGCGTGCTACTGCCCGTCTGGTTCCGCCACCCCCTGTTTCCGTTGTGCCTGCCCCGCATACCGTTGGAACAGCTCCCGCACCGCTTTCGTGTCCAAAGCGGTCACCGGCTTCGGCGGCAGAGGATGTGCCGGAAGCGGCTCGATCTGTTTTTGGAACCACTGTACCCCGTGCCATTCTCCCAATTTATAGCCTGCCCGGTCCCATCGGGCCATGGTGGTAAAGCCCATCGATTTATGCAACGCCTCGCTCCCCGGGTTGGGATGGGTCACAATCCCAATCGCGTAGCAATAGCCCTGCATCGCCAAAAGTTCCAACAGGCAGCCGTACAGCAGCCGGCCGATGCCGCGCCCCCGGGCTTCCTCGTGGAGATAGATGGCCAAATCCGCGTTCCACTGGTACGCCTCCCGGGTATTCTGTGGCGAGGCGTAAGCATAGCCGATCACCTTTGTCCCTTCCTCCGCCACAATCCACGGGAATATAGGGGTATAGGTTTGCATCCGCCGTTTTATTTCCGCCCCGTCCGGCGGGATATATTCAAAGGTGATGCTGGTTTTTTCCACATAGGGGCGGTAAATTGCCGCACAGGCCGGCGCGTCCTCCGCCGTGGCAAAACGAAACTGTACTGACATAAATATGGACGCCTCCCATTTTTTAATAACACAAAGGCGCTGCGGTATTTACCGCAGCGCCTTTGCTGAACTGGGGACAGTATAGCATGTTCTCAAATCGCTGTCAAGGCCGCCCGATACTTGTAAAGGCCAGTCCGGCGTGATAGAATAAATACCATCAAAAAAGGAGGGTAGTCGTCGTGCAAATTCGCGTTATGCAGCTGGAAGATTACGAAAAAGTATATGCGCTTTGGACCTCTTGCGCCGGAATGGGGTTAAACAGCGTAGATGATTCCCAAGAAGGGATTGGCCGCTACCTGCGGCGAAATCCCGATACCTGCTTTGTGGCGGAGGAAGACGGCGAGCTGATCGGCGTTATTTTGGCGGGGAACGATGGCCGCCGTGGATTCATCCACCATACCGCCGTCTCCCCCAGCCATCGCCGCAAAGGGATTGGCGCCGCGTTGGTAGAAGCGGCCTTGGCGGCGTTGCGTCGCTGTGGCATCAGCAAGGTGGCGCTGGTGGTTTTCGGCCGTAATCAGGCGGGAAACGCTTTCTGGGAAAAGCAGGGGTTCACCTCCCGGGAAGATCTGGTTTATCGAAACCGCCTTTTGGTGGAACTGGTCCGGTACGATACCTGACCAGTTCCTGTCCAGCCGCGCATAAGGCCCATTGTCCCCCAAAAAAGCGCCAGATCAATGATCCGGCGCTTTTTGCATGCAGATAAAATCCAGTTAGATAGAACGGGTGTATTCTTTTAACCACGCCCGCTCTTCGTCCGTTAAATAATCGAACAGCTTGCCATATACCATCGCGTGATAATCGTTCAGGGTCTGGCGCTCTTTTTCCGTCAGATAACGCGGGTCAATTCCGTCCAGGTCAATGGGCGCATAGGTTACCGGCTCAAAATACATAAACTGCCCGTCATGATTTTTGACACCCTTGCGGCAGATCAGCTCGTTCTCGGTACGGATACCATGGCTGCCTTCAATGTAGATGCCAGGCTCGTCGGTGGTGACCATACCCTCTTCAAGCACGGCGCTATCCCGCCGCTCGGCAACAATCCGCCAGCGGAACCCGTTGGGCGCCTCGTGGACATTGAGCAGGTAGCCGATCCCATGCCCAGTGCCGCATTTATAATCCAATCCCAAGTCCCAGATGGGCCCCCGGGCCAGGATGTCCAGGTTCATGCCGACGCAGCCGTACAAAAAGCGGGCGTTGGCCAAATCCAGATTGCTGCGCAGCACGGTGGTAAAATGCAGCTTTTGCTCGTCGGTAATGGGCCCCAGCACCATGGTGCGGGTGATGTCGGTCGTCCCCTCGTAATACTGGCCGCCGGAATCCACCAGCAGCATCCCCTCCGGCTCCAAAACCGCGTTGGATTCTTCCGTAGCGGAATAATGCATCATGGCGGCGTTTGCTTTATAGGCGGCAATGGTCCCAAAACTGGGCTCGATAAAACCCTCCTGCTCCGCGCGGCGGGCCAGCAGATAATCTGCGGCGCTGATCTCGGTCATGGGGATCTTGCCCACGTTGGTTTTAAGCCAATACATGAATTTTGTAAAAGCAACGCCGTCCTTCACGTGGACATTGCGGATGTTTTCCAGCTCCACTGGGTTTTTCATCGCCTTGGCCAGTTGGGTGGGATTGGCCTTTTCCACCTTTTTGCCGCGGATGGCAGCGTCAATTTCGTAGCTGACCTTCTGCGGATCCAGCAGCACTGTCTCCTTTGCAGACATCTTTTTTACAAAGGGGATCATCTTGTCGTAGCCGTGGACTTTCACCCCGTCAGCCGCCAGCTTCGCTTGGATCTCGTCGTTTAAGCAAGCAGAATTCACAAAAAGATGGGCTTTTTTCAGGGTGATCACCGCGTAGGACAGAACCACCGGGTTGCACTCCACATCATTGCCGCGGATATTAAACAGCCATGCAATGTCGTCCAGGGTGGTGATCACATGGGCGGTGCAACCGTCTTTTTGCATCTCTTCCCGCAGTTCAGCCAGCTTTTGGGCGGCGGATTTGCCCGCATACTTTTCGTCCAGCAAAAACGCCGGTTCTGCAGACAGGGCTGGGCGGCCCTCCCAGATCAGATCCACCAGATCCTCACCGGTGAAAAGGGTAGCCTTCTTATCCGCCAGCTTTTCGGTAAACCCGCGGCCCAAAGCCGCGGTAATCACCCGCCCGTCAAATCCCAGCTTGCCGTGGGCGGGAACCGCATGATACAAATACTCTTCAATTGTGGGAGTGCCCTCTTCCCCCATCTTCATGAGGGTGACGGTGGTGTCTTTCAGCTGGTTGGCCGCCTGGATGAAATAACGGCCGTCAGTCCACAAACACGCCTCCTTGGCGGTGACCACCAGCGTACCAGCGGAACCGGTAAAGCCGGACATGTATTTTCTCGCTTTAAAATAATCGCCCACATATTCCGATTCATGGAAATCAGAAGTGGGGATCACATAGGCGTTTATCCCACGCTGCGCCATCAGGCCGCGCAGTTTTTCCAGTCTCTGCGGTATCATCAAAAATTCCTCCCTTGATTTTAATCCGCCTTTATCATAGCACACTCCCATTGCAAATACCAGCGGAAAAACGGCTGATGCCAAGCAAAAAAAAGCGCAAGAAAACGCCTGCGATCGCCGCCGCTGCCCAACCCCGCTGTTCCCTTTTGGCCGCCGAGCCGGGCAGCTTTCCGCGCCTTTCCCATTGGGTGCCGGATTTCACCGGCAAAGCCCCGATTGCCACAAATTTTGCCCTTTGCCTGTCAAAAAAAGCGGAGCGCCGGGGCGCTCCGCTTTTTTCGTCTGTATTTTTTCGATCAGGGCAGCCTTCTCGAAAACTGGATGGCCTTTTTAAGCTCCGGCACCAGCAGTGCCGCCAAAATGATCTTCGCCGCGTCGCCGGGCAAAAACGGGATCACACAGGCGCCCAGCGCAGCGACCAGGCCCTTGCCGGTGAGCAGGATAAACCAAGCGGTGCCAAACAAGTAGCACAGCGCCAGCCCGCTGGCCATCCCGATGGCCAATTTCCAAAACGCATCGCCCCAATGGGTCGACACCATGCCAACGACCAGCGCCGCGAGCAGATAGCCCAAAATGTATCCGCCGGTGGGGCCAACCAAAACGGACAGCCCGCCGCGGAAATTGGAAAACACCGGGATGCCCACCGCGCCCATCATTACATAGACCGCTATGCTGACCGCGCCTTTATAGCTGCCCAGCAGCCCCCCGGCCAAAAACACCGAAAACAGCGCCAGATTGATCGGCACCTCGCCAATTGGAATGCCAATTTGCGACAGGATGCCGGTCATCGCCGCCAGCAATGCGCACAGCACCATATCTTTTATCGAGAACTTCTTTGCCATTTTCCCCCAACCCCAATCTTTTGGCTTCACATCGGCCCGCTTTCCCTAAAAGCCGAAATCAAAGTTATTATACTGGATTTTCCGATGGGAAGCAATGACTTTTCCCCCTTTTTTGCGGTTGACAATTTTCTTTGCCCGGGATAACATAAGCATAGGAAAACATTCGTTTCTTTTTCTGTCCCGCCGGTCCTGATCTCGTCCGGCAAGACAAAAAACTTGCCAAAAGGAGGCGGACCATGGCGACCCTTTCCACCAACATTCAATATCTCAAGGGCGTCGGTGAAAAGCGCGCCCAATTATACGCCCGATTGGGCATTGCCACCATCGGGGACCTGCTGGAATACTATCCCCGGGATTACATTGATTTTTCCCACCCCTGCGCCATTATCAGCGCCCCCTACGACCAGCCCTGTGCCATCCGCGCCCGGGTGGCGGCCAAATCCCCGGAGCAGCGCATCCGCAAAGGGCTTTCCCTATTTAAGGTGCTGGCCACCGACGGGCAAAGCGATCTGTTGATCACCTTTTTTAACGCCAAATACGCCGTAGCCGCACTCAAAGAGGAGGAAAGCTACCTGTTTTATGGCCGGGCAACCGGCCGGATCGGGCGGCGGGAAATGGCTTCTCCCCTGGTGTTCCCGGACGATCCGGATCTGGCCTTTTCCCCCGTTTACCCCCTGACCGAAGGGCTCTCCTCCAAAATGGTCGCGGCCAACATCCGGCAGGCGCTGGAGCTGGCCGATGGGCTGGACGAAGACCCGATCCCGCCGGAAATTCTCCTGGCCAACCGCCTTTGCAGGCGGCGGGATGCGCTGGAAAATATCCATTTCCCCACAGATGAGCAGGCGCTGGCCAAAGCGCGCAACCGGCTGATGTTCGAGGAGCTGTTTTATCTGAACCTGGCCATGGGGCAGGTTAAACGCACCTCTCAAAAAGAAGCGGCGGCCCCGATGGGCCCCGTTTCCATGGATGGCTTTTACCGGCTTTTCCCCTTTGCGCTCACCGGCGCCCAGCAGCGTTCCATTGACGAGTGCCTGGCCGATTTGTGCCGGCCGGTCCCCATGAACCGGCTGCTGCAAGGGGATGTTGGCTCCGGCAAAACGATGGTCGCCGCCGCCTGCGCGTATTTCGCGGCGCAAAATGGTTGCCAGACCGCTATGATGGCACCCACTGAGATTTTGGCCGCCCAGCATTATCAGACCTGGTCCAAATTGTTTGCAGGCACCGGTATCTCCATCGGGCTGCTAACCGGTTCCATGGGGGCGGCGGCGAAACGGGCAGTCAAGGAACAGCTGGCCGACGGCCAGCTTTCCATCGTCGTGGGCACCCACGCCCTGCTGCAGGACAGCGTAGCCTTTGACCGGCTGGGGCTGGTAGTCACCGACGAGCAACATCGGTTCGGGGTGTCCCAGCGGATGGCGCTGGCCCAAAAAGCGCAAGCAGGGCAGCACCCCCATGTGCTTGTTATGTCTGCGACCCCCATCCCCCGCACGCTGGCGTTCATCATCTACGGCGATCTGGATCTTTCGATCCTGGACGAAATGCCAAAAGGCCGCCAGCCGGTCAAAACCTACCTGATCGACCCGCCAAAACGGGAACGGGCCTATGGCTTCATCCGCCGGCACCTGGACGCGGGGGAACAGGCGTATATTGTCTGCCCGCTGGTAGAGCAGGGAGAAAATTCCCCTGAAGGGTTGGAGTCGGCGGTAGAAGAAGCGCAGCGGCTGGCCCGGGAATCTTTTTCCGGCTATGGGGTGGGGATGCTCCACGGCAGGATGAAGGCCGCGGAAAAGGAACGAGTCATGGCAGATTTCCAAAGCGGGAAATTGCAGCTTTTGGTCTCCACCACCGTCATCGAAGTCGGGGTGGATGTGCCCGGCGCCACCGTTATGCTCATCCAAAACGCGGAACGGTTTGGCCTGTCCCAGCTGCACCAGCTGCGCGGGCGGGTGGGCCGGGGCAAAGCCGAATCCTTCTGCATCCTGGTTTCTACCCAGACCGATTCCCCCCGCCTGCAGGCCATCTGCAAAACCAACGACGGCTTTCGTGTGGCGGAGGAAGATCTGAAACTGCGCGGCCCTGGCGACTTTTTCGGCCTGCGGCAGCACGGTCTGCCCGTGATGAAAATCGCGGGGCTTTTGGAAGATATCGCGCTGGTTGACCGCACCCGCGCGGCGGCGCTGGCGGTGCTTGCCGCCGATCCGGATCTGACCTTGCCGGAGCATACGCCGCTGCGAATACGCATCGCCCGGATGTTGGAAACCGCCGGCGCGTAAAGCCGCCCCTCTTACAATAAAAAGGCCCGCAGGCTTCCAGCCTGCGGGCCTTCCTTTTTTCCAAAAGACAGCAAAACGCTTTTATTCCACACTGATGATAAAATAGTAAACCGGCTGGCCACCGTCAAGCACCGTCAATTCTATATCCTCCGGCAGGCGCTGGCGAATTGCTTTCTCTGCCTGATCCGCCATTTCCAGGGTCACATCCTCGCCGTAATACACGGTGACAAAGGAGCTTTCGCGGGAAACCATCTGCTTGACCAGCTTGGAACAGGCCCGGGCCAGATCCGTATCGGTAAAGGACAGCTTGCCGTTGTCTAAAGCCAGCAGCTCTCCTTCGTGGATTTCGTGGCCGTCATAGTCCGAATCCCGGGCCGCAAAGGTGATTGAACCGGTAGACACTGTTTCCAGCGCGTTGGACATGTTCACCTGGTTTTGCTCCAAATCAGCGTCCGGATCAAAGGCCAGCATCGCCGCAATGCCCTGAGGCACCGTGCGGGAGGGGAGCACATAAACATTGCGGTCCGCAAGCTTAATGGCCTGCTCCGCCGCCATAATGATATTTTTATTGTTTGGCAGAACGAACACATTCTGCGCTGGGGTCGCGTGAATCGCCTTCAAAATATCCTCGGTAGAAGGGTTCATGGTCTGTCCGCCACTAACCATCTGGTTGGCGCCCAAATCGCGGAATAGGCCCTGGAGCCCGTCCCCTGCCGCCACTGCCACAATGCCGTAAGGGATCTCCGGATCCACCGGCACATAGGCCAACGGCGCCTCCTTGGGATTCTCTTTGGCCACCTGGGACTTGCGGGCCGCGAACTGTTCTTCCATGTTTTCAATCTTCATTTTGCAAAGCATCCCGTATTTGATGGCCTCTTCCAGCGCCTGGCCGGGATTGTTTGTGTGCACATGACACTTGATGATGTCCTCGTCGTCCACCACCACAACGCTGTCGCCAATAGATTCCAGATAAGCGCGCAGTTTCAGCGAATCCTCATTCGCCTCTTTTTTCTGCACGATAAACTCGGTGCAATAGGTAAAAGTGATATCCGCGTCATACTGGGCAATGGTGTCCTGAAACGGATCCTCCTGCGCCTGTTCTCCGTCCTCCGGCTGGGTATCCTCGACGATCACACCGTCCCGCAGAACGCTGAGCATCCCCTCAAACACAACCAAAAGGCCCTTGCCGCCTGCATCGACGACGCCGGCTTTTTTCAGTACCGGCAGCATCTCCGGCGTCTGTTCCAGCGCATTGGCTGCCTCTTTTACAATCTCTTCCCAAACGGCAATCGCGTCGGGATTGGTCTTAGCCACCACCCGCGCCCGCTCCGCCGCCATACGGGAAACGGTCAAGATGGTCCCTTCCGTGGGCTTCATGACCGCCTTATACGCAGCCTCGACCCCCATAGTCAGCGCTTGGGCAAAGTCGGCTCCGTCCGCTTCTTTCTTACCCGTCAGCCCCTTTGAAAAGCCCCGGAACAACAAAGAAAGAATCACGCCCGAGTTCCCGCGGGCGCCCCGCAGCAGCGCAGATGCAGCCGTTTTCGCCACAGTGGCCACAGTGGGGTTCTCCATCATTTTCAGTTCCGGCACCGCCGCACTGATGGTCATAGACATATTGGTACCCGTATCGCCGTCCGGCACCGGGAAAACATTCAGCGCGTCCACTTCCTGCCGGCGTGCCACAATGCTGTTGGCCGCCGAAATATACGCGTCGCGCAGTTGACTACCGTTTATCACTTTCTTATAACCTCCCATAATCGCTGTCTGGAAAGCGCAGCTTCAAGGACTCCCCCGCAAACGGGAAGCTATTCTGCCCGCATGCCGTCTACATACACGTTGACTTTTGCAACTTCCATCCCGGTGGCATCTTCCACCGTATAGCGAACCTTATGGATGATGCTTTGCACAATGGCAGAAATATTTACGCCATAGGTGACCACGATATGCAGATCCAGCACCAAACGGCCGCCGGCGATATGCACTTTAACGCCCTTGTCCGGCACATCGCTTTTGGTAATGATGGTGCGAAGCCCCTGATATGGGGTCGTGTTTACAAGACCCGCCACCCCAAAGCATTCCGACGCGGCGCGCCCGACTAGATTTGCGAAGTACTCCTCCGAAATATGAGTGGCCCCCAGATGATTTTCCAGTTTAATCACGCAAGTCCCTCCTAACTAATGCCGCCGGCGCCAGATACCGGGCCGGCCGCCTATATCGATTTTCGCCCCAGACAGGGCGGATGCATAGATCTTCCGCTACCAGTCCTGGATGTTGTAAAACAGATCCTGGGCGGTGGCGCGCAGTTCATAATAAATATTCCGGTTATAATAGATAGCCCCGTTGCGGGTCCCGACAGGAATCAACGGAACCGCCGCTTGGAACGCTTCTAAAAAGCTCTGGGCTGTTGCCGTCCCCTGCCGCCACTGGTGATATACTTCCAGCGCCTGCAAATTTTCCGCGGACGTCTGTTGGGTCTGAACAGTAAAAAGCGAAGTCAAATCCAGATTGTTCTTGAGCTTTACCTCGCCAATATACAAATCGTATTGCCGTTCGGCCACCCGGGTCTGGTATTCGGAAAAGCCCACGCCGGTCACCGTCGCGTCCAGCCCCACCGAACGCAGCGTTTCCCGCAGTGCCTCGGCAATCTGCATTTTGGTCTCGTTTTCAGCATTGACCAAAATGTCTACCGATACTCTCCGTGTACCCATTATAATGTAACCCTCATCGTCCCGGTTGTCAAGACCAAGCTCGGCCAACAGTGCCTGCACCCGCTCAAAATCTTGGCTTTGCGGCATTTCCAGCGCGGCCAGCTGTCCCCAGGCAGCGGGAAATGGAACCGCGGTCTCCTGGGCCCGATCGTAATAGGAATTCTCCAAAAGCCCTCCGCGGTCCACCGTAGCTGCCAGCATCTGCCGGAACCGCACGTCGGAAAACCGGGCGCGGCTGTCGTTGATCCCGATGTAGATCAGGTTCGGCATCGGCACATAATAGATGCTGCCTCCGGTTTCCGCCACCGTCTCATCCGCGTCCACAAACAAATAGTCCAGCGAGCCGGTTTTCATACTGTAAAAGCTGGTTTCCCAATCCGGCTGCTGCACCAGCTCAATCGTTTGGATCTTGCCAGTGTCGCCGCCGTACCAATAGGGGTTCGGCTCTAATCGGTTTTCGCCAGCTAGCCGGTAACGGCCGCTTCCCAGCGGCTCGGCAGCCGATCCGTTTTTCAGGACCGGGAAGGTCAGCAGGTTGGGGAACAGCACATCCGCCTCCCCCAGCGTAAAGCGGATCTGGTCGTCCGACAGGACGCTAACCCCTGTTACATTAGAAAATAGCGCCGTATACTGGTTCTGCGTCCCCACGGCCTGCCGGTAGGAATACTGTACATCCGCCGCCGTCAGCGCAGTGCCATCCGAAAACCGAACGTCCTTCCGGAGGGTGACTACGCAAGAGGTCCCCTGGAGCTCCACCGAAGAGGCCAGGCACAGATCATAGCTGTAATTCGGGTTCAGTTTGGTCAGCGAATCATACAAAAGGGTCGCCGCCCGCAGGCTGGTATCGGTCGTCATCTGGTATGGATTCAGGGTCTCCTCCCCGACCGGCACTTTCAAGCCGGTCACCTCCTGGTACTCATACTGGGAGGTTGCCGCCGTATCCTGATTCTGCACCGCCATCAGCAGGTCGTCCGCCATCATATTTTCAACCGAACAGCCGCTTAACAGCAGCAGCGCCGCGGCGGCCGGCGCAATCCATTTTTTTTTCATCTTTGTCTCATCCTTTGGCAATCGCTTGCGGATCCAAAGGGCTGCGGATCCTCCGTTCTGTCGGCGCCGAACCCCTCTGTTTGGTGCTTGCTTCCCTTGTGATGTCATTGGCCGTCGACGTCGGCAAACCATAGAAATATTGCGGTATCACAACCGCTTTTTTGCTATTATACCACAAGCCGGCCCTGACAGATATGAACGTTTTTTTAAATCCGCCCCCGTTTTTCCCCAATAAAAAACGGCGGGGGAGCCCGCCGTTTATCCGATTTTTATCTGCGCTCGACGATCAACCGAATCGCCGTTCTCTCCTCGTTGTTGATGACAATGTTTCCAAAGGCCGGGACACAAACCAAATCCATTCCCGCTGGGGCCAGATACCCTCTTGCAATCGCAATGGCCTTGACAGCCTGATTGGTAGCGCCCGCACCGACCGCCTGCACCTCTACGGAACCTGACTCCCGTATCACACCGGCAATCGCCCCGGCCACCGAATTCGGGACCGATTTTGCGGAAACCTTTAATACTTCCATGATGAAACCTCCTGATGGGTTTGGCGATTAGTCTGCGATCATTTTATAACAATACAGAAAAAAAATCAAGCAAATTGCAGAAGTTGTAACGTCTTGCCTCAAACCACAAAAATCCGCTGAATCGCGGTGGTTTTCCCCGTTTTCAAGTCGATGTCGGCCACGATCCCACCCAAAGAGCAGGGGCCGGCAGCGTTTTCAAAACGGGTGGGCAGATTGGTGCGCATCCGCCGGATCGCCAATTCCGGGGTTACGCCGAGTACCGAGTGGGACGGACCGCACATCCCGATATCCGTGATATAGCCTGTGCCGCCGGGCAGGATTTTTTCATCCGCCGTCTGCACATGGGTGTGGGTGCCAAACACCAGCGACGCTTTTCCGTCCAGATAATAGCCCATTCCCAGCTTCTCACTGGTGGCCTCCGCATGGAAGTCCACAAGGATAACGTTTGCCTTGATCTGCGGCAAAAGGCGTTCCATGCAGCCAAACGGGTTTTCATAGGTGTCTAGGAACACATCTCCCTGCAGGTTGACAACGCAGATCTGGTAAGAAAGCGCGTCGTACAAATAGACCCCGGCGCCGTGGGCGTCCGGATGGTAGTTCGCCGGGCGGATCAGCCCGATCTGCTCATCCATCAGCTCGTTGATTTCCCGGCGGCGCAGGCCGTGGTTTCCGGTGGTGATGACATCCGCGCCGCAATCAAAGATCTGCTTGGCTGAAAAAGGCAAAACCCCGTTTCCCTCGGCGGAATTTTCTCCGTTGACCAACACAAAATCTGGCCGGTACTGTGCTTTTAGCTCCGGCATTTTTTGCCGCAGAAAATCGCACCCCGCCTGGCCGACCACATCCCCCACTGCTAAGACCCGCATTTCAACACCTCTTTGCACACGCCCGGCTGGTCCGGGCAAGGAAAGAGCCTGCCTAAGGCAGGCTCTTGGCACCTTATCCTTTTTATTTCGCGTATTCGATGGCGCGGCTCTCCCGCACCACATGGACCTTGACCTGTCCCGGATAATCCAGCTCCGATTCGATCTTTTTGGCGATCTCGCGGGCCACCAAAACCGTCTGGTCATCCTTGACCACCTCTGGCTTGACCAAAATGCGGATCTCCCGGCCGGCCTGGATGGCATAGCATTTTTCCACGCCCTCAAAGGAGTTCGCAATCTCCTCCAGCTTTTGCAGGCGTTTGATATAATTCTCCACATTTTCACGCCGTGCGCCGGGCCGGGCCGCGGAAATAGCATCCGCCGCCTGTACCAGACAGGCTACGATCGTCTTGGGCTCCACGTCGCCGTGGTGCGCCTCGATGGCATGGAGAATGTTCTGGTTTTCCTTATATTTTTTCGCCACATCAACGCCGATGTTGACATGGGACCCTTCGATCTCATGGGTTAGCGCCTTGCCAATATCATGCAGCAGGCCCGCCCGTTTGGCGCCGTTCACATCGGCGCCCAGCTCCGCCGCCATCATGCCGGCGATATGGGCCACCTCCAAAGAGTGGTCCAGTACGTTCTGACCGTAACTGGTGCGGTAACGCAGCCGCCCCAGCAGTTTGACAAGCTCCGGATGGATGGAATGGATGCCGGTCTCCAGCACAGCGCGTTCGCCATCCTGCTTGATCTTGGCCTCCACCTCTTTGCGGGCTTTTTCCACCGTTTCCTCGATACGTGCAGGATGGATGCGTCCATCCTGGATTAGGCGCTCTAAGGAAATGCGGGCAATCTCCCGGCGGACCGGGTCGTAGGAGGACAAAGTAATGGCCTCCGGCGTGTCGTCAATGATCAGGTCTACCCCGGTCATGGTCTCGAGGGTCCGGATGTTGCGCCCCTCCCGGCCGATGATCCGGCCCTTCATTTCGTCATTGGGCAGCGGCACCACCGATACGGTAGCCTCCGCCACATGGTCGGCGGCACAGCGCTGGATCGCCGTGGAGATGATCTCCCGCGCCTTGCTGTCCGATTCCTCCTTGGTCTGCTGCTCAAACTGCGAAACCATCAGAGCTTTTTCATGGGTCAATTCCTCTTCCAGGTTTCTCAACAAGTATTCCTTGGCCTGTTCAATGGTCAGGCCGGAAATCCGCTCCAGCATCTCAAACTGCCGTTTTTTAATCTCTTCGGCCTCGGCCAATTTGCCCTCCGCCTCTTTGATCCTACTTTGCAGGGACTCGTCCTTTTTTTCCAGGTTCTCCAGCTTGCGATCCATGGACTCTTCCTTCTGAACCAGCCTTCGCTCCTGACGGGTCACCTCGGACCGGCGCTCCTTCACGTCTTTTTCCGCTTCAGTGCGCATTTTATAAATCTCGTCTTTGGCCTCTACCAGCGCCTCTTTTTTGCGGCTCTCGGCAGATTTGATGGCGTCGCTTAAAATGCGCTTTGCCTCTTCCTCTGCGGAGCCCAGTTCAGCTTCGGCAACTTTACGCCGGTATTGAATGCCTACAAAAAAGCATAAAACGCTGCCGGCAAGAAAAGCAATTATCCCTGTAACAATGCAGGCGATTATCGTTGATTGATCCATTGCAGTTGTTTCGACCTCCTTCTTTTGCAAATTTTGTAATAGCAATATCGAAATGAATAACATTTTCAATATGGTTGCATATCATTCATATTTTAAAGCCTGGCTGTGCTCCTGTCAAGGAAATTGTAGTACAATTTGCAGATTTCCTCCCGTCACACGGCGAAAAATCCGTGCGATTTTCCCAACTCCTTGGTGTTGACAAGCGCCCCCCAGGGTGCTATGATAATTGTATTAATACGATGAATGCGTTGAAAGAGAAACCTTGGATCGTCACTTCCCAGAGAGGCCGCTCCCGTGCTGAAAAGCGGCTGCCGTAACATCCAAAAGGTACCGCCTCTTGAGTGCGGGCAAACCCCGCCGCGTCAGGTGCGTTAACCCCTTTTCCAAATGAGTGGCGGATATTTCCGCAAGCAGGGTGGAACCGTGGAGCCGATTTGATCGCTTCACCCCTATGTTTTTATAGGGGTGAAGCTTTTTTGTTGCCCGTTTTCGGTCGGGCAGCCAGAAACTGCCGAAACGTTTTATCGCAAAAATAAGGAGAGGATGAATCACATGATTAACATTACGCTCAAGGGCGGCGCCGTAAAAGCGTTCGAGGCGCCCGTCACCCCTATGCAGATCGCCAAGTCCATTGGCGAAGGATTGTATAAAGCGGTTTGCGTCGCCAAAATTGACGGTGTAGTCCGCGACCTGCGCACCCCCATTGTGCAGGACGCCCAGGTGGAGCTTTTGACCTTTGATGAGGAGGAGGGCCGGCGCGCCTTCTGGCACACCGCCTCCCACGTGATGGCCCAGGCGGTGCTGCACCTGTTCCCAGATGTGAAATGCGCCATCGGCCCGGCTATCAAAGACGGTTTCTATTATGATTTTGACGTTAAAAAGCCTTTTACCCCCGAGGATCTGGAGAAAATCGAGGCGGAGATGAAGAAAATCGTCAAGGCGGGGATCCCGCTGGAACGTTTTGAGCTGTCCCCCGCCGAAGCGCTGGAGCTGATGAAGGACGATCCGTATAAAGTAGAGCTGATCCAGGAGCATTCTGGCAAGGGAGAGGCTATCAGCTTCTTCAAACAGGGTGATTTTACCGACCTGTGCGCCGGCCCTCACCTGCCTGACACCTCCCGTATCAAAGCGTTTAAGCTGACCTCCACCACCGGCGCTTACTGGCGCGGGGATTCCAACAAACAAATGCTTTGCCGGGTCTATGGCACCGCGTTCCCCAAAGCGTCTATGCTGGAGGAGCATCTGGCCGCCATTGAAGAGGCCAAGCGCCGTGATCACCGCAAGTTGGGCAAAGAGCTGGGCCTATTCACCATCCTGGACGAGGGCCCCGGCTTCCCCTTCTTCCTGCCCAAGGGCATGATCCTCAAAAATACCCTAATCGACTATTGGCGGGAGATCCACACCAAAGCCGGTTACAAGGAGATCTCCACCCCCATTATGCTCAACCAGGATCTTTGGCACCGCAGCGGCCATTGGGACCACTATAAAGATAATATGTATACCACGGTCATTGACGAGACCGATTTTGCCTTAAAGCCCATGAACTGCCCCGGCGGCATGCTGGTCTATAAGACCGAGCCCCACTCTTACCGGGATCTGCCTCTGCGGATGGGCGAGCTTGGCTTGGTACACCGGCACGAGCTGTCCGGCGCGCTCCATGGGCTGATGCGGGTGCGCTGCTTTACCCAGGACGACGCCCACATCTTTATGACCAAGGAGCAGATCAAGGATGAGATTGTCGGCGTAGCCCGGCTCATCGACGATGTTTATTCCCTGTTCGGTTTCAAATACCATGTGGAGCTATCCACCATGCCGGAGGATCATATCGGCAACGACGAGGACTGGGAAATCGCCACCAACGGCCTAATTTCTGCCTTGAAAGAACTGGGCAAGGAATATGTGGTCAACGAAGGGGACGGCGCCTTCTATGGCCCGAAGATCGACTTCCATCTGGAGGACTGCATCGGCCGTACTTGGCAGTGCGGCACCATCCAGCTGGATATGCAGATGCCGGAGCGGTTTGAACTGGAGTATACCGGCGCCGACGGCGAAAAACACCGTCCGGTCATGATCCATCGGGTGGTATTCGGCAGCATTGAGCGGTTCATTGGCATTTTGACCGAGCATTTCGCCGGGGCGTTCCCCGTCTGGCTGAGCCCGGTGCAGGCCGTTGTTCTGCCCATCACCGACCGGCAGCACGAGGCGACGGCCCAAATCAAGGATCGGCTGGAAAATGCAGGCATTCGGGTAGAACTGGACGGGCGCAGCGAAAAAATCGGCTACAAAATCCGTGAAGCCCAGCTGCAAAAGGTCCCCTACATGCTGGTCGTCGGCGACAAGGAACTGGAAAACGGCACCGTTTCGGTCCGCAACCGTAAAGGCGTGGACTTGGGCGCGATGCCGCTGGACGAATTTATCAGCAAAATCAAAGGGGAAATTTCCACCCGCTCCAACGACTAAATGGTCCTAACTAAAAAAGCACCGGTCAAAAGCCGGTGCTTTTTTCTTGTTTTTTACGGAAAAAACGCTCTTTTTTCCTCTCTTTTTCCCCGAAAAACGGCCAAAAACACACCGAAAAAACGGTCATTTCTTCCCGATGACCCGGCTCCGCGATTCTTTTCAAGGCAGCGGACGGCAAGGCCATTTTTGCTTATTGGAAAATTTCTTCCAAAATCCGGGCAAAACGGGCCAGTCCCGCCCGGTCCTCTTCGTCGAACCGCCCAACGCTGGGGCTGTCGATATCCAGCACGCCAACGATCTGCCCGCCCGCGTGCAGGGGCAGGACAATTTCCGAATTGGAGGCGCAGTCGCAGGCAATGTGGCCGGGAAAATTATGGACGTTTTCCACCAGCAGGATCTCGTCCCGCTCCACTGCCGTGCCGCAAACGCCGCGGCCTACCTGGATCTCGATACAGGCGGGCCGCCCTTGAAAGGGCCCCAGCACCAACCGGTCCTTTTCCAACAGGTAAAAGCCGGCCCAATTAATATCCTCCAGCGCCTCCATCAGCAAGGCGGAAGCATTGGCCAGGTTGGCGATTCGGTGAGGGACTCCCTGAATCAACCCGGACAGCTGAGAAGCCAACAGCGCATACCGCTCCTGTCGATCCGCCGGATAAACCATTTGCTCCTTTTGCATTTTGATTCCTCCCTATCGCTTTTGGCCGGCGTTCCGTTTTTTGCAGGCGCCCGCCCATCGCTTTTTCTCTATCCTTCAAAAAAGCCCGGCAAAACCGGGCCTTCTAAACCGCTTATTCTCTGCCCTTTTGATTCTCCAGCGCTTGCATCTCATAGCACAGGGTCATCAGGCTATCCCCTAGATGGACGTTTTCCACCGCCACATCCGGATAGTGGACGCCAATGTCGTAATGGCTGAAATTCCAAAAGCCCTTGATGCCCAAATCCACCAGGCGGCGAACCATATCCTGCGAAGCCATTTTCGGCACGCACAAAATCGCTACCGACGGCTTTTCTTTCCGGCAAAACTCCTCCAGCGCATCGGTGTGCTGGATAGCCACGCCCTCCAGCCGCTCGCCGGCAAAGCCCTCGTCCCGGTCAAAGATTCCCACGATCGAGAAGCCCTTTTCCGCAAACGCCATATGGGCCAAAATCGCTCTGCCCAGATTGCCCGCGCCGATCAGGATTGTTTTTTTCGGCAGGCTCAGCCCCAAAATCTTGCCGATCTCCTCCCGCAGCGCCGCCACATTGTACCCATACCCCTGCTGGCCAAAACCGCCAAAGCAGTTGAGGTCCTGCCGGATTTGGGATGCGGTCAGCCCCATCTTTGCGGAAAGTTCGCCAGACGAGATCCGCTGTATGCCGTTTTCCGCAAGCATTCCCAAAAAGCGGTAGTAACGCGGCAGCCTCCGAATCACCGACGCGGAAACCTGCTTTTCGCTCATACCCTTTTCCTCCTTCTTGCTGATTCTGTTTTCTTTTCCATTTCTTTTTAGAATACCACCATTGATAATCTCTTGTCAATGGGACAGCCTTTCAAAACCTGTCAGGAATGGCGCGCTACCTTGTGCCGGTTCCCCTTTTCATCCACAATGTAGGTGTTTTCCAGCGTATTGGTCAAACTTTTCCGGACAGCGGACAAATATTCCTGCCGCAGCGCCGCCTGCTCTTGTTTTTCTTCTTCGTTTAGGCCGATGGTCCGTTCCTTGCGGGACAGATGGCCAATTCGTTCCAGCTTTTCCTTTTCCATCGTCGCTCCCCTTTACCGGTTGGCATCAAAATACGGAATACGGTCGATCAGATGCGCACCATAACCCTCCAGCAGCCGGATCCCCGCCTGGCGCAGGCGGTCATCCTCCAAGGCGCCGGGGGAATGGGCATCCACACCGATGATAACGTCGCACCCCTCCGCCGCAGCGATCTGCCAGAACAGGTGGTGGGGGTAATGCTCCTCGCCGGTGCGGCTGTCCTCTAACGCGCCGCACAGGTTGTATTCCAGCGGGAACCCCATTTCCCGGGCGGCGCGGCACAATCGGGCGCTGGCCTTTTCACAGTGCCGGTCAAAGGACGGGTAGGCCCGCATGAACAGGTCCGGGTGGGCAAGGTAGGCGTACAGCCCGGTGGCCATCCCCTCCAGGGCGCTGTCCACATAGCGGTTCAGCGTCGCCTCGTCCACCACCTCGCGGCCAAAATAAAATCGGCTCTCCTCGCTGTATTCAAAATGGTTTCCCAAAAGGATATAATCCAGCTTTTCCTTTTGGACAATCTGGCGCAGCCAGTCCATATAAGGCGGGAAATACTCCCATTCTAGCCCCACGCGGATGTCGATTTGATCCTTGTACTTTTCCCGCAGGGCGCGGATGCTCTTTAAATAGTCCCGAAAACCCTCCTGCGGGTCCATCCGCATATGGGAGCGGTAGGCACTGGAAAATTTCCAGGGCCCGTGATCCGCAAAGCCTAGGACCTGATAGCCGCCGCGGATCGCGCTTTGGACATATTCCTCGTCTTTGCCCGACGCATGGCCGCAACGGAAAGTATGGGTATGAAAATTGGTCTTCATAAAACGCCTCCGAGTATGGTTTTATCCGGCGATTGTCTGGCGCAAAACGATCATATGGACGCATTGTTCCGCGCCTTCCATGATCGGCTCCGGATAGAAATCGGTAAAAAAGTTCGGGATGGTATGGTCGTAGGCAAAGCCGCATTTCTCATAAAAAATCAGATTTCCGGCGGAGGTCTGAGCCGTGCCGACCAAAAGCGCCGTCCCCGCCGGCAGCCGGTCTTTGACCGCTTGCACCAGCGCCCTGCCGACGCCCTGCCCCTGCCAGTTCGCCTCCACCGCCAGGTTTTTGATTTCCCAAGCGCCGTTTTCCACTGGGCAGAAGGCGATGATCCCGACGACCCTACCTGCGGCGACGGCCGTTAAAACAGTGCTTTGGGGCAGGTATCGGTCGATCATCGGTTCATACGGATCCGCCAACAGCAGCAGTTCCAGATGTTTTTTAGGATTTTGGCAGACGGCGATCTCCATCTATGCTCTCCCCGCTTTCCGCCTCGCGCCCAGCCAGAGGGCGCCAAAGCTTTTTCTCCTTTTGGCATTATAGCACAAAAAATCAAAAATCCAAAGCCAAAGCCGTGACTTTTCACTAATGTGCTTTAAATCGCAAAAATTTTTCTTTACTTTTATGCTTTCCTGTGATATAGTGGTGACAAATCTTGAAAGGAGAACCGGTATGGAGCGTTTTACATTGACAGCGGCATACTATTATTATGGCTTTGCTTATGATTATAGCAAGGCTTATTGGGCTGTCGCTGCAAAACGGAAACTACCGTAACGCTCTTCTTTGGAAAGATGCAGAATACGGTCCCGCAGCATGACAGCTGCGGGACCTTTTTTGTTGAAAGAAAATTTTAGAAATGAGGAAAAGGATATGGTAATCGTACTCAAGCAAAAACCGGATGAAAACAAAGTAGAAGAACTGATGAAGCGCCTGCGCGGCATGGGGCTGGACATCCACCAAAGCCGGGGGCAGAATTCCACCATTCTGGGGCTGGTGGGAGATACCTCCGCCGTGGACATCGACGCTTTGAGCGCGCTGGAAATTGTGGAGACGGTCAAGCGGATTCAGGAACCCTACAAAAATGCCAACCGGAAATTCCACCCGGCGGATACGGTGATCGAAGTAGGCAGCGTCAAGCTCGGCGGCGGGAATTTTGCCGTGATCGCGGGCCCCTGCTCGGTGGAATCCCATGAGCAGCTGTGCGCGGTGGCGGCGGATGTGAAAGCGGCAGGCGCTGCCATGCTGCGGGGCGGCGCGTTTAAGCCCCGCACCTCCCCCTACGCCTTCCAGGGCCTGCGGGGCGAAGGGATCAAGCTTTTGCTGGAGGCGAAAAAAGAGACCGGCCTACCCATCGTCACCGAAATCATGGATCTTTCCCAGCTGTACCTGTTCGATGAAGTGGACGTCATCCAGGTGGGCGCGCGGAACATGCAAAACTTTGAGATGCTCAAAGAACTGGGCCGCCTGCACAAGCCGATCCTGCTCAAACGCGGCTTATCCAGTACATTGCAGGAGCTTTTGATGAGCGCCGAGTACATTATGGCCGGCGGAAACCAGCAGGTGATCCTCTGCGAACGGGGCATCCGCACCTTTGAGACTGCTACCCGCAATACCCTGGATCTTTCCGCGATCCCGGCGCTGCGGGCCATGACCCATCTGCCCATTATCGTGGACCCCAGCCACGCGACCGGCCACGCGTCCATGGTCAAACCGATGGCGGTTGCCGCCGCCGCGGCCGGGGCTGACGGGCTAATGATCGAGGTGCACAACGACCCTGCCAACGCCCTATGCGATGGACAGCAGTCTTTGACACCCGGCCAGTTTGCCGACACCATGCAGGCGGTGCAGGCAGTTTTGCCCTTCGCTTGCCGTTAACAAAGAAAGGGGTGAAACGCCATGCAGATCGGAATCGTGGGCTTAGGACTAATCGGAGGTTCTATGGCCAAGGCGGTCAAAGAACGGACAACGCATACAGTCCTGGGGGCTGACCAGGACCGCGCGGTTTTGACGGACGCGCTGGCCCAGGGCGCTATCGACGGAGTGTTGGAAGCGGACGGGCTGAAACGCTGTCAAATCGTTTTGGTGGCGCTGTATCCCCAGGCGGCGGTGGACTATATTCTCTCCCATCAAACGGATTTTGAACGCCGCACCATTGTGGTGGACTGCTGCGGCGTAAAAGAAGTGGTCTGCACCCCCTGCGGGGCCGCAGCCAAAAAATCCGGCTTTACCTTTATCGGCGGGCACCCCATGGCGGGGATCGAACGGTCCGGCTTTGCCTTTTCCTCCGGGGATCTGTTTGCCGGCGCGTCCATGATACTGACCCCGCCGGAGGGGACCGATCCGGCGGCGGTAAACGCCGTTTTTGCCCTATGCAAAGAACTGGGGTTCGGCCGGGTTCAGTTGTCCACCCCCCAGGAGCATGACCGGATGATCGCCCTGACCTCCCAGCTGGCCCATGTGCTGTCCAGCGCTTACGTCAAAAGCCCGGCCGCCCTGGCCCATGCTGGGTTCTCCGCCGGCAGCTTTAAGGATATGACCCGGGTGGCGCGCCTGAATGAGAATATGTGGACCGAGCTGTTCTTCGACAACAAGCCCGCTTTGCTGGACGAAATCGAGGGGCTCATTGGGCGGCTGGAGGAATATGCCGAAGCGCTGCGCCAAAACGACCGGGAGGGAATGCGCGGCCTGTTAAGAGCCGGCCGGGAACGAAAAGAAATCGTGGGGTAGGCTGTGGCTTTCCCTTGACAACGCTGGTGGAATATACTAAAATAATGGAGCAGTTTTCCACCTGTGCCGCTGTGGCGGAATTGGCAGACGCAAGGGACTTAAAATCCCTCGGTTGAATAAACCGTACCGGTTCGATCCCGGTCAGCGGCACCATAAAGTATGCCCAATAAGGATGCCACAGGCTGAAAAGCCTGTGGCATCGGGCTTTTTCGGGGGTCTGCACCCCCGAAAACAGGGTCGTATTTTCGTGGATGCCAACAGGGTGTTTTCGG
>JAQUYD010000030.1 GCA_028692035.1 Oscillospiraceae bacterium
CCACATATTTTGACAGGGTGAGTTGCAGCTTTGAAATTGGTGTAAGCAAAAGACTCTCTAAGGTGTTTTCCTCCCGCTCGGCTACGAAGGAAGAGGCGCCAAGCACCATGCAGACCATCAGTGTCAAAAACAAAACAGCCTTGATAGCGTATTGAAGAACGTCGGTCTGCGAGAAAGCGGAAGCCTCGCGGATGGTGGTGGCAAGGATGCAAAGCGCCGTGAGAATCACGGAAACCGCTGCAATCATCCAAAGCCCTTTGCTTTCGTAAAGACTTTCCCGCAGCTCTTTTTTTATCATTGACTGATTCATGCGATACCCTCCTTTTCGGCGTCGGTGACTTTGAAGAAAATGTCCTCCATGCTGAGTGTTTTATGGGTCATTTCATGGATGTCCAGGCCGCTGGAAAGAATCGCCGTCACGAGTTCGTGTTTGACTGACATAACCTCGTCATCGGAAAGACCGGACTCGCACTCAATGAGAAGCTGCCCATCCTCTCTGGAGATCCGGGTAACTCTTTTGATTTTGCGGATCAGACTCTCCGCGGCGTCATTGTCGCTGGTCTGCAGGAGCATGGAATAGCCGTCCCGGTACTTTTCCTGCAGCTCGAGGATGCTTCCCTGTTCCACCAGAGAGCCGTCCTTGATAATGCAAACCTTATTGCACAACACCTCAATGTCTTTGAGCATATGAGAGGTGATAAAAATGGTGATGCCGTCACTCTTGTTGATATCGAACAGGAGTTGCTGGATTTCCCGCTGTCCACGCGGATCAAGGCCCAAGGTCGGTTCATCGAGAAAGATGATTTGCGGGCGGTTCACCAGAGCCTTGGCAATCCCCCATCCCGCAGGAAAACTGACCGACAGGGACACCTGCTTTGTCGGCAAGGCCGACCTTGGTCAAGAGTTCTCTCAAATACTTCCCGTCAGAACCGCCGTGATTGAACAGCGTGTAAAAGTATTGCAGGTATTCCTTGGCCGTCATCCAGTAGTAATAGCCGTGAGATTCCGGCACGACGCCGATCATTCTTCGGATTTCAGAGGCGTGGCCGTCTACCGCCATACCGCCAATTAGGACTTTTCCCCGTGTGGGGGTCAGCAGACCGTCCAGCATACGGATGGTGGTGGTTTTCCCGGCGCCATTGGGTCCGAGAAAGCCAAAAATATCGCCTCTTTCCACATGCAGGCTCAGATCCTTTACCGCCCGGAAACCGTTTCGGTAGGTTTTTTCGAGATGTTCTGTTTGTATCATAGGGTTTCCCTCCTTCATAATATGGGGGCTACATGGCCTCATGGGTTCAGCCGATGCAGCCCCGCTTTTGGTCAAACGATGCGCTTTATTTGGTTTTGTCTTTCAGCGGCTTTCCACAGTGAGGGCAGTAAGCAGCTTTTCCATCCACCACCGTGCCGCACTCTCCACACTTCATTTGCAGAGATGCTCCGCAGGCGCGGCAGAAAACACCTAATTTCTGGTAGGCCCCGCAGCTTGGGCAGACCGTTTGCTGGCTGCGCGCAATCAGGAACGCAATGACCGCCGCAAGGTTAAAGAACAGCCCTAAGATCGTCCAAAGCGTCCGATTCATATCCGCCTTCGATGCCGCCTGATCGAGCCAAGCCATAATCAGCAGCCAGTAGGCAAGCGCCAGCAATCCGCAGAGGCTCACGTAGGTAATGAAGGTAGCGACGGCGACCACTGTGGGCTGTGTAAACTGTCCGGACTCGAAGAAATCGGCCCCCTCATATTCGCGTTCGTGATCCCGTTCACGATCTCCGTGATCATGCTCTCCGTCATAACGGACGTCTTCGCTGCCCCGGTTACTTTCATAGGTTTGATGCCAGGTGACGGCTTCTCCGATTTGTGTGCGGAATAGGAATCCGGTCAGAATGCCGCCCAAAAGGACGATGACAAGCGACAGTAGGATAAAGCGTTTTGCGGTCTTTTTGAAATCCATGCTCATAATTTTCGTTTGCAATTTAGTCATGTTGACCCCTCCTTACAGGTTGATGTGCTCATTGTATCAGCGGCTGCTAAACTGCTGTTTTCCTGAAGATAAACTGTGGATAAAATGTTCTCCTTTTGATAGATTCGGGCAAGCTTTTCACCAACGGCATCCAAACTACGTTCCCTTGCAACCCGCAGGCCAAAAGCGGTGAGATCCGGCAAGGCGCCTGTAAGGATGGCGGCTGTTTTTTCCGCAAATCCGGCGGGAGAGCTTGCCTTGTAGACGCTCTGCCCATCGGTCAGCCAACCGTCATACACCGGAATATCCCGTACCAGGGCGGGAATACGACAGGCAAGTGCCTCCAGCACCACGATGCCCTCGGTTTCCTCGTTGGAGAGGAAGGCAAACAGATCGCAGCCGCAATAGGCATCCCGCAGCTCCTCCCGCTCCACATAGCCGGGAAAACTGAGATTTTTCGGAGCGTTTTGGATGGCGGCGCGGATGCGCTTTGGCACAAGGTTCAGATTGGTATACCCAAACCAGAAGAAACGCACCTGCGGCAGGGCACGAGCCAACTCTACAAAATCCAACAGGCCCTTGCGCTCGATATAATGCCCCACGGAAATGACCGCTTTTTCTGCTTGATCGAGCCCGTATTTGTTTCGGAAGGCGATACGGCGCTCCGGGCTGGGGGCAAAAAAGTTGGTATCCACACCGTTGGAAAGCGCATAGATTGGCCTTTTGATTCCATAGCTCTCCAGCACCCGCTTGGAATAAGGGGTGGGTGTAATCACGAGGTCGCCCAGCTCGTAGCAGTGGATAATCCAGCGCTTAAACAGCGGGGCAAACAGGTTGGAGCCTCTGAAGGAGTTGCGGAAATCCTCCATCGTGGAATGGCCGTAATAGACGACCTTCCTGTGCCGCAGCCTCGCAAACCATGCCGCTACCGGGGAGTCGGGAAACACCGTGTTGATATGTACGGCGGACGAGGTCTCCGTCCATTTGTCCGTGGCCTCAATGCCGATGCGCTCCAGCATATCCCTTTGGTGCAGGATGGCTTGTCCAACGCCGCTTTTGCGTACCAGTGACAGACAGCCAGAGTATAGGGTAATGCTCATAGATTCTCCTTTCTCAATGCACCAACGCTGCAATCTGTTTAAAAACTACATTCAGCCCCAGGCTATACAGAGCGATGGAGGCGGGCTTTCCCATCAGAATGATAGCGGTAAATTTACGCCAACTGATCCCCGTGGTGCCCGCCAGATAGCATAGGAAATCATCCGGCGCCACGGGGAAAAAGATGGCGATGGCAAACCACCGGGCAAATTTGCTCTCGCTTCCCGTCCAGGCTTCATACTTTGCAATCATCTTGTCGCTAAACATGGCATACAGTACGGACTTGCCAAAGTTTCTGGAAATGAGGAAAGCCAGGATGGAGCCGATGCAGATTCCGCTGTAATTGTAAAGGAAGCCTGCCCATGGCCCAAACAGCAGCACCCCTGCCAAACAGCCGAGTCCGCCTGGCAGGAGAGGAATCACCACCTGGACCACTTGGAACACGATGAAGACCAGCGCACCCATCCGCCCAAAGCCTGAGATATACGTCTGCAAAGCCTCTTGAGAAGTAAATAGATGCTGATGAAAGGCATAAACGGCAAATAGCATACAGCCGACTAAACTGAGGATAGAACAAATCTGGATGGTTCTTTTCGCAATGTTTACCGACATGGGATCACCGCTGAACAGACCGCTGTCTCTTCAATGTTCGCTTCTCCAAGGGTTTCAAAGTAGACTTTCTCCGCTCTTTCCGCAAACGCGGCGGCGGAAAAGGCTTGCTGTGCGAATTTGGCCGCATTCTTGCGCATGATTTTTTGTATGGCTGCATCGCTAAGCAGGAGTCTCATATACGCCAGGTATTCCCGTTCCGTTTCATATTGCCAACCGTTGTAGCCATCCAGAATGACTCCGTCCAGACAGTCATCCCTGTGGCAGAGCGCCGGCAGCCCCGATGCGAGGGCTTCAATGTAGGTGAGCCCCTGGGTCTCGCTGACGGAGGCACTGACGAACAGGTCTCCCATGTGATAGTAATCGCCAATTTGCTCCGGAGGAATCATACCGGCAAAGCGTACCGAATCCCCGATGCCGAGATCCAACGCCATTTTCTCCAGTGTATCGCGGTAAGGCCCATCCCCGACAATCAGGAAGGTAAGCGCCCGTGTGTCCTGTTTTGCGTAATATTGAAGCAATTCCTCGAGATTCTTCTCTTTGGCAAGCCGGCCGATATAGAGCAGGATGCGGTTTCCATCCGGAATGTCAAGCCGCCTTCTGATGTCAAGCTTCATTTCTTCCGGGGGTTCCGCTGTGAACTGGCCAAGGTCGATGCCGGTGGGCACCACATGAATGGGTCGGTCAATCCCATAACCGCTTAAAACGGTTCGCACCTTTTCTGTGGGGGCGATGACGCAGGCACACTGTCCGATTATCCAGCGTGATAGCGTAGAGGTCATTTGCCGCCCCCATTTTTTGTTGGACATGAAATAGTGGGTGTAGTCCTCGTAGACCGTATGGTAGGTGTGGACAATGGGGATGGACAATCTCTTGGCGATCCTGCGAGCCATCAGGAAAGTGGAAAACTCACACTGAGAGTGGATGATATCCGGTTTCCAATCCAAAAGCCGACCCACGAAGCCGCTGGAGAGGGCGGCCTTGACCCTGGCGCCGGGATAGATTTTCCCCGCGCCCACCGAACCAATATAGGTCACCCCATCCGATTCATAGGAGTGAAGGGTCTGCGCCAGGGTCAGGACACGAACCTCATGTCCGCGCCGGATAAGCTCTCTCCGCAGATTCAATACCGAGGTCACAACCCCATTCACGGTCGGCGCATACCAATCTGTTGTAATCAGGATTTTCATAAAGCGCAACTCCTTCCTTATAGACGATTGCCGGCGCCGGTGCCAAAGCCCTCATGACACGGCTTGTCGCCTGAATGATGAACATAGCGTCATTGTGATAGTTTCCAGGCAGCCCGGCGTATTCTTCGTGAAGTCCGGCAATAAAGGTGCCGGCATCTTTGGGCTTTTCTCCCACACTTACTTGCGCCCACCGGCGCAGTTCGGCTACAAGGTGCGGGTGCAGATGTGACTCGTAGACACGGTGTTCCCACAGCGTGCCTGGATAGCTTTCGTTGTGGGGATAGGCGAAAGCGTCTGCGAGATAGTGCATCAGCTTCCCCAGCCGATAGTAATCCCGCATAGTCCAGCTCGCTCTGCCTTGCAGATGTTCCATCACACGCAGGGTATATCTCCTTGAACTGTTGTAATTATGTCCTCTGAGTTTTTGGCACTTGATAGAGCCCTTCAGGTAAGAGAACATATTGAAATCCGGCTCAATGCAGCCTAAAATAAATGCTTTTTGATTTATCACCGAATGGCAGGCCGGAATATCGTTCAATAAATAACCGGCCAATAATACATGACTTCTCATTTCC
>JAQUYD010000008.1 GCA_028692035.1 Oscillospiraceae bacterium
TACCCCGTTCCGCAATCTGTTCAATGACTTCTACGCGCGAGATACTTCAAAGAAAATCCGCGCCGTTATGAGGGCAAAGGGCAACGCCGGGGAACATCTTTGCAGCAATCCGCCTTATGGGTATATGAAAGACCCAACCGATAAAAAGAAGTGGATTATTGATGATGAAGCCGCCGAAGTAGTCAAGAGGATTTTCGCCTTATGCGTTGACGGGAAAGGACCTATGCAGATTGCAAAGGTATTGACCGCTGACAAGGTGTTGACCGTCAAGGCGTACTATGCAAAGCGTGACGGAAAAGCCATGCCCGATAATCTCTATCGGTGGGATTTCAAGACCATAGCGGGCATTTTGGAGCGTCCCGAATATACGGGGTGTACGGTCAACTTCAAGACCTATTCCAAGTCCCACAAGCTGAAAAAACGGCTGAACAATGCGCCCGAAAACCAACGGATATTTGCCGACACACAACCCGCTATCATTCATCAGAAAGTATGGAAACGGGTACAGGAATTACGGGCAAACAAACGCCGCCCCGCCAAGCAAGCGGAACGGCAAGGTCTGTTCTCCGGGCTGTTGTACTGCACCGACTGCGGGAGTAAACTTCATTTTCATACCGCAAAGAGTTTATCTTCTAAACAGGACAATTATTGCTGTTCGCAGTACAAGAGCAATACGGGCGCTTGCACCGCACACTATATCCGCGAGGAAACGCTGAAACTTTTTGTGCGGCAACGGATATTCGATGTAACGAGAATGTTCTTTGACGACATCGACGCTTTCCGCAAAGCCGTACAGAAACAGCGCTTTGAGGAAACGGAAAAGGCGGTCAAGCGGCGCAAGAAAGAGTTGGAACAGGCAAAGAAACGGATAGCGGAACTTGACCGTATCTTCAAGCGTATCTATGAGGACGATATAACGGGTGCGATTTCCCACGAACGGTTTTTGAAGCTGTCCGTCGAGTATGAAGCGGAGCAGAAAGAACTGACGGAGTTTGTGAAGTCCGAGCAAGCGGCGGTCAACAGCTACGAACAGGACAAGGCCGACTTTGACAGCTTTGCCGCCATTATCCGCAAGTATGTGGGAATACGGGAACTGACGCCCACCATCGTCAACGAGTTTGTGAAGAAAATCATCGTCCACGCTCCCGACAAGTCCAGCGGACACCGTAGACAGAAAATCCAAATTGTTTGGAACTTCATCGGGGAACTGAAACAGGGCGAGGACAAGCAGACGATTGAACGGCAGAGAAAAGGCAAGACGGCATAGCCCAAGCTATGCCGCCCTGCAACAAGATTAAATTACTTCCTTACGGGGGTGTGCCTTTAGATCAAGCGCCCGTCTCTTTTGTTTCTAACCAAGGGTACAACCTATTTTTCGTGTTTTGATCAATAGCGATTATCAAAAACCCGTGTGGATTTTTTCTCGCTACGGGGCAATTCGCCGATAGCCACCGGCTTGACCGAAATAGAGATCCCAATTTTCGCCTTAAAGGTCATACCGATATTTGCGCCGAGCGTCTGCCGGTCCACGCCGGGCTCCGTCTCCACAAACAACGTCATGATATCTTTCCCGTTTAAATGGTCAATCATGACCTGGTATTCACTGGACGCACCGGGAATATCCCGTAGCAGCTCATCAATCTGGCTGGGGAAAATGTTAACCCCTTTTACCTTTGTCATATCATCGGTACGGCCAATGAGCGTATCGATCCGGGGATAGGGTGAACCACAAGGGCAGTCGCCCAGCTTAAAGCGGGTCAAATCGTGGGTGCGGTAGCGAATCAGCGGCGCGCCCTCTTTGCGCAAGGTCGTGATGACCAGCTCGCCAATCTCGCCGTCCGGCACCAGTTCGCCGGTTTTGGGGTCGATGATCTCAAAGTAAACATAGTCGTCCCAGTAATGCATACCGCATTCATGATCACAGCTGATGCCAATACCGGGGCCATACACTTCGGTCAGCCCATAAATATCATACAGCTGCACCCCTAACTCCGACGCAATACGTCGGCGCATCTTTTCGCCCCACCGCTCGGAGCCTATGATGCCCTTCTTTAAACGGATCTGATCACCGATTCCACGGCGCGCAATTTCCTCCGCCAGCAGCAAGGCATAAGAAGACGTCGCCGTCAAAACCGTCGTTTTCATGTCCATCATCATCCGCAGCTGCTTATCCGTATTTCCCGGACCCATAGGCACGACCATGGCGCCCAACAGCTCCGCACCGGCCTGAAAGCCAATTCCCGCCGTCCACAAACCATAGCCGGGCGTAATCTGGATTCGATCTAGCGGCGTGACCCCCGCCATCTCGTAGCAGCGCTTGAACATTACCGCCCAATCTTCCACATCCTTACGGGTATAAGGGATGATAACCGGCGTCCCCGTGGTGCCGGAAGATGAATGGATTCGGACGATCTGCTCGTCCGGCACCGCCTGCAAACCCAAGGGGTACGCGTCCCGCAGGTCCCCTTTCCAGGTGAAAGGCAGCTTTTCAAAGTCTTCTTGGCTCTGAATGCGATTCAGATCGATTCCATCGAATTTTTTTCTGTAGAACCCATCCTGGCCCATCAGTCTTTTAATCTGTTCTTTGATTAATTTGAACTGTTCCTCTTTCATTTTCATGTCGGCAACTCTCCGTTTCCATCAAGATAGTCAAATCGGGAGGCTGTGGTGATGCGGATGGATATCGGCGTTCATTCCCCCATGGGAAAGAGCGGGGCTTTTCATTGCTTTGCAATAAAAAAACACCTGTCCTCTTGCAAGGACAGGTGTAAACCTGCGGTACCACCTTGTTTGACGTGGAAAAGCACGCCCGCTCAATCAGGATGCGCCATCACGCTCCCAGCCCTTAACGCAGGCAGACGTTGCGGAATACTCGATGTTATTTCACATCTTTCATCGCACCCTCGGGAGTCCATTTATCTGCTGCGCATTTCCTCCAGGCTCTCAGCCGGCCCCGGATCTCTGTGGGCGCTGTCAGCAGTTTTATCTCTCCGTCATTGGTTTCTTTATCTCATTAAAGCATATGTGCAAAAAATTGTCAATACACAGATTTCAAAACTTTTTCTGGAGCCTCTGCTTCATTTTGACTGCTGCTGCGCTGACTGCACGCCCAATCGAAGCGCCTGGCGATTCATCTCTAAAAATTTGGCCGGAACACGCTGCTCCAGCGTCTTTTCCATCTGCTCCAGGGATAGTTCCAACGCGCCGCTGCCAATTGCCGCACCCAACAGCGCCACGTTCAGCACCTTGGCAGAGCCACACTGCCCGCAGATCGTTTCTCCGTCTACCTCAATCAGCTGCCGGACATGGCGGCGCAGATAGTCGAGCATCTCTGTTCCCTCATAGGCAGAACCGGATAAGGTCGCCGTCACCGGCTTAATTGCCTTTTGGGCGGCCACCACCACGCCGTCCGGCTTTAAATATGCAAGGCACCGCACCGCCTCTGCCGGTTCAAAGCCCAAAATCACATCTGCCGCCCCGTGGGGAATCAGCGGTGAACACACGCCGTCCCCAATGCGCACATGGCTGACCACGCAGCCGCCCCGCTGCGCCATCCCAATAGTCTCGGCGGTACGAGCCTGTTTTCCCTGCTCCATAGCCGCTTGGGCCAACAATTTAGAAGCCAGCACCGTCCCTTGACCGCCGACTCCCGCAAGCAGAATATTTCTCATTCCCTGTCCCCCCTTTTCCGGATGGCGCTTACCGGACAAACCTGCGCGCAAAGCCCGCAGCCGTAGCACATATCCGGTTCTATTTTGGCCTTTCCGTTTTCCAGCACCAGCGCCGGGCATCCCAACTCCCGGATGCATTTTTTACAGCCGACGCACGCAGTATTCTCCACTGTATGAACTTCGGCTGGCTTGATCAGCGCCACGCAGGGCGACTCAAAGATCACCGCCGACACGCCTTTGACCGCAGCTGCCTGCTGTACCGCCTCCTTGGCCGCCTGCAGATCCAGCGGGTTTACGCGGCGGACAAAGGATACGCCAATTCCTTCCAATATTTTGGGGATGCTAACTTTCCGGGTTATTTCGCCCATCATGGTTTTGCCGGTACCCGGATGGGGCTGATGGCCAGTCATCGCCGTAGTGGAATTATCCAGCACAATCAATACAATGTCCGCATCGTTATAAACCGCATTGACCACGCCGGTCAGTCCCGAGGCAAAAAAGGTCGAATCGCCGATAAACGCAAAATTCACCGCGTCCGGTTCCACCCGGTGCAGTCCCTGGGCAATGGTCACGCCCGCGCCCATGCACAGGCAGGTGTCCACCATATCCAACGGCGCTGCGTTGCCCAACGTGTAACAGCCGATATCGCCGGAAAAGACCGCTTTTCTCCCCTTCTTCGCCTGCTTTACCGCGTAAAAAGAAGCGCGGTGCGGACAGCCGGCGCAAAGCACTGGCGGCCGGACCGGCAGCGCTGGAGCGGCTTCTTTAGGGCTTTCATCAGAAATGGGCAGATCCAAAAAGCGGCTCAACTGCATTTTTGCAATTTCCACCGACAATTCGCCTGCATTGGGCATATCGCCTGTCAGTTTCCCTTTGATTATCACGTTCAGCCGATACTTGCCGCACAGATAAACCAGCTCCCGCTCGATGACCGGATCCAGTTCCTCCAAAACTAGAACTTCGTCCAGCCCGTCCAAAAAACGCAAAGCCAATTGCTCCGGGAATGGATGCGGGGTACCTACCTTTAAAAGTTTTGGCTCCTGCCCCAGCAGCTGAAGCGCCTCTTTGGTATACGCATAACTGACGCCCCCTGTGGCAATCCCCTTTTGCCCCGACCCTGCTAAACGATTAAAGCGGTATTCCGAAAATGTCTTTCGTAAAGATGCGTTGCGTGCCTCAATCTTTTGATGATTTTGATAGGTCAATTTCGGGAAAATGACCCATCGGGAGGTATCCTTCACGAATCCCTCCGGGGCAGGCCGTTTCTCAGGCTCTTCAAGCGGCAGCGAGACGCAGCCGTGGCAAACCCGGGTCGTGGGCCTGAACAAAACCGGCGTTTGCAGCTCTTCCGATAATGCAAACGCGTCGCCGATCATCTGATATGCTTCCTCTGGAGAAGATGGGTCAAACACCGGCAGCTTAGCAAATTCAGCAAAATGCCGGGTATCCTGCTCCGTCTGGGAAGAAATGGGACCAGGATCATCTGCAACCACAACGACCATACCGCCCTTGATCCCGATATAGCTTAGGCTCATCAGCGGGTCAGAGGCTACATTCAATCCCACCTGCTTCATCGTCACCATCGTGCGGACGCCAGCATAAGCGGCGCCTGCCGCCGCCTCCATCGCCGCCTTTTCATTGACCGACCATTCGACATACGTCCCGGCATCCCGATACTTCGCCACCGTTTCCAGTATCTCAGTGGACGGCGTGCCCGGATAGCCGGCAACAAACCCAACACCGGCGCGGAGCGCTCCCAGACCGATTGCTTCGTTACCCATTAACAGCTTCTCTTTCACTATGCCAACCTCCTGTCATATTTCTTTATTATACGCCTGTACCTTTGTTTTTTCAATTCGCAAATGAACCGTGCCAAAACATTGGAAACATGTTGTCATTTTTCACAAAGGCGGACGGCAATCTGTTCTGCGGATACTGATATTTACCAAAAAAATAACAAAACAGCAAAAACTCCCAAAAAACACTTGTATTTTTAAGAAACAAATGGTAACATAAAATCATACAAACAGTAGTATTTATGTTTTTCATGACTTTCACATTTCTGTTTGTGTGTTTCTATTATCTCCTCGATAATAATGCCGTTTATCCCGCTAAGACGAAAAAGCCCCCTGTTTCAAGGGGGCTTTTTCGTCTTATTACATTTTGTAGAATTTTTATATGAGAAAATATAAAGTCAGGCTTTTTCCATACGGATATGTTCTTTTAACTTTTCAAATGTCTCACTGCTGATATCATGTTCGATCCGGCAAGCGTCCTTTGCGGCGGTTTCTGCCGAAACGCCCAATGCCGTCAGCCATTCGCTGAGCAGGCGATGCCTTTCATAGATCCGTTCGGCAATTTCGCGTCCTGCATCGGTCAGTTCAATCCAGCCTTCCTTTTCCATCCGGATGTAACCATTTTCGCGCAAAAGGCTCATTGCCCGGCTCACACTGGGTTTTGAAAACGCCATGTAACGCACAATATCGATGGATCGAACCGCGCCCTTGGTCTGCTTTAGGACCAAGATGGATTCCAGATAATCCTCTGCAGATTCTTGAATTTTCATGATAAACCGCCCCCTCTCCTGCCAGTGTCTCCGTTGTCCCTACCAAAAGGCACCTCCAAATGGTGAATCCCTGCGTTTTTTGCAGTAAACAGAAAGTTTTTAGAAATTGATTTTATCATATTTTTTCTGTTTCCACAAATTTACTTTTCACTGCCAAGACAACTGGTTTTTATCGGTGCGAATCCAAACGAAAAGCCAAATTTCCATAACGAAATAACAAAAAATGCGCCGGTCTGTTATCTGGCCGACGTTTTCCAATAGACCGCGCACGACTATTTTTTGAGTTCTTCCATACAATGTGCACAAATATTTTTGCCTTTGTAAGAGATCGTGTCAACCGCCTGATTACAAAAAATGCAGGCCGGGGCATATTTCTTCAGAATGATTCTGTCCTCATCCACATAAATTTCCAGCGCGTCTTTCTCATTGATGTCCAAGTTTCTCCGCAGCTCGATTGGCAAAACAACCCGTCCCAGTTCATCCACTTTTCTCACAATGCCTGTCGCCTTCATATCTATTCCCTCATTTCATTTTCAATTGGATTACTCTACAAAATATCATATACAATTTCACAGAATTTGTCAAATAAAGTTGTCGTTTCTCGCAAAATATTGCTATTAAATTTTATTTTTTTATATATATTGATAGTATTCTTTCGTTGGAATTGACAAATTTGTGGGCGTTTTTTTGGGGAATCATATTTCACCTTTCTTTTCGATACACATAGGACAAAGGGGGAATAGATATGATGTCCTGGCTTTTTACGGGTATGCTTGTTTTGTCCTTGTTGTTCGGAATTCTCAATGGGCGAATGGAGCAAGTCTCCATCGCCGCCGTCAACGACTGCGGGAATGCAGTGACGCTGATCCTCCAACTGGCAGGGGTAATGTGCCTTTGGAGCGGCCTGATGCGGGTGGCGGAAGCTTCTGATCTAACTGGTAAGCTCAGCCGGTTGTTCCACCCTGTGATGCGGCTGCTGTTTCACGATCTTCCCACCGGGTCCCCGGCCGCCAAAGCCATTGTCATGAACCTGACCGCCAATCTGCTGGGACTTGGAAATGCTGCCACCCCCCTGGGCATTGCCGCCATGAAGGAATTGGAAAAAGCCGCGCCGCAAAAGGGCAAAGCCTCCAACGAAATGGCTATGCTGGTAGTGCTTAACACAGCCTCTCTCCAACTGATCCCTACCACCACCGCCGCACTCCGCCTGGCCAACGGCAGTGCAGCGCCGATGGAAATTCTGCCTGCCGTTTGGCTTGCGTCAGCAGTATCCATTTGTGCTGGGATTTTCATGGCCAAGGCATTATCCGGCCGATTTCATTGAAAGGGAGGCTTTGTATGAACCAAATTTCCAACTATATTCTGCCAATTGTAATCGTGTTCATCGTTGGGTACGGATTCATAAAAAAGGTCCCGGTGTTCGACTGTTTTTTGGCTGGCGCCAAAGAGGGGCTTGCCACCTCTGCACAGATCTTACCCGCTCTGGTCGCATTGATTACCGCTGTAGGCATGTTCAAAGCCTCCGGTGCGCTGGACATTCTTACCTACGCCTTGCGGCCCGTCGCCAGATTTCTTCGTTTACCACAAGAGGTTATTCCATTGGCAATCCTACGCCCCATTTCCGGCAGCGGGGCATTGGTGATTTTTCAGGATATTTTGCAGCAATATGGCCCGGATAGTTTTGCTGGCCGGGTAGCCAGCGTCATGCAAGGATCTACCGAAACAACATTTTACACCATTGCAGTGTATTATGGCGCCACAAAAGTGCAAAAAACCCGCCATACCCTCCCGTCGGCGCTCACCGCCGATCTGGTTGGGTTTTTCATGAGCGCTTTGGCAGTTCGGCTGCTCCTCTTTTGACTGATAAAACACACAAAGGACCCGGCAGAAAATTCTGCCGGGTCCTTTGTGCCTAAAACATCCCCTTTTTTAACAAAAGGAATGTTTCCAATCATCCTTCTAAAAGCTTCCGGTACATGGAGACATATTCACCCGCCGATTTTTTCCAACTGAAATCGCATTCCATTCCATGGGTGACGGCCTTTTGCCAAGCTTCTTTGTCCTCATATAGATCCAAGGCACGTTTGATCGCACTTAGCATATCATGGGCATTGTAGGATTGGAAGGTAAATCCGTTTCCGCCCTCACCGCCCAAATCCTGAATCGAATCTTTTAATCCGCCGGTGTTGCGGACAATCGGAATGGTACCATACCGCAGCGCAACCATCTGCGCCAATCCGCAGGGCTCGCTCTTAGACGGCATCAAAAACGTGTCGGCGCCGCCATAGATTTTGCGGGCCAGCGGCGGGATAAACCCCTTGACAAAACTGACCTTCGCTGGATATTTCTGCTGCATTTCCTCAAAAAAGGACTCGAACATATACTCGCCGGAGCCCAGCACTACCAGCTGTATTTTTTCTTTGAGCATCTCTTCCCCGATATATTTGACCAAATCAAGCCCTTTGTGGTCCACCAGCCGGCTGACAATGCCCAAAAGCATAATGTCTTTTTCCTGCGGCAAGCCCACTTCTTTCTGGAGCGCCCGTTTGTCTTCCGCCTTACCCGCCGGATCCGCGGCGGAAAACGGCGTTGCCAGGTTCGGATCCTTTTGTGGGTTGTAACCCTCTATGTCAATTCCATTGAGGATTCCCGCCAACTTAAACTGGCGGGCTTTTAAAATGCGATCCAGCCCATGCGAAAACCAGGGATCTAAAATCTCCTGCGCATAGGTCCGACTGACCGTAGTAATCATGTTACACTGGTCAATACCGCCTTTCATGTAATTGACGCACCCGTCGTATTCAACAATTGGCGTCGCGCTCTGGGGCAGGCCCAAAACATCTTGAACCATCTCCAACCCATATTTGCCCTGGTATTGGATATTGTGAATGGTCAGCACCGTTTTGATATCCCTAAATTTCTTCTCTCCCCTGTAAAATAGATTCAAGTAAACAGGGACCAGCGCCGTCTGCCAATCGTTGCAATGGATGATGTCCGGCGCATAATCGATATAATGAAGCATTTCCAAAATTGCTTTGGAAAAGAACGCAAACCGCTCGCCGTCGTCGTAGTATCCGTACAGACCTGGACGCTTAAAATAATATTCATTGTCCAAAAAATAGTAGACTACGCCGTTATAATTGGCCTCGAACACACCGCAATAAAGGCTGCGCCAGGATAAATAAACGGTAAAATTTGCCACATATTTCATCTGTGCTCGCAATTCCGGTTTGATATCGCTGTAAAGCGGCATCACCACCCTACAGGCGTGCATCTTTCCGCGGATCGCCTTCGGCAGAGACCCGGCCACATCCGCCAAGCCACCGGAGGCGGCAAAAGGGAGCGCTTCACTGGCAGCGTATAAAATTTTCATGGATCAAACCTCCTATCCCATTTGCAGGTGGAACGGCCCTTTTCAGATCACGCTCTTCTTTTCAATAAAAAGCGGATAGGTCTTGTATCCCACCAAGGTCCTGGTATCCCGAATGGTTGCATCCCGGTCTGCCACTACATATTCCAACCGGGCGCCATCGCCGATCACCGCGCCGGCCATAATGATACTGTCCCGGATCACTGCGCCGCGCCCGATCTTTGCGCCACGGAAAATAATAGAGTTCTCAACCGTTCCTTCAATGATACAGCCGTCAGCCACCAGAGAATTTTTTACAACGGCGCCTAAACCGTATTTTGCCGGGACTTGATCCCGCACCCGCGTTAGAACTGGGCGTTCCACCGGGAAAAGCGCCTGGCGTACCTGTGGCTGCAAAAGGGCCATACTGGCATCGAAATAATCTTGCAAGCCATTGATCCGCATGACACAATCTTTGACCTCATATGCATAGATTAACATGGAATCGCTTTGCTCTACCAGAATGTCCTTGGTAAAACTGCGCTTGTTGCGGCTGCGCGCCTCTTCCACGATTTTTCCCAGCAATTCCCTCTTCATAACCGCCATATTCAGATAGGTGTTCTGCTCTTCCTCCGGCTGAGGAGAAAGCCACACCTGCCCCACCCGTCCATCGTCGTTAACATCGAAGACCACGATATTTTCGTTTCCTTCCCGGAGGATTTTTTCACGCCGGTACGCCAGCGTAATGTCCGCCCCTTTTTCCTCGTGGAAAGCGATCATCTCCTGAAAATCCAGATTGGCGATCAGGTCACAGTCGGCTAAAATCACATATTCTGCCTTGCCGTTGCGGATGTAACCGGATACACCGGCCAGCGCGTCAAGGCGGCCGGCGTAAATGCCCTGGTTGTCTCCGCTGCTGTACGGAGGCAAAACCGTCAGCCCGCCCAGCTTGCGTGCCAGATCCCATTCACGGCCGCTTCCCAAATGCTCCATCAGCGTTTGGTAATTGGATTTGGCGATTACGCCTACTTCGCGAACGCCGGAGTTGACCATACTGGACAGGATAAAATCCACCAGCCGGTATCTGCCGCCAAACGGCACTGATCCTGTCGTCCGGTCCCGCGTCAAGCTGCCCAGATGATTATCATGCATATTGGAAAAAACAATCCCCATCGTTGTACGTTTGATCATTTTACCAACACCTCCTCTGCGGCGATATCCGTTTCGACCATGGCTTTGGGCATGATCGTAACCCCTGCCCCGATGGTCACATCGTTGCCGATCACGGTCACACCCCAGCCGGAGATGTCCTCCATCCCTTCTGGGCGGGCGCCGATTGCCGTATTTTCGCCGATCACCGCATTTTCTGCCACGATGGCGTAATCCACCACCGCGCCTTTTTTGATCACGCTGCCCGGCATGATAATGCTGTCGCGCACAATGGCGCCTTCCTCAATCTTTACACCAGCAAAAACAACTGAAAAATCCACTGTCCCCTCGATCACGCAGCCTTCGGTAACCATCGAATTCTGCACATGGGCCCCTGGCGCAATATAATGGGGCGGCAACGCCGGATTTCTGGCGTATATTTTCCAATCCGGATCGTACAGCGAAAGCGGGACCTTTGGATCCAGAAGATCCATATTGGCTTCCCAAAGGCTGTCAATTGTCCCGACGTCCTTCCAATATCCATCAAAGGCGTAAGCATACATCCGCTCCCCCGCCGCCAACATGTTGGGGATAATATTTTTTCCAAAGTCATTGGCGCTGCCGGGCGTCGCGGCATCTTCTTCCAGATACTCCCGCAATTTTTTCCATGTGAAGATATAAATGCCCATGGAAGCCAAATTGCTTTTGGGATTGGCCGGCTTTTCTTCAAACTCATAAACCTTGCCGTCCTCTTCGGTATTCATAATGCCAAAGCGAGGCGCTTCCTCCATCGGCACCTGCAGTACTGCAATCGTACAGTCGGCTTCTTTCTCTTTATGGAATTTCAGCATCTTTTCATAATTCATTTTATAAATATGGTCTCCGGAAAGGATCAGAACATATTCCGGATCATAACGCTCAATGAAGGGGACGTTCTGATAAATGGCATTGGCCGTTCCGGTATACCAATCTGACCCGGAGCTCTTTTGGTACGGCGGAAGGACGAAAACACCCCCATCCTGCCGGTCCAGATCCCATGGTTGGCCGCTGCCTATGTATTCGTTCAATACCAAAGGCTGATACTGGGTGAGAACGCCGACTGTATCGATTCCGGAATTGACGCAGTTGGACAACGGAAAGTCGATAATCCGGTATTTTCCTCCAAAAGGCACTGCGGGTTTCGCAAGGTTTTTGGTTAGACTATAAAGGCGGCTGCCCTGCCCACCCGCCAATAGCATCGCAATCCATTCTTTTTTCCTCAAGGAAAAAACCTCCTTCACAAACGGGAGCGAAACCCCCGCATTCATCATTTTTTGCTGGCGCTCTTGTCTCCCGCCGCTTCCGGATTCTGACGGGCCTTTCTCGGCGCCGACGGGGTAAATTCCAGGTACATTGTAGACAACGGAGGTATGACCAAGCTAACCGATTGATCATACCCATGGGACGGGGCTTTGCGGGTGCGGACAATGCCGTTGGTCAGCCCACTTCCACCAAATTCCACAGCGTCTGAATTAAAGACTTCTTTATATCTTCCGGCGGACGGGACACCGACGACGTAATCGTATCGTGCAACCGGGCAAAAATTGCAGACGACCATGATGGTCTTCTGCATTTCGTCCATACGCTGGAAAATGATGACGCTTTGCCGGTTATCGTCCGCGACCAGCCATTGAAAGCCGTCCCAGGAATCCTCGATCTGCCACAAGGGCGGATGCTGCAAATAATAGTGGTTTAGTTTTTGTACATATTGCTGTAGCTGGATATGCCTTTCGTAACCCAACAGCAGCCAATCCAACTCCTGCTTTTCATTCCACTCAATAAACTGCCCAAACTCCTGGCCCATAAATAACAGCTTTTTGCCCGGATGGGCCATCATGTAGCCAAAGAACGCCCGGACGCCGGCAAATTTCGTTTCGTAGTTCCCAGGCATTTTATTGATCAGCGAGCATTTTCCGTGAACCACCTCATCATGCGAGATCGGCAGCACAAAATTTTCAGAAAACGCATAAAACATACTAAAGGTCAATTTATCGTGGTTGTAAGCGCGGTAGATCGGATCCATGGAAAAATACGTTAAAATGTCGTTCATCCAGCCCATATTCCATTTGTAATGAAACCCGAGCCCTCCGTGGAAAGCCGGCTTGGTAACCAAAGGCCAAGCGGTAGATTCCTCCGCCATCATCAGCACGCCAGGATTTTCGGAAATGACAGCCGCATTGAGCTTTTGCAAAAGCGCTACTGCCTCAAGGTTTTCCCGTCCTCCCTGGTGATTGGGGGTCCATTCCCCCGCTTCCCGTCCATAATCCAGGTACAGCATTGACGCCACCGCGTCTACACGGATGCCGTCCACATGGAACTCCTGCACCCAAAGCATTGCGGAAGAAACCAGAAAACTCTGGACCTCCGGTTTTGCATAATCGAACACATGGGTGCCCCACTGTTTGTGCTCCCGCTTTTTCGGATCGCTATATTCGTAGCAGGAGGATCCATCAAATTCGTAAAGCCCATGGGCATCTTTGGGAAAGTGGGCCGGAACCCAATCCATAATTACGCCAATCCCCGCCTGATGCAACAAGTCCACAAATTTCATAAAATCTTCCGGTGTGCCATAGCGCGCGGTTGGGGCAAAGTATCCAGTCACCTGATATCCCCAGGAACCGTCATAAGGATATTCGGTCACCGGCATTGTCTCGACATGCGTATAGCCCATCTGCCGCAAGTAAGGGATCAGTTCCTCAGCCGTTTTTTCATAGGAAAAGCAGCTGCCGTCTGGATATCGTCTCCAGGACCCCAAATGCATTTCATAAATATTCATCGGCTGCGCAAACGTATTGTTTTCGCGTCTGTGTTTCATCCAGGCGCCGTCCTGCCAACGATAGCCTGAAAAATCATACAATTTTGAGGCGGTGCCAGGCGGTGTTTCACTGTGAAAGCCATATGGATCCGCCTTTAGGACCTGCCTGCCATTTTGCCCTGTGATCGCATATTTATACAGATCAAACTGCTTTAGCCCAGGAATAAACCCTTCCCAAACCCCGCCGATCTCTGCTTTTTCCAGAGGATTTGCCTGCGGATCCCATTGGTTAAAATCTCCCACAACCGAAACCAGGCTTGCTGCCGGAGCCCATACCCGGAATCTGAACCCCACGTCGCTATTCTTTTCCGGATGCGCACCAAAAAAGCGATAGGCGTGATAATGCATTCCACGGCAAAAATCCACTATCTCGCTTATGCTTTTAGATGGATACTTTTCCAACGCAGCCACCTCCATTTCTCTTGTTTTTATTGTACCATACTTTCCCTATTTTGCAACAGGATATTGTGCAAAATAGTTATTTTATCAGAATATTTATATCCATTTTTATTCATTTTTACAAATCCATTACTTTCTTTTGATTTTCTCCGCGTTTTTTATGACAAAGCATCACGAGTATAGCATGGCCGATCTGAAAAACTCTGCGAAAAAGGTCGTGAAACGCATCGTTCTTTTTGGGAAAAATTTTCACAGCCTCTTTTTATGCCTTCACAAACCGCCCGAAACACAAAAAAGACCGTAATCTTTCGATTACGGTCTTTTGACAGCCTTTGCAAACTAGCAGCAGCAACCATGGTCAACTTTAGACATATGCTCGATGAGCATCAGGACCTTATTGGAATAGCCCCACTCATTGTCATACCAAGCAACCAATTTTACGAACTTGTCAGTCAGCGCGATACCGGCTTTTGCATCAAAGATAGAAGTATGGGGATCATGAATGAAGTCAGAAGAAACAACATCTTCGTCGACATATTCCATGATGCCCTTCATCTCGCCTTCGCAAGCAGCTTTTACCGCCGCACAGATCTCGTCGTAAGAAGCAGGTTTTGCCAGATTGACAGTCAGGTCAACAACAGAAACATCCAAAGTCGGTACGCGGAAAGACATACCAGTCAGCTTGCCATTGAGTTCAGGGATTACTTTGCCAACCGCTTTGGCTGCACCGGTGGAGGAAGGAATGATATTGCCAGCAGCAGCACGTCCGCCTCTCCAGTCTTTTTTGGAAGGGCCATCAACCGTTTTCTGGGTACCGGTGGTGGAATGAACAGTGGTCATCAAACCATCGACAATACCAAATTTATCGTGGATAACCTTTGCCAACGGAGCCAGGCAGTTGGTGGTGCAGGAAGCATTCGAAACAACCGTCATATCCTTGGTGTACTTATCGTTGTTAACGCCCATTACAAACATCGGTGCATCTTTCGACGGAGCGGAGATTACAACCTTCTTTGCGCCAGCTTTGATATGCGCCTGGCAAGCGTCTGCAGTGGTAAATACGCCGGTAGAATCTACAACATACTCAGCGCCGCAAGCAGCCCACGGAATGTTCGCCGGATCCTTTTCCGCGTAAAATTTAACCTCTTTGCCCTCTACGATGATAGAATCCTCAGTAACCTTGACATCGCCGTTGTAGCGGCCATGCACAGTGTCGTATTTGAGCATATATGCACAGTAAGCAGGAGTCATGAAAGGATCGTTTACGCCGACAAACTCGATGTTCGGATTGTCAAGGCCCGCACGGAAAACCAGACGGCCGATACGGCCAAAACCATTAATACCAACTTTAATTGCCATTGGGTTCAACCTCCTAATATTTAAATCGTAATTTCATTTTATACCAAATTTGAAAGAAGCACAAGCTATTTGTGATATATTTAACTAAAATTTTTTAAATTGTCTTTAATTCATAAAAAAATACTCATTTTAAAAAAATAATTGTATATGTTTTTCTTTTCCGTTCATATGCTATCCACCCTTTTGCAACCGCCTTCCCCCTACAAGCTGTAAAGCATAAGCGGTTCAGAGGAGGGATAATTCCGACTCCATCGCAAAAAATAGGGATACAAATTCTCCCTCAGTAGCTTAACCTTTACAATTATTTTTTGATTGTGTATAATAATGTTGAATTATGTCGAAATTTGTCGAATTTACAAAATATTACACCTAATACTGTGCGAAAGGAGAATCCTATGGACGATTATCCTCGCTGGACAATGCCATTTATCAACATGTATACCGATTCTCCTATCGCCACTTTTATTTTAGACGAAGCATTGGAAATCCAATGGAAAAACAAATCTGCGGAAAACCGAGATGATTTGATGGAGACCGGCCCAAATCCGGAGGAGTGTATTTTCCATGGCAAAAAATGCGACCTGATCGCCCGCCTTCGGGAAGGAAAGCCCTTTACGCTGATTGAGCCAATCCCTTTTAAAAACCCGATCAGCCTGGTTTTTCAACCGCAAATAGATGAATCTGGCCTTTTTCAAGGCGCTCTGGTCCATGTTTTTGGGCTCCAAAACAACGTTTCTCCCCAGAATGCCCGCGATGGCCTACATCAACCGATCACCATTTTGAACAACCAATTCCGAACTCCCCTTTCGCAGATTTTTTCGATCCTGAATCTATTGCAGGCCGATTACCAACAGGATAACGCGCTTCAAAAATATCTTCACGACATCAACTGGCATTGCTACCGGATTCTTCGTACTGTTATCAATTTTTCCACCGATAGCCGGATTTTGGCTGGCCAATTCAAACCCAAACTACTTGCCGGCGATTTGTGTCATTTTATATATACCCTTTGTCAGGATACCGCCGATCTGCTGAAATCCAGCGGATACGTTTTTTCTTTTGACATCCCGCAGGAACCCTTTATCACTTTGTACGACGGCGATTTGCTCTCCTGCGCGATCTGCAACCTGATTTCCAATGCCTGCAAGTTCACCAAGGCAGACGGGGGAACGATTTCCTTTAGAATGTCCGTTTTTGAAAAGCAGGCTACGATTACAATCACCGATAATGGATCCGGTATGTCCCCAACTGTTTTGGAACGGGCCTTTGACCGTTTCTACTCCCTGGACCCGAAAACCGGCGCCCCTGACGGCGATGGGCTGGGGCTTTTCATTGCCCGCATGGTGATGCATCTGCACGATGGCACAATCGCCCTACAAACAAAAGAGGGCAAGGGCACAATCGCAGCTTTGACGATTCCTCTGCGCAAACCCGATGGAAACGCCGCCCTTTGCAATGATGCCGTCCCCTTGAGCGAAGATCGTTTTTCCAATCTGTATGTAATTCTGTCGGATCCGATTTGCCCGGATTTTTAAGTCATTTTTCTGGTTGCCACCATATAAACATATAAAAAGGAGTTTGAAATATTCAAACTCCTTTTTATATGGCACGGCCTCATTTAATCCGAAATATTTGAAGTACTCACGCATATGCCATCTGTTTTTTGGGCTTGTTTTTTCTTTTGAGGCAACTGCGCCAAAACAATGGCACAAAAGACCAAAATACATCCAGCCAATTCACGGATCGTCAATTTCTGGCCCAAGAGAATCCAGCCTGCCAGCACCGAAATAACCGACTCCAAACTCAAAATCAGGGAAGCGACTGTCGGATCGACATTTCGCTGCCCCACGATTTGGAGGGTATACCCCACGCCGCAGCTAAAAACGCCCGCATAGATGAGCGGCATCCAAGCCGCCAGTATCTGTGCAATAGATGGCCGCTCCAATAGCAACGCGGGCACCGCGCACAGAACACCGCAAGTCAAAAACTGAATGCACGACATCTGAACGCCATCCACCATCGGAGAAAAATGATCAATCACCAAAATATGAATGGAAAAACAGATCGCACAGGCAATGACCAGCAGATCCCCTTTGCCGATCGAAAATCCTTCTGTAATGCACAACAGGTACATTCCACCTACGGCAATGGCCACCGCCAGCCAAACTAGAGCCGAAACCCGTTTTTTAAACAGCAGCCCCATCAGCGGTACAATTACGATGTAAAGAGCAGTAATAAACCCTGCCTTTCCAACCGTGGTGTATTGGATCCCGATCTGCTGAAAGGAACTGGCCACAGCCAGGATCACGCCGCAGCAGACTCCGCCGATCAGCAGAACTTTACGGTTCTTTGGGGAAGCGCTTTTTTCTTGCTGCGGCTTGCCGCGGTTTAACAGCCAAATACAGGGAATCAACACCAGTCCGCCGATTAGAGAACGAACCGCGTTAAAGGTAAACGGCCCGATGTAGTCCATCCCCACCGACTGGGCCACGAACGCGACGCCCCAGACTGTTGCTGTCAGTAAAAGCATCAAACTGCTTTTCAAATTTTTCACTTTCATATTCTCTTTCCTTCCAATAAAATAATCATCGAATCCAGTAGATGCTGCCGTTGACCGATTGCTTTAAACAGGCCCTTTTGCCCGTTCCGCCGGTTTCCGCCCATTCGGCGTGATAAAGGCCGAAAACAAGGCGCAAAATAGGACCAACCCCCACTCCAACGCATAATCTAGCATCTGCGGCAAGCCAGAAAAGCTCAAAGCACCCGCGAGCAGCGGGCATGCGCACCAAATCAAGCCCAGTGCCGCTGACAAATGCCCTGAAAACAACACCCACCGATAATCGCTTTTGCCAAGATCATTGGACAAAAGATGTCCCCCAGACAAAAAAAACAGGCATTGGGCAGTCAAAAGCAAAATCTCCAACAAACGCTGCGGCATCCGAAACGCCATGGGGAGCTGACCAAACCGGATCACCAGCCGAAAAGTTTGCCAAGCCACTAGAATCAATAGGCTGCCGGAATACCAATAGGGCCGCAAATTCTGGTTCAACAACCGAATCCCCAATACGGCAAAAGACAGCGCCGCCGAAAGGGACAAACAAAAATCCACTCCTGGCAGGATCAGTTCCCAAAAATTCAAATTCCCCGCCGTAAAAAGCGGTAGAATTTCTACCCAGCCGAACGCTGCTGCCCGCACAGCAAGAAGGACCGCGCACAAGATGCCACTGGCGCCCCAAAGGAAAGCATTTCCTATCGCTTGGGTGCCCTCGGCGCTTGACGACGCCCAACGGGACCAAAGATACAAAACCAGCAACAGCAACGCCCCCAATCCATAAAAAACCGTCAGGATCAGCGTATCCCCCATATAGAATCCTGTTTGGTCTTTGAGACCAGTGCGGTATAAATAAAAGTAAAAAATACCCAAAGCCGCTACAATCGGTGTATAAACCAGATAAAAAAGCCTTCTTTTCACAAATCCGCCCCTCTCCATTTGTTCCACCCCTTTTGATCGGTGGCGTCGGATCGCTTTCCCAAGAGGCCGGATGAGACCTCGTTGCAAAACCTTTAAGCATTATTATACCGCCACTTTGGATTTTTGCATAGTCCGGCCGGTATTTTTCCTTTTCTTTTTTCATAGGATTGGAGAAAGAGGAGGATCTTGCGATGAAACCGTTTCTTTCTTTTTTCGCGCTTTTTTCACTTGTTGTTTTTCTGTTGCCGCTGGCAGCGTTAAATCCGGACAAGCCCCTTCAGCCCGGCGCCGAAACCAACCAACCTGTTTCTGCCGCCTCGGTGCCGCCCATCCGTCAGGAAGAATCCCCCGTGTCCCCCACAGCCGGGGACGCGCCGTCTGAGCCGGCACAAGAAGCGCTGTCCGCACAGCAGGTACCCCAGCCGGAGAGTTTTTCTATCCTTGACCGAAGCACCGGCAAAATCGAAAAAATCCCTGTGCTGGATTATTTGTATGGCGCGGTCGCGGCGGAGCTGCCGCCGGGCTTTCATGCCGAGGCGATGAAAGCCCAGGCGATCGCTTCCCACACCTATGGGCTATACTGTCATGCGCACCCTGATCCCCAATTAAACGGCGCTGATTTTTCGGCCGATCCCTCCAACTGGGAGGGCTATGTAACCCAGGCGCAAATGTTAGAGCGGTATCCGGATTTGGGCGAAACCTACTGGAAAAAAATCACCGATGCGGTCAACGAGGTCGCGGCGGCGGTTTTGGTCTATCAAGAGGAGCCCATCCTGGCGGCGTACCATTCGATGAGCGCCGGAGCCACTGAATTTGCATCCAACGTTTGGAACGGCTCTGTTCCCTATCTTGTCCCCGCGGACAGTGTTGGAGATACGCTAGCCAATGCGTTTGAAACCACCGTTTCCTTTGCCGCCGAACAAATCAAAGGGATTTTGACCGAGGCTTATCCCGATTTGACGGTGGGAGGCGATACCCGCAGCTGGTTTCAAATCGTATCCCGCTCCCCATCCGGATATGTTCTCACCCTTCAGGTGGGGAATCTGCAAATCAGCGGTAAAGACCTGCGCACGCTATTGGGGCTGCGCTCCACCAACTTTACAATTGCGGCGCAGATCGACTCGTTTCTTTTTACCACCAGGGGCTACGGCCACGGCGTAGGGCTCAGTCAATATGGCGCGGATTATATGGCGCGGCAAGGCAACGGATATGAAGCGATCCTGCTTCATTATTATACTGGCGTGCAATTGGCCCAAGCGGCAGATGAATAGCAGCCGATGGCCCGGCCCGAATCCAGCTGATCCCGGCGGGCAAATACAGGCAAAGCGGCGGGATGGCTAATTGTAATGATGGGGGGAAGGTGGTATAATAACCTTGGTACTATCACGATCTTTTTGGGGATGGCCTTCCATGGCAATGACCGCGGTATCCCTTTCGCCAATGGTATGGCGAATCCCCGTTAAAGCATTTTAAAGAGGTGAAAGCATTGGCAGAGCATATCTTTTATGCGGCGCAGGGCGTCCGCATTCCCGATTTAATGGATGTCCATTCCGCTTACGAAATGGAAAAAAACGAGAACGGGTGGCTGTTTACCGTGGTTCTGGATGCGCCGCGGATCCCAGCATTTTTAAATGATTATTGCGCGATCCTCCCCCAACCGGGCTATTTCACGCTGGAATTGCCGATTGAAGGCGAGGAGGCATACGATATCTATTATGTGGATGGCTGTACCACACCGGTTTTGCAGGCGATCGTAGACTGCTACGGGGACCTTCTGGTAGCCGATGGATATGTCCGGTTTGGGTTTGCTGCACACGAAAAGCCGGAGCAGCTTTATGTCAGCGATTTAAAAACCATTCAAATTTATACTGCCAATGAGAAGCCTGTGGCGGATTTGCTGCAAAAATATGATTTGATAGCGGAACCATGCTGCAAAAAACTATGGGATATCCTGTCTGACAAAAATCCTTGTGAGCTGATCCATGTGGAAGTGGAGGAACAAAGCATTTTTGATCTTCCAGCGCTTTTGGCAGATGCCGGTATCTATTCGGCAGGCCGTCGGCCTGGCGAAAAAGAATAGCCTTTTACTTGAAAAGGATGTAAAAAGCTGCGCCGTTAAAAAACGGCGCAGCTTTTTTGCGATCAGCGCTTTAGAAAAATACGAAGAAATGATCTAGGAACGCGTTTAATCCGCCAACAGGTACCATCCAGATGAAATCGTATTGTTATTTGTTGAGGATCCTTTTTAAAGACGCAATATCCAACAAATTTACCGTCTCAAATTTCCCCTTATAACACACAGCCCAATTGTTAAAAACACAAGGCAGTTCCTTTGCCTTTTGCAGCGTATCCACCTGGATGAAAGACGCGGGAACGGCATTCATCTCACAATACTGTTTGACCCTCTCAATGTTTTGGTAGATGTAAGGGCATTGCGCGTCATAATAAACAGTTAGATCCTTGCTCTCAATTTTTTGCTTTTTGGCGTTTGGGGTAAATGATGGAACGGTTCCGTCAAAAGAAAGGGCGAGCAATTCGTACCCGTCATTGGTGGCATCAACAACCTCAAATCCAAATTTTTTTGCAAATGATTGGTCGGAAAGCCATGCCTTTTGTTTTTGCGCCCCGAGCATGCAAACGCCGGATCTGCCATTTTGTTTGGCGTCGGCTAAACAATACTCTATTAACGATTTGCCGTACCCCTTTCCTTTATGGCTGGCGGCGACCCACAAGCAATACAGATAATAATAGTTGCTGCCAGCAATCGGAACCCATGCCGATTCAAGAGGGGCATATTCAATAAAAACAGCCGCTTTTTCGTTTAGCTTCCTGAAAACATGGCCCTCCTTTAGCCGGTCTGAAAGCCATTTCCGCTTTGCCTCAACGCCAGGATGGGTGCTTTTGCTGCGGATCACACAGCACAAATGCTCGCTGGCAAGGTTTTCTGCTGTTACATTTACAAAATCACCGTTCAAGTGTATATTCCCCGCTTCCTCTCGTAAATTTTATGTTGAACCGGTTCCAGCTTTTATGGCGGAAATCCTTATACGCCGATAACCAGCTTGCCGTCTGTACAATCGGCTTTGAGGATCGTTTCCGGCGCCGGATCCTTTTCCAGGATATAACGGGCCAGCAGGGTCTCCAGCTTCTGCTGGATATACCGTTTCAGCGGCCTTGCGCCGTAGACGGGATCGTAACCTTCCTGCACGATCAATTCCTTGGCCGCGTCGGTGACTGCCAAACCCAATTCCTTGTCCGCCAGCCGCTTTTTTAAGCCTGTCAGCATCAAATCCACGATCTGGGCAATCTCCTCCCGGGTCAGAGGCTTATAAAACACAATTTCGTCCAAGCGGTTGAGGAATTCCGGACGGAAAGAAGTTTTTAACAGCTGCTCTACCTGCGCTTTTGCCGCGTCAGAAATCTGCCCGTTTTGGTCAAACCCCTCTAGAATTGCGGAGGAGCCAAGATTAGAGGTTAGGATGATGATTGTATTTTTAAAATCCACCACCCGTCCCTGTGAATCCGTGATCCGGCCATCGTCCAGCACCTGTAGCAGAATGTTGAACACATCCGGGTGCGCCTTTTCCACCTCGTCAAACAGCACGACCGAATAAGGCTTGCGCCGCACCGCCTCGGTCAGTTGGCCACCTTCTTCATAGCCCACATATCCGGGAGGCGCCCCCACCAAACGAGAAACGGTGTGTTTTTCCATATATTCGGACATGTCGATCCGAACCATATTCCGCTCATCATCGAACAATGCCTGGGCCACTGCTTTGGCAAGTTCTGTTTTGCCCACGCCGGTGGGGCCCAAAAACAAAAAGGAACCAATGGGCCGGTTCGGATCTTGAATGCCAGCCCGGGACCGCATAATGGCATCTGCCACCCGCTGGACTGCTTCATCCTGCCCAATGACCCGCTGATGCAGCGTCTTGTCCAGATGCAGGAGTTTTTCCCGCTCTCCCTCCACCAGACGGGAAACCGGAATACCCGTCCAGCGGCCCACAATTCTGGCGATCTCCTCTTCGGTGACTTTGTCCCGCAACAGGGTCGTCTCCTGCGCGCCGCCGTTTTCTTCCAATCCAGCCAACTGCTTTTGCAATTCCGGCAGCTTGCCATATTTGAGGGCTGCCGCTTGATCCAAATCGTACTCCCGCTCGGCCAACTCAATTTGGGTGTTGACCTGCTCGATCTCTTCCCGCAACTTCTGCACCCGGCCGATTGACGCCTTTTCATTTTCCCAGCGCGCCTTCATCTGCTTGAACTGCTCCCGCATTTCGGTCAGTTCCTTCTGGATCTCCTCCAGATGCTCCGCAGACAGGCGGCTGTTTTCCTTTTTCAGCGCCGCTTCTTCGATCTCGTGCTGCATAATTTTCCGGGAAATTTCGTCCAGTTCCGCGGGCATCGAATCCATTTCGGTCCGAATGGTGGCACATGCCTCATCCACCAGATCGATCGCCTTGTCAGGCAGGAACCGGTCGGTGATATACCGGTTGGATAACGTTGCCGCCGCAATCAGTGCCTGATCCTGGATTTTGACCCCGTGGAACACCTCATATCGCTCTTTCAGTCCACGCAGGATGGAAATCGTGTCCTCCACCGTAGGTTCATCCACCAATACCGGCTGGAACCGCCGTTCCAGCGCCGCGTCTTTCTCGATATATTGGCGGTACTCGTTGAGGGTGGTAGCGCCAATACAGTGCAGCTCCCCTCTGGCCAGCATCGGCTTTAGGAGGTTTCCTGCATCCATGGAGCCTTCGGTTTTTCCCGCGCCTACGATGGTATGCAGTTCATCGATAAACAGAAGGATCTGCCCTTCGCTTTTCTTCACCTCACCTAAAACCGCTTTGAGCCGTTCTTCAAACTCGCCGCGATATTTGGCGCCGGCAATCAACGCACCCATATCCAACGAAAAAATCGTCTTATCCCGCAGGCCCGTCGGCACATCCCCACGGACGATCCGCTGCGCCAGCCCCTCTGCGATCGCCGTTTTGCCCACGCCTGGCTCACCAATCAAAACCGGGTTGTTTTTGCTTTTCCGGGACAAAATCCGGATCACATTCCGAATTTCGGTATCTCGTCCGATCACTGGGTCGAGCTTTTGTTTGCGCGCCTGCTCCACCAGATCGGTACCGTATTTTTTCAGCGCATCATAGGTATCCTCCGGGCTGTCCGTAGTCACGCGGGTGTTGCCACGCACTGCCATTAGCGCCGTTAAAAAAGCGTTTTTATCAATGCGGCACTGGTCGATTACCTGCTTGACCGCCACATCCGGCTGCTCCAACAATCCCCAGAACAGATGCTCGACCGAGATGTAGTCGTCTTTCATGGCGTCGGCCTTTTTCTCGGCGGCCGCCATCGCTCGGTCAAGATTTTGCGAGATGTAAACTTTATCCGCTTCCCGCCCGGGGCCGGACACGCCCGGCAGCTTTTTCGCCTCCGTCTCTGCGGCGGAAAGCGCCTGCTGTGCATCCAGGTTCATCTTGATAAGCAGCTGGGGGATTAAGCCCCCCTGATCCTGCACCAGCGCCCAGAACAGATGGATCTGTTCGATCTGCATATTTTCCAGCTCTCTGGAATATTTTTGCGCGGCTTCCACCGCTTCTAAGGATTTCTTGGTTAGTCTCTGTACATTCATATGGTTTTCCTCCCACTATAAAAGGATTTTTTCTTTTTGAAGCGCCTTTTGATACTCTAAGCCGATTTTCTCGATTCCCTCTTTCCAATTCGATTCGTCCAATTCAAAAAAGGCTTTTAACGCGCGGTCAAAAGTTTGGATATAAGCACTGATTGTTTCGCCCAGCTGCGTGTTGGTGCAAGCTTCCTGCGGCCAATAGAAGGTCCTAACATACCGGCCGTTGTCGATCCGGCAGGGAATACCCGCCGGATGCTGATCCAGAAGCACGCCTTCCTCTAGTTTCTGCCACAATCGAAAAAAACTGTCCAGCATCTGCAACAAGCCGGCGCTTTGGGTTCGGGACGATACCCGCAGCTCTCCCAGCACCTTCGGGTCGTTTCGGAATAGCTCAACGCTGTAGCGTACTGTCGGCCGATACTTATAGGCCAGCGCCGTCCGTACCGAAAGCATTGCGTCAGAGGGCTGGAACTGAATCTGGAATGCGCTTTGCTGGTCCATCAGCGCCTCGATTTGCTGGAAAATGTCCCGCATCCGCTGTTCCGGCGTCTTGACCGATAAATAGTCGGCCAAAATCTGGTTAACCATATTGGAACGGCTGGTATTCTGCGTATATGCCAACTGATCCACTGCGCTGACCACGTCATCCATCAGCAGCAAGCTGTAAATATTCCGGTTCATACCATCCCTCCTTTACATTTTAGTATACTCATTTCTAATAATTTGTCAATATTATTATTAATTTTAATTGCATATTATTTTTGAAATGAATCCCCCACTTTGGGATACACTATCTAAAAAAGGGGGGCACTTGTTTGCAATATTTCCAGATGGCCGGCACGGGGATCTTAATCGGGCTCTTGAATGGACTTTTCGGCGCAGGCGGCGGAATCGTAGCTGTGACGGCTTTTCAAAAAATGGGAATGCCCGACAAGGTTTCCCACGCTACCGCCATAGCGGTTATGATGTTTTTGTCGGCAGTCAGCGGATTTTTGTACTGGTATCGCGGATTTGTTTCGGTGAGCGACGTGATCCCCTTTCTCCCCGGTGGTGTGGCCGGCGCCGCCTTTGGCGGGTGGCTGTTACCAAAAATACCGGACTTTTGGCTGAAAAAAATTTTTTCCCTGTTCATTCTTTACGCCGCCGTCCGCCTATTTCTAAAATAAGGAGAACGCGGCGCACGGTTGCCGCCTGCATACAACTATGAACTGGCTCATCCCATCTGTTATTGCATTTGTCTGTGCTGCCATCGCTTCTATGGGGATCGGCGGCGGCGCGGTGCTTTTATTGTTTTTAACCGTTTTTTCCGACACCCCGTTGGCCACTGCCCAAGGGATCAACCTTCTGTTTTTTCTCCCGGTCGGGGCAGTGGCGCTGCTGTTTCATAAAAAGTCCGGGCTTTTGCAGATCAAAAAAGGGATTTCTTGCGGGCTTTGGGGGCTGCCAGGCGTTTTTTTGGGGGTGTGGACCGCTTCTTTGTTAGCGTCTTCCGCACTCTCCAAGCTGTTTGCAGTTTTTTTATTCTATCTTGGCCTTAAAACGCTCTTTTCCAAACAAACAAAAAAATCCTTGGAGAAAAAAATTTTCTCCAAGGATCCAGATCAAAATCAAAAAGCTCAAAACCGCTCTCGCCCGGGTCCTACTCCTCATCCGGATGATTGCGCCGATAGGCCAGATAGCTTTCCAGGATGATCGAAGCCGCCACCTCGTCCACTACGTCTTTGCGTTTTTTTCCGCGCGTATTGGTCTCGTTGAGATACTGATGGGCGGTCACCGTGGTGCTGCGCTCGTCCCAGAGGATAACCGGGACTAAAACCTTACCCCGCAGCTTTTCCGCGAACAAGGCGCATTTCTGCGCCCGCTCCCCTGTGCTGCCGTCCATATTGACAGGATGGCCCACCACTACCTTGCCAATCTGATATTCCTCCACCGCATAAGCGACCTGGTCTACCGTCCGGTCAAAATTATATTCGTGAATGACCCCGATGGGGGACGCCAAAAATTCTGTACGGTCACAGGCGGCTAACCCGGTGCGGGCATCGCCGTAATCTACCGCCATGATTTTCATGTCGACACCTCCTGTTTTTCTCTGTCCTCCAAGTGGGAAAGATCATCGTAGTAATCCACCTGGATCCTGCCGCCGTTGTAGATCACCCGGCTGACCGCTGTGTTTTTTGAAAGAGGGATCTCTCCTATTTTTTCGATCGGCAGACCCAGCGCATGGCACAAATAACACCGCAGGGCGCATCCGTGGGAGACGATGGCGACCGTCCTTCCTTCATTTTTGGCTGCAATGCGGTCGATGGTCCTGCTCATCCGCTCATGAACCTGCAAAATACTCTCGCCGCCGGGCGCACAAAAATGGGACTCATCCTCTGTCCAAAGCCGCCACTCCGCCGGAAACGCAACTGGCAGATCGGAAAAGCGCTGCATCTCCCACTGTCCTGCAAAAATTTCACACAGTCCCTTGTCCGTCTGGATCGGCAGCCGGTGATATTGGTTGACGGCCTGTGCTGTCTGCACGGCTCGCTGTAACGGGCTGGAATAAACCGCATCCAGCAAAACCTCCCGAAAACGCTCCGCCAGTTGCGGCAGCTGGGCCTGCCCTTCTACCGACAGACCTAAATTGGAGCAGCCCTGAAAAATCCGTTCTGTATTTCCCACAGATTTCGCGTGCCGAACCAAATACACTGTGGTCATCACTGCTTTCCTCCGTTCCCGTCAAAGATCTCCGGCCTTTGCGTTTCCCGTTTTCAATCAAACGCCAACGCAAAGGAAAAGCCGTTCCCTGTAAAATAGGGAGCGGCCTGTTTCACTATTTGGTGCCAAAAATCCTGTCTCCGGCGTCGCCCAGGCCGGGGACGATGTATTTATGTTCATTGAGTTTCTCATCCACCGCGCCGATATAAATCTGCACGTCCGGATGGGCTTTTTGCAAAGCCTCAAGACCTTCAGGTGCCGCAATGATGCACATAAAGCGCACACTTCTCGCACCTTTGGACTTGATCTGGCTGATCGCATCAATCGCTGAACCGCCGGTGGCCAGCATTGGATCTAGGACAATAACATCCCGCTCGCCAATGTCGGTAGGCAGCTTGCAGTAATACTCTACAGGCATATGGGTTTCCGGGTCGCGGTACATACCGATATGGCCAATTTTTGCGGCGGGAACCATGCGCATTACGCCGTCCACCATACCAAGGCCCGCCCGTAAAATTGGGACAAACGCCAATTTTCTGCCGGAGATGACTTTCGTTTTCGCCACTGCCACAGGGGTCTCGATCTCCACCTCTTTTAACGGCAGATCCCGGGTTGCCTCGTAGCACATCAGCATTCCAATCTCGCCTACCAATTCGCGAAATTCCTTGGTGCCGGTGTTTTTATCCCGCATAATTGTCAGTTTGTGCTGAATCAGCGGATGATCCATAATTACCGGTTTGATCATAATACATTTCTCCATTTCCGCCCCAACGGCATTTAAATCATACATTCCCAAAAGCCGGAGTCGCCCTATTTCTCCTCCAGCTTCATCAACTGTTCAACCCGTCTTTCATGACGGCCGCCTTCAAACGGCGTATTCAAAAAAACGTCTACCAATTCCAGCGCAAGGCCGGGGCCGATGGTGCGCCCCCCCATGCAGATGACGTTGGCGTCATTGTGCAAACGGGTGTATTTGGCGCTGAAATAATCCGAGCACAGCGCCGCGCGAATGCCCTTAATCTTGTTTGCCGCCATCGAAATCCCGATCCCGGTCCCGCAGCAGAGGATCCCTTTGTCACATCTGCCGTCGGTGATTGCCGCGCAGGTCTTTTCCGCAATCAGCGGATAATCCACGCTATCCGTACTATAGGTGCCAAAATCCTCATAAGGGATTTTCTGTTCATCCAGATGCTTTTTGATCTCCTCTTTCAGCGCAAAGCCGCCGTGATCACTGCCAATAGCAATCATTCGCTCCAGTCCTTTCCATCCGATAAACGTTCTATGCCTTGTTCTGTTTTTGCAGCAGCTCCCGCTGTGCCTGGGGCAACCGCAGGTATTCCGGTGCCAGCAATGCCGGTTCCACACACAGCCCCCGGCGGGGCAACGCCGCCATGCAAACGGCAGAGGCCCTTTGGAACCGCAAGTGCTCCGGCGCCAGCACAACGCCGGAACCTTCCCAACTATTATAGCACAATTCGGCGCCGTCTCCAACCAAAATCAGCGGCAATCCGGAAGAAATCTCATCCAACTGTTCCCGCAGCGCCTGAACGGACAGTGCCCGATCCTCGCTCAGCCGCTGAACCGACTCCCTGCTTACCTGAAAAGCCGCGGTATACACCTGTTGGCAGCGGGCGTCCATCGCCGCTACCGCCACACATTCCTGCCCGATCAAGTTGTAGGCCAGCGCCTCCAAGGTTGATACGGGAATACAGCGTTTTTTCGTGCCGAAAGCCATCCCCTTCACCGCCGAAATGCCAATGCGAAGTCCGGTAAAAGAGCCAGGTCCCGTAGAAACCGCGAACTCGTCCACCTGCGTGATATCTTTCCCGCAGGCGGTAAACAAATTCTGCACCATGGGCAGGATGGTCTGGCTGTGGGTGAGCTTGACATTGACAAAATGCTCACCGATGATCCGGCCGTTCTCCCACAGGGCGGCCGAAGCCGCCACCGCGGAAGTATCCATTCCCAATATCATCAAAACCGCTCATCCCCCTCCACTGTGATCCGCCGCTGGTTCTCGTCCAACCGCTCAAAGGTCACGCGGATGTACCCCTGTGGCAGCGCCCCTTCGATATTCTCGCTCCACTCAATGGCCAAAATCGCTCCGGTTTCCAGATAATCAAAAAAACCGGTGGAATACAAATCGTCAAAAGAGGTCACGCGGTACATATCAAAATGGTACAGCTTCGGTTGGGTGCGGTACTCGTGGACCAGCGAAAAAGTTGGGCTCGAAACCTCGTCCTGCCCGCCCAACCCGCAGGCCAGTCCCCGGACAAAGGTGGTTTTGCCCATACCCAAACCGCCGAAAAAGGCCAGCACATCGTCCGGCTTTAAAAGGCGAGCCAATTCTTGGGCAAAGCGTTCTGTCTCGGCCGCGCTGTTTGTGACGATTGATCCCATAGACAAACTGCCTTCCTTTATTAGAATAAACCTTTGATGTGTCCCTGGCCGTCCACATCGATCTGGCAGGCGGCAGGGGCCTTGGGCAAGCCAGGCATCGTCATAATGTCGCCGGACATGACAACGATAAAGCCGGCGCCGGCAGATAGTTTCACATCCCGTACATTGACGGTAAATCCCGTAGGACGGCCCAGCTTGGCCGGATCGTCAGACAGGGAATATTGGGTCTTTGCCACGCAGATCGGCAGATCCGATTTGCCCAGCGCCTCGATATCCCGGATGGCTTTCTCCGCCTTCGGCGCATAGGCCACATCCTTGCCGCCGTAGATTTCGGTGACAATGGTCTTGATTTTTTCTTTGATCGGCGCTTTTTCATCGTATAAAAGCTTAAAATGAGACGGTTGCGCGCAAGCTTTGACCACCTTATGGGCCAGATCGACAGCACCCTCGCCGCCCTTGGCAAACACCTCGGACAGGGAATATTCCACATCCAAACGCTGGCAGCATTGGGCCAATACCTCGATCTCTCGATCGGTATCGGTCAAAAAGCGGTTGATAGCGACGACCACCGGCACCCCATATTTCCGCATGTTTTCCACGTGCGCTTCCAGATTGACCAAACCTTTTTGCAGCGCCTCGACGTTTTCTGCGGCAACCTCCGCCTTTGGCACGCCGCCGTTGTATTTCAGCGCACGCAGCGTCGCCACGATCACGATGCAGGAAGGCTCTAGCCCCGCATAACGGCACTTGATGTCCAAAAATTTCTCCGCGCCCAGGTCGGAACCGAATCCCGCCTCGGTGATACAGTAGTCCGCCATCTTCAACGCCAGTTTTGTCGCCCGTACCGAATTGCATCCGTGGGCGATGTTGGCAAAGGGGCCGCCATGCATCAAGGCTGGCGTATTTTCCAGCGTCTGGACCAGATTGGGCTTTAGCGCGTCTTTGAGCAGGGCAGCCATTGCGCCGTGGACATTCAGATCCCGGGCATAGACCGGCCGGTTATCATATGTGTACGCAATCAAAATCGAGCCCAGCCGTTCTTTCAGATCATCCAGATCCGCCGCCAGGCACAAAATCGCCATGACCTCGCTGGCTACGGTGATTTGGAATCCATCCTCCCTGGGCACACCGTTGATCTTACCGCCCAGCCCGACATTGATAAAACGCAGGGCCCGGTCATTCATATCCATGCAGCGTTTAAAGAGGATCCGCCGCTGGTCAATCCCCAAAAGATTTCCCTGCTGCAGATGGTTGTCAATCATCGCGCACAAAAGGTTGTTGGCCGCCGTAATCGCGTGCATATCACCGGTAAAATGCAGGTTGATATCCTCCATCGGCACCACCTGAGAATAGCCGCCGCCAGCCGCACCACCCTTAATACCGAAAACCGGCCCTAGGGACGGCTCGCGCAGGGCAATGATCGCTTTTTCACCGATCTTCGCCATGGCCTGGCCCAATCCTACCGATGTGGTGGTTTTCCCTTCGCCCGCGGGCGTTGGGTTGATTGCAGTAACCAGCACCAACTTTCCGCCGGGCTTGTCCTGCAAACGGGCAAAAATATCTTCCGAAAGCTTTGCCTTGTACCGGCCATACGGCTCCAGCTCTTCCGGAAGAATGTCCAACTTCGCCGCGATTTCGGTGATCGGAAGCATTTTTGCGCCCTGCGCAATCTCGATATCGCTCAACATATCTCTCACCCTTCTCATGTTTATTCCATTTTAGGCGCCTCAACAAGGCGCCCCATATGAACCGGTACCCCGCGGTGCAGCAGCCTCTCGCTGAAAAGCAGAATACTCCAGCTCTTTTTAGGCGTTTGAGGGATCTCATCCCGCCCATTCTGTGAGGCTATTATAGCACACTTGGATAAGGGACTTCAATTCTTTTTCCTTTCCATTGGTTTTGGCCAAAAGTTGTGATATACTAGTGACGTTCCAAAAAAGGTTTTCTTTTTTGCAACAAACTCGCGTTTTTTCACGTTTTATGAATATCTTAGAAATCTTTTGATGCTTGAAAAAGGAGCGCAGCTGTGAAAAAAATCTGGCGCGGCCTTGTCCGCTATTTTAAAGGAACTGATAAGCTTCTCTTATGCTTATGCCTAATCTGTTCGGCATACAGCGTTATATTGATGTGTGGCATTCACAATTCCGGGATGGCCACCATCCGTGCCGTCCAAATGCAGATCATTACTTCTGTGCTGGGGCTGGTTGCCGCCATGATTATTTCCAGCTTTGATTACCGTTTTTTGTCTAGGTTGTGGAAGCTTTATTACCCTATTTGCATCGGGCTTGTAGTCCTGACCTATTTTTTTGGTGAACAGCGGGTGGAATCGGTAGACGACAAAGCATGGCTGCCAATCCCATTTTTGGGCATCAATTTTCAGCCCTCTGAGCTTTTGAAAATTGCGTTTATCCTTACCTTTGCCCTGCACCTCGAAAAAGTCGGCGATGATATTAAAAATCTAAAAAATCTGCTTCTACTTTGCCTGCACGGGGCGGTCCCTGTCTTATTAATCCATTTCCAGGGCGACGATGGCACCGCAGTGATTTTTCTTTTGATTTTTTTGTCTATGATTTTTTCTGCAGGCATTCAATGGCGCTATGTGGCCATTGCCGGGGCGGCCCTAGTCGTAGCCGCGCCCCTGGCCTGGCTTTATCTGATGAGCAACGACCAAAAGCTTCGGATTTTAGCGCTATTTATCCCTGATTTGGATACCAACGGGATCCTATATCAGCAATACAACGCAAAAATCGCTATCGGCTCCGGCGGCGGATTTGGCGAAGGGCTTTTCATTGGAGAACATGTATATGTACCGGAAATCCACAATGACTTTATTTTTTCCTTTGTAGGGCAATCCCTTGGCTTTGTAGGGTGCATATCGGTCATCGTCCTGCTATTTTTCATCTGTTTTAGGCTGTTGATTTTTTCCCGTAAATCCAACGATCTGCTGGGCGCCTATATCTGCATCGGCGTGTTTGCCACCATTGCGTTTCAAAGCATCGTCAATATTGGCATGAATCTGAGCATCCTGCCGGTTATCGGTGTTACCCTGCCGTTTTTCAGCTATGGAGGGACCTCGGTCACAACGCTTTATATGGGAATCGGGTTGGCCCTAAGTGTTTATATTCACAACAAAGAGCATCTGTTTATCGACGATTGACCCCTTCTGCAATAAGAAAACAACTGCTGAAAAGATTTCTCTTTTCAGCAGTTGTTTTCTGTTTCTTATGAAGGAACATCACTCTAGATCCGGCTCGTGATCCAACGCCGGAACCGCCTTGATCCCTTTGCTGACCACCGATCCTACTGCCGCGAAAAGGACTACCGCGATCCCCGCAATCAAAAACCACAGCTGTACCCCTTCTTTTTCAGCAATGGGGCCGGAAACCAGCAGCCCGATGGGCATTGCGGCGGATAACAGGCTTTGGAACAAGGAAAATGCCCGTCCTTGCGCCTGTAGCGGAATGTTTTCCTGCATATACGCGATCATCGGGATGCTATAAAAATTCGCGCTCCCGCCCATGAACATACAGCAGACCGCAAAAATCCAAAACGCCCACATGGTCGCAGGCAAAAAACCGCAGATTCCCGTGCTGATGCCAATTCCAAAAAGACCAATATAGGCCAGGAAAAATTTATTTTTCACTTTTCCAAACAGGCCCGCAACCACAGCGGCCACCATCATCCCCAACGCATACAGGACTTCCACCAGGCTACCATGAAAAGGCGACGCCATAAAATAGCTGCTGCTCATCAGCGGATAGTAGGATGCCAGCGGATTGAAAAAGACCATACACAAAAACGTTGCAGCCAACAGCACACATAGCTTTTTATCCCGCCAAATGACGGCGGCCCCTTGCCGCATTTCCCGAAAGAAATTCGCCTGCTGAGATTCCTTGTGCTCAATTTCCTTAATTTTTACAACCGCCACTGTGGCACTGGCCACTAACGCACCGGCGAAATCGGTCAACAGGATCACTGGCATGGGCAGCACGCCGTACAGTAACGCGCCGATCACCGGGCCCAACATAAACGCGCCGGACTGTAAAAATTGGCTCCACCCATTGGCACGGACCAGCTCTTCTTTCGGCACCAGCAGCGGAACAATCGCCTGGATGGCCGGCGTGTGGAACACACCGCCCACGGCGCGTATCCCCAAAACCACGCAGGCAGACCAAAACGGCGGTTGCCCGCCGAGAAAACAGGCGGCAAAAACCAGCGCCGTCGTCCCAATAAACAAATCTGCTGTGATGACAACGACTTTCCGCTTCAGCCGGTCCACCCACACTCCAGCAAAAGGCCCCAGCAGCAGTTGGGGCAAAAAGGCCAGTAGCCCCGCAAAGGCCAGCAGCATCGGGGACCCCGTTTCGCTGGAGAGCCACCAGATCAGCGCAAATTGAACTGCTGAACTGCCGATTAGAGATACGGCCTGCCCCGTCGCAATCGTCAAAAATTTCTGTTTCCACTTTTGTTCCATCGTTTCACCTTCTTGTTTGGTACATTCTTCTTACAGCAATGAAAGAATGTACGGTTACCCGACAAACCACACCATTTTCACAACAAAGTTTTTTCATTCTAGCATATATGGCCCTTCCCGTCAATCTACAATTTTACGCAAAGCAAAAGCTGTCTTGCCGGCGCAAGACAGCTTTTGTCAATTTTCCTCCCGTTTCATGTGAAAAAACAGGCGCAACAGCGGCGAAAGGATCCTGGGGCATTTCAAAACGACAACCTTCATATTTACCGCCCTTTCATATGGGGATTTGCTTTATTATATACACCGGTGCCCCAGATGGTGAACACTCTCTTTATCTGCGTCGGTCTTTTGAAACAACGACCACCAGCGTCCCCACCTCTACGGTGACCCGGGCGGATTCCGCCACAATCTCATTGCTCAGCCCCAGCGGAAACCAATTGGTCAGTTTTGCTTTCTCCAATGGGTATTTGACACCCTCCAGCGTGACGCCTACACAATTTTCCGTATAGGAAAACACCGAGAGATAATACCCTTCCATCCGCGGCAGGACAACCGAGCCATTCCGCAGCATCGTGACCATGTTGTACTGGTCGGCAATCATGACAAAAGCGCCCTCTTCCAGCCCGTAAGCAATGGTTTGAAGGTTCGCCAGCGTGTGGTCAAAACGGCCTCCGGTGGCCCCCAAAAGGACAAAGTCCCTATAGCCGCGGGCAATCCCCTCTTTGACGGCTAGCAGCATATCGGAGTCATCTTTTTCAGGCCGGCAGGTCAGCGCGGGGATACCCGCCGGAAAGCCCTCTGAAAAAGAATCCTGATCGCCCATAAGCAGATCTGGGCGGACGCCCGCCTCTCTGGCATAATAAAATCCCCCGTCGGCGCAGATAATAAAGTCATCCTGCCGCCAGAAAAAATCTGTCAAAAATTTCTGATCCAGCTCGCCGGCCCCGATGATGACACAGCGTCCCACCGAAAAGCACCTCCTTATTTTTTTGGCAGTTCCCACTCCTTGATGTTTTTCGCCGATTCATACAGGATAAAGTAGCTTTCGTGGCGGGATGGGGCAATCTCCCCCCGCTCCAACGCCGCCAGCACCGCACAGCCCTTTTCTTTTGTATGGGAACACCCGGTAAAGCGGCACCGGTCCAAATACGGCTCAAATTCTCGAAAACAGTATTGCAACTGGTCTTTTAAAATGACCTCGTAGCGCTCCAGATCCATGGAAGAAAAGCCGGGCGTATCCGCGATATACCCGCCTGAAACGGGATAAAGCTGCACATGCCGGGTCGTGTGGCGGCCCCGGCCCAATTTTTGGCTGATCTGACCGGTGGACAGATCCAACCGCTCGTCAATGCGGTTTAAAAGGCTGGACTTTCCCACGCCGGAATTGCCGCAAAATGCGCTGATTTTCCCTTCCATCGCCTGCAAAAGCGGCTTTAGGTCATCGTCCCGGTCCAATCCTACGCGAAACACCCGAAACCCAGCCTTTTCATATCGTTTCAAAAGGGCCTCGCCCGCCCCGAGATCCGTTTTAGTAATGACCAAAAGCGGCTCAATGCTTTTTCGTTCGGCAATGGCAATCAGCTTATCTAGCACCAGTAAATTCGGTTGGGGATCCGCCACGGATACCACCAAAAACAGTTGATCCAGGTTGGCCAGCGGCGGCCGAATCAAACTGTTTTTCCGGTTCAATATTTCGACGACATATCCCTTTTCCCCGCCGGTATCCTCGATTTCCACCCAGTCCCCGACCAGCGGAGACGTCCCTTCCTTCCGAAACAGCCCCCGGGCTCTGCATTCATACAAAACAGGGCCTGATTGCACATAATAAAATCCGCCTATTGCTTTTAAAATCCTACCCTGCAAAAAACACAGCCCCCCCCTTTGTTCCAAGCATCCGGCTCTGATCAAAGGGCTTCCCCAAAAAGGGAAGCCCTTTTGCGTTTTACTGAAAATCCTGCGTGTAATCGGAATCAATCTCGTGAACGCCCTCATCAAAATCCACGATATATTCCATATAAATCTTGTCGTCGATATAAATCTGCACCCGGCCAATCCCTTGGCCAGAAAAGGACGGTTTCCATGAGGTAGTGGTTTTTGGATTGATCGTCTCCCGGCGCACTTCCATATCGTCCAGATAAGCGGACACGGTCACATCCTGCTCAAGGGACGTTGGCATCGGTACCGTGATTGTCAACCGGGAAATCACCGTATCCCCTTGGCTGACCGTCAGATTCACAAAAGACCCTGTGGCCACCATGTCGCCCTCGGCAGGATCCTGCGACAATACCGTGCCATACGGCTCGTCGCTGGTTTCATCCAGCGTTACGGTGCCAACCTTTAAGCCATAGCTTTCCAGTACCCGTTTGGCGTCGTCCACATTGGTGCCTTTTACATCCGGCACCTGTTTCATCACCGTCTGGGCGCCCAGGCTCACATACACGGTCACGGTGGTGCCCGCCTTCACCTCGCTGCCTTTGGTCGGCTCTGTTCTGATGACATAGCCACTGGCGATGGAGGGATGGTTCATCCGGGACTCTACATACTCCAGCCCCATATTTTTAAGTTCTGCAAACACCTGCGTCGCTTCTTGATTGGAAAAGTCCGGCATGGAGATCATCTGCGCGCCGCTGGAAACTTTAATCTTTACCTCTGATCCTTTTTTTACTGTTTTGGGGTATTTGGGCTTCTGCTCACAGATCACACCCTTTTCATACCCATCGGAATAAACTGTTTCCTCCAAAACAATGTTAAAATCCGAATATTTACTGGAATTGAGCACACTTTCATACTGAATGCCCACAAAATTAGGCAATGCCACTTCATCCACTGCAACAAATGGATTGTTAAAATAGAACATCAAAAAGATGAACAGGCAGGTTACCAGCACAAAAGCGGCAGAAATGCCCCCCAGCATCGCGAGATACGGGGTTTTCACGACGATTTCCACATCTTCGTCCGACTCCTCCTGTCGGTCTTTCTTTTTCTTGCGCGCTTTGGCGGAGGGCTCGGCCCCTCTCTCCGATTCAGGGCGCTTTTTCGCAGACGCCTGCGCTTCTTCCTCCTCTGCGGAAAGGTATTTATACGCAAACGCGATAGACGGATTGCGCTTAAATTCATCGATATCCCGCAGCATCTCCGCCGCGGACTGGTAGCGCTTTGCCGGATCCTTCTGCATTGCCTTCAGCGTAATCTGCTCCAGTCCTTCCGGGATCGAGGGATTGATCTCCCTGGGCCGCTTCGGCTTGGACTGGATCTGCTGAATCGCCACCGAAACAGCTGAATCAGCTGTAAATGGCAGTTTTCCGGTAAGCATTTCAAACAACATCACGCCAACCGAATACAGATCTGTTTTCTCGTCAGTTTTTTCTCCCCTCGCCTGCTCCGGGCTGATATAATGCACGGAACCGATGGCTTTGTCCGTAATGGTCGCCATCTGGCTGCGGGCAAACCGGGCAATGCCAAAATCCATCACTTTGATGGTGCCGTCCTGCAGCAGCATGATATTTTGAGGTTTGATATCCCGGTGGACAATTCCCTTATCATGGGCGTGCTGTAACGCCCGCAAAATCTGGACGGTGAAATGCACCGCCTCCTTCCAGCGGACGATCTTCTGCTGGTCGATATAATCCTTCAAGGTGATCCCGTCGATGTACTCCATAACGATCGACTGCATCTTATCAGAAAAGCTGACGTCGTATACCTTTACAATATTGGGGTGGTTCAAAGCTGCAATCGCCTTGGACTCGTTTTTGAACCGGCGTACAAACTCCTCGTTGGAAGCGTACTCCTCCCGCAGAATTTTAACCGCCACGATCCGGTCGTCGATCCCATCGCGGGCTTTATATACGTTTGCCATGCCCCCAACGCCGATAAGCTGAAGAATCTCATACCGCCCATCCAGCTTTTTACCTATCAAATTATCCATCGTCTGCCTCCTGGTCTTACAGTATTGCGCAAGATCTATCTTGCAATCAGCACCGCTGTAATATTATCCGCGCCGCCCATGGCATTTGCCTGCTCGATCAGACGGTCTACCGCTGGGATTGCGTCGTTATCCCAGACCAGGCGGTGCAGGTCCTCCTGGTCCAGATAGTTGGAAAGTCCGTCGGAGCAAAGAAGTACTGCTCCCCTGTCCGGCATTTCTTCCTCTAAATAATCAATATCCAGCATTTCCCCTACGCCGAGAGCGCGGGTGATGTAATGCTTTTCCGGATGATACTGCGCCTCTTCCGCCGAAATCTCGCCACGGTCCACCATCATTTGAACCATGCTGTGATCCCGCGTCAGCTGCCGCGTGCCCTTCTCCTCAACGAGATAGACCCGGCTGTCGCCAGCATACGCAATATGTATGATAGACCCTCGCACCACCGCTAAAATAACAGTCGTACCCATCCCTTTCAGCGAATCGTTCTTTCCCGCCATGGAAAAGACTTGTGCATTGGCGGCGGATACAGCCGAGATCATGAGGTTTTTCATTGAATTTTCGTTAAAATCCGCCCGAAAACTCTCCTCCATCGTTTTCCGGATTTGCTCTACCGCGCAGGCGCTGGCGATATGCCCGCCCTTTTCTCCGCCCATGCCGTCGCAGACCACCGCATAGGCCGCATCCTCCGAAAGTTTCGCCACAAAAAAACCGTCCTCGTTGGCCGTGCGTTTTTTTCCAACATCGGTTTTCCCTGCTATTCTCAGCATGATCTTCCTCCTTTGTCATCCCTTCTCAACTGCCCACAGGCGGCGTTGATATCGCTGCCAAGTTCCCGGCGCACCGTCGCGTTTACATGGTTTTGCTCCAGAATCTGCTGAAAACGCTGTACCCTCTCGCGGGAACTTTTGCGATAATCCCGCTCTTTCACCGGATTGACGGGGATCAAATTCACATGGGCGCTCATGCCCTTGAGCTTTTGGCTCAGCTGCTGTGCGCACGCGGGGGTATCGTTCACCCCTTCAATCAGCGCATATTCAAAGGATATTCGCCGTCCGGTCTGCCGGAAATATTCCCGGCACGCCTTGAGCAGCTCGTCCATGGGATATTTGCGGTTGACCGGCATGGTCTGCGAACGGATTTCGTCGTTGGGCGCGTGCAGTGAAATCGACAGGGTCAGCTGCAATTTTCTCTCCATCAGCCGGTAGATGCCGTCCACCAGCCCGCAGGTAGAAAGGGACACATGCCGCAGGCTCAAATTCAGCCCCCGGGGCGCCGAAAGGATCTCTAAAAAGTCCATCACATTGTCGAAATTGTCCAGCGGCTCCCCAATGCCCATCAGCACAATAGATGATATTTTCTGCCCGCTGTCTTTCCCCGCCATATAAACTTCGTTAAGCATCTCCGCGGGGGTCAAAGACCGCTCCAACCCCAGCAGGGTGGAGGCGCAAAACCGGCAGCCCATCCGGCAGCCCACCTGCGTGGAGATGCACAGGCTGTATCCATGCTGATACTGCATCAACACGCTTTCCACCGTTTCCCCATCGGCAAACTCGTACAGGTACTTGACTGTCCCGTCGATTTGGGACACCAGCTTGCGCCGGATGGCGATGCTGGGGATTTCACAAAGCTGATCCAGTTTTCCACGCAAATCAGCGGATAGGTTGGTCATCTGCTCAAAGGAATCCACCTGCTTTTGATGCAACCACTGAAAAATCTGCCCTGCGCGAAAGGGGGGCAGGCCCTGCTGGGCGCAAAAACCCTCTAGCTTTGGCAGCGTCATGGATTTGATATCTACCTTTTCTATGATTTTCGCCCCCTCCCACACAGTCACGTCAGCGTTTTACCCGTACAAACAATGCTAAGAAAAATCCATCGGTGCCATTGCGATGTGGCATCAGCGTAACGCAAGAGGCTCCCGGCGCTCCCAAAAAACGGGCGGCCTGCTCCGGAAGCGGCGCCGCCGAAAAATCCGAATGCTCGTTTAAGAATCGCTGGACAATATAATCATTTTCATGCCGGTTCAACGTGCAGGTAGAATAAAGCAACCTTCCTTCTTCTTGCACATATTGTGCGGCAGTGGACAAAATTTTATACTGGATGGCAGGCAATTCCCGCAGCGTATCAAGGTTTTTATAACGGATCTCCGGTTTTCGCCGGATAATACCCAGCCCCGAACAGGGCGCGTCGCACAGCACCCGGTCAAACTGCCCTAACAAAGGAGAATAGACGCTGGCGTCCGCCGTGACCGCCCGAATACTGGAAAGCCCTAGCCGCGCGGCGCCTTTGCGGATCAATTCCGCCTTTTTGGAATACAGATCCCCCGCTACAATCTCGCCTTTATCCTGCATACGCTGCGCCAGGGTGAAGGATTTTCCCCCGGGCGCTGCACAGCAATCCAGCACCCGCATCCCCGGCTTTGCATCCAGCGCCGAAACGCAAACCTGGCCGGAAAGATCCTGGATGTGGAACAGCCCTTCTTGAAAAGCAGAAAGCTGTTCCAGGCTCCCCGCGTGTTCCAACCGAATGCAGTCAGCAAAACGCTCATGGGGCTGCGCCGCCACCCCTTCTGTCTGGAGTCTGGCGCACAGTTCTTCGGAGCTGGTGCGGCAGGTGTTCACCCGGGCAAACAACGGCGCAGGACTGGTCATTCCCTGAATAAGCTGCTCCAGGTCCTCTTTCGGATACTGATTTTGCCACAATTTGATTAGCGGGCGCGGCACAGAATATTGGATCGAAAGCCATCCTGCCCGGTCTTTTCCCGGTTCAGGCAGGCGGATCTCGCCGCCATCCCGCAAAAAGGAACGCAGCACGCCGTTGATAAAACCGGCAGCCCGCTCCTTCCCCATTCGCTTTGCCAGCTGTACTGACTCGTTTACCGCCGCGGATTCCGGTACACCATCCATCCAGGCAATTTGATAAACAGCCAGGCGCAAAAGCTGGCGGACCAACGGATCCATCTTTCCCAACGGCAGAGAGGCATATTGCAAAATCACATAATCCAGCGTGATCTCCCTTTCCAGCACACCGTAAAAAAGCGCGCTGGAAAAAGCCCGGTCACGGGCGGAAAGGCCGCTGGATTGCAACAAACGATCCAACACAATATTGGAATAGCTCTCGTCGGTATCCACCCGCAAAAGGGCTTCCGCCGCAACCTGCCTGCTGTTTTTCACTCACGTCACCTAAAATCGTTTTTTAGTCGTCACGGTGCCGGCCGCCGAAAATCAGAATCAGCCGTAAAAGCTGGGCCAAAGCAGTCAAAAGCGCCGCCACATAGGTCATGGCCGCCGCCCGCAACACCTTTCTGGCGCCAGATAGTTCATCCCCCGCCAGCATTTCGGACGTTTCCAGCACCGTTAGCGCTCTGGAACTGGCATTGAACTCTACCGGCAAGGTCACCAGCTGGAAAAACGCCGCCATCGCATAAAACAAAATCCCCAGAAAAACCAGCGGCTGGTACTGAAACACAAAGCCCAGCAAGATCAACGGAACCGACAGCTGTGATCCGATTTGGGTCACCGGGATGATCGCTGTGCGAATCTTAATGGGTAAATAGCCGGTAGCATGCTGTACAGCATGGCCTGCTTCATGAGCTGCAACGCCCACCGCCGCCACCGATGCGGAACCGTAGACTGAGCCGGACAAACGGATTACCTCGTCCTTCGGATCGTAATGATCCGTCAGGTTCCCGGCGATTTGCTCAATGCGCACATGGTAAAGCCCGTTGCTGTCCAGAATCATCCGGGCTGCGTCGGCGCCGGTGTATCCACGCCGGTTATAAACCGCAGAATATTTTTTAAAATTGGTTGACACCATCATTTGTGCCCAAAGGGCCAACAACAGGCACGGGACAATCAAAATCCAATAATATGGGTCGAACAGGTTATAAAACATAGACACGCTTCCTTTATCAGAAAATCATAATCAATCATTTTCGTTCATTTTGGAATTGGCATCTGCAAAACAGACGATCGTAGGATATATCATATCGAAAAATTATGTCATTCTGATGGGCAGGTTGTAAATTTTTTTTCGGACCCTGGCCGCCGGCCCCGTAAAAAATCCTCGCCCCGCATCCGTTTGCCGCCCTCCGGCTGCACCTCCAAAAGCTCCAGCGACCCTTCGCCGCAACCTACAATCAACCGCTTTTCGCCTTGGATCATGCCGATTTCGCCAACACGCTCCGGCAGCGGCGCCGCTTTATGGATCTTAAGCAGCCGGCTGTCCAGATAAGCGTAGGCGCCGGGCCACGGGGACACGCCGCGAATTTGATCGTACAGTTTCTTTGCAGGTTTGGAAAAATCCAACGCGCCGTCCTTTTTTTTAAGCATCGGCGCATAGGTGACCTTCGACTCGTCCTGCACGGTACGGACCGCTTTGCCTGATTCCAGCAGCTCCAACGTGTGCAAAAGCAGTCCAGCCCCCAATTCCGCCAGCCGGTCCATCAATTCCCCTGCGGTCTCCTCTTGGCCGATGGGCGTTTCCACCTGTTCCAGCAGATCGCCGGTGTCTAACCCCTCGCCCATAAACATCGTCGTTACGCCAGTTGTCTCTTCCCCGTTGATGACGCTCCATTGCACCGGGCCCGCGCCCCGGTACTGGGGCAGCAGGGACGCGTGGACATTGATGCAGCCATATGGGGGCAACTCCAGGATCTCTTTGGGCAAAATCCGCCCATAGGCCGCCACCACAATTCCATCGGGCCGCAGCCCCTTGAGGATCTCCAGCGCGGTTCCATCCCGCATCTTCTCTGGCTGGTACACCGGGATGTTATGCGCCAGCGCCAGTTCTTTGACCGGCGGCGCCACCAGCTGATACCCCCGGCCCTTGGGCCGGTCCGGCTGGGAAAATACCCCTACTACCTGATGGGGACTGTTCAACAACGCTTTTAGCGTGGGAACTGCAAAATCCGGCGTTCCCATATACACAATACGCAATCTCTCTCACCCTACTTTATAACGATTATTTCCAGTTCCCATCTTCATCTTGGTACAGCATCCGTATGGCAATGTCCTTAAACAGCCGCCCGTCCAGATGGTCGCATTCATGGCAGATGGCCCGGGCTAGTAGATGGTCGCCCTCCAACACAAATTCCTTGCCATGGCGATCCAACGCTTTGACCGCCACCTTTTCAGGGCGGCGCACCAGGGCGTATTCCCCAGGGCTGGACAGGCAGCCTTCTGCTTCATCCAACTCGCCTGCCTGGGCGATAATCTCCGGGTTAACCAGCTCATATAGCTTCTCGCCGCAATCAATGACCACCACCCGACGCAGTACGCCTACCTGGGGCGCAGCAAGGCCCACGCCGTTGCCTTCGTACATGGTCTGGGCCATATCGTCCAGCAGCGTAGCCAGGCGCTCATCAAATTTTTCTACCGGGCGGCACACCTTGCGCAGGCAGCCGTCCCCTTCCTTTACAATTTCCCGAATAGCCAATGTATTTCCTCCTCACATGGAACCGTCGTAATATAAATCTCCAAAGGCAGAAATTTCTTTGTTCTGCGGATCCTTGCCGAAGCGCACCAAAAGGCTTGCAATCATCCGGCGGAAATCTGCGGTGTTTTTGCATTTAATCAATATTTTATAGCGGTATTTCCCGCTGATTTTCACAATCATATTCGCCGTGGGGCCCAACACCCTGAGGGGAAGCCCTGCATATTCCCTGGCCGCCGTCTGCTTGAGATCTTTTAAAAAGCGCTTTGCCCCGCCAATGACCTGTGACTCCATCGGCCCGGAAAAACCAATGGCGCAGATGCTGCAAAAGGGCGGGTAGAGCATCACCTTGCGGCCGAGGATTTCATCCTTAAAAAAGGCGTCATAGTCTTGGCAGGACGCTTCTTCAATCACCGCATTGTCCGGCACAAAAGTCTGGATCAGGGCCCTGCCATGTTTTTGGCCCCGGCCGCTGCGCCCAATTACCTGGGTAATCAGACTAAAAGCCCGCTCCTGGCACTTAAAGTCGTCCCCGAACAGCGAAGCATCCGCCGCCAGCACCCCCACCAGCGTGACCTGCGGGAAATTAAGGCCCTTTGCCACCATCTGGGTACCGACCATAATATCGTATTCCCCTTTGGCAAACGCCTGGAATTTTTCGCTGTGGGCGTTTTTGGTCATCGTGGTATCCGCGTCCATCCGCAGGATCCGCGCGTCCGGGAACAACCCGTGAAGCTCTTCCTCCAGTTTTTGGGTGCCGATCCCCTGATAACGCAAATATCTGCCGCCGCAGACCGGACAGCTTTCGTCCGCTGGGCGGGAATAGCCGCAATAATGGCACATCAAGCGGCCGTTTGCCGCGTGGTAGGTCATGGCAATGCTGCAATTGGGACAGGACGCCGCCGTATTGCAACCGGTGCAGATCACCTTGGTATGGTAGCCCCGCCGGTTCAACAGCAGGATTGTCTGCTCATGATTTTGCAGATTTTCTTCCATCTCAGCCAACAACTGACGGCTTAACTGGGAATCGTTTCCGTCCCGCAGCTCCTGGCCCATATCCACGACTTCCACATTCGGCAGCAGCGCGCCGCCGTAGCGCTTTTCCAGCCGAACCAGATGGTAGGCCCCCTTTTGGGCGTAATAGTAGCTTTCTACCGATGGCGTGGCCGAGGCCAGCACCAATAGGCAGTTGTTCTGCACGCTGCGGAATTTTGCCACGTCCCGGGTATGGAAACGCGGGCTCGCCTCCGATTTATAAGTATGCTCCTGCTCTTCATCAACGATGATGAGCCCCAAATCAGTAAACGGGGCAAAAATCGCCGACCGGGTCCCCACAGCGATACAGACCTGCCCGGCGCGGATTTTTTTCCACTGGTCCATCCGCTCCCCTAGCGACAGGCCGCTGTGCTGGATGGCCACCCGCTCGCCAAAAAAAGCAGTAAAATCCGCAATCGCCTGCGGCGTCAGCGAAATCTCCGGGACTAGGACGATCACCTGTTTTCCCTCTTCCACCACCTTGGCGATCAACTTTAAATACACCTGTGTTTTGCCGCTTCCGGTCACGCCGTACAAAAGCGCTGTGGAAGCTTCTTTTTTTTCATAATCGGCCAAAAGGCTTTGATAGGCGTCCTCCTGCTCCAGGGTCAGCTGCGGGAGCGATTCCCGCCCGGGCCCGGATACCGGCGCCTGGCGCAGGATCTCGGCATCATAATAATATAAAAGCCCTTTCTTTTGCAGCGCCCGGAACACCGCCTCGGTCACACCGGTAAAATAGACCGTTTCCCGGACCGATGCCGTTTCCACCGTTTGTAAAAATTCCAGCACTTCCTTTTGCTTGGGCGTCAGGCAGATTCCCTCCAGCCCTTCGTCCGGCAGGGACAGCGCCAACATCCGGACCGTTTCGTCCTTCATCCGGCGCTTTGCGGTCTCCTCCCGCACCAGAATGCCTTTTTGCAGCATCCGCCCGAGGAGGGGGCTCGCCGGTGACAGACCCAAAAGGCCCAGCAACGTTTCCTCCGGCGTTGTCCCTTTCCGGTTCCCCAGATAGGACACAACCTGTCGTTCGTCCTCCTCCAGCGGTTCTAAATCCCCATTCCACAGCGGAGACAGGCCATAATCATACCGCATTCGGTACCCGATACCGCCGGGCAGGATGGCCTTGACCGCGTCGAAGTAAGCGCAAAAGGTGGTCTCTTTTAAAAAAGTGACCAGCCGCAGCAGCTCCGGAGAAAGAACCGGCTCGCTGTCCAAAAGGGAAATGATCGGTTTGAGTTTTTCCAGGCTTTTGACTGGTCCTCGGCTTAGGACGATTCCCTGCCGTTTGCGGTTGCCGCCGCCAAAGGGCACCAGCACCCGCATTCCCGGCTGCAATACGGCGGCCAGCTCTACCGGGATGGCATAGCTGTACTGTTTATCAAAATGGTACGCCGCTTTATCCACCGCCACACAGGCCGCCTCATAGGGTAAAATGGGAATCCTCTCCTTTATTTCTCCGGGGTGTCGCCGATATGTTCCGGCTCAATAATCTTATATTTGCCGGCGGCAAGCTCGTTCACCGCTATTTTGACCGGTTTTTCGGTCAGGACAATATGCTCCTCCTCCGCTTCCTGGGCAATCTGGCGCGCCCGTTTGGCAACGGCAACCACCAGACTGTAATAGCTCTGGCCATCTTTCAAAATCTCATTTACAGCAGGTCTCAGCATCATATTCCACCTCGTCAATAAATTCACTTAAATATTTTGCGGTGTGTTTGGCCGCGTTTACAATCTGCTCCAGCTGACTGGCCGCGTCCTCCACCGTTTGGTTGACCACGATATAATCATATTGCTTTGCGGCCTGCATCTCCCGCGCCGCGTTGGAAAGGCGCCGCCGGACCGTCTCGGCGTCTTCCGTCCCCCTGCCGCTTAAGCGGCGGCTCAGTTCCTCGAAAGAAGGGGGCATGACAAACACCAGCAGTGCGTCAGGGCATTTTTCCTTCACCTGCAACGCGCCCTGCACTTCGATTTCCAGAACCACATCGATCCCCTTTTCCAGATTCCGCTCCACCGTCTCCCGCGGGGTTCCATAACAGTTGCCCGCAAATTCCGCATGTTCCAGCAGGCCGCCATTCTCCACCAGCCGGTCAAACGCCTGCCGGTCCATGAAATAGTAGTGCTGGCCATGGATTTCACCTTCCCTTGGCTTTCGAGTCGTGGCGGAAACCGAAAAGGCCGTGTTGGGATGGCTTTGCAAATATTCTTTGAGAACCGTTCCTTTCCCCACGCCGGAGGGGCCGGAAAAAACAAGTAAAAGCCCTCTTTTATTCATTGGCTTCCAACTCCCCGTCCTCTTCGTCGGACAGACGGTTGGCAACCGTCTCCGGCTGCACTGCCGACAGCACCACATGATCTGAGTCGGTGATAATCACCGCCCGGGTACGCCGCCCATAAGTAGCGTCGATCAAGGTACCCCGCTCGCGTGCGTCCTGTATAATCCGCTTAATCGGGGCGGATTCCGGGCTGACGATCGCCACCAGGCGGTTGGCCGAAACCATATTGCCGAACCCAATGTTAATCAGTTTCATTTTTGTCCATCCTTTTCGGTCTATTCGATATTTTGAATCTGTTCGCGGATTTTCTCGATTTCGCTTTTCACGTCCACCACAATCCGGGCAATCTCAATATCCTGAGCCTTAGAACCGATGGTGTTGGTCTCCCGGTTGAACTCCTGGATCAAAAAATCCAGCTTGCGGCCTGCAGGTCCGCCCTGTTTCATAATGGCACGGAACTGGTCAATGTGGCTGCGCAGCCGCACGGTTTCCTCTGCAACCGCGATTTTTTCCGCGTAGATGGCCGCTTCGGTCAGGATGCGCTGCTCGTCGATCTGGGTATTGCCCAGCACCTCGCTCATTTTGTTGTACAGCCGGGCGCGGTATTCCTCTACGGTTTTCGGGGAGCGTTCCTCGATTTGTTCCACCGCCTGCAAAATAAAATCCAGCCGGCCTTCCACATCCTCTTTCATTTTGGCGCCTTCCGCTTCGCGCATCTGAACAAAGCGGCCGGCAGCCTCGTCCGCCACCTGCAAAACGTCCGCCCAGACCGTTTCCTCGTCCTCCGATTCCCTGCTGACGGTAAAAATATCCGAAAAACGGGAAATGGTAGACAAGGAAAGATCGTCGGTTAGTCCCAGCGGCTCCTTCAACGTCCGCAGCGCTTCTACATAAGACGCCGCCAGTTCCTGGTTGATCTGCACGTTGGCATTAGACCCTTCCATCGTTTGGATGCTGACGTTTACATCCACCTTACCGCGGGAAAGCTTGCCCTGCAAATAGGCTTTCAGCCGGCTTTCTAAAAAGCCATAAGCTCTGGGGACACGGGAAGAAAACTCGAAATACCGGTGGTTGACCGAGCGGATCTCCACTAGGATATTCCGTCCGTCCACCAGCGCTTCTGCCCGGCCGTAGCCGGTCATGCTTCTAATCATGATACAAAACCTCGATTTTTTTAACTATACCGGTTTGCCTTGTCTCATCTAAAAAAGGACCTACAAACCCAGTATTTTATTATTTTACTATTTTTCAGTCCTTTTTGCAATGATTCCAGAAAAGAAAAAGGGGAGGCCGCACCCGGCGGCTCCCTCTTCTTTAAAACTGACTGTGGCTTTCCAGCAGCCGCTGTTTGATTTTCCAAAGCCTGGGGGAAAGATCCACATAAAATTTATGCGGGTTTTCAAACCGTTTTACCTCGTCCCACATAAGGTCTACCTGCTCTTTGCAGTAAGCGCGGATTTCCTCCAGCGCCGGCCGGTCGTAAATACATTTTCCCTTTTGGAACACCTGTACCAAAATCTTTTTGGCCGTGATATTGGTCAGCGTTTTCTTTTTCCAGGTCGCGTCCGGATCAAAAATGGTCACCGGCTGATCCGGATCCACCGTTTCATCAAATAGGGCGACATAATCCGCAACCGCCTCGCCGTCGGTTTTATTATAAAAACGGTAAATTGTCTTGAAATCTGGGTTGGTGATCTTCTCCACCGTCTCGCTGATTTTAATCTTCGGGATCAACCGGCCATTTTCCTCCACCGCGGCCAATTTATAAACGCCGCCGAACACCGGATCAGATTTGGAGGTAATCAGGTTTTCACCCACGCCAAAGGAATCGATTTTCGCCCCCTGCAAAAGCAGGTCGCGGATCAGATACTCATCCAACGAGTTGGAAGCCACGATGGGGCAGTCGGAGTAGCCCCCGTCGTCTAATAATTTGCGGGCCTTTTTCGAGAGATACGCGATATCGCCGCTGTCGATGCGGACGCCTTTCGGCCTGCGGCCTAACGGCGCCAGCACCTCGTCAAATACGCGGATGGCGTTGGGCACACCGGATTTGAGCACGTTATAAGTGTCCACCAGCAGTACGCAGTTATCCGGGTACAGTTCCGCATATTTCTGAAAGGATTCATATTCGCTGTCAAACATCTGGACCCAGCTGTGGGCCATAGTCCCCACCGCCGGAATATGGTAATCCCGGTCAGCAATGGCGCAAGCTGTCGCGTCGCAGCCTGCAATGTAGGCGGCCCTGGCCCCCAAAATCGCAGCGTCATAGCTTTGGGCGCGCCGGGAGCCAAACTCCATAATCGACCGGCCCTGAGCCGCGCGGACAATCCGGTTGGACTTGGTTGCAATCAGCGATTGGTGGTTGATGGTCAAAAGCACCATCGTTTCCACCATCTGGGCCTGAACGATGGGCCCTTTTACGATCAGCACCGGCTCGTTGGGGAAAATCGGCGTTCCCTCCGGTACCGCCCACACGTCGCATTCAAATTTGAAATGGGCCAGATAGTCCAAAAACGCCTCGTCGAACATGCCCCTGCTGCGCAGGTATTCGATGTCCTCGTTGGTAAAATGTAGATTTTCAAAATAATCGATCAGCTGTTCCAGGCCCGCGCAGATGGCAAAACCCGCCCGATCGGGAATTTTTCGGAAAAACATATCAAAAACCGCCGTTTGATTCCCATTGCCCAACTTAAAGTACCCGTTTGCCATGGTCAGCTCATAGAAATCCATCAGCATTGTCAAATTCTTTTTTTCTGCCCAATTGGTTTCCATCATCATTCACCCATTTCATTTAAACTACTGTGCCGGCTCGGTACAACCCATATGGTTGTATTATAGTCCCTCCCCTGGAAAAAGCAAGAAAAACCGCAAAGCCCTCCATTGAAAGCCCTGCGGTTTCCACCACAAATCGGCTCACTGCCAATTATATGGCAGCTTTTCCCGGCGGATACAAACTCAAGCGCTTTTATGTTTCCCCTTGCAGTTTTGGCAAAGGCCCGAAAAAACAATCGTATGCTCTTGAATTTGAAAGCCGGTGACCTGCTGCGCCTGTTCGTCCAGCCGGCGGTCATAGGAAAGGAACACGTCCTCCAAATGCCCGCACTCCTGACATTGCACATGGGAGTGGGGCTCCATATTGCCGTCAAACCGGTCTGCCGCATCCCGCGATTCAATCTTTCGGATCATCCCCTGTTCCGCCAAAATGCTCAAGTTCCGATAGACCGTCCCCAAGCTCAACGAAGGGTGCACCGGCTTTAAAAGCCCATAAACATATTCCGCCGTCGGATGGACTGGATGGGTCTTAACCGTATCATAAATCGCCTGTCTCATTTTCGATTGTCTTCGTACCACCAATTGTTCCACGCTCCTTTACAAATTATTGGAACCCCGCCGCCCCTGCGCTAAAAAATGTTTCAGCAGGAACATCAATGTGCGACCGTAATGGTTATGTCACTTTCCAACGTGCCCAGAACCTGCAGCGAATCCATGTCAAACAGCTCGATCCGGCACACGCCCTCATAAACGCCGGCGGCCAGCCCGGCAGTAAGCTTTGCCCGTTTGATGTGGCTGTCCGGCGGGATCATCCCAGAACGGTAAACTTCGTCCCCGCCGTCCAAAACATAAGAGATCCGGACAAAATGCTGGTTGCCCACGTCGTTTTGGAAACAGACAGTCCCCTGCGCATCGCAATCCAAAAACCACGGCGCCGCATTCAGCTGGTAGCGAAGGGAGCCGTACGCCACTGCATCTGCCGGCGCCGCTTTCCCCTCCAGTGGGCCCGAAACACAGTTTTTGTCCAGCTCGACCGGATAAGCCGCCCATTGTGCAAGCGGGTCCTCCACGCTCTCGCCGTTGAGCCAGACTAACAAGATGCCAACCAGCCCAATCAGCACAATCGCCCCGGCGCTGACCAAAAGCGTAACCCGTTCGGTCCTTTTTCTTGTTCTTTGCATATTGTCCACCTTAAATAGTAAGAATGATTCTTATTTTTATTATAATGCTTTCAAAAAGAAAACGCAACCTATATGCGCTTTCTTTTTTCTGTGATAAAATAAAGAAAAGTTTTCTTGAAAAGGGGACCCCTGTGATGAAAACCCTGTTGCTGGCCCTTAACGCCAAATACATCCATTCCAATATCGCCGTGCGGTACCTGCAAAAATACGCCGCCCCTTCTCTTTCTGCGCCGGTGTACATTCTGGAATTGACCATCAATAACCGCCTCGACTTTATCCTGGATGAGATTTTCCGCCGTTCGCCGGATTGTTTGCTTTTTTCCACTTATATCTGGAACGTTTCTATGGTGCGGCAGCTGGCGGCGGAATACCGAAAGCTGCGTCCCGACGTAATCATCGGCGCCGGCGGGCCGGAGGTGAGTTACGAATCAGAGGATTTTTTACGCCAGAACCCTTGCTTTGACCTGGTCGTCCGCGGCGAAGGGGAAGAAACGGTCCGGCAGTTGCTTTCCGCCGCAGAGTCCGGCAGCGCTTGGCAGTCGGTCCCCGGGCTGACAGTGCGGGCAAAAAACGGTGTTCGCACCAATCCGCCCCAGCCGCCGCTGGATCTGGCGCTCCTTCCCTTTCCGTATAAAAAAGACCTGTCGGACGCGCCAGAACAGATCAAATATTACGAATCCTCCCGCGGGTGCCCGTTCCAATGTCAATACTGCCTATCCTCTATCGAAAAGGGTGTCCGTACCGCGCCGCTGAAGAAAGTCTTTGCCGAACTCAAAATTTTCCTAGACGCCAAGGTCCGCCAGGTCAAATTCGTGGACCGCACCTTTAACTGCGACGTCCGCCGCGCCCTTTCCATCTGGCGTTTCCTGCGGGATAACGACAACGGCGTCACCAATTTTCATTTTGAAATCACCGCTGAACTTTTAAACCGGGAGACGTTGGATTTCCTTCGCACCGTGCGCCCGGAACAGTTTCAATTTGAGATCGGCGTCCAGTCCACCAACCCGCGGACGCTGGCGGCTATCCGCCGGCAAAACGACTGGCCGCGCCTGTGCGCCATCGTACAGGAAATCAAATCGTTTCACAACATCCACCAGCACCTGGATCTGATCGCTGGGCTGCCATATGAAAATTACGATTCTTTCCGCCGCTCTTTCAACGATGTTTACGCCCTGGAACCGGAGCAGTTCCAGCTGGGTTTTCTCAAAATCCTCAAAGGCGCGGGGCTGTTCCACGATCAGGCAAAATATGGCCTGGTCAGCCGTGATTACCCGCCGTTTGAGGTTTTATACACCCCTGACCTCCCTTATGCGGATACCCTGCGCCTCAAAGCGGTGGAGGAGATGGTGGAACGGTATTATAACAGCGGGCGGTTTGTCCACACTTTGCGGTGGCTGTTTTCACAGCTGAAAGATCCCTTTTTATTCTACCAGGCCCTGGGGGACCGGTATCTGGCTGAAAACCGCCATTATGCCAGCCAGTCGCTAGACCAGTGCTACAGCTTTTTTTACTCCTTTTGTGCGGCGCAGCCTGCCGTGGACACCGGTTTGTTGGCCCAGTATCTAAAGCTGGATTACTGCCTGCATCAGCGGCCCCGCCGCCGGCCAGATTGGTTTCCCGGCCCGCAGGCCGCCCCCTTCCGCCAGCGCTGCCTGCTATTTTTGGAGCAACAGGGCAATCTGGCCCGGTTCCTGCCGGACTATTCTGAAAGCGATCCCCAACTTTTGTACAAGCTGGTTCATTTTGAGCCTTTTTTCCGAAACGTCCTCACAGGAGAGGACACGCCGGTTATCCTGTTGTTTGATTACCGGCGGCGGGATTTGCTGGGCAACGCCCGGGTAGAGGCAGTTGAGCTTTCCAGGGACTGACCAGATTTCTTTCGTATGTCACATGGTTTTTTCACAAACTGCCTGCCCAGTTGACCTGTTTTTCACCGCATAGGGGGAAATCGGGTAAAATAGCCGTTTTTTCGCTATGATTTTACACGGATTTTACATATACCTCCAGATACATTTTACCTTTTTGTTACATAATAGCCTCATAGCATGAAAAATAAAGGAAAAAGTAGGTGCAACATGGATATTTTTTCTATCTTTCAACTGGCCGGCGGACTTGCCCTGTTTTTGTATGGCATGCACGTCATGGGCGACGGCTTGGAAAAACAGGCTGGCGGCAAGCTAAAAACCATCCTGGAAAAATTAACGGCAAGCCCCTTCAAGGGCTTTTTGCTGGGGGCGGCGGTCACAGCTGTCATCCAGTCCTCCTCCGCCACCACCGTCATGGTCGTTGGATTTGTCAACGCTGGCATCATGAAACTCAGCCAGGCGATTGGCATTATCATGGGCGCCAACGTCGGTACGACCATCACCTCTTGGATCCTGAGCTTGACCGGTTTGGAGGGGGATAGCTTCTGGATTCAGCTTTTGAAGCCGACCTCTTTTTCGCCGATCATTGCGTTTATCGGCATTATTTTGATCATGTTTTCTAAAAAGGACGGAAAAAAGGACCTCGGTTCCACTCTGGTTGGCTTTGCGGTGCTGATGTTCGGCATGGAACAGATGTCCAGCGCTGTGGAACCACTGGCAAATGTACCTGAGTTCACCAGTATCCTGCTTTTGTTTTCCAATCCGCTTTTCGGGGTGCTCTGCGGCGCGGTGCTTACAGCCGTCATCCAAAGCTCCTCCGCTTCAGTGGGTATTTTACAAGCGTTGTCTGCCACCGGCAGCGTGACCTTCTCTTCGGCCATTCCGATTATCTTAGGCCAAAACATCGGCACCTGCGTCACCGCCCTGCTTTCTTCGATCGGCGCCAACAAAAACGCCCGGCGGGCGGCGGTGGTCCATCTTTATTTCAACCTGATCGGCACCGGTTTGTTCCTTACCCTATTCTATCTGCTCAACAGCTTTCTACATTTTTCCTTTTATACCCAGCCCATCGACCGGCTTGGCATCGCGATTGTGCACACCTGCTTTAACCTGTTGTCCACCCTAACGCTGCTGCCTTTTACCAAGCTGTTGGAAAAGCTGGCTTATCTGACGATCCGGGATACAAACAACGACGAAAACTTCCAAATCTTGGACGAACGTTTTCTGGCTTCTCCGGCAGTAGCCATCCACCAGTGCCAAAAAATGGCTTTTTCTATGGCTACCCTGGCCCAGCATTCCCTGCACCAAGCCATCGGTTTGGTCGGCGGCTACGATGAAAAGATCGCCCACTCCATCGAGGAGGGGGAGGATCAAATCGATATGTACGAGGACAAACTCGGGACCTATCTGGTTCGCCTGTCCAGCAAAAATCTAACTATGGAGGAAAGCCGGGAAATCTCCAAACTTTTACATGTCATCGGTGATTTTGAACGCATTGGCGACCATGCGGTCAATATTCTCAGATCCGCCAAGGAAATGCAGACCAAAAAATATGTTTTTTCCGACCAGGCACAAAAAGAGATTTCCACAATTTCCAACGCGGTCGAAGAGATCGTAGAGCTGGCCACCACTTCCTTTGTGGAAAATGATCTGTATCTGGCCTCCAAGGTGGAGCCGTTGGAGCAGGTCGTGGATTCTTTGAAGGATGAGCTGCGCAACCGGCATGTCAAACGGCTGCAAAACGGCGAATGCACCATCAGCAACGGTTTTATCTTCTCCGATCTGATCACCAACTACGAGCGTGTGGCAGATCACTGCTCCAACGTTGGCGTCTGCGTCCTGCGGATCGCCGAGGACAGCTTTGACACCCATGAATATCTCAACCATATCAAGGACGGCCACGACGACACCTTTGAAAGCCGATATAACCGGTACAAAGAAAAATACGCGCTGGTATAACGCTGCATGTTGCAGAAAGGATGATACGTCATGATTTATATTGTAGAAGATGATTTAAATATTCGCCAGATGGAAAGTTACGCTTTAAAAAATAGCGGCTATCCAACGGAAGAGTTCGACGACGGGGCCTCTTTTTTCGCCGCTTGCGAAAAAAAGCTGCCGGATTTGATCCTGCTGGACATTATGCTGCCCGGGGAGGACGGATTAAAAATCCTGCAAAACCTCAAATCCAGCCATAAAACCCGCTTTATCCCGGTGATCTTAATCACCGCCAAAACAACCGAGCTAGATACGGTGAAAGGGCTGGATCTGGGTGCGGATGATTACATAACCAAGCCTTTTGGCATTATGGAGTTTATCTCCCGGGTCAAGGCAGTATTGCGGCGAACTAATTCCCCCGGCGACGGGGTACTGGCGCTAGGGCAGATCCAGCTGGACGATCAAAAACGGCAGGTCTGGTCCGAAAGTACTTTGTGCGAGCTGACCTATAAAGAATATGAGCTGCTCAAATTCTTTCTGCAAAACCCAGGAATTGTCCTCTCCCGGGAAAAGCTCATCAACCGTGTTTGGGGTATTGACTACGAAGGAGAAAGCCGCACAGTGGATATGCACGTCAAAACGCTGCGCCAAAAGCTTGGGAACCAGGGGACAATGATTAAAACGGTCCGCAATGTAGGATATAAAATCGAGGTATAAAGGGAGTGCTGGTTTGGAAGAAAAAATCAATTTTCGGTTTTTATTTATCGGCCTTCTATCGATTCTGCTAACTGCGGTGTCCATTACGATGGTTTTTCACAACGCTTTTCAAGAACAGGCCAAAGAAGATCTGCAGAACAGCGCCGCGATCATCGCCAAAAGTACGCTTTTCCTGTCCGACCCTGAACAGCTGGCGGAATACAGCAATGATAAACTGCGCATTACGCTGATTGCTTCCGATGGGCAGGTCCAATATGAAAGCAGTGCAGATGAAGCCCAAATGGAAAACCATCTTTCCCGGCCCGAAATCCAAGCCGCGTTACAAAGCGGATCTGGAGAATCACTGCGCCAATCCACTACGCTGGGATACGACACTTATTACTACGCACTGCGTTTACAAGATGGCAAGGTTCTGCGGGTGGCGATCGAGATTCGGAACATGTATTCCATTTTTGAAAAAGCGCTGCCATCTGTGATTTTGATTGGGTTTTTGATTCTGCTGGTCTCCGTGCTGCTTTCTTCCCTGCTGACCAAACGGCTGATCAAACCGATCGAAGTGATGGCCCAGCATATGGATACAATGGAGGAGAATACCCCTTATAAAGAGTTGATCCCCTTTGTCCGAACCATCAAGGAACAGCAGAAGAAGAAGATGGAAACCGCCCAAATGCGCCAGGAATTCACCGCCAACGTCTCACACGAACTGAAAACGCCGCTGACCTCCATCTCGGGTTATGCGGAAATGATTGAAACCGGCATTGCCAAACCGGAGGACATTCCGGTGTTTGCAGAAAAAATCCATTCTGAATCCCAGCGGCTGTTGGAATTGATCGGCGATATTATGAAGCTCTCTGAGCTGGACGAAGGCCGGAAAGATTTGTTTTTCGAGCAAATTGATTTGCTGCAGGTGGCGCAGGAGACCCAAAACCGCTTGCAGCTACAGGCCCAGCGGGCAGAAGTTTCTGTTACGGTAGAAGGCGTTCCCGCGCCGGTAAACGGAAATCTAAAATTGCTCAACGAGCTTGCCTTTAACCTTTGTGACAATGCCATTCGCTATAACCATCCCGGTGGCAGCGTGGCAATGCGCACCGTCTGCGAAGAGGGGCGCGCCATGCTGATTGTATCAGACAATGGCATTGGAATTGCACCGGATTATCAGAGCCGGGTTTTTGAGCGGTTCTACCGGGTGGATAAAAGCCGCTCCAAGGAAACGGGGGGTACCGGTCTGGGGTTGGCCATCGTCAAACACATCGCCATCCAGCACCATGCGCTGCTGTCCTTGAACAGCAAGCCGGGAGAAGGCACCAAAATTACGGTATCGTTCCCCTTGTTCCAAAAGGCGGCGGACTGCCAGCAGCAGTAAACCTTGGAACCTGTGCGATAGCCTTTCTTGGCAATAAAAAAGAAGGCCCGGGGGCCTTCTTTTTTATTGGTTGTTCTATTAATAGTTTTTCGCCAAAACCTGGAAATATGCCTGGGGATGCGCACAAACCGGGCACACCTCCGGCGCTTTATCGCCTACATGGATATGTCCGCAATTCCGGCAGACCCAAACGACCTGGCCCTCTTTGCAGAAAACTTTATTTTCCTCAACGTTTTTCAACAGCTCTAGATATCTGGCTTCATGCTCTTTCTCAACGGCGCCGACCATTTCGAACAGTTTCGCAATATGATCAAAGCCCTCTTCTTTTGCTTCTTTCGCGAAAGAAGCGTACATATCCGTCCACTCATAATTCTCGCCGGCCGCAGCGTCTTTCAGATTCTCGGCAGTGGTGCCAATGCCCTCATGCAACAGCTTGAACCACATTTTTGCATGCTCTTTTTCGTTATCGGCAGTCTCCTGGAACAACGCAGCGATCTGCTCGTATCCTTCTTTTTTTGCTTTAGAAGCATAAAACGTGTATTTGTTTCTCGCCTGGGATTCCCCGGCGAAAGCGGTTTGCAGGTTGGCTTCTGTCTTTGTACCCTTTAAATTCATAATCTGTCATCCTTCCTTTGTTAAGAATAATTCTTAATTATTTTATATCACTTTTCCACTTCTTTGTCAATGGGAAAACGTCCTTTTGTAAAATTTAACAAATTGCTCATGATTTCTCCGTTCCTTTTCTCCTGCAACGCCATTGTTCTTTATCTTTGGTTATATTATACTAGAAGCGGAAACAAAGGAGGGCTTGTTATGATTCTCACCATTGATATCGGCAATTCCAATATTACGATCGGGGCTTATCGGGACGATAAGCTATTGTTTTTGACCCGGATGGGTACAGACCGCACAAAAATGCCGGATGAATATGCCATTGCCCTCCATTCCCTGCTGCGCCTGTATGGTTATCACGGCGACGACCTGGAGGGTGCAATCATCTCTTCGGTGGTGCCTCCCCTATCCGCCTCTTTAAAACAGGCGATCACCCGCATCAAGCCGGTGCGAATCTTAACGGTTGGGCCTGGAATCAAAACCGGCCTCCACATCGCTATCGACAACCCGGCGCAGTTGGGCGCCGACCTGGTTTGTGTTTCGGTAGCCGCTGTGGAAAAGTATCCTCTCCCCTCTATCGTTATCGACATGGGCACCGCCACCACCATTTCGGCTATGGATCGAGCGGGAAAGATGCTTGGCGGTTCTATCCTGCCCGGCGTCCGCATTTCGCTGGAGGCGCTGACCACATGTACGGCACAGCTTCCTCAAATCGAATTGTCCTCGCCGCCTCAAAGCGTCATTGGCGCGAACACCATAGATTCTATGAAATCCGGCGTCCTATATGGCACTGCCAGCATGCTGGACGGCATGATTGAACGGTACAAATCGGAGCTGGGCGAAGATTTAACGGTCATTGCCACCGGCGGCTTATCCCAGTCCATCGCGGCGTTGTGCCACAGCCCAATCATTTTAGATGAAAATCTTGTTCTGGAGGGTCTTCGGATCCTGTTCCAGAAAAACACAAAATAAAAAGCTGTTTTCCGATGTTGGTATGCCTTTGCCCAATATCTTAGGTGGGCGCTTTGGTTCCATCCGCACGGCTTACCGGCCTACACGGCTGCTTTTTCCAGCTATTGCGGCGTTTATTGCCGTTGGCAAATAAAGTGCGCTGTATCGAGTTAATCGAACAGCAGCAAGGAGGATTTTTTATGGCAAGAGCAACAGAACGGACCCGGAAACTGGTACAATTGGCGATTTTAATTGCGATCATGCTGGTTTTGGCGTTCACCCCCATCGGCTACCTGAAGGTTGGCATCATTGAAATCAGTTTCATGACCATCCCAGTTGTGGTCGGGGCAATCATACTGGGGCCGGGGGCCGGAGCGATTTTGGGCGGTGTTTTCGGCTTGACCAGCTTTATCCAATGCTTCGGCATGAGCACCTTTGGGATGACGTTGTTGGGCGTCAATCCCATTTTCACCTTTTTGGTCTGCATGGCGCCCCGCATTTTGATGGGATATTTGTCCGGTGTGATCTTTAAAGCGCTGCATCACGCTGGCAAAACCAAAATTTTATCCTTTGCCGTGGCTTCTTTGTCCGGTGCGGTGTTGAACACTATCTTTTTTGTCGGACTACTGATGCTGCTATTTGGCACCAGCGATTATATGATGGGGCTGCGGGGCGGCCAAAGTCTGCTGGGCTTTTTGGCCGCTTTTGTCGGCGTCAACGGCTTGATTGAAGCGATTGTTGCCTTTATTCTTGGTACCGCTATCAGTAAGGCACTGATGCAGTTTCTGCCGAAGGAATAAGCCGGATGTGATATTTTAAGCGGCGCGAAGGACTCGTGCCGCTTTTCACTTTCACAAAACAGGAGGGTCTCGTGGAAACTTTATTTGAAAATCGCTACACAACCAATTTTAAAATGCTTCGTTCTTTCGCCCGCGGGGCCAGCCTTTCACAGAAAATTTTCTTCCGTTTTTCCATTGTCGGGATGATTGTCTGCGCACTGGCTTTGATTTACTGTTTCATTTTTCTGCCCGGCGATTGGGGATCCCTGGTTTCCCCTGCCGTGTCCTTTGTCCTTTGCCTGATGCTGTTCTTTTTTCCTTCGCTCACCGCTCGGGTTGTCTGCCGGAATACCCAAAAACTGCATGGCGGCACCATTCCCGAAACAACCGTTCTGTTTTCGGCCGATGAAATTACCATGACCGAGGGGACGTTATCTGTCCGTTTTCGTTACAGCCAAATCATAAAGGTGCGGGAAACGGGAAATCTATCTGTACTGATGTTGGGCAGGGATAGCGGGATCATCCTGGTAAAAAACGCTTTTATTATTGGTGATTTTGAGCATTTTCAGCCGTTTATTCGCGAAAAATGCACCAATTTGAAAGGAAAAAGATAGCATTTTTTCTCGCGGATTTCAAAAAAGGAGGAACCTTTATGAACAATGAACGGGTGTACCAGATGCGTTTTTCGAAAGTTTATCCCCTGCTTGTCAACAAGGCGCAAAAAAAGGGGCGCACCAAAGACGAAGTGGACGAAATCATCTGCTGGCTTACCGGATACAGCCCTACAGCTATTGACCGGCTCCTGGCCGAGGATATCGGTTACGGCGACTTTTTCCGGAAAGCGCCCAGCCCGAATCCGGACAGGAAACGGATTACAGGGACTGTATGCGGCATCCGGGTCGAAAAAATCGAGGAACCGCTGATGCAGGAGATCCGCTATCTGGACAAGCTGGTCGATGAGCTTGCCCAAGGGAAATCCATGGAAAAAATCCTGAGAAAATAGGGGCCTTTTCTACCCTTTGCTATTTCAGGCGCATCTTTTTGATCAAAAAGCCCATCCGGCCATAAAACCGGATGGGCTTTTTATGTGCTGTTTCATCCACAAAGCCGTTCTTAGCTTTCTTTGTCAATGGGCTTCCAGCCCTCTCCGATGATCTCGCCCGCCTCGGTAACCACAATAAACGCGTTGGGATCATGCTGATGGACCAGCGTTTTCAGCTTAAAATACTCTGTCTTTCGTACAACGACCAGAATAACATCCGTCTCATTCCCTGAATAAGCGCCCCGGCCCTTCAAAATCGTGGCTGAACGGTTCAGATGGGCGATAATGTCCTTGGCGATCTCGTCATTCTGGGTGGAAACAATATGTACCATCTTTCCATTTTCAAGCCCATACAAAATGCCATCCATCACCTGCGCGCTGGCATACATGGCAATCAACCCAAACAGGCTCGCCTCAATGTTGCGGTAAACGACTGCGGCGGCTGCCAGTACAAAACAGTCCAGAATCAGCATCATACGGCCAATCGGGATATGGGGAGCCTTCAGCTGCAGCAGCTTTCCCAAAATGTCGGAACCGCCGGTGGTTGAACCGCGCATAAACACCACTGCCAGGCCCGCACCCATACAGACGCCGCCAAACAGGCTTGCCAACAGCGCGTTCCCGGTATAAACAGGAAAATAGACAACCACATAGTCCAACACCACAGACATGATGATAACCGATTTCAGCGTTTTTGCAGTAAATGTCTTGCCCAAAATCAAAAAACCGATGATGACCAACGGCACGTTAATCGCAAAATTCATTGCGCCAATGGGCAGCCCTGTCACATAGTTAATCAGCGTTGCAATACCGCTGACCCCCCCAGGCGCAACCAGATTCGGCGCCGTAAAGCACAGGATGCCAACACCGTAAATCAAAGAACCAACGACATCGTACAGACAGTCTATACAGAACGTTTTGATTTTCGCACTTTTCACCTGCTTCATAACGACCCTCTTTCTTGCGAAATCCGCATTGCCTCATCAAACAATCCCCGCAGCCGGCCCATTTCCCCTTTCAGATACAAAAATCCGAACAGGGCCTCTACTCCCGTGGCCTTTCGATAATCGGCCATTTCCGCATTTTTTGGCACACTGCCAGTGTGGGCATTGCGCCCGCGCTTGAGCACCTCGTGCTCTTCCTGAGAAAGCAGCGGCTCCAACCCATCGTAAACCGCCGCCTGGGCGGAGGCACGCACCAGCTCAACCTTTTGGGCATTGAGCTTTTTTGTGGGCATACTGCCATCTTCCACAATCCGCTGCCGGACCAGCAGCTCATAGACCCCGTCCCCCACAAAGGCCAGCGTCAACGGGCTTAAGAGCTTTGGATTTTCTTGTGTCGGCGTCATATCCATAGCTCCCCTACTTAATATAGTCAAATTCAAAATTCAAAATGCTGACCGTATCCCCTTCGCTGATTCCCATCCGTTCCAGTTCTTCGATAATGCCGGATTTGATGAGCACCCGCTGGAAGTACTGCAAAGATTCGTAGTCTTCCATATCCACCATGCCCAGCGAGGACATGAGCCAATCTGCCTCCACAATATACACGCCGTCTTCAATGTGGATCGCAAAAGGCCGTTTCCCGCCCTCCAGCTGTTCTGGCTGTGGCAGTGGCTCCGGCTCATACTGGCGGATCGGTGGCAGCTTGTCAAGCATTGCGGCAATTGCCCCGACCAATTCGTCCACACCCTGGCGCGTCGCAGCAGAAATGGCATAAAATGGAAGCCCTTTCTTTTCAATGTACGCCCGGAACCCTTGAATCTGCTCCGGCGAGGCCATGTCGCATTTGTTGGCAGCTACGATCTGTGGGCGGGAAGCCAATTCACTGTTGAAATTTTGCAATTCCCGGTTGATCGTCTCAAAATCCTCCACCGGATCCCGCCCTTCGCTGCCTGACACATCCACAATGTGAACGTTCAGCCGGCAGCGTTCTACATGGCGCAAAAACTCATGCCCCAGCCCGACTCCCTCGCTGGCGCCTTCGATCAACCCAGGGATATCCGCCATTACAAAGGATTTTCCCTCGGCTATTTTGACCATACCCAACACTGGGGTCAAGGTTGTAAAGTGGTAGTTGGCAATCTTAGGCTTTGCCTCGCTGACCACCGAGACCAGGGTGGATTTTCCCACATTGGGGAACCCGACCAATCCTACGTCTGCCAACAGCTTCAGCTCCAGCGTAACTTCAAACGCCTCGCCAGGCAGCCCCGGTTTGGCAAACCGTGGAATCTGGCGAGTTGGTGTGGCAAAATGGCAGTTACCCCAGCCACCTTTGCCGCCTTTGGCCACCACCACCGGTGAGCCGGTGGAGACATCGGCCAAAATCCGCCCGGTTTCCGCATCCTTGACCAATGTGCCCATGGGCACCCGGATCACAAGATCCGCCGCGCTTTTGCCTGTACAGCGGCTGGCTTTGCCGTTTTCGCCGTTCTCGGCGATAAAGCGGCGTTTATACCGGAAATCCAACAGTGTGGAAAGATTGGTATCCGCTTGGAATATAACGCTGCCGCCCCTGCCGCCGTCGCCACCGTCAGGCCCGCCGGCCGCCACATATTTTTCCCGGTGGAAGGAAACCGCCCCGTTGCCGCCGTCTCCTGCCTTAATCCGGATTTTTGCAATATCTACAAACATGAAAAACCTCCCTATGCTTTCCTCCTAGTATCGGCAAAAGCATAACAAAAAATCCCGAGGAGCCCCTCGGGATTTTCAAGCTTTGTTACTGGACGGGATAAATGCTTACTTTCTTGCGATCCCGGCCAACACGCTCAAAGCGAACCTGACCATCGATCAAAGCAAACAGCGTATCGTCAGAACCACGGCCAACGTTCTCTCCCGGATGGATGTGTGTGCCACGCTGACGAACCAAAATGTTGCCGGCCAATACACACTGCCCATCGGCCCGTTTCACGCCCAGCCGTTTGGACTCGGAATCACGGCCGTTCTTGGTAGAACCAACACCTTTTTTATGCGCAAAAAACTGCATGTTTAAACGAATCATTCGTTACACCTCCGAAACAATTATCTGAATGGTATTTTTGTAATCTTCTGACAGGATGGTCAGATGCTCCAAAAGAGCTTGCAGCAGCAACGCTGCTTCCCTTCCCGCATCGGACTTAAGGCGGAGGGAAATTTGATTTTCCCCCACCGTGACCTGCGCCCGCTCCCGAAACTGCTCGGTGATGGCATTGGCAGTCAATTGGACCGCCGAGGTCACGCTGGCGCATACAATGTCTTGTCCTTTGTCGGCATAACCGGCATGGCCCGACACGGAAAACGCCTTGATTTTTTGGCCCGATTTTTCAACCCGAACGGTAATCATCTCGGATTATGCCTTGATTTCCAGAATCTCGACCTTTGTGTAGGGCTGTCTGTGGCCAAGTTTTCTCTTGGAGGACTTTTTAGACCTGTAAGTAAACACGGTGATCTTCTTCGCTTTGCCGTTTTTGACAATTTTCGCGGTTACAGTCGCGCCAGCCACATAAGGGCTGCCGACGGCGATCCCGTCATCTTTGCCAACTGCGACAATCTTGTCCAGCTCAACGATCTCCAGCTCTTCATAAGGGAGCTTTTCGACGTAAATGGTATCGCCTTGTTCAACGCGATACTGCTTTCCGCCGGTTTCCAAAATAGCGTACATTTTTAAGGCACCTGCCTCTTTCCATAGACTCGCTGCCCAAAGGCGGCGCCAAATAGACGCACTTACAGCCAGTTGCATGCGGCATGGATTATCATATCATACCAGTTTGGAATTGTCAACTAAATACGCCTGTTTTCCGCGTAAAAATGCGAAATTCTATCTTCCGCTCGCTACCTTTTGGGCGCTAGTCAGGGTGTTTTTCAAAAGCATGGTGATGGTCATAGGGCCGACGCCGCCGGGCACCGGCGTAATGTAAGACGCCACCGGTTCCACCGTCGCAAAATCTACATCGCCGCACAACTTGCCGTTTTCATCCCGGTTCATGCCCACATCGATAACCACCGCGCCGGGCTTGACCATATCAGCCGTGACAAATTTTGCCCGGCCCACCGCCGACACCAGGATATCCGCTCGGCGGGTAACGGCTGCCAGATCCCTTGTACGGGAATGGCAAATCGTTACCGTGCCGTTTTCATGCAGCAAAAGCATCGCCATTGGTTTTCCCACAATATTGCTGCGGCCGACGACCACACACTCTTTCCCGCTGACCGAAATCCCGGTGGAATGGATCAATTCCATCACGCCCGCCGGGGTGCAGGGCAAAAAATCGTAATTGCCGATCATGATCTTCCCCACATTGACCGCGTGGAAAGCATCTACATCCTTGGAGGGTAGAATCCGCTCGATCACCGCCGTTTCGTCCAAATGTTTTGGCAGCGGCAGCTGAACCAAAATGCCGTGGATATTGGAATCGCGGTTGAGCCGATCCAACAGCGCCAGCAGTTCCTCCTGCGAGGTTTGTTCGGGCAGCGCATATTCTTCCGAATAAAAGCCCACCTGTTCACAGCCTTTTTTCTTGTTTTTGACATATACATGAGAGGCCGGGTCATCCCCGACGATCACAACCGCCAGCCCTGGGCGGACGCCAGTATCTGCAAGCAACGTTCGGGTATCCAGCGCGATTTGTTCCCGTGTTTTGGCCGAAATTTGTTTTCCATCGATGATGACTGCCATTTTTATCCTCCCAACTCATAGCTGCGGCGGCGATCAAACGCGAACGCCCTGTCCCGTTTCGCCTTTATTCTTCTGTCGGTTCTTCCTTTGCGGTTTCTTGTTCCAGCCGTTCCTGCCCTTGTTGCGGATCCTCTTCGACAGCCAATGCTGATTCCTGTTCTGCCTCCGGTTTCGCCTCAGGCTCTTCTTTTACTATACCGTCCTCTTCCACTGGATCCTCTACCGGCACCGCCGGTTTTTTTTCATAAAACTTGCCCTCCCGAATCAACTGCGCCTCCTGCGTGTCCACATATAGTTGCAGATACTCCGGGTCGTTGCTCGCTTTTTTCTTTTGCAGCACCACCAGCATGACCACCAGCGCCGCAATGGCCGACACGATGCCCAGTACTTGGGAAACCCGCAGGTTTCCGATCATCAGGCTATCGGTCCGCAGGCCCTCTACGATAAAGCGCTCCGCACCGTACCACATGGTGTATACCAAAATCATCTGGCCGTCAAACTTTCTGCGTTTGGTCATCCACATCAGCAGGAAAAAGCCCAGCAGGCACCAAAGCGATTCATAGAAAAAAGTAGGATGTACGCCAATCGCGTCAATCCCGCCCATCGCGTCGATCTCAGCGGAGGTCAGCGCAGCCAAATACCGCTGGATCTGGGTGGAGCCAACGCCGCCGGCATATTCGCTGGTCATCCGCCAAGGGGCGGTGGTGGCGCTCCCGAAAGCCTCTGCATTGACAAAATTTCCCCACCGGCCAATCGCCTGGGCCAAAATCAGCCCGGCGGAACACAGGTCCAACATGGGTAAAAAGCGCACTTTTCGCCATTTACAAAGGGCCCAGCCACCCAGCACCGCGCCAATGATACCGCCGTAAATGCCAATACCGCCATTCCAGACCTTAAACACGTCGATCAAATTGTCTTTGTACATATCCCAGGAAAAGGCCACATAATAAATCCTGGCACCGATTACGCCGCAGACAATTGCACCCAGCAGCACATCCATCACGCGATCCGAATCCAGACCGAATTTTTTTGTCCTTCGCAGGACATACAAGGTTCCCAATAAGAACGCACAGGCAAAAATCACGCCATACCATTTGACGGTCAGCCCGCCGATGGAAAAAGCGTCCGGACTCACCGAAAAGGAAAAGCCCAATCCGGGAAATGAAATAATCTGCGTCATAGCAAAAGCTCCATTCTGTTGTGTTTTCACGCTCTCGCGCCGCAAGGCGGCGTCAAGCGCCGGTAAAACTAATCCTGAGGCGAAATCACCGAGAGGGCCGCATACTCTGTCCGGTAATCCTCCATCAAACGGCACTGTGCCTGTTCCAGGGTGGCAGATCCGGCAATTTCCAACAGGTCATAGATGTCAAGCCCAGAAAAATGAGCGCCGGTCATCGCATTGGCGATGGAGTCCGGGCGGTTGAGCATTCGGATATAGCGGCCATAAACTGACTTTTTACAGCGTTCAAAGGCCGCCGGATCGATCCCTTCCTTGCGCAAACGGTCGATCTCCTGGAGGATTTCCTGCGCCGCCCGATCCGGATCCTTGGACTCGCCGGAAAAAATCAACGCCGCAAAATCCTTGCCACAGTCTGTTTCGCTGTCAAAGGTGCTGTTGATCAGCCCCGCATCATACAGCCGGCGGTACAAAGGTGAAGCATCCCCCGCCAGCACCTCATTGACGATCTCGTTGAGGATGCTGTTGGTCTCGTTAGTCTTGGGATCCGCCGGGCGGACCTTCAAGCCCAATCCGAACATCGGCGCCGCCACCGGGAATTTCTGTTCGATCCTCTTTTGGGCCACCGTTTCGGGCTCCTCGGAAAATTCCCGCTCGATCTTCAGGGTAGGCGCTGGCCGCAGCACCTCATCCGCAATGCGAATCACTGCCTCCGGCGAAAAGCTGCCCGCCACGGCCAAAACCATATTGTGCAGGTTGTAAAAGGTGCGGTACGTTTCGTACAATCGGTCCGCCGTGATGTCGGCAATGCTTTCCACCGTGCCTGCAATGTCGATGGCGATCGGATGGTGGACATACATCGCTTTAAGCAAATTGAATAGAACCCGCCAATCGGGGTTGTCGTCGTACATCTTGATCTCCTGCCCGATGATCCCCTGCTCTTTTGCCACCGTTTCCGGCGTAAAGTAGGGGGTTGTCACAAATTCCAGCAGGATCCGCAGCGACTCCTCAAAATGATCTGCGCAGCCAAACAGATAGGATGTTTTATCAAAGGAAGTAAACGCATTGGCTGACGCGCCGGTTGCCGCATATTTGGCAAACGCGTCTCCATCCTCATTTTCAAACATTTTATGCTCTAAAAAATGGGCCGTTCCCGCGGGGATCCGAGTGAAATCCGCCAACGGATCGGTGCGAAAGGACATATCAACCGAGCCATAATCCGTTGTCATCATCGCATAAGCGGAGCTAAATCCCTCCATCGGGTACAAAAGCAGCGTCAAGCCGGACGGATGATCCACCTTCCAGTAGCTTTCCTGCATGCTTTGGGAACGAATCTCCTGTTTCATCGGCTTTCTCCCTCCTTTTTGGCCCCTAAGAAAAACACCGTGTCCAACGTCACTTGGGCGGCGGCGGCCTGGATCTGCTGCTTGGTCACCCTGGACACCTTTTCCACATTTTCCAGCGGCGATTCGTCGCAGCCGCTTAAAATCTGGGTCAGATACCAATTCTCCAGCCCATTTAAGGTGTCGACCGTGGATTTTAACGCATTGGTGATCGTCAGGATGGTGGAGCTGATCTCTTCTTCATCAAACTCGCCCTGCCTGACCAGTTCCAGCTGCCGCAGGATCTCCTCTTCCGCCTTCTGCTCATTCCCGGTCTCTACGCCGCTGTCCACCATCACCATCCCGCTTGCTTTGTCATAGCGGGATGTGCAGTAATAGCACAGAGAAAGTTTTTCCCGTACATTTTTAAACAGGCGGGAGAACGGTGTTCCCCCATATAAAGCGACCATCATTTTCATTGCATTCACTTCGTCCGGGCTAGTCGTCTGGCCGGTGCGAAAACCCATGACCAGCTTGCCCTGGGTGATGTCCATGTCCTCCCGAACCGACTGCACCTGCTGGGCGCGGGATACTGGAAGCGAAGGGTCGTATGCAATCGGCGCGCGTACAAGATCGGAAAAACGTTTGGAAAATACCGTTTCCGCCGCAGACGGGTCCCCGCAGCCGATGAACAAAATTTCCACCGCAGCCCGGCGCAGCAGATCCCGATACGCGTCTGTAGCACTTTGAGCCGTGATCTGTTCCGCCCGTTCCCGAGCACCGTATTTTTTCACAGCCAACGGGCTATCTCCAAACATCAGGGAAACACATTTGTTAACGGCGTATTCCCGTTTGTCGTTAAATTCAGATTCGATGGTGTCAATCAAATTCTGTCGCTCCAGCCGGACATCCGCTTCCGAAAAAAGCCCGCCCTCCAGATAAGGGTCAAACAGCATTTTACAGGCAAGATCGGCGCATTCCTGCACCAGCGGCGCCCCATCGATGCTGTACCGGTCGTCCAGCGATTGAACCGACAAATTGATGATCTGATACGCACCGTATTTGCGTACATCGCCGTCTACCAGTGCCCCGTATAAATCGCACAGCTTTTCGTTTAAGCGGGTGAAATCTGGGCAATCCCGGTTGCGCAGCCGCAGTATAAACGGCACGATCGCCCGATTTGCGGCGGCCGCTTCTTCCAATGGGAGCAAAAGGTTCACCGAAATGCGGTTGGATTTAAACTTTGGATCGGTGATGGCGCTAAAGAATACGCCGTCCCCGATTTTTTTTCGTTTGATTGTATCACTCATCGGTCAAAAACTCCATTCCGCCGCCGAAACGGCTATTTTGATCCAGTTTTTATTTTGTCCCGAAACAAGGCAGGAACCCGTTTGGAAAAGAAATCTTTGATTTTCCATATACGTGAAGTTATTATAGCACATTGAACACCATTCTTCCACGGATTCCACCAGCGAAAAACTGAATAATTTGTAAAAATTGGTGGCCTTTGGAATGCAAAAAGCCGACGCTAATCCAGCGCCGGCTTTTATTGGGCAACAACTATCTGATTTTGGATTTGACCTTCGCGGCCTTACCAACTCTATCTCTGAGGTAGTACAGCTTCGCACGGCGCACACGGCCCTGGCGAATGACCTCTACTTTATCCACGTTCGGAGAGTGGAGCGGGAAAACTCTTTCTACGCCGCAGCCATGGGATACACGGCGGACGGTGAAGGTTTCGGCAACGCCGCCATGTTTTTTGGCGATGACGGTACCTTCAAACATCTGGATTCTCTCGCGGTCGCCCTCTTTGATCTTAACGTGAACTCTGACAGAGTCACCGACCTCAAAAGAAGGCGCTTCGGCTTTTAGGCTATCCTGCGCAATCAGTTTCAAAGCATCCATTTTATATCCTCCTAATATTTTCAGACGTTCATGCTCATGATCCATGACAGAGGACCGCCCGCTTTAATGTCACGGCAAATGCCGGGCACCAACTCCCGTCGCGGAACACGACGGCACATAATGCTTGATTATATTATCACAGTTTCCGCAAAAAAGCAAGTAATTATGCGAAATTCTTTTTGTCCTGGGTGAATACCGCCGTTTTTTTCACCGCCAGCCGGTCAATCATCATCCCTGTCTGCTGCCCAAACGCATCCAGCACCAGCGTTGGGTTGATGTTTAGCTCACTTCCGGCGGGCAGCAGAACATCCAACCGGATTTCCCCCTCGGCTGCGCCAAGGGTCAAGTCGTGAAGATGTTCTTTTAAGGAAATTTCCCGCTCGCCCTTTTTGGTCCGCTTCATGGTCGTAATCTGCGGCTGCGCGAAAAACGCCTCCAGGATCTTTTGCGCCTGAACCACGTCTGTATCGGCCAAGGTCAACCGGACCTCGTACGCGGCCAGCGCAATATCCGCCGCTTTATAAACCGGCGGCGTCGCTCCATAGGCGCGCAGGCCCGCCGGCAGCGTATCATTGAGCCGTTTGATGATCTCTTCCGGCGCCATTTCCCCCACCAGCCGGAAGTCCACACACTCGCACAGGCTTTCATATCCTAGCGCCAGCGGCAGCGGAAAGGTCAAATACGCATGGGGATTAAACCCCTCGGTAAACCACAGCGGAATCCCTGCCCGCTTCATCGCCCGCTGGAAGCAACGGTTGATATCCAGATGGGAAATATACTTGGCCGTACCGGTTTTTTGATAAAATACCCGCATTGGCTCCATCAAAAACAGCTCCTTCCAATCAGGCGGTTTGCCCCGCAGCCACTGCAATGTTCCCGGCAATTGGGGGTCGGCGTATCCGCGTGCGCTTTCTGGTTCTCCCGGATGAGGAACTGCTTGCTCACGCCGTAATCCAAATGATCCCAGGGCATAACTTCATCGTAAGGACGGGTCCGGTTGGCGTAAAAGGTCCCGTCTATCCCATTTTTTTCAAACGCCGCTACCCAGGCGTCGTAATTAAAATGTTCTGTCCAGCCGTCCAGCTTGCAGCCGTTTTTCCAGGCGTCCTCCAGTACGGCGCACAACCGCCGGTCGCCCCTGGCCAGCACCGCTTCTAAAAAGCTGGTCTTGGATTCGTGGTAATTGATCCGGATTTTTTTGCTGCGGTTGTAGCCCACCATATGGCGCTGTTTTTCCCGCAGCATCTCCTCTGTATCCTGTGGCTCAAATTCGAAGGGGGTGAAGGGCTTTGGCACAAAGCATGCCAGGCTGACCGTTACATTCACGCCTTTTCCCTTGGGCTTATCCGGAAGGCTGTAAAACAAATCTACAACCTTCTGCGCCAGATCCACCACCCCTTCGATATCTTCCTTGGTCTCGGTGGGCAAGCCCATCATAAAGTAAAGCTTTACCGAAGTATAGCCGCCCTCAAAGGCGGTGCGGCAGGTGGCTAATACCTCATCCTCGGTGACGTTTTTGTTGATCACGTCCCGCATTCGCTGGGTACCCGCCTCCGGCGCAAAGGTAAGGCCGCTTTTGCGCACCTTAGAGATCTTCTCCATCAGGCTGGGAGAAAAATTGTCGATTCTAAGCGACGGCAAAGACAGGTTGACCTTATCCTGCTCGGTCCAGGGGAGCATCTCCTCTAAAAGGCCCTCCAGCTGCGAATAGTCGCTGGTAGACAGAGAGGACAGGGAAACCTCATCGTACCCGGTGGAGGCGCACAGATCGTATCCATTTTTATTGAGTGTTTCGGAATTTTTCTCCCGGAACGGCCGGTAAATAAATCCCGCCTGGCAGAACCGGCAACCGCGGATACAGCCGCGGAACAATTCGATCACCGCTCGGTCGTGGACCGTCTCCAAAAACGGCACCACAAAGTTCTCTGGAAAGAACACCTTGTCCAAATCCTGGATAATGCGCTTATGCGTCACTGCCGGCGCGCCGTCCAGAGGCGCTACCCGCTCAATGGTACCATCCGCCTTGTAGGTCACTTCGTATAGGGAGGGGACGTATACCCCCTCGATTTGCGATGCCTGCTGCAGGTATGCTTCACGGCTCCATCCCTCTTTCTTCGCCTGCAAAAACAGATGGGCCAATTCCAGATTGATCTCTTCCCCCTCGCCCAAAACAAACAGGTCGATAAAATCGGCAAGGGGCTCCGGATTGCAGGCGCAGGGGCCGCCTGCAACGATCATCGGCGCAAGGCTTTTCCTGTCGGCGGTGTGCAAGGGGATTCCCGCCAAATCCAGCATATTGAGAATTGCCGTGTAGGACATTTCATATTGCAACGTAAAGCCCACCATATCAAAATCCCGGATGGGATCGCGGCTTTCCAGCCCGAACAGGGGAATTTGTTCCTTACGCATCAGCGCTTCCATATCGGTATCCGGCGCAAAGACCCGCTCGCACCACATATTTTCTTCCCGGTTATATAACGAGTAGAGAATTTTCATGCCCAAATGGGACATGCCTACTTCATACAGATCCGGAAAGCAAAAAGCAAAGCGAAAATCCACTTTGGCCGGATCCTTCACCACGCTATTGAGTTCCCCGCCAGTATAGCGGCCTGGTTTTTGCACCTTCATGAAAATTCTTTCCAGTTCAGGATTCATTTTGTTTTCTCCCGTTCCATCTTGTTTTTTGATTCCAAGACGTTATTTGGCTGTTCCTTTCAAACGGAACCATCCTTTTTCGGCTTTTTTCCGTCAAACGCTTTTTTTACAGGTCCTTTTGCCATAAGCAGCAATTCCCTTTTTCCCTGTTCTTAACCCAATATAGTGCCTGGTCGGCCTGTTCCAGCGCTTGTGCAATCGCGTCCCCGGAGCGCACCATCGCCACACCCGCGGAGCAGGTTCCCATGATTCCACCCTGAAGGCCGTTTTCGCGGACCGCGGCGCAAATCTCTTCACCCTTCTTTTTCGCCACCTCTTCCGATGGCATCTGCCGCATGATCGCCACAAATTCATCGCCGCCAACGCGGGCCAGAATATCCTTCTCTCGGGTATGGGTGCGCAGGATTGCGCCAAATTTTTCCAACATACGGTCGCCCTTTGCGTGGCCGTAATGATCGTTGCAAGGTTTTAGGTCGTCCAAATCAAAAACATAAACCGCCAGAGGCAGATCGCTTTGCGACAGGGCGTTGATCTTAACCTCCATCCCACGGCGGTTCAAAACGCCGGTCAAAGGATCTTTATAAGCCGCGTCTTGTAACATCCGGGCCTTTTCTTCATTGGCTGCGGCGCTGATAACTCGATGCAGCCGTTTCGAGAGGCTCTGCATAAGATGCGGCTTCCCGATAAAATCAGCTGCGCCCGCTTCCAACGCCCTCCACTCGGTTTGTGCATCCGGCGGCGCGGTGGCGACAATCGGGATGTTCCAAAATCTTTTTTCCTGCTGAATGGTACGCAGCAACGCAAATCCGTCCAGCGAGGGGCCGGACAGGCTTACAATCATCGCTGCAATCCGCCTGTGCGTTTCGATGTATCCCAACGTCTCCTCATAGGAGGCCATGCTTTTCACCCGGTATTGCCCCCGAAATGTTTCACTGATTTGCTTTTGATAGGCTTCATCCGCATCGGCAACCAGGAGAACCGGCAATTCTTTTAAAAATTGGAAAGGGGACTCTCCCGGTTTTTCTTTTTCCCGTTGGAACTCGCCCAGAAGCAATTCATACGCATCACAGGGCATTGGTTTGGCGAAATAATACCCCTGTACATAGTCGCAGCCGATTTCACTGAGGCGGTCCAGCTGCTCCTTCGTCTCCACCCCTTCCGCTACCACGCTCAAATGCATCCACCTTGCCAAGTCGATGATAAACTGCAAAATCCCGCCGCTATTGGGTTTGGCCGTTTCATTCTGGATAAATTTCATGTCCAGCTTCAAAACGTCGATGGGGAGTTCGTTTAACATATTTAAAGAAGAATAGCCCTGCCCGAAATCGTCCATCTCGATGTAAAAGCCCAATCTCCGCAAACGCCGTACCGTGTCAATAATTTGCTTGGGATTTTCCGTATAGGCGCTTTCCGTAATTTCAAGATGAAGACGGGACGGCTCCAGCCCATATTTTTGGACGGTCTCCAACAGAATATGGGCAATATCCGCATTGTAAATGTCCGCGCGGGACACATTGACCGAAACGGAGACCGAAGGCAGGCCCTTGTCCTGCCAGTTCCGCAGCATAGCGCAGGCCCGGTCCCATACAAACTGATCCAGCTTGGTGATAAACCCGTTTTTTTCAAACAGTGGAATGAACTCGGAGGGGGACTGCATGCCCCACTTTGGATGATTCCACCGAACCAGCACTTCCGCCCCAACCAGCCTCTCATCCCTAATTTGGTACTTCGGCTGCAAATAGATCTGGAACTGTTTCTGTTCCAGCGCTTCCTCCATGCCGGCGGTCATTTCCTGGTCATGCAACAGCTGGTTGCGCAGCTCATCGTCATGTTTTGCAAAATACTTTCCATACTGTCCCTTGATCCTGTTTGCTGCCAGCAGTGCCCGATCGCACATCTGCTCAACTGAGGCAAGGCGGCCCTGTACTTCATAAATTCCCCATTTGATCGTAATATTTTGCATTTTTAAAGCCTGATTCACCTGCTCGGTAAAAGCCGAAAAAAGTTCCTGCGGATAATCCGGCTGGTGTCGGACCAGACAAGCAAAACGATCCGAATCCAACCGCCCACAAATACCGTGGCCCCTGATTTTCTGCCGGTATAAATCCGCAATACCGCAAAGCAGGCGGTCTCCGGTGGAAACGCCGAACACATCGTTGACCAGCTTAAAATTTTCAATGTCGGAACAGATAATATCATACCGTTCCTCCGAATCGCTCTGCAGGATACTGTGTGCCCGCTGATAGAAAAACTCCTTACTAAAAAGGCCGGTCAGCCGGTCATACTGAAGAAGATTGATCATCGCAGCCGTTTCCCGCAAATTGATCATGCTGGCTACCCGGTGCAAAATGACCTGCGCCCGATAAGGTTTGGCAATAAAATCCGTCGCGCCGCTGGATAGGGCCGCAACCTCATCCGATTCGCTATCTCTCTGCGTTGTGACGATAACCGGGATGGATGCATAATCCGGATTTGCTTTCATCTTTTTCATGAACGTATAGCCGTCCATAACCGGCATCATAATATCCAGCAAAATTAAGGAGACGCCCTCCCCATACTGCTGCAAAACCTCCAGCGCCGCCTGCCCATTTTCCGCCTCTAAAATATCATAAGAAGGCTCCAAAATCCGGCGGAGCATCTGCCGGTTGAGCGGATTATCTTCTACGATCAAAACCTTTTTCTGTGAAAGCATAAGCGCGATCCCTCTTATTTTTAAGATACAACCCAAGCTGGGCTATTGGGTACCCAACTTATGTCACATGCTAAACTGTTCTTTTCTTTATATTAACCGATATATTTTACCATGTCCGTAGGGAAAAGGCAACTTTTCCGCTGAAAACATCCGGCAAAAAAACATCCAGCCATCATTTCAAATTTCACGATTTCCCGCCAGCAGCAGCCAGAATAGATAGGCGGTAGTCGCCAGCAGGGAGGCGTTATAGCCGCTTTTCCACAGCACGACCGCGGCCGACAGCGCCAGAAAAACCCCGCAGCTAAACGAGATCGACCGCGACCAGAAATCCGACCTGCTAATGTCCACCCTCCGCTGCAAAAAGCAGCGGAGGAGCTGTCCGCCATCCAAAACGCCCATAGGCAGCAGGTTAAACAGCCCCAGCAGCAGGTGCACCTGCCAAACAGCCGGAGCCTTCCAAAAAAGCAAGGCGATCAGCAGATTTACCGCCGGGCCGGCGGCATAAATGCCGATCTCCTTTCCATAGCTTATGCGGATACCTGGCCGCTTCTCCATCCTGATTCCAAAGCTGCCGAACACGATCCTTTGTGGCCGCTCCCCCATGGCCACCATCGCCAGCAGATGGCCCAGCTCATGGGAAAGGGCCGCCAATACCATCTGTCCGCCCAACCCTGTTCGGTCGTAAAGCAAAAATAGGATCAGCCCACACAAAAACGGAACGGAGACCCGGATCCCTTCCTGTTCAAACCACTTCCAACTCAACGGTTTTCACCTTGCCCGGCAATCTGCCGGTCGCCCAGCAGCCACGCGGGATCCACCCGGAGTCCATTCACGCGGACTTCCCAATGCAAATGGGGGCCGGTAGACCAACCGGTAGAGCCAACATACCCAATGGACTCCCCCTGCCGTAGCACGGCCCCTTCCTGCACCACGATAGAATCGCAATGCGCATAAAAAGTCGCCAGCCTACCGCTGTGGCTGACGAGCGCATAGTTTCCATAGATCTCCGACCAGCCCACTTCGCTGACCGTGCCCGGCCAGGCCGCGCTGATCCGCGTCCCCTGTGCTGCCGCCAGGTCAATTCCCGTGTGGAAGTCCAGCTCTCCGGTGAGCGGATGGAGCCGGTACCCGTAAATACTTGTAACGGTCGCCCGTTTGACCGGTAATAACGGCTTTGCGCTGACCGCTACCGGCGAAAGCAGGCAACCCTCTGGCGCCTGATAGCGAGCCGTATCTGCGCCAGATGCGCTCACCGGAAGGTAGCCTCCCATACCGGTCAAGCCGGTAGAATCCACCGTTTTTTTTGCTTTGCCGTATCGTTCGATATAGCGGTACAGTTCCTCCAGCTTTTCTGGGGACACACCGGCGTCCTGCGCCTTCTCGTCTGCTTGCGTTGCGGGAAGGACGCCGGCCGCGTCTGGTGTGGCGACAGGCGCTTGCTGTTCTTGCGAGGGTTTTGAAAAGATCCCAGATAGTAATTTTTCTACCTGCTGGGTTTGATCCGCCGCGTCCATCTGCGCCAACAGCTGTTCTTTACCACTGGCAAACCACCCCGCGTCAAATAGCCAACCGCCCAGCAGACACAGCAGCAGAATCGTGCAAACTCCAATTTGGTATGGCAAAATGCCGCCCCCCTTGTTTTGAACTGCCCTTCGTCCATAATTGGACGAAGGTGCCCCATAAGGCTGAGGGCTCCTTCTCCCTGCAAAATCCCGCCGATCTGCCATGCCTTTTCCCTCCGTTTTCTGTTCCTAAGCCATCCTATGAAAAAAAAGGACAAAATATGCAAAAGAGAAGGAAGCGCATTTTAAAGCGCTTCCTTCTCTAAAGCCGATGGCATTTTCGCTGTAACCCTTAGTGCCAGACCGAACCGCTGCTCGTAACGGTGACGGTCCACTCGCAGGTGGAGCCATCTTCCGCCGTCAGCGTCACCGTTGTAACACCGACGCCGACGCCGACAACCGAGCCACTTTCTGTAACGGTCGCAACCTGGGTGTCCCCGCTTTTAAAGGTGACCTTCGGGTTGGCGGTGGAGGGCCTCACCTCATAGGTCAACTGCTGGCTTTTCCCCATGCGGATCGAGATTTCATCATCGTCCGGGACGATCCCATCCAGTCCAGAAGAGCTGCTGGAGCTGGCCGAACTGCTGGAACTACTGGAACTACTGGAACTACCGGAGCTACTGGAAGTACTGGAAACCGTCACTTCACAAACGGTGGTGGCGCCGGTGCTGGCAGTAACGGTAATCGTTGTAATTCCAACTGCATTCGCCGTCACCATACCGCTGGAATCCACTGTTGCAACACTGCTGTTTCCAGTGGACCATGTGTATGTAACCGTCCCGCTGCCGCCGGTAGACGCAGCCGTCAGCTGATATTTATCGCCCTTCTGCAAACGGATCTCCGTCCGATTCAGGGTAACGCTTGCGGTCGTCCCTTTGACGGTGATTTTACAGGTGGCAGTTTTCCCGCCGCTGGCGGTTGTAGCCGTAATCGTAGCCGTTCCCTCTTTCTTGCCGGTAACGGTACCGTTGGCGCTCACCACTGCTACCGCTTCGTTAGAGCTGGTCCAGGTGATTTCCTTGTTCGTAGCATTTTCCGGTTTGACCGTCGCCGCCAAAGTCAACGTTTCGCCAACCTTGATCGTCGCCGCCGTTTGATCCAGGGAAACGCCGGTGACCGCTACAGCGGAGCCGCCGCTCATATCCCCCACTGCCTGTGTGCCGGTGGCTGTATTGCCCATCCCCGCTGCAGACAGATAGGACTTGATTGCAGAAGCCACCTGCGAAGCGATTGATTTCTGGTAGCTGGCCGTAATCAGCTTGTAATATTCCGATTGATTGGAAACAAAGCCCGTCTCCAACAGGATCGCCGGAAATTCGCTGTCACGGGTCATATAAAACCGGCCAAATTTGGCGCCGCGGTTTCCTGTTTCCAGGGCACCGGAAGCGGCAGAACTGGCTTTAGACGCCAAATCGGTGGAGAAGGCATTGAAGTAATATGCCTCGGAACCGCTGGCAGAGGAACTCGTCGAAGAGTTGGCATGCACGCTGACGAGCAGGTGCGGGTCGGCGCTCTTTCCGTTGTTCATTCTGGTCAGCAGCTCGACCTTGCCGTTGGTCGTATTGTTCATATAAACATAGGCACCCATGGACTCCAATTCCGCCTTCAGATACTTGGAAATCGCCAGGTTTACTTCGTACTCGTTGTAGTCCTCGCGGAAGCCCAATGCGCCCGGATCGGTATTGCAGTGGCCGGGGTCAATGACAATTCTAGCCGCGCTCATGGAAGCGGGCGGGTTGTTGCACTGGAACACCAGATAGCCTGTATCGGATTCATAGTAGGCTTTATACCCCAAAAATCCGTTTTTGAGTTTTAGCTTTAAGGTGCTGCCGCTCCAGGAGGCAGAGCTAAACAGCGGATTTTTTGACAGGCTTAAATCATCCGGCACACTGTCAGTATAGTGGAATTCGATGTTGAGTGCGCTGGAGGAATAATTAAACGTGTAAGCCGCTTTCTGGGACATTTTCAACTTGACGTAGGTATGACTGCTGTCGCTGACCACCTGCAGGCCGGAAATGACGTTCTTCTCCATCGAACCGCCCACCGTTGTGATATCCTTGGAATAGACCCGCCGGCCGGAAGCCAAATTGTAATAGGAATAGGTCGTGCTTCCCTCTTTATAAACCAGCTCATCGCCTACCACAAAGTCCAGGCTTCCCTTACAGATCGGGAAATAGGACGGCTGCGACAGGTCGTCCAGCGTGTTATCCGGAAAAGTCTCCGCCTGAGAAGCGGTCACCTGGATCAATACGCCATCACTAATCTGTACTTTTTTGTTAACGGTTACATAAGCGCCTTGCAAAGAATCGGTCGCGCCGCTCCAACTGGCGGAAATCGACACATTCCCCAGACTCTGCGCAGAAGACCCTGCGGCGGGGATTGTAAATTTGCCGCTGAATTTTACAAAGTTCGTATCCTTATCGGTCGAGTCGTCGTCCGCCGTGTCGCGGGTCAACTGGATCGACTGGCCGCCCAGACTTGCGGTGACCTTGGCATCTTTATACGCCATCGCGGAAACCGTGACTTCGGTTCCACCGTTGACAGTCAGGTTGCCCTGTGGGGAAATGCTTTCCAGCACCTTCACAACCCGCGTGATATTATAGGTCACGCTCTGGTCCTTATGCTTAAATGTAAAGGTATTCAGTCCTGGCTTTAATTCTAGTTCCATACTAAAGTAGCCGTTTGCATCCCGCTCCAGTTTTTCGCCGTTAAATAACGCGTCAAAATACGGGTCGGACGATCCGCTGAATACAACGGTCGGCTCATAAGTCGTAAAGGTGGTTTCTTTCGGCTTTGCCACCTCCAGTTTAGTGGCAAAGTATTCGACGTCCAGCTCCTCGCTAAACAGTTTTTTCAGCGCGGTAGTGCTGCCCTGCGGATCTGCCTTCAACCGGCTTAAAGAGTCAAACATGCTGCCCTTGTATCCCGTGACCTTCCGGGCTTCTATCACCTGTTCGGTCAATTCGGTGGGGCTTGTCCAGCCAGACTCTGTGGAGACCGACTTACTGGACGCCTGCACCGCATAAAGAGGGATCCCCTTTTGCTGCGCCAATGTCGCCCACCATTTGATAACGGTGGTAAAGGGGGCAACCGTATTGTTTCGGGACGCAAACGATTTGACCGCTACAAAATCGTAATATCCCTGCTCTACAAAGCTTTTGGTGTCGGCGTAACCGTCTACCAGCGCCTGGAAGCTGGCGGAGGTATCGGAGCCCGCTTCGTTGGTGGATTTATTCGCCCATACTGCATCAGACAAAAGGCCCACCTGAATGTTGCGCTTCCCCTGGTGGAATGCATCCACCGCCGCTTTCATGGCGGAGCTGGTAGCGCTGTACATATAATTTTCAAAGCCCATCCCGCCGCCGGTACTTAGATAAGCAGCATAAGCGGTACCGTTCCCCGCGGAGGATAAATAGTAGTGGTCCAGCAAAACGCCGTCCAGATCATATTTCTGGGCAAAGGACTTGGCATTTTCGGTCACAGCCGTCAACACCGCCGCATCCACTTTCTCCGCCGTTTTGTTTTTGCCATCCTCCTGGACCTTTAGCACATCAAAGGTCGAATAGACATACAGCCCATTTGCCCGGCATTTGGCAACAATATATTCCATCACATCAAAATTCGTCGGGACGCTGGCTGCCGTACCCGATTGGTAAAGGACATAGTCGCCATAAACCGAATCGATGATAATTGTGTTCATCATCAAATTTTTCGCGTCGGCAATAGCGCTGTCGATTGCGGCTTTGACTGTGGCCGCGTCATAATTTCCGCCGGTCAGAAAATCGGTGCCCGGGACCAGCCATACCCCGCGCATTTCGTCCGGATTGTTAAACACGATCGGCGTTGTATCCGGCGTTTCCGGATCCGGTTCTTCCACCGGGTCGTTGTCCGGCTCTTCTACCGGCTCATCCACGGCGCTGTGGCTCACATCGCCGCCCGGATCCTTTTCCGGCGTGTTCGCCACCACCGCCACCACCGTGACGGTGAGGGTGATGACCGCCAATAAAATACCGATGACAATCCCCAGAACTTTTTTGTTGTTCAACAAATAAGCCATATATGTACCTCCCCCGCGGCTGGCCGCCGCTTCTCTCCGAATCCCTTGCTTTTAAAGGACGTCCGCCAAGGCGTTTTTCTCTTTTTCCACCTGGCTTTTCACCGACGATCCCGGCGCAAACAGGGACGCATACCGAAATAGGGCAAATCCGCCGTATTTTTTATAGTCTCTGGCGGACTGTACCTGACGAGCCAAAATGGACGACCCGCTGATCCACTCATTTTGGCCACTTCCAGCCCAGGAATCCGTCAGGCCGATTTTATAGGGCGCAAGGCCGATATAAAGCGAAATGCCGGAAACCTTGATTTTATTATTCCACAACTCCACTGTTTCAGTAAAAGGATGGCTAGAGTTGTCAAATCCAAAATAAATCTGTGGGCAAATATAATCCACATACCCTTTGTTGGAAAGCCATTTGTCCACATCTATGTACTGGCTGTTGTAGTTGTTCGAGGTGTTCCCCTGAGGGCTTACCCCAAAACGGATAGAAGGATCCGCCGCTTTGATGGCCGAGTACACATCCCGGATCAGAATGTTGACGTTTTCCCGCCGCCAGTCGCCGCGGGAAAGGGACCCGCCGCCCTTCTTATATTCCTGATAGTCGGTGTTATCAAAACTATCATCCGGGGAGGGATAAAAGTAATCGTCGAAATGAATGCCGTCCAGATCGTAATTCTCCGCCAATTCCTGCACGCCATCCACGATCAGCTCCCGCACTGCGGACTGGGCCGGATTATAATAGATACCGCCATTGTAGCGGATCACAGCATCCGTTCCCTCATCTTCCCACTGGGAAGCGATGTTGGAAGCGGAAAGCGCATTGTTGTTGCCCGAGGGCCGGATCCGATAGGGATTGACCCATGCCTCGATCTCCAAGTCCAGGCCGTGCGCTTCTTCGATCATCACCTGCAGCGGGTCATACCCCGGATTTTTCCCCTCGGTGCCGGTGCATAGGTAAGACCAGGGAAAATAATCCGAATCATACAGCGCATCGCCAAAAGGCCGCACCTGCACGATGGCCACATTGCAGCCCAGATCCGAGATGTTTTTGAACGCCGCTTTAATATTTTGGCGGAACGCTGTCTGGCTTTGGCCTTTCAGCATGCCGGAAAGATCCAGATAAGAGAACCAGACCGCCCGGTATTCATCCTCCGAGACGCTGCCGCTATTACTGACAGGCTGCGAAGATGCGCTGCTCTGACTGGAGCTGCTCTGCGAGCTGACTGGGGCGCTGGAACTGCTTTGTGCGGCAACGCTTTGCCCTAAAGACGATTGGCTAGACTGCGGCGCAACCGACGAACTAGCCTGCATCTGAGACGATCCACCTTGGGACGAAAGCACAACCGAATCCGAAGAAAAGGGCACTTCGCCGCTGCCTTGGGAACTTTCAGACCGTTCCTCTTGGGAAAGCACTGTTCCCTCTTCCAAAAGCATCTGCGGCTCCGGCGCCGAATCATCGGGTTGCCCGGAGCAGCCGGTAAAGGCCGCCAACGACATGGCCATAGCCAACAGAATGCAGACGATCCGTTTCATCCTTGTCCTCCCATTGCAGATACCATCAGATATCTATTTATAATTTTATACTTTATGCAAAATAATAGCAATAGATTACACTCACATTTTTACAAAATTATTGCATAAAATGACAGATTTGTACAGTGGCAAACCATGGAAAAAGTCGAATTCCCGCTTTTTTCGGAGATTTTTCTTTTGAGAGCACAATTTTCTGGCCAAAATAGCACAAAAAATTCTCCGGCACATCGGTGCCGGAGAATTTAAAATTTCGCTGCTTTATTCAAAATACTCCGTAATGACGGTGCCAACCACCAACGGCCCTACCGCCAAGCTATCCAGCTCCACAAACTCTTGGCGGGTATGGCCCTTATGCCCAACATATCCGCCGAAACACACCGCTGGGATCCCCTGGGACAGCGGGATATTGCAATCGGTAGACGCGGCGCCGGTTCGGATTTCTTCTTCGCCGGTATAATAGGTCATAACCGCGCTGCAACGATCGATCAGCGCTTCCTGTTTAGCAGGGGCCACATTGCCGCTACAAGGGCGCAGGCCCAGCAATTCTACATTGACGGTTATGCCCATAGTACGGTAGCTTTCCACCACGCTTTTGAAAAAGCGGTCCATGATATCCAAGCTCTCTTTGCAATCGGAGCGGAATTCATATAGCATCGACGCCTGCTGTGCAATGGTATTGACCGACGTGCCCCCTTCAATGGCGCCCACATTGTAGGTCGTGCGCCCACCTGCCGGCACCTTCATGCTGTACAGCGTATCGATCATGGACGCCAGCAGGTGGATGGCATTTCGGTTGCCAAAATTCCCATAGGAATGGCCGCCCTCGGTCAGCACCTCGACCCGGTAGCGCATGGAACCCACCGCGCCGGTGGTCATAGAAGTAAAGGTGCCGTCCAGCGCTAAAACCTCTTTGATCCGGCCCGCATAATCCTCCATGATCTGGCGGCAGCCTTTCAGGTTGCCCAGCCCCTCTTCACCGGAATCGACCACAAACATCACCGCACCATGGGGCGTCAGGCCGTTTTCCAAAATAAATTTGATGATCATTAGCATGATTGCCACATTGGCGGTATCATCGCCAATGCCAGGAGAAAAGATTTTCCCGTCCTCAATCCGCAAGGGCATAGGTTCCATATCAGGAAACACGGTGTCCGAATGGGCCATGACCGCCACAATCTCATCGGATCCGTCGCAATGCATGGGGCAGATTACATTGAACGCCCGGTCAATCGACACATTTTTCGCGCCGATCTTTTCCAGCCATTCTTTACAAAACGCAGCCCGTTTCTCCTCGTGGTTGGAAGGGGCCGGGATCTGGCAGATGGTAATCATCAGATCTACCAGCTCCTGGCGGTGTTCCTCAAAATAGGTCCTCAGCTTTTCTTCGTAACGGTACATAGGGGTTCTCTCCTCTCTGTCGGTCGTCTACTCGTCAATGGAAACCAGAATCGGCTTGCGCTGCTCGTACAGCGCAATATGGTGAAATCCTGCCTCCAGCGCCATTTCCCGGGCAATGTCAAAATCTGCGCCGACATCCTTAGACAAATGGGCGTCGGAACCAACGGTCAGATACCGGCCGCCGACCGCCTTGAACAACTTTAAAATCTGCACCGACGGCAGCGCTTCCTTCGGCGATTGGCGGATCCCGGAAGTGTTGATTTCCAGTGCCTTGCCCCGCTCGGCCAGCCGCTGCAAAATCGGCGTCAGCCGGTCAGCATAATCGGCCAGGTTCACCTTGATGCCATGGTTGGCCGCATACCGCTTGACCAGATCCACATGGCCCAAGGAATCAAAATCGCATGTATCGACCAGTTCCCAAAGATAGTCCAGATTTTGTTGGATGATGTGCTCGGTCTCCGCCGCGTCGGCAAAAGCCATCTTTCCCATATCCACATTGTCCATTTTATGTACCGACCCGATGATAAAGTCGAAGGGGAACAGGTCAATGATGGTTTTTTCCCACTCCCGGTCCACCTGCCCCTGCCCCATTTCAACGCCGGCCCGCAGCACCAGTTTTCCGTCAAATTTTTCCCGGCAGCGGGCTAGGTGATCAAAATACTGCTGCATATACGAAATCGGATAGCGCTTAAAATGGGCGCTAAACAGCTCCATATGCTCGGTAAATGTAAGCTCGGTCAACCCTTTTTGGATCGCCGCTTCACAGCTTTCCTCCATGGGGGTGTTGCAATCCGGTGAAACATCGCTGTGTAAATGATAATCAGCCGTGATTTTTTTCATATGGTTCATCCTTTCGGCCACGATTCTTTTCCACGGCTTCCACCGCAGATCCTGCCCTTATTGTAGTCCCGGCAGGCACAAATGTCCAGTCTGAAAACGGAAAAAATAGGATTTTCCATCCCTCTTTAGAGCCCCAAGATAACATCGTAAACCAGCGGCTGAGGCTCGGGCTTTTGGGGGCCGATGACATAGCTTTCCAGCAATGCCTGTTTTGCCTGCTCCAATCGTTCCGGCACGTTCGTATAAAGCCGGGCCAGCGCTTGCCCCCGCTCCACCGCATCGCCGGTTTTGCAGCACAGCACAACTCCCGCCGCAGGATCAATGACGCTATCCTTCTTTTCCCGCCCGGCTCCCAGTAGCATAGACGCCCGGCCACACGCTTCGGCATCCATGCGGCAGACCCAACCGCCCATCGGCGCGGACAGCTCATAAACCTCCGCCTTTTCATACAAAGACTTTGGCCGCGCAAAAACCGATACGTCCCCACCCTGCGCTTGGCACATCTGCCGAAATTTTTCCAGGGCCGCGCCGCTGTCCAGTGTGTTTTGCGCCAACTGGCGGCAAAGCGCGGGGTCACCCTTTCCCGCCAGCGACAACATCTGCGCCGCCAGCACAAGAGAAACCTCCCGCAGATCCTCCGGCCCTTTTCCTTCCAGGACTTCCAGGGCCTCTGCCACCTCCAGCCCATTGCCGATGCAATGTCCCAAGGGCCGGTCCATATCGGTGATAACCGCCGCCATCCGTCGGCCACAGGCCCGCCCGATATCCACCATCTTTCGGGCCAGACGCGTCGCATCCTCAGGCGTTTTCATAAAGGCGCCGCTGCCGCATTTTACGTCCAGCACAATAGCGTCGGCTCCGGCGGCGATCTTCTTGCTCATAATCGACGACGCAATCAGCGGAATGGAGTCCACGGTGCCGGTCACATCCCGCAGGGCATACAGCTTTTTGTCCGCAGGCGCCAGATTGCCCGATTGGCCCGCCACGCACACGCCGACGGTCTCTACAATCTTCAAAAAAGCTCTCCGGTCCAAATCCGTGCGAAAGCCGGGGATCGACTCCAGCTTATCCACCGTGCCGCCGGTGTGCCCCAGACCACGCCCGCTCATCTTTGCCACCGGCACGCCGCAAGCCGCCGCCAACGGCGCCAAAATCAAGGTCGTCTTGTCCCCCACACCGCCGGTGCTGTGCTTATCCACCTTGATACCGGGGATCGCGGATAAATCCACCCGATCGCCGGAACCGGCCATAGCGTCGGTCAACCACGCTGTTTCCCGGTCGGTCATCCCTGTAAAACAAATGGCCATCAACAACGCCGCCGCCTGATAATCCGGGATCCCGCCTGCGGTGAACCCCTCTACAAAATAGCGGATTTCCTCCTCACGCAGCGGGAGGGCGCGTTTTTTCTTCTCGATCAGATCGATCATTCGCATACTGGACCCTCCTTTCCCAACTTTGCCGGGCCAAATCCCATCGGCAAAAGCGTACCCAGCGTCGTAACCCGGTAATCCTCTTTGGATTTTGCCAAAATCACCGGCATTTCCCCGCCACAAAACTCAAACAGCATCTGCCGGCAGACGCCGCAAGGGGAAGTGTAATCTCCATCGGCACCCTCGTCGGAAACAACGGCCAGCGCCAAAAACGCCCGTTCGCCCTCGCTCACCGCTTTGACCAGCGCGGTCCGTTCCGCACAGCAGGTGGGCGTATAGGCGCAAGATTCCACATTGCAACCGGTGTAGACGGTCCCGCTCCGACCCAAAAGCGCCGCTCCGACCCGAAAGCCGGAACAAGGTGCATACGCGTGCTGAAGCCCTTCAAAGGCTTGCTCGATCAATCCGCTCCAGTCCATTCAAAACGCCTCCTATTTTGTCATCTGCGGCCAAAAGCTCGCTCCAAAAATCTCATGCCAGTTAAGTCCAAATCCATCCAAAATCGTAGCGCCAAGATCCCCAAAACAATCCCTCGTTCCCAGATTCACCCCGGGCCGAACAACTTTTCCATATGCCAAAACCGGTACGCACTCCCGGGAATGATCCGTGCTGGGAGTGGACGGGTCGCAGCCGTGGTCGGCGCTAATCATAAGCACATCGTGGGCTTTGAGCCTAGGCAGAAAGCCTCCCAGCCACCGGTCGAAGGCGCTTAAAGCCGCCGCGTAGCCATTCACATCATTGCGGTGGCCGTAAAGCATATCGAAATCCACCAGGTTGACAAACGCAAGGCCGCGAAAATCCCGATCTAGCAGCTGCGCCGTTTTGGCCATTCCGTCGGCGTTTCCCCTGGTCGGCAGGCTCTCGGAGAGCCCCTTCCCCGCAAAAATATCCCCGATTTTTCCAATGCCGATGGTATCCAGCCCCGCCCTTTGCAAAACATCCAACATGGTCACAGCCGGCGGCAGCAGGGAAAAATCATGCCGGTTGGCCGTTCTGGTAAAATGGGGCGCCTTCCCCGTAAACGGCCGCGCGATGACCCGGCCGACCCCGTTTTCGCCGGTCAGGATCTCCCGGGCCATGCGGCAGTATTCGTACAGCTGTTCCGGTGGCACCAGATCCTCATGGGCCGCGATTTGAAATACGCTGTCCGCCGAAGTGTAGACGATGAGCTTGCCCGAACGAAGATGCTCTTCGCCGTAATCCGCAATGACCTGGGTGCCGGAATAAGGCCGATTGCAGAGCACGCCGCGCCCGGTGGCCTTTTCAAACGCGCGGATAATTTCCTGCGGAAATCCTTCTGGATAGACCGGAAGCGGATTGGGCGAATGAATCCCCGCGATCTCCCAATGGCCGATGGTGGTATCCTTCCCGCGGGAAGCCTCGGTCATTCGCCCAAAAGCACCGGCAGCCGCACTGTCTCGGGCACCTGGCGTCCCGTCAATCTGGAAAAGGCCCAATTTTTCCAGATTGGGTACAAAAAAATCCGGGGAGCCCATGACGGCCCGCAGCGTATCGCTGCCCGCATCGCCAAACTCCGCCGCGTCCGGCGCAGCGCCAATCCCAAAGCTATCCAAAACGATCAAAAAAATCCGTTCCACAAAAATCCCCCTCATTCCCCGACTTTTTACAGAGCGGCCATCGGGATCGCCCCAAAGAAACCGCTTTATCGTTTATGTTTGCCACAAATTTACGAAAAAAAGCAGATGCCCGGAACAAATACGGCAAACCGCATCTTTTTTCCGAAACACCCGCTTTTCATCTCTTTCCATGGCTAGCCTTGATACTTTTCCACTGACATGGAAGTAATTACCACATTTTCTTTGGGAACGCCGTTTTCATCCACTTCCACTGCGGCAATGGCGTCCAAAACGTCCAACCCCTCATAAACCTGAGCAAAAACCACCTGCTTGGTATCCAGCCAAGGTGCACCGCCAACACCGGCATACTTTAGCAGGACATTACTGGGGAATCCGATATTTTTCATCTCCAACAGCATATCTGCGCTGACACTGGAAGACTGGACAAAGCAAAACCTGCTTCCGTTGTTATCCTCTTCGCCATCATTCACCATAGAAAGGGCGCCGTTAAAATGCCACAAATCCATGGAATACTCGTCTTCAAAGGTCACCGTCCGCCCATCTTCGTCTTTAAAGATGCTCTTTCCGCCGGTGCCGCTCCCATCGGGATCCCCGGTATACAGGCATTTGTTCTGCTGCACTTTGTAAAACTTTAAGCCGTTGTAATAGCCTTCCTTCGCGTGGGTAACAAAATTCTCCACGGCTTTTGGCGCCACCTCAGGGAACAGCATTACCTTTAGGGTGCCCATGCTGGTATTGATACATACGATCTCATCGCCCTTTTCCGGCAGTTCAAACTGCAGGAGGGCCGAAGCCGCCGTTTCATCCTTTGAAGTATCGAGTCCCGATGATTCTACCGTGTCCCCACAGCCGGGCAGGAAGATCAGCACCGCCGCCAACAACAGGCCGGCACATTTTTTTATATCGTTCAAATCAGTCACCTCTGAATTCATTGAATTGGCAAAACCAAGCCGAAGCTTTCTAAACTAAACAGCTTTATTATAGCGGAAAAGCTTTCGGCGGGCAAGTGCCGCTAGAAATATTTCTTGTTTTACCGGTTGGAACCATATCGGATTACGTCCTCTGATAACTGTTCGATGTAATCAAAACAACATCCTGTGCCGATGGCGACGCACTCTTCCGCCGATTCCGCCACCTTTGCCTTGATGTGCAGCTGTGTTTCGATCAACTCGTCCAGGCCGCGAAGCAGCGCCCCCCCACCGGTCATCACCGCGCCTGCAGTATGGATGTCCCCCACCAATTCTGGCGGAGTCTTCTCCAAAACCCCCTGCATCGCGCCGGTAATCTGCTGCGCGATCTCCAAAAGGCAGGGGCGTAGCTCCCGTGCGGTGACAGTCCTTTTTTCCGGCAGGCCGGTGGTCAGATTGCGGCCCTTCACGTCGAAAGCCTCGTCCCCAGGATCCATCGCTACCGTGCCGATCTGTCGTTTGACCATCTCTGCCATTTTTTCGCCGACCAACAGCCCGTATCGGTCCCGCAGGTACCGCACCACCGCCTGGTCGAACTTATCGCCGCCCAGCTTGATGGAATCTTTTTGGACGATACCGTTCAAGGAAAGGACCGCAATGTCCGCCGTACCGCCGCCGATATCCAGCACCAGGTGGCCAGACGGTTTGGAAATATCGATTTTCGCACCGATGGCGGCTGCCACCGGCTCTTCGATCAAATAAACCTTGCGCGCGCCGGCCCTGACCGCCGCTTCCACCACCGCCCGCGATTCTACATCGGTGATCGCGGAGGGGACGCACAGCGCCACCCGCGGCTTTAAAAGCGGGTTCTGGTATACCTTTTTCAAGAAATGCTGCAACATTTTTTCGCACAGGTCATTGTCGGAGATCACCCCTTGGTCCAACGGCTTCACCGCGCGGATCCGATCCGGCGTGCGCCCAATCATGGTGTATGCCTCCTGTCCCACGCACAGCACCTTTCCGGAACGGGTATCATAAGCCACGACGGAAGGTTCTTTCAGCACAACGCCTTTGCCTTTTACATAGATAATAACGGTTGCCGTTCCCAAATCAATCCCGATATCGGTCGTCATTTCACTCATGTTGATCCCCCTGGTTTTTGATTTTCCCCGCTGTAGTCATTAAAGAAGCGCATAAGACCCGATCCGCCCCAGCGCCTTTTAGCGCAGCTGCACATTCGTTCAAGGTGGAAAACGTGGTTGCAACATCATCTACCAACAAAATACAAACTCCCTGCAACTCACTTTTCTTACAGGCTGTGAAAGCCCCTTTTACATTTTCGCCGCGATCCCGCGCTTTTTGCAGATGCTGCGGCGGCGTTTTTCGCAGTTTTTTCAACAAATCCGTCCGGCAGGGAATTCCCATATGCCGCGACAAGGACCGCGCCAGATAACCCGTCTGATCGAACCGGCCCCTTTGTTTTTCATACATCGGCACCGGGACGATCCAGTCGAACGAGACTTGATGAAAGGCTCCGGCTGTCTTCTCCAGAAAAAGCGGCGCCAATACTTGGTCGTAGCAGGCAATATCGCCCCGGAATTTAAAGCGCTGCAGCAGCGCCCGACCCGTTTGCTCATAATAATAGGCACTGACCGCTTGTTCAAACAAAAGGCCCTTTCCGTAATCGCACCGGCAGCGGTCCCGCTCCCGGCCGCAAAACCGGCAAGGATCCCGACCGACGGGATGCAGTTTTGCGGAACAGTTTGCACAAAGCGGCGAAGAACCGGTGACCGCTCCGCAGCAAAGGCACCTGGGCGGGAACAAAAGTCCGGCCAGAAACTTGCCAAAGGAAAAATGGCTTTTCCCCATTGCGGATCATCCTCTCTAGCTCTGGGTCTGCTCGATCAAAAAGCCGGCCAAATTGGTATACCGAAGGGTCTTTCGGTTGTTTTCCACCATCACCGGCACCGACCGCGCATTTCCCATAATGAGCAACAGGCGCTTGGCGCGGGTCACCGCCGTGTACAAAAGGTTCCGGTAATACAGTTTCCGGTTAGGGTAATCCAAGGACAAAATCACACAGGGGAATTCACTGCCCTGACTTTTATGCACTGTCACCGCATACGCCAACTCCAACTCGGACATCATATCCACCGAATAATCGGCCACCCGGTCGTCATACCGGATCTTAATGCGGCCCAGGCTTTTATCGATGAGGATAATTTCTCCGATGTCCCCGTTAAAAACGCCGGTACCGTTTTCCTCATCATCCTTTTTCCATATAATATCATAATTATTTTTAATTTGCATCACCTTATCCCCTAAACGGAACAAGTTTGCAAAAACTTTCACCTCCGGTTTGTCCGAGGAAGGGGGATTCAGCCGTTCCTGCAAACGCCGGTTCAACTCCATGGTGCCCAATTGCCCCATGCGGCTGGGGCAAAGCACCTGAATATCGGTCATGGGTGAAAAGCCGTACTGCTTTGGCAACCGCCGCTGTACCAGATCCAAAAGCGTTTCGGTCACCGCCGGATAGCTGCTGCCCGCCAGATAGAAAAAATCCCGGTCCCGGCAGGAAAGGTCCGGCTGCTCACCGCGCACAATGGCGTGGGCGTTGGTGACGATCAGGCTCTCGGCCGCCTGCCGGAAAATCTCCTGCAAGTGCACGGTGGGAATCGCATCCGCCTCGATCAGATCCTTGAGCACATTGCCTGGCCCCACCGACGGCAGCTGATCCGTGTCCCCCACCATGACCAGGCGGCAGCCTAGCTTCATCGCCCGCAAAAGGCTTTGGAACAACAGCGTATCCACCATGGACATCTCGTCTACTACAATCACATCGGCGTGCAGGGTATTGCGCTCATCCCGCTTGAACACCGTTCCGCTGCCGTCGCGGTAATCCACCTCCAACAGCCGGTGGATGGTCTTGGACTGCCGGCCGGTCAGCTCGCTCATCCGCTTGGCAGCCCGGCCGGTAGGCGCTGCCAGCATCACCTTATCGCCCCTCTGTTCAAACAGTTCGATGATGGCGTTGATGATGGTCGTCTTTCCGGTACCGGGGCCGCCGGTCAGGATAAAGGCCCCGTTGTTGAGCGCCATGGTGATCGCCTTCCGCTGCCGCGGGGCATAAACGATCTCCAGCTGCTCCTGCAGCGCGTCGATCTGCCGGTCGTAGGTTTGCCCCAAATCCGGATAGGAGGACAGGATCAGCGCCAGCCGCCCGGCAATATAGGTTTCTGCCGCGTACAATTCGGGCAGGAATACAAAATCCCGCCCCCCGCAGGCGCAAATCACCAGGTCGTTTTCCGCCGTCAGTTCCTCCAGCCCCAGCTCCAATGCTGCCCGGTCGATACCAAGCAGTGTTCCCGCCACCTTGATTAGCGTTTCCGTAGGCAGGCAGGTATGCCCGTTTCCCAGATTGTGGCTTAGGACAAACTGAAGCCCCGCCGCGATCCGGCGCCGGTCGTCGGCGGAAATATCCATCGACCGAGCGATGCTTTCGGCCTGCTCAAAATCCAGTCCGATGTCGGCGCGGCACAGCACATAGGGGTTTTCCCGGATGACCTCCACTGCTGTGGCCGCCCACTTTTTCCAAACCCGCACGCAAATCGAAGAATGAATCTGGTATTTGGATAAAAACAGCATCACCGCCCGAACACCGAAAATCCGCTTAAACTCCTGGGCAATGTCCTCGGCCTTGCGCTGGGAAACGCCCTTGACCTGGCATAGCCTGGACGGTTCTTTTTCCATTACATCCAGAGTATTCTCGCCAAACTTGTCCACAATCCGGCGCGCCAAAGCAGGCCCGATCCCTTTGATCGCGCCTGCGGCCAGATATTTGTAAATTGCCCCCGCAGTGGCGGGCAGCTGCTGTTCATAGACCGATACACGAAACTGGCTGCCAAAGGTGGGATGGGCTACATAGGTCCCGGTGAGGACCAGCTCCTCCCCCTCGGCAACGCCGGGCATTTCGCCCACTACAGTGATCAGCTCGTCACCACTTGCCAGTTCCAACACAGTAAAGCCGCTTTCTTCTTTTTGGTAAACAATATGCTCCACCGTGCCGGTCAGCCGGAGATATTCCTGTGCTTCCATAACGCCTCAAAAGAGCGGAAACCCGCCTGCAAACCTGCATTTTTTTATTTAGTATACTACACTTTTTTTATGGTTGCAAATCCTCTTTGGGACACAGCCTCTGCTGCAACGTCTCCCAGCCGCCAATCTCGACATTCCCCCATTCTCGGGCAAACTGCCGGCAGATCTGATCTGTTTCTTCGTTCATCCCACAGTCAAGGATATATAAAAAACCATATTTCCCGCCGGAACGGGTCTGCCAGTAGGCCCATCGAAGCCGCCCTTCTACCGCGTCGGCTTCCGCTCCAACCGGCAGCACCAGCGGTGCAAAATCCCGCTGGGACGGCATCAGAAACAGCCGGTACAGCAGCATGACCAGCGACCACGTGCCTACAGCGATCAAACAAATCTCCAGGAGCAGCAATATCCCCATTTTTTCCACCTGCCTTTGTAAGATAGTGCATTTTATGCCCTACAGGTAAAAAAAGTGAGGGTGTTTTCCTTTTCGGAAAACGCCCTCGGCGTTGGAATTGTATCTAATTTTATGCGATTGGCCGGGCTTTCTGCCCAGCGGGAACCGTTCCCCTTTCATCCGTTTGCGATGCGTCG
>JAQUYD010000009.1 GCA_028692035.1 Oscillospiraceae bacterium
TATGAGGGCGTATACTTGAAGCTCCCCTCCACCCCGGCTGAGATCGGCGAAGCATGGGGAGAGCTGGACAACATCAGTTCGGACGATGCCTCCACTAAAATTGTAGAGGCAATCAGCAATGTCTATACCCTCAACGGCATCAAGAGCAAGACCGTGGGCGACGGTCAGCACGGAACGGCGCGCTGGGCGTCCAAGAAAGAGATACAGCAGACCTACAAGCACGTCCCGTTCAAACCGGAGGCGTGGCGCAAGGGAAAAGAGCTGCCCAAAGACCAAGGCATCATCCTCGGATGCGCGGGCAAGAAAAATGAGGTAACCGCACTGGTGGATACCGACGACGTCCACACTTTGATGATAGGCGCATCCGGCGTGGGCAAGACTGCCTTCTTTTTATACCCCAACCTCGAGTACGCCTGCGCTACCGGAATGTCGTTCCTCTGCACAGATGTAAAAGGGGATCTGTTCCGCAACTACGGAGCAATAGCCAAGGATCATTACGGGTACAACATTTCCGTTATCGACCTGCGAAGCCCCACACGCTCTGACGGTAATAATATGCTGCACTTGGTTAATCGCTATATGGATATCTATCGTAAAGAACCGGAGAACCTCTCTGCCAAAGCAAAAGCTGAGAAGTACGCCAAGATCATATCCAAGACCATCATCAACTCCACAGGCGACAGCGCCAACTACGGACAAAACGCATTCTTCTATGCGCGGTACATGAAATATCTTGAACGCGCGGCCTGCGGTCTTTTCTCCGTTCAATGCTCCGCGGCAGCTGAGACAAGACCATGATCGGGGCATGCAGCTCTGCCGCGGCCGCTTTTATCTCCATCATCGCGCGCTCGATTCTCGCACTCGTATTCTTGCCGCTAAACGATAGCAGCTGAAAATAGTCCAGAATGATAAAATCAAAGCCCCCAGCAGCGGTAACGATTTCCCTGATTGCTCTGATATCCAATTTAGGATTATCATACACCGTAATCGTCCCAGTGTCTGGCGATGAAGATTCACCAAGGGTTGATGCTGAGCAGAGCTTGCGTTTAAGCAGCCTTGCGGTGATACGTTCTTTAGAGTCCTCCAACGAGAAAAAGGCAACCTTCTTGGCCTCCTTTGTGGCGAGCTGCACCGCGATGTCCAGCGCAAAAGCGGTTTTGCCCATGCCGGGTCTGGCCGCCAGAAAAATCACATTGTCCTGCATGATCCCACCGATGCAGTCATCCAAAGCGCTAAAGCCCGTGGATAGTCTGTTCGCGTGTTCTGCCTCCATTGAATGCACCACTATTCGTGAACAGCAATGGCCTCAGCGTGTTTGGCAAGGATCTCTGCCATAGCATCAACCAAGGCATAATGCAGAAAGCAATCCTTTGTCCGTGCTTCGGGATGAGCGAAGGACACGATGATCCTTTTACCATCCACGACATACCAGACGCCGCGGGTGGTCATTTGCCATATGGGGTTGCCCCCATCATGCAAACAGTCGAAGAAGGGCTTTTCCGTCCCGCAGCAGATGATGATGTCGGGGTCATAGACGGCAAGCTGCTTTCTCAGCACATCCTGATATGTCCCGGCGGCAGTTGCAATATCCCGACCATTTGAGGTGTGACCGCCGGAGGTCTTTTTGAGGTTGACGGCGCAGATCTTCTTGAGATAAGCGCCTCTGCGCTCCTCATTGTGATTTTCCCAATAGCTCCAATCCTGCGGATGCTCCAGATCGAGGAGCGCCTCTGTCCAGCGCGCGATATTATCCCAGGTCTGCGAGCGTCCGCCCTCACGCAAGAACTCACGCAGATCCCAGCCCTTGCCGCCGTTGACCTCTTTGAGTATGTAGACGATCTTATACTTTGCGGCAAGGTATTCCGCCTCTTCAACAAGGCCGTCCGGGACGATATCCGGGTCAACGGCTCTCAATTCCGAAAAGAGCTGGTTTTCTTTTTCTCGAATGCTCACTCTGCACACCCCGCAATCGTATCAATCATTTTCTCGAGCTTGTACTGCTGGAGCTCCGGCATCGTTTTGGAGGAGAGGTTGACGCCGTACTCCGGAGCAGACTTCTTCCCCTCATAGGCGTGATAGACCAGCAGCTTGCTGTTGGAGTTCCGCCACGCGGCGGCGGGGATCACATACATATCGGGATGCTCTCCGTCGCTGAGTAAAATGAGGATGAGGTAAAGCGAGCTGTCTTCCACATTGAAGTGTTCCTGACGCATGAAAACATATTTCGTGCTTTCACGCACAGACTTTACCTGAAACTTCAAAAACCCGCTCTTTGTCTCCGCCACAAAGTCGATGCCATGGTCATCCACCTCGGCGGTGTAGACGCTCATGCCGTAAGACGTGAGCGCCATCTTCGCGTAATACTCGCAAAATGCGCCCAGCTTCTGCGGCGTGAGTTCCTTCCGGGACCAGATCAGATTATACATTTCGTTTTATCTCCTTTTTCAGTTCTTCCAGCCAATTCTCGTATTTCTTTTGTGCCTTGATAAAATCGTAGGAATCCTCACCGGAAATGCCTTCAAATGATACTTTCTCGCCCATGTACGATAGCGCGTCATCTTCATCATCGCGGAGCAAGCCGACAAAGTCCCGCATCAGTTGCCAAATACCTTTGTCCGGCGCGTCACGCAGAGCGGCAGTAGGGTCATTCGCCTTGCTCCATGCGGCCAGACGCTCCTCCTTGGGGACATGGCGGAAGCTGTTCACGCGGTCGTACTCCGCAGCCTGATCCAGCACGCTCACATCGCAGTCGAAGTCAAAGTCATCCCAGCAGCATTCGCAGCCTTCCCCTTGGATCGAGCCACGATATCGCTCACAGCGAAGGCACGGAGTTTTCATCGGCACGATCTTAATGAAACCATTGATTTTCTTGCAGTAGATGCAGTTGTCGGAATCGGGATACAGAAAGTGTGTTATTTTCATCGAATGTTCCTCCTAATGATTATTGGCATGGGCAAAGCGTGCAGTCTTCTATACCATCGCAGGAGAAGTCCGAAAAGCAATGCCGTGGATAGCAATACTGCTCACCCTCCGCGTTCCGCAGCTCATAGGACGCGCCCTTACCGTCGCCCCAAATGCGATATGTGTAATCAGCTCCATCAAAACGGATCGCGCCATGCTCCTCCCATGCATCATCCCCATCGATTCCAATGTCACAGAGCCGGCCTTCCAGCTCACGGTAGAGATCATCAAAAGAATTCAGCAGCGCGCAAAATACCTCTTGCCCGGTATGGAACTCGCACAGGCCGACAATTTCAAAGAAGTATCGATAGGACTGGTCGCGCTGCCATTCGTCAGCCAACGCCTCGTTGGGATAGTAGAAGCCCCACACATCGGTATAGGTCTTTTCCTCATTTGGGCGCTGAAAAGCATAGCGGCAAAATGCCTTCTCATACTGGTAGCGGTGCTTCACATAAACGGAGAAACCGCACATGAATTCGGCTTGATTCAGATATTCGCTCAGCTCCTCGAACAGGTCGAAGCCATGTATCTCCCAAGAGGCGGCTTGAGGCTGTGAAACTCCGTCGATAAAGTCGCTCATAATCAGTTCGTTACTCGCCAGAAAATAATTGTATGCGGGAACATCAACCGGCGCGGAACCCTGTGCGTCAAATCGAATCGTCCTGCCGTCAACAGCCGCACGCTGAAGCATATCCCCGACAACGCCTGCCCGCTCCGCAAAAGTCGGCACCCGGAGCGTGGGGCGCACATTTCGTTTCTTCAGCTTTTGCTCCTCGAGCCAAACATCCGCCGATATCAGCTCAAGGAGCGTTTCCAACTGAATCGTCTCCATTTGTGTCACCTCAAGGTAATAGAGACATGGCCATACGGACGATATAATCCGACAGCTCGACTTGTTTGCACCATTCGATGGGGAACGCGTGCTTTCCCAAAATGCAGCCCATAATGTTGCCGCATATGGCGCCGGTGGAGTCGCTGTCCCCATCGTGATTGACCGCCATGACCAACGCACGCTCACAGTCCGCACATACCAGGGCGCAATAGACGGCAATCGCCAGTGCTTCCTCCGCAATCCAGCCTTCGCCAAGAGCGGCAATCGCCTTGGCAGAAGAAAGCCCGGACGCCGCCATGAGCTGCGCCTCAGTCAATGCCTGTGTGACCTCGCCGCTGTCCTTGTGCTTCTCCAGCTCGGATCGTACCGCGCCTAAAGCTTCGGGAAGTTCTTGTTCGGCAGAAAGAAGTGCAATGAGCATAGCAAAAGCACCTGCGGCAAGGTAGCCGCTCGGATGCCCGTGGGTGATGGCTGCGGCTTTACAGCCCACATCGAATGCCTTGACCGGGTCGCGCCAGTAGTACAGTCCCACAGGCGCCACACGCATCACACCGCCACAGCCCTTGCTGTTGTTGAGAGGCTTCTCCATCGTGCCCATGCCGGTTTGCAGCGCACTGAGGCAGGTGTTGCCCGGCGCGCGTTGTGCAAACAGCTCCTTTTGATCCAGAATGAAATCATCGCGGCCCTCGGCAATGGTACGCTCCAGCCAGCTCTTATTCCTGATCTGCCCCGTCTGTGTGTAAAGCCAGCGCTGATATGCCTTATACAATGACTTCGAAATACTGGGCATCGTTCCGCCCAGGGAACCGGCATCGGTGCGGTCCACGGTGCTTTTCCATAGCTGAAAGGCATTCGCCGTGAAAAGCGTCATCTGCGTATCGTCTGAGATCAGCGCTTTGCCGGAAACGTCGTCAACAATGAGGTCAGTCAGACCGGCGCTCCCATAAGCGCTGATGATCTGCCGGCGGGACATAAACTCAATCGGATATCCAAGGGAGTCGCCGATCGCGCCACCCAAAAGGCAGCCTCGAAAGCGGTTAGATAGCTCCACCCGGCACCTCCAGTTCTGCAAAAGCGGCCATAGCTCCACCGATAATATCAGCGGGCGTCCTGAACTCCGGCCGCATTGTGACCACTACTTTGCAGTCGTGATATAAGCCGCTGCTGACCGTATATTTCCCAAACTGTTTCTGGTCGTTATGCTCGACCATGTCGCACAGCGGCTGGTTTTCCCAGAAGGCGCGATACCAGTCCTGCCCGGTGACAAAGAGAATGTGCGTGGGCGCAAACTCATTTATTTGCTCCCGCAGAAGCTCCCGGCAGGTGGCGCGCTGCGCCCTTTGCATAGCGTCATCTGGATTGCCGCCATCCTTCGGTGCGATTGCATACAAGTTGCTCCAGACGATGTGCTCGTACCAGCGAGGCGGTATCCCATCCTCGCTCCAGCCGTTTAAGCGGCGTGTGATCTCCTTGACAGTCTTCCAGAACGGGCTCGTGCGCAGGTTATAATGCGTCTCCTCACCGCGGGCGTTGAGGTACGATTCAGAAGCAAGTTCCGCATCATAGTCGCCGGCCTTATTTTTGTGTCCAAGCCATGAAAAGCCCCTGCCATCCAAACTGGTCTCCGCCGACGCCATAAACGCAGCCTCGTCGCCGGCCATGAACTCGTCCCAGCCGTTGACCGCTCTGCCGACCACCATGAGTTTGACTGTTCCCGCTCGGCCATACTCCTCGCCGCAAATGGGAAAGAAGTTTGACAGTCTTATCTTCATTGCATCGGCATAGAGATGGCCGTAGAGTTCCTTCATTCTGTCATTCATGCTGTTCGCCCTCGCTTTCATATCGTTTGCGGATGCTGTCAAGCCTTCTCACAAGCTCCGCCCGGACGCTCTCGGGCTCAACGATGGTCATATGCTCCCCATATTGGAGCAGCCAGAAATATAACCCGTCGCTCTCCATCACATCCACCGCCACATGGAATCCATCTTCTACGGGAATAAATCTGATTTCATCTCCAAAGAAATCAATGAGATCGTCCACCATATAGCTCTTGACAAACAGCTTGAGGCGGAGTCGCTCTCCACCGTATCGGTACAGGGAAGCACGGACATACTCCTCGATTTGCAGATCCGCATTATCACCAAGAACCTCTTTCGCCTGCTTGCGCGGCTCGTCGCAGATCGAGAGCGATTTCATGCGATCCAGCCGATAGTAGCTGAGATCGCTGTATTTATCATAGTTGCCGATCAGGTAGTAGTGCTCGTCCTGCCAGATCAGCGCATAGGGATTGACGATATATCGCATTCCGTCCTTGCGGAGCTGCGGCTTCAACGCGGTATCCGTATAGGTGTATTGAAAGGCGATTTTGCGATTGGCCTTTGTCGCTTTCAGTACGGAGTCGATGTTGATCTTTGTGGTCGCATTGCGGCTCTTGATGCGAAGCTTGACAGGCGTAACGGCCTTGAGCATACGCTGACTGCCTGCGCTTGTCAGCTTGGATAGCTTCTGCGCCAATTGTTCAGCGCTTTCATAGGTGAGAAACTTAGCGCCCCAGACCGCATCGATCAGGATCTTCAGCTCCCAATCCTCAAAGTCGCGGCTAACCATGTAATAGCCCTGCTTGTTGTCCTCGCTGAGCGCAATATCGTAGCCGGCGTCATCTTTCAGGATGTTGATATCCCGGCAGATCGATTTGCGTTCCGCGCTGATTCCATAAAGCAGCAGCTTGTCCCCGATCTGAGCGGCTGTCAGCGGATGATCCTCGTCTGTCTCTGAGAGTATTTCAAGTATTTTGAGCAGCTTTAGTTTTGCATTGGCCACGCCTCATCCCACCCTTCGATTTGATTATACCATAAGACCGCCACCAAATGTGGTACAAGTTGATGGTGCGGGGAAAACTGCGGTAAACACATGCAGAAACGAATATATAAAGAGGCCAGCCACTTGTCTTTGAAGTGGCTGGCCTTGTATTACTCGGTTCCCTCTTCGAGCGTGTGTTTCAACTCAAGCATCTTTTTTAGCATTCCTCTGTAATCGCGCCGCATCTCAGAAAAAATCACAGAGGCAACGCTTTCTTTGCTTTCGCCAGTAGCAGCTACCCATGTTTCGACGAACCATGTCATCAGTTCAACTTGCTCAGAATCGTCAAGGCTATCGACCTCATCATCAGATTCCGACAGCGACGGGTTTTCGTCATAATACTTTTCTATAAGAGAAGTTAATTCTGGATTGCTCTTGATCATGGATTCCAAGATTTCCTGTTTGTCAGCAATTTCCTCAAAGTAGAAGAACCAAACATAGATTCTCAGCTTACCGTCCTCAGTCGCTTGAAATGTCAATGAGTGCGATTTGTCAGCAAACTCCATTAGCAGGTTTCGGTCATCCCGACTACCAAACTCGGCAAATGGCAGAATAAGATCGATGGACGCATCCCACTTCTTGTAGTCGACCACGCCTCTGACTCTCCCGCCCCAGCGTTTTGCCAGTTCGTCAGCACGCTCAAGTAAATACTCGTAATTTGCTTTATCTGCGGGAACAACCACCTTGGGGATGGTTTCCATGGCTTTGGCATATTCCGAAAGGAATCCACCATCAACGGCAATATCGAATATTGCTGATGCTGTATCCTCCTTGCTCTGCTGCTTGTGTTCTTGCTCGTAATCGCGCTCAAATACTATGTTATCCATCTTACCACCGCAATTCTGTGTTTACTCTCCATTCGATTGTCATTGCCATTCTGATATTAGCTTCGACAATAAGGACAGCATCATTGTTTTACAAAGTCACTATTCTTTTCAAAAAATGCAAAGTCCGCCGGCGCATCTTCGGTCCATAGTTTCTCGACATTGAGGTTCACGCGCTCCAAGGCAACCCGTGCGTTGGTCATAGCGCAGAAGTCCCTTTTGAAATCCTTATTGCTTTTACTATGCGTCAAATCAGATGTGCTTCTCAGGTCTGAGCAGCGGACAAGCTCGTCCTCAAAGTTCAAGACCTGTGGCAGAAAAACAACCTTGATTTTTGAGCAATACTTGCCCAATCTTCTGATATTCTCCTTCCGGCAATCCGTAAGAGGTATGTCAGTATCAAAGACAAGCGCAACCGTTGTGCCCGGCTGAATGGTGATGAGCTGTGAGTTGGAAAGATTATTCTGGATGACATTGAAGACCTTTACACGCCCTGGGTGAATCTTCGGTGGTTGTTCCTTCAGGGCGTTCAGCAATTTCTCCTCGCATCGGCCTTCGACAAAATAGATACAGTTATTCTTCATCGTCAGCCCCCTTTTCAAGCGCGTCAAGGGCGGACTCGTCAGGGAGGGATGAGAAGACGTCGTTCTCAACGGCGCAGCGGATAGAATCGCTGTTTCGCTTTAAAATATCGGATGCATAGGTCACAGATACTCTGTAATCGTCCTCTTGCTTCTTCCGCAGGAAGGCAAAGCAATGCTTCGGGATGTTTAAGTCGAGCATATCTGTGTTGTGAGTTGTGAAGATAAGCTGCTCGTTGCTATCCAAGTGTTCGAGCATCAACCCAAAGATGCGCTTTTCAATATCGCTTTGGATATAGGAGAAATGTTCATCACAGTAATAAAAGCCGTTACGCTCTGCAATGAGGATAGCAAGGAAGAAGGAAATATCAACGCCCTCTGCCGTGCCGCTTGAAAGAGACTCGCGGTTCAAGAGCTTGCCGTCTTGGATAATTATCTCTTCGGAATTACGTCGTATGATAAACGAGTTACGCAAATCCTTCGAGATGCGCACATCAGTCAGTGTAGGATCAAGTGTACCGATAACGGCTTTCAGGGTCTTCAACACAGTGTTCCGATTAACCTTAGTTACCTTTGGTGTTGGCTTTATGTCCGGGCAAGAAAAAGTGAAATCAAGCTTGCCGACCATTTTGCCGAGTTTAGCATAGTCCCCCGCAATTACTTTATTTTGGTCAATCAGCTTCTCAACGCACATCTCATAGGAGTCTTTCGGCCCAATAGCAGTTGACGAATACTCAATGGTGATTTCGCTTCCAGGGTCACCATCGTATGGATAATGCCCTCCGATCTTGCCACTTACACGATGAAGCGTAAACCCATTGTTCACAAAGTCAATTTGGAAAGAGCCATTACACCCGACCGGCGCCATTGATGCAAGAGTCGAAGTGTCCCCGGTGTTGATAAAGCTGATAATGTTGAGCAGCGCCTTTCCAAGACTCGTCTTGCCGGTGGCATTTGCACCCATGAGGATAACAGCTTTTTTATAGCGAAAGTTGGGCCGCCCCGCGACATGTTCATTCTCTATGATAGAATTGACAATCTTCTTCGGATAAGAGAACGCTATGTTAAAATCCTTGAAGCCATAGAGGTTATTCAGTTTTACATCCAATATAATCATGGCAGCCTCCGCATATTAGTTCGTTGTTTACGAAGTAATTATACCACATCTTTCGAGAATTACAACAGCCAGAACAAAATAATCTGTAGTTCCGCCTACTGTGTGCTTACGCATATTCTCAAGCTGCTGTTTCCGAGAACCTCAAAGAGGGAATAAATGAAGAGCCAATGCCCAAAGCATTGGCTCTTCACGATCATGAAACAGGTATGTCCAGCCCGGAGTGGTGCATCAGCCGATTTCCCAGACGAAGGTCACTGTATCGCTTACATCAATGTCGTCGGGCTCAATATCAATATTGCTCCCACACGGAGCTTCTGCAAGGCAGCGATCCGCCACTTCGTACTGTGTGGGAGAATACAAATGCAGTTCGCCCCAGTTGTAATCGATGGTGATAAGCTGCCCCAGGGCGACCCCGGCAGCGCTTGCAAGGATTTCGGCTTTGGCTTTTGCGTTCTCGGTCGCATTTTGGAGAAGCTGAGTAGATATGGCATCCTTGTCCTTGACCGTGAACTGTACAGAGAACTCCGGTTCCGCAAGACACTTTGCAAGAGCAGAGAAAGTCTGCGCCAACCGTTCCATGTCGAAGTCGAACTCAAGCTTCAAGGCGTGATTGCAGACGTATCCGTCAAACCACCTTTTGTAGTTTCCCTTGCTGTCGCGTTCACTTTGATACTCGGGCTGTACGTTGAAATTCGAGGTTTTGAGATCGTCGCGCTGAAAACCGACTCCAACAATGGCTTTGCGCAGATTATCCAATTGCTCTGCGGCCATACTCATCATCTTTTCGTAGTCCATGTCTTTTGCTTTCAGCGACATGGATAGCACTATGTAGTCAGGCTTTGCGCTGACCTTGCCAATACCTTTTACGGTTATAGTTCTGTTCATCCTGTAGCCTCCTTGTGGCGTTCACTATATTTGGAGTACATCTCCTTGATCAAGCAGGTATCGGCGGCGATCCTGCAGCCTTCAATTTTAACCTTCGTTCCCTTGCGCGGGTTCTGGCTCGTTCGCGTTTCTCAGCCTTCTCCTCTTCTTCAAGCTGTGCAAGCTCTTCCTCCCAGCGTTTGCGTTCCGTATTAATAAAGCAGTCAATGCAAGGCTCGACAGAATCGTATCGATCCCGGCTGTAGCCCTCCAGCCTCAACCCGAGCTCGTCCAGAGCCTCCACCATTTCCCGAAACATCATTCGAGAAAACGGATTGAGGTCGTTGAAATAGAGGACGTCCTTCTCAAGCAATTGCCCTATGAATTCAATACCGGTCTTTTTTAATTGCTTGTATGTGAAGACGCGAAGCTCCAGTTCTTCAATTTCCCATTCAACAATGTTATCAGGGCGATTTAGATAATGCTGATACATCTTTTACTCCTTTTCAGATACACAAAATGAAGCATCACGCAGTCCGGCGTTCAACGAACCAGCGTCCAATGTTGTTCCCACACAGGGAAGCATTACGTTCAAAGAACAGATAGCTGTGATGACCTTCGATTTCTATCGTGTATCGGTCGCCTTGGCCCCCAGCCTTCAAAGCGGGAGCCTGCCGTATATCTATGACACGGTCTATCGGATAAACGGTTCCGTCCTCCCAAGTCAGCGACGTTGGGATCAGTGTTCCCTCGGCATCAAACTCTGCGGATACTGGCACATAAACCTTTGTGTTCATAGCACCACCTCAAATGCACTCCGTATTAGCTTTTCAAGAATGTGCTGTTCAGATCCTGCGGCAGATTATACCTATAACCGCGCTGAATCATGCTGAACAGCTTAAACGCCATGAGGTCAGGACTCACATAGAGCGCCTTGCAAATATGAAAATAATCCATATCCTCCTGCGCCGTGAGTTCCTCGACATCCTCGTCAGAAATGAGAAAATCAGCAGTAAACAGGTTCGCCTGGTATTCCTTTTGAGACACCATGTCATATATGACCTTGTCTTTCATCGGTGCGACTTTGATGGAATCCCGATGAAGGATGATATGTGCGGCCTCATGCATGGCAACGATGCGTTGCTCAAACTCAGACAAACAGCCGTTGATCACCACGAAGATTGTCCGCTTGGAAAAATAGCAGTAGCCTTTCAGACCATGAGGCCCGTATGCATGCGATTCACGGAGCTCAGCGCCAAGTGCATCCAGCAGCTCGTAAGGATCGTTCGTCTTGTACTTCTGCTGAACTCTAAGAACCTCTCGGTGGATATAATCACCGCTCATTACCACACCTCCAATCAAGTACAGTTATTACACGCCTTAAGTCTACACTAAAGCCTGTCCCAAAAGCGGGACAGCTTCGTGAGAAAAATGGCGTGCTTATTTTTTGCCTTTCCTGTACTTTTTGGGGGTAAACTTTTCTGCGGCAATTTCCTTGGAGTCCAAATAGAGCTGCTGGATCTCAGTCATGAACGCCAGTCTGTCCTCGTCGCTGAGTTCACCACCGGCAAAGACAGCGGCCGCCTGCGTCAGAACGGTCTTGGCATCGCGTTCGCCCTGCACGCCGTACCGCTCGGCAGCGTCGGCAATAAACTCCTCGTCCTCGGATATCAAGTAATTCGCGGGAACCTCAAATACGGTCGCAAGTTTATCGTAGAGGTCGCGCTTTTGCGGATAGCGTCCATCATTCTCCCAGCCAGCCACAGTACGCACAGTAACCCCTACCAGTTTCCCGAGTTCCGCTTGGGTGAGCTTTTTGTCCGTGCGCAGTTCGCGCACCTTATCTCCAAATTTCATGCCGCGCCTCCAATTATGAAATCCGATTACATCTTTTTCTCGAAACACTATTGACAGCGGAAATCAGTTTGCGTATAATCATAGCACAGATGAAATCCGATTGCATCTAAATCATAAATGAAGTTGCATCTTTTGTCAAGAGGCGTGCGTGAATAATTATGGAGAGAGTAATACTTCACAGCGACTTAAACTGCTTCTACGCCAGCGTCGAAACGATGCTCAACCCTTCACTGCGAGGAAAGGCCGTTGCCGTGTGTGGCTCCACCGAGTCCCGGCACGGTATTGTTCTTGCCAAATCTGAGCTTGCCAAAAAGCGAGGGGTAAAGACGGGAATGGTCAATTGGGAGGCACGGCAATGCTGTCCGGATATCATAATGGTACCGCCGCAATATGATGAGTATCTCAAGTATTCCAAGCTAACGAGAGCAATCTACGAGAGATACACCGACCAAGTAGAAGGCTACGGTATGGATGAGTGCTGGTGTGACGTTAGTGGCAGCAGGACAGCATTCGGCGATGGTTTGAAGATTGCCGATGAAATCCGAGAATCGGTCAAGGATGAGCTCGGTCTAACAGTGAGCATTGGCGTGTCATATAACAAGATTTTCGCCAAGCTCGGAAGCGACATGAAAAAGCCGGACGCCATCACCGCAATATCCGCAGACAACTTCAGAGAAAAAATCTGGCCGCTCCCGGCTTCGGATTTGCTCTATGTGGGACGAACCACGACGAAGAATCTTGACAGCTATGGTATTCGAACTATCGGCGATATAGCAAATACCCCGCAGGATTTTCTAAAACGGCTCCTCGGCATCAATGGCGTTGCGCTTTGGGTATATGCAAATGGGCTTGACGCCTCCCGCGTGATGCCCGGTGATTATGAGTCTCCGGTAAAGAGCATAGGTCACGGCATCACTTGTAACGCCGACCTCGACAACAATGAGGAAGTGTGGCGTGTGATGCTGGAGCTGTCTCAGGACATCGGACACCGGCTGCGGCTCCATTCGCTGACGGCCAGAGGCGTTCAAATCACCATCCGCGATAATGATTTGTCCTTTAAGCAATATCAGGCGCCGCTTGAATCCTATACGCAGAGTCCCAGGGAAATCGCCAGAAAAGCAAGACAGCTATTTGAGGCAAATTATCGCTGGGCGAGCAAGGTGCGCGCTGTCACAGTCAGAGCAATCAATCTCATCCCGGCAGATACGCCCTATCAGATAAGCATCTTTGAGGATGCCGCCAAACGGGAACGGCGGGAACGGCTCGATACTGCCGTTGAAGAAATCCGGGGACGATTTGGCAAGCGGGCCATCTATTCAGCCTGCCTGATGGGGAACCTGAAAATGCCCTCGGACGGGCGTGAGAAAGTGGTCATGCCCGGTATGATGTACCAGTAACGGAAAGGAAGCGAATTATGGACAGCATAACACTCGGCAGTTTCATCAGGGAAAAGCGGGAGCGCCTTGGCAAGACCCTGCGAGGGCTGGCGGCCGAACTCGATATCGCAGCGCCATATCTTCATGATATTGAGAAAGGAAACCGCACCCCATCTGAGAAGCTGCTCCCAGCCTTTATAAAATGCCTTTCTCTCTCTTCGGATGACGAAACCGCTTTGTACGACTTAGTCGGCGTTAGGCGACAAGGTGTGTATCCGGATCTTACCGCCTACATCCAGCAGTCAAACCTTGCGCGAGTGGCGCTCCGCAAGGCTCGTGACTGCAACATCCCGGACACCATGTGGATCAGGATAATTGAGTCTATAGATAACGGAGGATGAATTATCGTGAAGATTCCCTTAGGCCAAAAGACCAACGGTATGTACCTATTCAGCAGCAAGGATTTTGACAGTGTCGCGGAACTGGTGTTGCATGAATACGCGCCATATATGCTGGAGAAGGCGCAGCCGCTTCAAATCGAGGCGCTTGCCGACGAAGCGTATAGCCTGACGATTATCGACCGATACATTTCGGCGCATGGCAGCGTCCTCGGCATAATCAGTTTTGGAGATTTTAAGATTGAGGTCATGACCTTGGAGAAGCAGCGTGCGGTGGAAAAGCTCATGACCGGCACGATTGTCATAGACGCAAGGCTTCTGCCGGAAGAACATCACCATCGCCGCCGCTTTACGGTATCCCATGAGCTTGCTCACTGGATCATTCATCGGCAGATGCATTATGCGGATAACCCCCAATACAGTCTGCGCAGAGCCAGACCGTATATCGTCTGCCGGGAAGCGATGACGAACAGGAACAAGCGCCGGGAGTTCTGGACGGAGGATGACTGGATGGAATGGCAGGCAGACAGGTTCGCCTCAGCCATGCTGATGCCAGCCAGCGTATTCTATCCTGAAGCCCAGGAGGTCATGCGGCGCCATCATGCCGGAAGCTATATTCTGGACGGATGCGGCTCCAAGGCAACAGCAGATGTGATAACGGAATTGACCGAGATTTTCGACGTATCCAGAACAGCGGTACGAATCCGACTTAAACAGGCCGGGCTTCTACGTTCAATCGGAATAATTGTCTGCGACTAAATCATCAGGCGGGGGCTAAATCCCCGCCGCTCTTTCCCCGTTGTGTTAGCTGGTGTGCTAACGAAGCTTACAGACTGCCACTTATGGCTCGAGGGAGGTTTAGAGATGGCAAAGGAAACTGCTGCCTTACGCAAACATAAGGCGAAGCTCACGTCGCTCGGTATGGACAGCGATGCAGTGTTCCATAAATCAAAACTGCTTTTGACTGTGTATCGGGATGTCACATGGGCGATAAGCGAAAAGCTCGAAGAAATTAGAGATCACGCATACGAGGTCGGCAACCATAGCATGGATGCCGGGTTTAGATATCTCGCAGACTTTGCTCCCGAGGTCGATGCAGACAAATTTGCCGAGCGAGTCTGCTGCATCTGCGAAACACGCATGTATATTGACCTCATTGATAAGGCACTCATTCGTATGAAGGACTATCCCGTATACGGAGAGCTCTACCAACCTTTTGCGGGTTATGACGAGAGTTCAACTCCATTTATAAAAACTAAAAAATATCTATTTTATTTGGTGGCCTCGGCAAAGCCGGGGATCCTCTTTGATATGCGCTTTTGGCAATCAGGCGGTTGGCGAGATGACACGGTGGTGTTATTTACGCGAATTTTACCCATACTGGATTCCTCATTTTACATTTCTCGGATACAATTGATGCGATTGATATGAGTGGATGTGGAAATGACAATGGAAATCAGGCTGGATGGTATTACAAAATCCTTTGCGCATAAAGAAGTGATTCAAAACTCGTCGCTTACCATCGCAAGCGGCAGTTTTACCACATTGCTAGGTCCATCCGGGTGCGGAAAAACGACGCTGCTTCGAATGATCGCAGGGCTGGAAGCACCGGATACCGGCAGTGTGTTTTTTAATGACAATTGTGTGTTTTCTGCGGAAAAAGCCATCAACATTCCGCCTGAAAAACGTGGCCTTGGTTTTGTGTTTCAGGATTTTGCGCTGTGGCCGCATATGAGCGTTTTTGAAAATGTGGCATTTGGGCTTCGGGCGTCTCACAAGACCGAAAAGCTGGAAGAAAAGGTGCGTGCCGCACTCCACGCCGTTCAGCTGGACGATTTTGCACAGCGGTATCCCCATCAGCTTTCGGGCGGGCAGCAACAGCGCGTGGCCTTTGCAAGGGCGATCGTGATCGCACCGGAATGCATCCTTTTTGATGAACCGTTGTCAGCTTTGGATGCCCTACTCCGTGAGGAGATGCGTGTAGAGCTGCGGGAATTGGTTGCGAAGCTGGGTATCACGGCGGTGTTTGTGACCCACGATCAAACGGAGGCCATGAGCATGAGCGACAAAATCGCCGTGTTATCCGAAGGCCGAATCGAGCAATATGCAAGCCCAGAGGAGATCTATTCCGCACCAGAGACAGAGTTTGTGGCAAAATTTGTCGGCAGCTCCAACTGGATTGACGAACACAGGATGTTTCGCCCGGAAAAGGCTTCTGTTGTCCGCATGGACGGTGCGGATGAATTTGAGGTCACGGTGGTATCCACACAGTTTCTCGGGACTTCTTACCAACTTCATACCAAATATCGCGATAGCAACTGGACCTTTTTCTCCGACCGGCGAATTGCGGCGGGAACAAAACTGCCCGTTTATATATACGATCAAGATATTATTTGCATTTAAAAAACGATGCGAAATGAGGTAAAAGAAAAATGAAAAAAATTCTTGTGTTGCTGCTTGCAGCAGTCATGTGCCTTGGTCTTGCCGCCTGCGGCAACTCCACAACGCCCACCCCTTCCTCCTCCGTTGAACCCGTCAGCACACCGGAGTCCACACCCAGCGAACCGGCTGAGCTGTCTGGGAAGGTAACGGTCTATATGCCGTCTCCTGCTGGGCTTGCAGATCAGATCGCCGCCGGCTTTAAAGCGGCCACCGGTGTAGAGGTCGAAGTGTTTCAGGGCACTACCGGCGAGATTCTCGCCCGCCTGGAAGCAGAGCAGGCCAATCCCGTTGCAGATGTTGTGATCCTCGCCTCCTGGTCCGACGGCCTATCGATGAAAAACGACGGCAAAATCATGTCTTATACCCCCGCCAATGCTGACAAGGTCGTGGACGGCTGGATCGACAGCGATTCTATGTTGTTCGGTTACAGCGCCTCTGCCGTGGGTGTGATTTATAATACTACGGTCATTCCTGAGCTGTCCGCTGACTGGTCTGAGCTGGGCGGCGAAGCCTATAAAGGTCAGCTCGCCATCCCTGACCCGGAAAAGTCCGGTGCCTGCAAAGATTTTGTGGCAGGCTATGTCAACGCCAATGGCTGGACGGATTTTGAAGCCATGGCTGCCAACGGCATGACTGTCCCCGGCGCCAACAAAGCCGCTTTGGAGGCTGTCACCACCGGCGAGGTGGGCATTCTGGTGGCGGGCGTTGACTACAATGCCTATTCCTCCATCGCCAAGGGCGAACCTCTTGCAATCTACTATCCTGCCGGTGGCACCGTGGTCAATCCCCGCCCTGCGATGATCCTGAACACGGCGCCCAACGTGGACAACGCCAAAGCCTTCATTGATTATCTGTTCTCTGATGAGGCACAAAAAATGGTTGCCTCCGAATATCTGCTTCCCGGCCGCAGCGATGTTCAGTGCGAGGGCCGCACCAATCTTGCCGATATTCCGCAAATCACTTGCGAATGGGATAAGATGATGGCGATCGCCTCTGAGTCCGCAGCCAAAATCAACGAAATCTGTCAGTAAGTGGGGAGGACCCAATGAGACCAATCAGTTTGAAGAAACGCGCGCCGGTTCTGATTTTAATTGCCATCCTTTTCTTCCTGATTGTCTGCCCCTTGATCATGATCTTTACCAAGGCGGTCATCATCGATGGCCGCCTTGACTTCAGTTCGGCATGGCAGACGCTCAGTGAGAACAAAAATGCAGTGATGATCGGCAACTCCTTACTGCTCTCCACCCTTGTTGTGCTGCTTTCGACCGTCATTGCAACGCCCCTGGCCTATCTGTTCTCCCGCACAAAGTTTGCCAGATACCGGTTTTTTGATATCGTTTTCATGATCCCTTTCATGACGCCGCCCTATATTGCCTCTATGGGATGGATTCTGTTTGTGCAAAAGCGCGGGCTTTTGCAGCAGCTTTTGCCCTGTATGGAAGGGAGCGAAAACTGGTTTTTCACTTTGGGCGGCCTTGCGCTGGTCATGAGCCTGCATGTGTTCCCATTCATGCTGACGATTCTGAAAAATGCTATGCTGAATATCCCCACCAGCCTTGAGGAATCCGGCGCTGTTTTCGGGGCCGGATTTGGGCGCAGGCTGCAACGCATTTTCATGCCGCTGCTGGGTGGCAATTATGCCATCGGCGCGCTGCTGGTGTTTGTGAAAACCCTCTCTGAATACGGCACGCCGGCGACCTTGGGCAAACGTATCGGCTTTGAAGTGTTTACCACTGAGATCCACCGTTACGCCACCATCGCTCCCATCGATTTTGGATCTTCGGCGACGCTCTCCTCTGTGCTGATCGGTATCTGCTTGTGCATGTGGATGCTGCAAAACTACATCACAACGCGAAAAAGCTATAACCTTGTGAGTGGAAAAGGCGCCCGTTCCATCCAGCAAAAATTGTCCGCTCCTGCAACGGCACTGGGATGGTTTTTCATCGTACTTGTTTTGTTTGTCGCCGTCGTCATCCCTTATTTTTCTGTGATCTCCACCTCGCTGATCCATCTGCGGGGGTACGGCTTTGCCGCTGGGAATTTTACGCTCCAGCATTACATCGATCTTTTCACGGAAAATACGAAAGGCGTCAGCGCACTGAAAAATAGTCTGTTCCTTGCCGTTTCTTCGGCCACCATCTGTGCTGTGCTTGGCACGCTGATCGTATTGGCCGTCCGCAATTCAAAATCGCGCCTGCGCAAGCCGCTCGAGGCCATGAGCCTGTTGCCAGAAATGCTGCCCAGCATCGTGCTGGTAATCGGCATCATGTTGTTCTGGAATCAGATCTACAAAATTTTGCCGCTTTATAACACGCTAGGCATCATGGTCCTTGCATATGTGGTGCTGTTTTTGCCCTATACTGTACAGTATGTCACCTCGTCTTTTACCCAGATATCCGGCAGCCTGATGGCCGCTGGTCAGGTGTTCGGCGGCTCGGGCGCTTATATTTTCCGGCGGATCACGCTGCCACTGATCCTCAAGGGCGTGGCCACCGGTTGGATGATGACCTTCATCATTGCTTTCCGGGAGCTTGTCACAGCAAGCCTCATCGCTCCGCCCAACACCCTGGTGGTTTCCACCTATATTGTGCGGGAGTTTGAGCAGGGTAGCGTATCTGTAGGCATGGCGATGGCGGTTCTCTGCGTGTTGTTTACCACCACAGCACTGCTGATTCTCAACCGCTTTATTGCAAAGCAGAAAGGGGCTTGACATGAGGCTGTATATTGCCGGAGGTTGTGGCGAGCACGGGAGAAATTGTTTTTATATGCAGGGGGAAACAATCTGTTTTCTCGTGGACTGTGGCGTCATGGCGGGAGAATCTGGCGGCGGTTACCCCCGGCTTTCCCAGGAACAGATTCATTCGCTGGACTGCGTTTTTCTAACCCACTCCCACGCCGACCATACGGGTGCGCTGCCATGGCTGCTCCAAAACGGCTTCTGCGGACCGGTTATCGCGACTCAAGATACCATGATTCAGCTCTCCCCTATTCTCCCAGAGGCGGTTCCCCTCGAATCTATCTGTCCGGGCGGAAGCGGGTGTTTTCGCAATTTGAAGGTCGAATGGGGCCGAAGCGGCCACTGTGCAGGCAGCGTTTGGTATCGTTTTACGGAAAATGAAAAGACCATCTTGTTTTCCGGAGATTACACAGAGGATACGCTGGTGTATCCATGTGACGCGCTGCGGGGCAAAACAGCTGACCTTGCGGTACTGGACTGTGCCTACGGAAAAGACGAAACGCCGTTTGCCATTTCCTGTGACGCGCTGGTCAGTCAGGTGGCGGTGCTACTGAAAAAATACAAGCTTCTGCTATTTCCCGTCCCCAAATACGGGCGCGGCCTAGAGCTGCGCAAACTTTTTGCAGACGCTGACCTGAAAACAGAATTTTACGGCGACGCGTTGTTTTTAAAAAACCTGAACCGCGTCTCGGAAGATCCTTTTTGGTATACAGCACAAGGCGCAAAATGGTGCACCGCTGCGCCTTACAGCGGCCAAAAAGCGGGGATCGTGTTTATCAGCGACCCGCAGCTGCGTACGCCCGAGGCCAAAGGGCTGGCTGATGCGGCGCTTGCGCTGGGCGGCCATGGGGTGATGACCGGTACCGTGGAAAACGGCACCCTCAGCGAGCGGCTGATCCAGCAAGGGCAAATGACGATTGCGCGCTATCCGGTGCATTTAAACTGGGCACAATACAGCGCTCTTGCCGCGCGCAACCAGTTCAAGCAGATCATTCCTTACCATACAGGCGTGTTTTCCGCGCCGTCAACAATTGCGTTTTGACGCAGAGGGAGAAAAATGAAGCAAGCAATTATCGATATCGGCTCCAACTCCATGCGGCTGACGCTGTATGAAGTTAATGGAGCAAAATTCAAGATATTTTTTAAGGAAAAAATTATGGCAGGACTTGCCGGCTATATAGAAAACGGCGTATTATCCGCCGAGGGGATCGAGTGCGCCTACACCGGGCTGCTGGATTTTCGAGAGATGCTGGAGACTCTCGGCATCGAACGTGTGGCGATCTTCGCCACCGCGTCTTTGCGAAACATCAAGAATACGCAGGAGGCGGTTACTGCAATCAAGGTTGCCACCGGATACACCGTGGAGGTCATCGGCGGCGAAGAGGAGGCCAGCTTTGGTTATTTGGGTGCCATGCTGGAAATCAACCTGCCAGATGGCGTATTTGTCGACATCGGCGGCGCCAGTACCGAGATCGTGCCTTTTGAAAATGGCCAAATGCTTGCCGCCGCCAGCTTTGAAGTGGGCTCGTTGAGCCTGTACCGGGAATGCGTCAAAAACATCCTGCCCGGCGGCGGATCGCTGAAACGGATACGGAAAACCATTGCAGAAAAAATCGATCAGAAGAGCTTTTTCCCCTTTGCTAAGCAATCCCCGCTTGTGTGCGTCGGTGGAACTGCCCGGGCCGCCTTGAAACTCGCACGAAAGCTGTACGACCTGCCCATAGGCTGCCACAGCGTATCGCGAGAGCAATTGGAAAGCTTGTGTGCGTTGCTCTACCGAGGCGATCGTACGGCCACAGAACTCGTATTGAAGCTGGTGCCGGATCGGATTCATACCCTGATTCCCGGCATGATGATTTTGCAGCATATCTGCGCGCTTTTTCAAGCGGACGAGGTTATTGTAAGCAAGTACGGTGTAAGGGAGGGATATCTATGCCGAAAGATTATCCAATTGGAACAGAATATTACGCCTACACCCAAAACCGAGAATTAAGCTGGCTTCGCTTCAACCAGAGAGTACTGGAGGAGGCCGACGACCGAACAAATCCGGTTTTGGAGCGGTTGAAATTTGTTTCTATCTTTTCCAGCAATTTGGACGAGTTTTTTATGGTCCGTGTTGGCAGCCTTTTTGACGTATCGCTCATGTCCCCCTCGGAAATCGACAGCAAAAGCGGCATGACGCCCGCCCAGCAGCTGGACCGAGTCTATCGAACTGTCTCCGGCCTGATCGAGTTGAAAAAACAAATTTACGCATCCGTCGTTTCCGATCTCTCTAAGCAGAGGATCTCGGATCTCCAGCCCTCTGAGCTGAGCGCCTCCGAGCAGAAGTTTATCAACCGCTATGTTCAATCGAATATCCTTCCGATCCTTTCTCCCATCATCATTGGAAGCCATCATCCGGTTCCGCATCTGACCAACAAAAGCCTGTACATATCGGCCTTGTTAAAAGATAAAAAAGGAAAGTACTCCGTCGGTTTCGTTCCGGTTCCGGAGTCTTTGCCGCCGTATGTGAAACTGCCTGGGCCGGAACTCCGGTTTCTGCGCACGGAAAACATTGTCCTCCAGTGGGCGCCCACACTGTTTGGGTCCTATCAAGCGACGGAAACCTGTGTTCTTTGCGTGACGCGCAACGCCGACCTCAGCTTTGACGAAGAAAAGTTTGAAGACAATGAGGACGATTTCCGCGCCCGGGTGACCAAGCTGCTAAAAAAACGGGACAGTCTTTCTGTGGTGCGTCTGGAATTGAACCAGGAAGTGTCCGATGCCTTTCTTGAAAAATTGACTAGCCTGATTCCTGTGGAAAACCGGCAGATCTATTTTGACTCCTGCCCGCTCAATATGAAATACGTCTTTCAGCTGGCTGGAGAACTGCCTGAGGAAAAAGCGGACCCACTGCTGTATGTTCCCTACCAGGCAAGATGGCCAGAGGATATCAGCCGGGAAATCGGCATGATTGAGCAGATTCAGCAGAAGGATAAGCTTCTGTTCTATCCATTCGATTCTGTCGAACCGTTCCTGCGTCTTTTGAGCGAGGCGGCAGAACGCCCCGACGTGATTTCCATCAAAATCACCATTTACCGCCTTGCCTCCTCGTCAAAGATTGCCCGGATCCTGTGCCGGGCCGCCGAAAACGGCAAGGAGGTCATTGTGCTGATGGAGCTGCGCGCCCGCTTTGACGAAGCGAACAATGTGGCGTGGTCAAAGCTGCTGGAGGATGCAGGTTGCCAGGTGGTATACGGCATTGAGGATTTCAAATGCCATAGCAAAATCTGCCTTATTACCCTGCGCGGCCGTGGCAAGCTCAACTACATCACGCAAATCGGGACCGGCAACTACAATGAAAAGACCAACGCCATGTACACAGATTTGACTGTCATGACCGCTTCCGAGGCCATCGGCGAGGACGGCGCCGCTTTTTTTCGCAATATGCTGATCAACAACCTGGAGGGCGAATATTCCCAGCTGCTGGTATCGCCCAATGGGATCAAAGCCAAATTGTACACGCTGATCGACGAGCAGATTGCAAAGGGCTCCCAAGGCTATGTCTGCATCAAGGCCAACTCCGTTGCCGAGCGCGGGGTGATCGACAAACTGATGGCAGCGTCCCGCGCAGGCGTACATATCCAGCTCATCATCCGTGGGATCTGCTGTATTTTGCCGGGCGTGCAGACCTTCACGGACAACATCGAGGTCACCAGCATTGTCGGACGCTTTCTTGAGCATGCGCGGATTTACTGCTTTGGGAAAGGCTCGGAGGCAACGTTCTATATCTCTTCAGCGGATTTGATGACGCGCAATCTCGCCCGCCGCGTGGAAATCGCCTGCCCCATCCAGGATCCTGATCTACGGGAGCAATTAGAGCAGATTCTTTCCTGCCAGCTTCGGGATAACCAGAAGGCGAGCTTGATGATGCCCGACGGCGTATATGAGCGGAAATCAAGTCAAACGCCGATGGGATTTGACTGTCAAAGGCAGTTTATGGCGATGTCGCTGCATAAGCCCGCAACGTATGCCCCTGTGAAGCAACGGACATTTGAGCGGATCCGCGCTTTCTTTCACCGCATTTTAGGCGGACGGTGATCGTCAATCTGCGCCGCAAAAAAGGCAGAAAAAGAAAAGGCATCGAAACAGATGATGGTATCTGTTCCGATGCCTTTTTTCGGAGATGAACGCATTTAAAAACTATGGGTGCTTTTGAGAGGCGCATTCCCTTGGTCCATGCGCCATATCATTGTGGAAACCATAGCGCGGGGGACTATGGGGGTCAAAGGCCATACCAGCTGTGCCGATCGTCAATCCGTTTTGGAATACGAACATCACATCTTAAAAACCAATCCGCTTTCAAAATCGCGGTAAAGGCGTTTTCAAAGCCCATGCTGGGGTTTGTCTTGCCGCTCCACCCTGCGTAGAGGGTCGCGTTTCCCGTCGGTGTAATAGAGGATACTTTATTCGTTTGGCCCGCGTCGGCAACGATACCATAACCATATACAGACCATGGCAAACGAAAACAATCGCTTCATTTTCATGTTGTTTCCCTCCTGATCTTCTATGGCTTTTGCCGCGCTTCACGCATACATAGGCCGAATACATAAAATAAAAACCAGCCACAGGCTGGTTTTTATTTTTCCTTCAGTTTTCTCTTTTCCGTAATCAAGCCGGCGATGTAGTCCAATGAAACATTGTAAAATTTTGCCAAAGCTACCAAATGCCGCAACGGGATTTCATTTTGGCCATTTTCATAACGGGAATAGACCTGCTGGGTCGTTTTCAGCAAGCTCGCAATCTGTACCTGCCGCAAATCATGATCTTCACGCAGATCTCTGATAATTTCGTAATATGGTTTCATACGAATCCCCCAAGCTGGGCCATTATACTCTCAAAATCATTCTAGACTACACTAAATATGATGTATTGACATTACGCCAAATATGGTGTATCCTATTTTTGGTTAGGATCCTTTCCGCAATTTTTTACAAAAATCTTCAAAATAATTTCTACATCCTGTAGCTGCCGTTGGTTAAGCCCCTGCAATATATCCCCAATGCTGTCCTCCCCCGCGCGTGAAAGGTTTGGAAGCAGAATGTAGTTGGGGCTCACCTCTAAAATGTCGCAAAGCGAAAGCAGCGTTTGGATTGATAATCCCGCGTTGCCACACTCAATTTGACTGAGAAACTTTTCTCCGATGTTCGCTTTTGCCGAGACATAATCTTGCGTATAACGCTTCGCTTTTCTCGCTGTCTTGATCCGCTGTCCGATCAGCCAGGTATCATACACCATAAATCAGCCCCCTACTTATAGAGTAGTGATTTCATCTGGAAAAAAAACTATATAAAAATTGGAAAGTATTTCTTACAACTTGATTTCTTGACAGCTTTTCTCTATAATGAAATAGATCCGTAGTATATTGTCGAACAAAGTGAGGATATATGGACATCTACAATTATTTTTCCGCAAAATTAAATTGTTATGAATCCGATCTCCGCACCAATCCAGAACTCCGCTGGATCCCGGCGATGATTCTCAGCGTTCCAGAGGAAGCATTCTCGTTGGAAAGTTGGGACGCCTTTTTGTCGTACGTTTTTTCCACCCCTCTCCACTTTTCCAGTGTCGACGCGGCAAAAGCGTATCTAATCGAAAAGAAAGCGGACTGTTAATCGCATTCGTTTGTTTTCCCCTCGCAGGGTTGAACAATCAAAAAAAGAGCTGGTTTCTTCCAGCTCTTTTTATTTTGCCATTTTTCGCCTGATTCTTCCCTTTTTCGTCAAAAAAAGATATACTGGTTCTATAGACTCATTTTTCCATCTCTCTTTTTGGAATACCTAAAAATTTCTTCCGATACTCCGGCCATTTTTGCACATACTATTTCCGAAATCGCATTGCTGATTTCACAATAACCATTCACGGAGGTTTATTATGAAAGCAAAAAAAGCTCTCGCCCTGGTCTGTACCTTGGCGATCCTCCTTGCCTTGAGCGGCTGTACACCTAGCGGAAGTTCCTCTTCCAGCCGTTCCAGCAGCCCCGCTGCCAGCCAAAGCTCGGCCAAACCCTCTTCCTCCGCCGCATCCTCCCTACCGGATGAAGACAGCAGCATTTCTGACGGCCTGGACAGCAGCTTGGACGAATCCGACTCCCCGACCATGCGCACCGATTTCACCGAAATCGGTGCGTTGAGCGGGGAAGCCCTGGGCTGGGGGCCCGGCGGCCCGGTGGACAACGAAAACCGCTCTCAGGGTGCCATTGCCTACCAGGAAAAGTATGGGAAATATGACGCTTATTTTATCGCACCTTCCTCTGAAAACATTTACCTTACCTTTGATGAGGGGTATGAAAACGGCTATACAGCGGACATTCTGGATACGTTAAAAGAAAAGGGCGTCCACGCGGTCTTTTTTGTCACAATGCCCTATGCCAAGGAGCAGCCTGAATTGGTTCGGCGGATGATTGACGAAGGCCACATTGTCGGAAACCACAGTAACAAGCATATCGCCTACCCTTCTCTCTCCCTGGAAGAAGCCAAAGAAGATCTGATGAGCCTGCATCAGTATATGCTAGATACTTATCAATATGAGATGTCTCTTTTCCGTTTTCCGGAGGGGAATTTTTCTGAGCAGACGCTGGCGCTGCTCCAAAGCTGCGGCTACAAAACATTGTTCTGGAGTTTTGCCTACAAGGACTGGTATGTCGATGACCAGCCGAATCCGGATCAGGCCCTGGCCTCTATGTTAAAGAAGGCCCACCCCGGCGCGATTTATCTCCTGCATGCTGTCTCTTCCACCAACGCGCAGGTTTTAGGCGATTTTATTGATGGAATGCGGGAAGCAGGATTTGTTTTTTCCGACTTTAAATGATCCTAATTTTCTTTTGAATTGGGCGAAGTGCTATGTAACAAACCCCGCATAGGCGGGGTTAACTGCATAGGTGTTGAAATTTCTTGGCGAAGGAGTATTACATATGAACTGGATGAATTGGGTCTGGATCGGAAGCGGTCTGCTGGGCAGCTTGGTCGTCGGTTTGGTCATCGGGCGGATCGTTGCGGGGATCAAATACCCCAACCCGGACAAACCCCATATTTTCACCCCAAAGCAGTCTGTCATCATCCTGATCGGCGTTTTGGTGGCGGTGGCGCTGATTGCGTTTGCCATTTTGTATCAGCCTAAGCCGAAAACCGATGATTCCCTGTCCCCGGGTATGGATGACATGATGGATCCTGATGGCGGCGCGGCGGACGGCGACCTTCTGAACGATGATGCGCTGCCCGAGGGCGACGGAAATATGGCAGTCGTTCCCGCGGCCTAACCCCAAAGGCAGTATTTCACTGTTTTTTTGTCAGAATTTTCTTGACTGTCCCTTGATCAATGTTATACTAATATAGGCGTTATTGGAATTTGCCAAACGTCTATATTTTTTTGTGCGAAAGAGAGGAAGCGTATTATGAAAAAAAAGATTTCTTTGTTGCTTTTGGCATCCCTACTTTTGACGGCCCTTCTCAGCGGTTGCGGCCAGTCCCCGGTCACCGTCTCTGCACCGGAATGGGAGACCGTCTCCGGCACAGCCAGTGTATTCTCCTATGAAGTCCCTGCCGATTGGACGACAACCGAAGACGTAACTGGTCAAGGCAGTGTTATTTACATTCCCAAAAACGCGGACGTAAATACGGGTACTTCAAATGTAAACATCCTGGTGCAGGACGCCTCTGGTCAGAAAGCCGCCAACATGAAAGATATGAAAGCCGCGCTGGAATCCAACTTGAAAGAGCAGTTGATTTCCAATGGGTTTGAGTCGGTCGAAAATCTGAAGGTAGAAGAACTGGCAGCGCCGATCGGCGATCTGTGTGTTGTTTCTTATGAAACCTATCTCAGCGGCATGAAATTTACCCAGGTTCAGTATTATCCGCTGATTGACGATTATATTGTCGTGATCACCTCTACCAACATTGGCGACACAGTGGAACCCTCGGCCGAAGAAGTTGCCGAATATCTTGCTCTGACCTTGAAAAAGGCGGAATAAGGTTTTTTAACCAAAAATCTCATTCACTGAAAACTAGATGTCCGTAAAACAGAAAATGCTGCGAATGATGGATCATTCGCAGCATTTTCTGTTTTGTTTTATATGTGATATACTGACATAGAGATCAAGCCAATAAACCAGAAGTTGTAGAGGAGAACACAGTATGCAGAAATATTTTGATATGATCAGAGCAGGAGGTGCAGACCTCGCAATAAAAATTGATGCCAAAACAATCAGTACAGCCGCTTGGACAGTATATCGTTGCCGGTTCGGCTGCGATACCTATGGGAAAAGCCATTGCTGCCCACCGAACGCTCCAACGTGGAAAGAAACGCAGGAAATGATAAACTGCTTTGCGTACGGCATTCTATTCAGATGCCACGAAATGAGCATTGTAACACCGCTGGCTGTGAAAGTTGCACGGGAATTATTTCTTGATGATTATTACAAGGTCGTCGCTTTTGGAAGCGGACCGTGTAAAAAATGTCAGAAATGCAATCCTGAACATTGCAATTTCCCAGAAAAGGCCGTGCCTGCAATGGAAGCCTGCGGAATTGATGTGTTCGCTACGGTGCGAAATAACAACATTGAAATACATACCCTTCGGGAAAAAGGCGAAATCCAAAATCATTTTGGACTTATTCTTGTTGAGTGAACGATAAATCCCGATTGTAAAAGCACGATTTTATAGTCGGTTATCTACGCCCGTAGGGCTTTAATAAAATCCTCCGAAAACCTTGAAAACAAAGGATTTATCGCAATGTGTTCGCCTTATCCCTTTATACGATTTCACACGGTTTTATACCTTCCTTGCCACCTCATAAGGGAAAAAGCAAGGGCAAGAAAATCTGATAACAAGCTATAACAGCGTGTGGCAATCGGGAAGCTGTGACATATGTGCGAATATATTTTACTGGAGGATTTCAAAATGGACAAGTACATCTTTGATAACAATAACGGGCTTTGGTAAAAGGGGTGTTCTCATTTTGCAACCGTTAAAACGGTTGCCGCTGTTTCGGCGGCAGCGGAACAGCGAAAAGTATCAAGGCGGAAATGGAAGTGCTGCATTGATACTTGGCTCCCCGCAGGGGCGAAATACCCTGAGTACAAATCGAAGATTTGTGCGAGGGGTGTATTTCGCTCTCAAACGCCGAGGGCTTGAGAGACGGTCATTCTACCTTGCGGACATCACCCTGACTAAGTAGGTTTCTGCCCTGATTGACCGTCATAAAATGCTCCAGCGTGTCCCTGCGGATGATTGCCTTTCGCCCCACCTTGAGGACGGGCAGCTTGCCCCAGTCCACCAACTTTCGCATCGTGTTCCTGCCGATACCCGTACATTCGGCTGCTTCTTCGATGGTTAAACCCATTTTGGCTGTGTTCATAATCATCTCCTCCTTTCAATATACTCATATTGCAACTACATAACCATAAGTATACGCATTTTGCTATCTCTTGTCAACCTCTTTTGCAACCATTTAAGAATTATTTTTAATTATTATTGCAAAACTGGTTGCAAAATGAGTTTGTCTGTGCTATACTAATGCTCGTAGGAGGTGAATCACTTGGAAAACGAAATTACATTCACCGCAAAACAGGTCGGTGAAAGAGTAAAGGAACGCCGCATAGAGTTGAATCTCACAATGCCGGAACTCGGCAGGCGTATCGGCGTCAACAAATCCACCATTCAAAGATATGAGGCGGACGGCGTTGACCCAAAGCGCACAATGATTATCAACGGCCTTGCTGACGCTCTGCTGACTATCCCCGAATGGTTGGTAGGACTTACTGACGAAAAGGAATATAACACCCGTGCTCTTTGCCAGCAGGACATTGAGGAACACATCAAGAGGTATCTTGATACCGTGTCCTCCACGGTCAACGGAGAGCCGCACCAGCAGCTTCTCACGACATTCCTTGGGAAGATGGTTGACCTGTACTCGGTGCTTTGTCACTACTTTGCCGACGCTATGGCGGAGGTTGACCGTGTGGCAGAGGACGAAGGACTGAAAGAGTCCCTAATGCGATACGCCATTGAATCGGGAGCAATCACCGAGAGAGTGTACCGCAAAGAAATGGAAGTTCCGATTGAGGATATGAAAAAGTTCTTGGACGGGCTATTACATATCTACGATGAAGGGCGCACAGCAGTTAAGATGGGCGACCTCTTCGGGATAGTAACGGAAGCCGAAAAGAGGCTGTCCGAAAAAGACGATTCCGTGGCACCTTGACAATTGAAAAAGCCGATTGAAAACAATCGGCACAAGTGACACTATTTATTTAGCGCACATCATATGTCACAGTTCCGATTGCCACGGATAAGAAAGGAGTTTTTATCTATGGCAAAAGGTTCTGTAAGAAAGAAAGGCAAAAAGTGGTACTACCGCTTCTATACGGAGGACGCAAGCGGCAGACAGGTACAGCGTGAATATGTGGGCACAGAGAGCAAATCCGAGACGGAAGCCTTGCTCCGAAAAGCGATGGAGGACTACGAGGCAAAGAAGTTCGTGGCAAAATCCGAAAACGCTACGGTAGGTATGCTGCTGGATATGTGGGTGGAGGAAGAATTAAAGGCAGGCACATTAAGCAATGGTACAGTGGGAAACTATCTGCAAGCGGTAGGAAGAATCAAGCAACACCCTATCGGACAGCGCAAGCTGAAAACTGTTACCTCTGAGCATTTGCAGCAGTTCTTCGACCTGCTGACATTCGGCGGCAGTATAGGCAGCTTCGTTTCCAAAGGCTACTCCAAAGACTATATCCATTCCTTTTCGGCGGTGTTGCAGCAGTCCTTCCGCTTCGCTGTATTCCCGAAGCAGATGATAACCTTCAATCCGATGCAGTATGTGGTGTTGAAGAAAAAGGCAGACAGCACAGACTTATTTGCGGGGGAAGATGCAGACGACGGGGACACAAAAACGCTTAGTTCAGAACTGTACCGAAAACTGCTGGCGCAGCTGTCCAAAAGAAGCAAGGACGCAATTCTCCCTGTACAGATAGCATATTTTACAGGGCTTAGGATTGGAGAAGTCTGCGGCTTGACTTGGCAGGATATCAACCTGGACCAGCAGTATTTGACCGTCCGCAGGAGCATCCGCTACAACGGCGCAAGGCATAAGACGGAAATCGGGCCGACAAAGAGGAAAAAGGTGCGTACCGTTGATTTCTGCGACACGCTGGCGGCAATTCTGAAAGCGGCGAAAGCCGAACAGCACAAAAATCGCTTTCAGTACGGCGAACTGTATCATCGGAATTATTACAAGGAAGTCCAAGAGAGGAACAGAGTATTTTACGAATACTATCACTTGGACAACACAAGTGACATCCCCGATGATTACACAGAAATATCCTTCGTCTGCTTAAGGTCTGATGGCTCGTTGGAACTGCCGAGTACAGTTGAACTCGCTTGTAAGTCTGCAAGGAAGAAGCTGCCTGAGCTGGAGGGCTTTCACTTCCACACTCTCAGACACACCTACACGACGAATTTACTTACCAACGGAGCAGCGCCGAAGGATGTGCAGGAACTTCTCGGACACTCCGATGTCAGTACCACAATGAATATCTACGCTCACGCTACAAGGGAAGCGAAGCGTACCTCCGCAAGATTGCTGGACAAGGTTGTCGGCGGGGAATAAAAAAGTTTCCCTTGTTTCGGCTCATAAGGGCAAAAACAAGGGAAAATACATAAGGCTTAAACATTACAGCGGCGCGAAGCCTTGAAAATACAGGGTTTTCAGAGGAATTAGTAGATAAATTCCGATTTGTTGAGGTGCTCGTTGAAAAATTGTGGGGTAATTCTGAAAATCAATGGTGCACTTCTATGCAGGGCTTTACCATATTGTGCGTTTCATAGCAAAAACCCTTACTTGCGTAAAATGGATGGAGTTTTTTATTTCTGATAAAAAAAGAGGAAGGCATCCCTTCCTCTTTTTCATTGTGTAAGAACCTAACGCAAAATAGGGATTTCGCTTAGCCAAGCATTTTCTTGGCGGCATACCGTTTGACTGCCGAATTGTTAAAGGTGATTTCTAACGATTCACCCCATTGGGATACCGCTTCCAAAAACTCATCGTTCTTTGCAGCAGAGAGGATCGATTCCCGGTTTTCTTCAAAGTTTTTCTCATCGGCCATCGGATCCAGTTTTTTGATCAGAATCAGCGCCTCGTCGGTAGTGACAACCCTCATTTCATCCGTAGCCATTTCTTTCGCCGCAGTGACCATGGCCGCAGGGTAATAGGATTCAGAAGAAGCGGAAATGGTATAATCGAAGTAATCGTCCTCACGGGTGGGCAGATCCGCCTCGGCAGTACCGCTTTCGAGCGAAAGGGTCCGCTCGGTTTCCTTTAAAAGAGAGACGAAGTCTTCACCAGCCCGGGCCCGGGTAATCATCTCATTGGCCAGATCCTTGCGTTTTTGCAAATCGTCGCCTTCCAGATCTTTGATCGAAATGGAGACATACTGAATGTGCTGATAATTCTCTGCATAGTAGCTTTTCAGTTCAGCGTCGCTGACCTCTTTTTCGCCGCCTTTTCCATAGATCGAGTCAAAAATCTTCCGGGAACGATAGCGGGACTCGACCTGCAAGCGGATGGAGTCTTTGGAAACGCCCGTTTCCTCGTAAGAATCCTTGCCTTGGGACCAGTAATTCTCGACCTCCTGGGTAATGAGCGCTTCGTCCGCCTCGTCAAAGGTAAAGCCCAATTCGTTAAATTGGTTGAGCACAGCAAAATAATCCTTGATGCTGTCTTTGGTCTCATCGGTGATCCAATCGTTCAGGGCCTTGCCGTCCAGGCTGTTTTTCCATACGTCGCCGGTATCGACCGATGCTGCGTCTTCGGCATACATCTGTTGCAACACTGAAACGGCATAGGAATAGTTGTTGGAAAGATTCAAAATATATAATCCTGCGGGAAGGGTCGTATCTCCGGATTTGGCAATCCAGTTCGTTCCGCTGTTCAACGTACAGCCACCGAGCGCCAGTACCATCATCAATGCCAGAACAAGCGCAAGAGCAGATTTTAATCGCTTCATATTTTCATTACTCCTAAACCAAGTTTTTGAACAGCCTGCCCGCCAAAAGGGACAGGCTATAACTTTTCCTATTATACACAACGCGGTGAAAAAAGTCCAGAAACATCTCGTGAATTTTTGGCATGAAAAAAGGGGGGCGCCTATCCGCGCAAAAAAAAGTTGAGAATCGGGCGGCGGAATGATAGTATAAAAGAAAAGGAGGGGAGACGATGAGCCAAAGTGGAAAACTGATCGCGGTGGCGGTGCTTTTGTCATTGCTGGCGATCCTATCAGGGGTCTTCTTCGGGCGGGAAAAGATTCCGGAGATCCGGAATGATATGGATGTCTGGGTCAGCCGGCAGGATCAAAACATCCTACACCGCCTGTCCGACAGCGAAAAAGCCCTGCTGATCGACATCCTTTCCCACCAGCAAAAGCTGGAAAACGGCGGCATGTATGATGATTTTGTGCTGTCCTTTGCCGCATATAAAGACGGGGACGAGGTGTTACAACCTTCTTTATACCGCCTGACAGATGGAACCAATGAATTCGTCATGAAATACCCGGATGACAGCTGCTACTCGCTGGATACCCGGTCGGTGCTGCAACTTTTGACCAGCGATACGCTGGATGGGTTGTTTGACTATATCGAAAACGCCCCTAGTATGACGGTGACCCAAAAAAGCCAAAGCCTGACGCTGCACTGTATCGAAAACGGCTGGCAGTATAAGAAAATCGACAACAGCATTTTTATGGACGGCGTGCTGGTCCAGGACGGACAAACGCTTCTGGATGCGGCGGATGGCCAGGACATTGGATTGTCGTTTTCGGTAGAGCCCCAAACGGTTCAGATTGAAATTTCATTGATAGACAGGTCGGAAATCGTCTTCGCGGGGGACGCAGACCAACTTCGCCAATTTAGCCCGCCAATCAGTGCGTTGTACCGGATGCAGGTAACCGCCGAATGGACAGAAACCGCCACGCGGCGCTATTCAGGGCGGTGCCTGTATGCTTTGGTGCTGCAGGTGAAAAAGGAAGCGGAGGTTTTTGTTTCGGAAAACAAGGTGATGCAGGGGGGCCTTTTGGAGGTGACGGTCACCAATCCAGAAGACCCCGGCAGCCTCCGGGTGACAACAGACCTTGGCCAGGCCGGGCCATTTGTCAAGCAGGAGGAGGGCTTTTACACCTGCCTAGTTGTAGCCCAAAACGCAGGCAGCTATCCGCTTTTTGTTTCCGGAACCGGTGTGAGCGGGGAACATCAAATTGAGGTAATTGCTACAACGCGAGACGAACAAGTGCAGCAGGATTTCCCCCTGTTGCGGGAAGCGGGCGAAGGGGCGCAAGCGCTCCAGTCTTTTGAAGAAACTTGGCTGGCGCTGGGCAAAACGGCCGCAACAGATAAATACTGGAACGGATTGTTCCAACCGCCGCTGGCGGGTGATCCTGTACTAGGATTTGGGCAACGCTTTTCGGGGCAACCTGACCAGATGGACGGGACTTTCTGGTGGCAGGTAGAGGAAGATACGCAGGTTATGGCCTCTAACGTGGGCATTGTCGCGTTTGTAGGCGAACTGGATTCCGGCGGACGGGCTGTGGCGATCCACCACGGACTGGGGCTTTACACCTGGTATTACGGATTGACCGAAACGCTGGTGGAGCAGGGCGACGTGATCCTTTCCGGCGAAATACTAGGCTCTGTTCTCCCGGAAGACGACATTGCCTGGTGCGGCGTACAGGCTACACTGTCTGGCGCTCCGTTGGATTTGGGACAGCTGTGGGAAAAGCCTTGGCTGGAAAGTCCCCCACCTGCCAGATAATCTGCAAAAAAGAACCCGACAGAAGCGAATCTGTCGGGTTCTTTTATTTCAAATCGGACCGTTGGGAAATTTGGTTACGGCTGGCGGGCCAACATGCGCCCGCCGTACCGCACGGCAAAAACGTCGCCGCCCGCGTCGTGGAAAAGCGTGAGATCCGACCAGGTCAGCTTGGATTGCAGCCAAAGGATATCCGGCGGGCCAAAGCGGTATTCACAAAGCCTGCCGGAAGAATGGATCTGTAGCCCAGAACTGGCCGTGGAAATCAGGATGTCGCTGCCCTCCGGCGAAACATACTGGCCGCAGGCTTTTTGCTGAAGGGCCACGGGCCAAGGGCTGGCAGCAACAGGTGGTACCGGACGGGGTTCCAATCCCAGGCACCAGCGCATGGCGGCTTCGGCAACGGCGGTAGAAGGGACCCCGCTGGTGTTGCACAAAACCACCACGCCGTACCCCGCGTCCGGGCAAAAGCTGATGGCGGAGGACACCCCTGTCAGGCTGCCGCCATGGCCAAAGATCGGGCACCCGGCCAGCGCTCCGACGGAAAGGCCGTACCCATATCCGGCGCTGGGACGGTAAGAAGCGTGCGAAGTGGTCATATCCCGGAACGAACCGACGCTGATCAAGGGCGCACCCGCCTGAAGATATAATTGCAAATAACGCTCCATGTCCCGAATGGTAGATTTCATGGCGCCACCGCCCATCATCACAAAGGCATCGTCGTGATAGTCTCGGGTAATGAGCAGCTTCCCGTCCCGCTCTTCGTACAGAGTTGCCGCGTTGACGTCGGCAGCAGGAGGCAAAAAACCGCAGCCGCTGCGATCCATCCCCAACGGACGGAGAATCCGTTTTTTCATGTAATCGGCGTAGGTGTCTTCTCCCCCCTGGGTGCGGATGATGTCGGAGAGAAGGCCAAAGCTGTCGTTAGAATAGCTGAAATATTCGCCTGGCTGGCCCAATGGCTTTTCCTGCGCGTTCAATCCGGCGCAGACCTCCAGTATGGCCTCTTCGGAAAAAGGAACGCTGTATGCCAGGTCTACCCCACCGTTCCACATCCCCATTTTGCGGGCCAGCGGTTCTACGGTGTTGCGCGCCACCGGCCAAAACCCGCCCGCATGGCTCATGAGATGGCGAACCAGCACCGGCTGCGGCTGATGGGCATTTTGGAACGCGGGAATATAGCGGCTCACCGGCGCGTTCAGGTCGATTTTTCCCTGCTCGGCCAGCCGCAGGACCGCCAGGCAGGTGAAGGACTTGCTCACCGATGCCAAACCAAAAATGGTATCCTTGTCGATTAAAAGCTTACGCTCTCGGTCGCGGAATCCGAAAAACAGCTCCTGTACTGGCTGTTCCCGGTCTACGATTGCGACGGCGATACCAGCAGCGCCATAGGTGCGGATCACTTCGTCGACGTAGGATTCAAAGGAAGCGGACAGGGCAAGATTGAGCGGCATAGATGATTCCTCCCTTTTTAGAAAAAATAAGGCCGGAAGAAATTTTCTCCCAGCCAGGCAACATTCGGCTTAGTCGGCAGCCAGATTGCGAACCCAGCGGCCCCGCTTCAAAAACCAAAACGCAATAAACATTTTTACAAGATCCAGTAGTTCCACTGTGATATACAGTGGGACAACGCCGATCGGCGTGAAAATGGACAGAAGGGTGGACACGGTCACCGGCCCAACCCAAAGGAAACCGGAGTCGATCAACATGGTAGAAAAAGTGTCGCCGCCGGCCCGCAACACAAAAAAGGTACAGACGTTGACAACGTAGATCGGCATCAAGCAGCTTTTGATGCGAATCAACACCTCGAGAGCATAAATCGCATCGTCGCTTAAAACATACAATTGGTGGATGTATGGGGCAACGCAGAACAACACCGCCCCCAGCACCATGGAGACCATCACCCCAAAGACGATGATTTTTTTCGCATCTGCCTTGGCTTCGTCCAGCTTTCCGGCACCCAATTTCCCGCCGATAAAAATGGCAACAGCAGAAGAAAGGCCGCCGAAAACGATAAACGCCAGGTTCATGACCGTATCAACCACCGAGATTGCCGCCACTAGCAGCTCATCCGTGCGCATATAGGACTTAAACACAAGAGAGGTGCCGATGGAAAAGAACAGCTCGTTGGCGGTGAGGGGGATCGCCTTGGCTAACATGCTTTTCATCAAAGGCCAATCTAGAAAAATAAGCCCCTTCAAATCCAGCTTGTAGAAATGCCTGCGGCGGATCAACAGTGCCAAATAAATGCTCATTTCCAGTAATCGGGCGATCATGGTCGCCAGCGCCGCGCCCTTTACCCCCATGGCGGGAGCGCCGAATTTTCCGTAGATCAGTATGTAGTTTAGGATCGTGTTGGTCAGTACGGTGATAATGCCGACCTTCAGCTGGATCTTGTTCAGCCCAATGGCGCGCATGGCCATCATGCAGGTAATCGAGATCCCATACGGAATATAGGTAAATTTGGCATAAGAGATATAGTCAATCCCCAAATCGACAATCTCAGGTGTGCGGGAAAATAGGTGAAGGGTCCATTCCGGCGCAAACAACAGCACCCCGGTAAAAATCGCCATGATGAAAAAGCCGACGGTGAGGTTGATATTGAGGATCTTTTGGCACCGCTCATTTTTACCGGCGCCATAGTTTTGGGCAATGTAGATGCCCGCAGCGCCGCACAACCCGAACATGATGGAGGCCGCGATCATATAAAAACGGTTGGCGACGGTGACGGCGGTCAAGGCGGTTTGCCCTACCCCGCCGACCATGACGTTATCAATCAGGTTGACAAAGGAAGTGACAAACTGCTGCGCCATAATGGGAAGGGCGATGCTGGTCACCTGCTTGTAGAAAAGTTTATCGCCAAAAAAACTTTTGATCTGAAACTTCGACATATCGGCTCCTTTCTTTATGGTAAAACAGGATAGAGAAGGTCGTCTTAAAATGTATTAGGTAGTTTGATCAGTATAGCAAAAATGGGGCATAAATGTCAATGGAACTAGAAAATCTTTTCGGAACAAAACCTGGTTGCACAGCATTGGTGTTTTCGGTACAATAAAGAAAAGGGGGGGTGTTATGGGTAAGAAGGCGGTGGTCCTTGGAGGCGGCGGTTCCCGCGGATCCTACCAGGTCGGCGTGTGGAAAGCACTGCTGGAGCTTGGGTTTGACTACGAGATCGTCACCGGCACTTCGGTAGGGGCTCTCAACGGCGCGCTAATGGTGCAAAAGGATTATGAACTGGCGCAAACCATGTGGCAGCAGTTAAAGACCCGTGACGTCATGGACGTGGAGGTCACGGACAAGGTGGAAAGCCCCAAAGACTTTACAGATAAGGCGGGAGCGTTTATTGCTGAGATGGTTAAAAACGGCGGCGCAGATCCCCGGCCGTTGGAACAGATGCTCCGATCCTATATCGACGAGGAAAAAATCCGGGTTTCCCCGGTGGAATTCGGGTTTATGACGGTGGAATACCCAAAGCTGGAACCCAAGGTTCTCACCAAAGAAACGGTCCCAACCGGGGAGCTGGTGGATTATCTGATGGCCAGCGCCGCCTGCTTTCCGGCGATGCAGGCACGGGTGATCGGCGACAAAACCTATATCGACGGCGGATACTCCGACAATGTGCCGGTAAAAGTCGCGGTGGATTTGGGCGCCGACGATATCGTGGCGGTGGATTTGGAGGCCATTGGGGTGATACGAAAAATGGAGTTTCCGGCCGTGCGGCTGCGGTACCTGAAAAGCCGGTGGGATCTGGGTATTTTTCTATTGTTTGACAGCGACATGACCGCTCGCAACATCCAGCTGGGCTATTTGGAGACCCTGAAAGCTTTTGGCAAGCGGGAGGGCTGCCTGTACACCTTTCTGCCTGGCGAGGGGGAAGCGCTGTACCGCCGGGTGGAAAAACAATCGGACTTATTGCTGGCCAAAAGTGGAATGTACCCGATCCCAGGCAGCACCTATCCGGCACAGGCACGGGCGCAGCGCAAGCTGCGGCAGATGCTGGACCGGCCGGATGGTCGGTTGGATGGCAGCATGATTGCGTTAGCCTGCTGTGAAGCGGCGGCCCGGCTGTTAGGCGTTCCGCCGTTGGAGGCGTACACCGCCGCGTCGATAGAGGCGGCGGTGCTGGAGCGCTATCTCCAGTTGGAAACGGAAAAAGTTCCACAAAGCCTGGCCGCCCGTTCCGCCAAGGAGCTGACCCGCCATCTGATGGGGCTGGAACGGCAGATGGTGTTGCTGTATTGTTGCCGGTGCCTGGACGAAATGATGGACGGGCATTTCTCTCCTGCAGCGGCGCGGGCCCTTTGCTCGGCTGTAACCGAGGAGTTTTTGGCAGCGATGTATCTGTGCAGTTTGCGCTCCACGCGGGAAAAAGAGGAATAAAACGCTTGACAACTGGATAGGATGGGTGTAAGATAGCTCCATAATCTTTTGGAAAGGAACGTACGCAGATGAAAGTTCGCTTTTATGCAATTTCATCATCTTGTTGTTCAGACACTTCTTCAGTGCCTGCGCTTGGCGTACGCTTTTTTCACAACGATTGATTGCCGGGGTCCTGCGTAAACAGCAACAAGAGGGATTTTGGACAGTCTATACCAGTCGTGAAAGCCGAAGAGCGTATGCTCTCCGGCTTTTTTGTTTGCAATTTTAACTTGGGAGGTAATAAGAAATGGAACGCGTTTACAACTTTTCCGCAGGCCCTTCGATGATGCCGGTCGAGATTTTGCAGCAGGCGCAGCAGGATTTGGTGTGCTACCCCGGCGCAGGATGTAGTGTGATGGAGATGAGCCATCGATCCGCGCCTTTTGAAGCGATCATTGCCGAAGCGGAGGCTTCCCTGCGCAGGCTGATGCGGATTCCCGATGATTATGCGGTGCTATTTTTACAAGGCGGCGCTTCGATGCAATTTTCCGCCGTTCCTATGAACCTGGCCAGGCAAGGACAGACCCTGGACTACGCAGTTACCGGCCAGTTCGCAGGGAAAGCGCTAACAGAGGGAGAACGCTGGGGCAAAGCCGTTGCTGTTACCTCCTCGAAAGCGGATACCTTTTCCCATATTCCCAAGATCACTGCTGACATGCTGGACCCAGACGCGGCGTATCTGCACATCACCGGCAACAATACCATCTTTGGCACCTCTTACAACACCCTGCCGGAGACCGGCGCCATTCCCCTGGTGGCCGATTGGTCCAGCGCGATCCTGGGCCGGGAGATTGACGTGGCCGCCCACGCGCTGATTTACGCGGGGGCGCAGAAGAATATGGGCCCTGCCGGGCTGACGGTAGTCATCCTGCGCCGGGAGCTGCTGGAACGGGAGGTGGATCCCGTGGTGCCGGCGATGCTTCGATATAAGCTGATGGCGGATAACGGCTCCATGTACAACACGCCACCTTGCTTTTCCATCTACATGGCAGGCTTGATGTTCCAGTGGGTAGAAAAAATGGGCGGCGTGGCCGCAATGGAAAAACGCAACCGGGAAAAAGCAGCGCTGCTGTACGATTTTATCGGGCGCTCGGCGATGTTTCACAATCCGGTGGCGGTAGAAGACCGCTCTATCATGAATGTGACCTTTACGCTGCCGACGCCAGAAGACACCAAAGCGTTTTTGCAGATGGCCGAGGGCCGGGGAATGATCAATCTAAAGGGCCACCGCAGCGTTGGCGGGTGCCGGGCTTCCATTTACAATGGGATGCCTACAGAGGGCGTAGAAGCGTTGGTCGCCTGCATGAAGGATTATGAAATGGGCCTGCGCAAATAAGAGGAGGGAATTTTCCGATGGTAACCGTTAAAAAATTCAACAAAATTTCTGATATTGTCTATACCCAGATGCCCCAGGAACGCTACCGTTTTATCGAAGAGGGCGAGGATTACGATCTGGCGCTGGTACGTTCCGCTCAACTACATGAGACCATTTTTCCAAAAAAGCTACTGGCCATTGCCCGGGCGGGCGCCGGTGTCAACAACCTGCCGGTAGAGCGCTGCAGCGAGGAAGGGATCGTCGTGTTCAATACCCCTGGCGCCAACGCCAACGCAGTCAAGGAGCTGGTGCTCTGCGGCATGATGCTGGCCTGCCGCCGAATCGTGCCGGGGATCCAGTGGGTGGAACAGCAGCGGGACGAAGGGGCCGCCGACGTGGATAAACGGATGGAAAAAGCCAAGAAAGACTTTGTCGGCGGCGAAATTGCCGGCAAGACCCTTGGGGTTATCGGGCTGGGGGCAATTGGCGTCATGGTGGCCAACGCAGCGGTGGCCCTGGGCATGGAGGTCATTGGCTACGATCCGTTTTTGTCGGTGGATGCGGCGCTGCGCCTGTCCCGCAGCGTAAAGCTTGCCAAGACACAAGAGGAACTGCTGGGAAAATGCGATTTTCTGACCCTGCATCTGCCCCAGACTGAAAAGACCAAGGGCATGATCAATGAATCGGCAATCGCTGCCATAAAGCCCGGCGCCGTGCTTTTAAACTTTGCCCGCGGGGGCCTGATCGACGATGAGGCGGTATTGGCAGCGCTAGACGCCGAAATACTGGCCCGGTATGTAACCGACTTTCCCAACGACCGGATCATTCGGCACCCCAAGGTGATCGCGATGCCCCATCTGGGCGCGTCCACCCCGGAGGCGGAGGAAAACTGCGCCCGGATGGCCGCCGCTCAACTAGAGGAATACCTGGTCAACGGCAACATTAAAAACAGCGTCAATTTCCCGGACTGCGAATATCCCCGGGGAGAGGGCTGGCGAATCGCCATCATCAACAAAAACGTGACCAATATGATGGGGCAAATCACGGCGGTGCTGGCACAGCGGCAGTTCAACATCGAGCATATGCTCAACCATAGCCGGGGCCCTTGGGCTTACACCCTCATCGATCTGCTGGAACAGCCGGATCCGGCCTGTGCCGACGCGCTTGCGGCTATTGACGGCGTCGTTCGGGTTCGGGTGATCGGAGGAAACGCATGAAAGAAGACATAAAGGCTCGATTGGCAGCCGTTGGAGCGTCGGTCCCTCGGTTGCTGTTTCCCAAAGAGGGCGTTGATCTTCAAAAATTTGCGGTGGTGGCCTGTGACCAGTACAGTGCCCAAGAGGAATACTGGGCCGCGGTACGGGATTTCGTGGGCGGCGCCCCCTCCGCTTTGCAGCTGATGATGCCGGAGGCCTGGCTGGGAAAAGACTCTGCCCATGAAAGCGCCATTCCCAGCGCCATGGAACGGTATCTGGCAGACGGAACCTTGCAGGATCTGGGCGAGGGCCTGATGTTTTTGCACCGCACAACCACCACTGGCGTTCGCCGTGGGCTGATGCTTCTTCTGGATCTGGAGCAATATGATTTTACACCCGGTTCGGTATCCATGATCCGTGCGACCGAAAAAACCATTGTGGAACGGCTGCCTCCCCGCGTAGCCATTCGTTCCAAAGCCCCGCTGGAAATGCCCCACGTCATGGTTCTGCTGGACGATCGGGGAAACCGCCTGATGGGGGCGATGGACCAGATTGTAAACGGCCGAAAGCCCCTTTATGATTTTCCCCTGATGATGGACAGCGGTCAGCTAAAGGGCTGGTTTTTGCAGGAGGAATCCGTATATGCGGCAGTGGCGGAGGCGCTGACCCTGTTACAGAAGGCTACCCCCAACGGGATGCTTTACGCCATGGGCGATGGAAACCATTCCTTTGCCGCGGCCAAAGCCCATTGGAACGCGATCAAGCAGGAACTCCCCACAGCCGAACAGGAGCGTCATCCTGCGCGGTTTGGGCTGGTGGAACTGGTCAATTTGTACGATCCAGCTTTGGCTTTCGAGCCGATCCACCGGCTTCTGATCGGGGTCGATCCGGCGCAGGTACAGCAGGATCTGGCTTTTGACGCAGAAAACCCGCCATCGTTGCAACAGTTGCAGCCGCAGCTGGACGGATGGCTGGCCCGGCACCCGTCGGCGCTGTTGGAATACATTCATGGTGCCGATGACTGCCGCCGTTTGGGGCAGGCGCCAGACCGGCTCGCCATCGTTTGGGATCGGTTTGACAAGGAGAGCCTTTTCTCCGATGTGGCCCGGCATGGGGTTCTCTGCCGAAAAAGCTTTTCCATGGGCAGCGCGCCGGACAAACGCTTTTATCTGGAATGTCGGAAAATTCGGTAAAAACATAAAAAACCGCCGGATAGATGATCTATCCGGCGGTTTTCGCTTCTGTTATTCAAAATAAGAGCGTAAGGCGTTCATGCATTTTTCCATGGCGGGGTTGGGGTCGTTATAATATTCGGCGGAGGTCAGCTCCATGGTCATATAACGGTCGTAGCCTGCGTCTTCGATTTCCCGGATATACTGCTCCAGCGGGAAAATGCCGTCCCCCCAGGCGAGGTGGCCGGCGGGCCGCCCGTCGATTAGGTGGACATGCCACAGATCCTCCCCTAGTTCGTTGGCATACTGGGCGATGGATTCCCCAGCGTAATACATGGGGCTTGTGTCCAGCATCCCCTTTAGGCTGGGCGATCCAACCTCCCGGATCGCCCGTTTTAAGCTGGGCAAATCGGTGACCAGATTGGTTTCATCGGTGCGGATGGGCTCCAGCACCAGCACAACTCCCTCCTGCTCGGCCTTGCGGGAAAGCTGACCCAGACTGTCGATCATCCGGGCCCATGCCTGCTCCTTTGGTTCGTCAAAGTAGCCATAGCCGGAGGTCAAAAGCATCTGGCGGCTGCCCATCTCCGTGCAGACCTCGATCTGCCGGGTCAAATTCTGAATAGAACGACGGCGGGCAACCTCTCGGTAATAGGAAATGTTCACCGGATAGCTGCACTGGTCGGGGGTGTAGCAGATCACCTTTAAATGATGGCCTGCGATTTTTTGGCGGATGGCGGCTATCTCGCCGGCAGACAGATCCGGCACATAGAAATGAGGGGCATTGGGCAGCACTTCTATGGATTCATACCCCAACCGCTCCATGGCGTCGAGAAAATAATCAAAGGAATAGAATTTATAAACCAGGTTCATGCCAGCGATCTGGCGCTTTTGGATTTTCATGGCGTTCCCTCCTCGGTGGGTCATCAGATTTGGTGCATCAACTCTTTGGTCGCTTCGTACAGAGCCCGGAACACCGGTTTGTTTTTTTGATACAGCCTGTGGTTTTCCGCAATAGGCCGGACGGTCTGGGCTACGCGGATCTTTTGACCTAGGGCTTCAAAGCTGTCGTAACAGCCGCAGGCCAAGGCGCAGAGGATGGCGTCGCCATAAGAAGCGCCTACCGTCACCTCCGGCACCAGGATCTCCCGCCCCAGCATATCCGCGATGATTTGCAGCCACAAGGAGTTCTTCGTGCCGCCGCCCACCGCCATAATTTTGGTCACCGGCAGACCATTTTCGTCCAGCACCTCAAAATGCTGGGCGATGGAGTAACCGATCCCCTCCAACGCGGACCGGTACAGGTGCGCCCGGGTGTGATGGGACTGCAGCCCAAAGAGCATCCCCTTGGCCAAGGGGTCGTTGATCGGGGTCCGCTCCCCGGCAAAATAGGGCAATGTGATTAGGCCCTCGCTCCCGGCGGGAACTGTCCCGGCGATTTTGGCCATAACAGCATAGGCGTTTTCTCCTCCCGTCGCCTCCTGTTCCAGCAGTTCCGCAAACAGCTGATCGCGGTACCATTTGGTCAAGGTACCGCCGTTGTTGGTGCCCGCTGCTACACAATAGGTATCAGGAATTAGGTAATGGCCCGGCCAGATCCGGCTATCTTTTGGGAGCTGGTCGGCATTATAAATGAAAAAACAGGTGGAACCCAACTGGATCATGATGGTCCCCGGCGTAAAAACGCCGCAGGAAACCGACTCTGCCCCAGAATCTCCTGTGCCGGTTAAAACTTTCGTGCCGGGCATAAGCCCTGTGAGGGCGGCCGCCTCAGGGGTCACCGTCCCCACAACGTCGGGCGCAAGAGTGATTTCCGCCAGTTGATCCGGCCGGCAGAACAAGCCGCATTCCGCTTCGTTCACGCCGTTTTCATCATACAACGGCGCAAAAGATCCGCTTAAATACTTGTCAATACAGTAGCGGCCGGTCATTTTGGCTGTCAGAAAAGAGGATGCGGTGAGAAATTTATAGGTTTTGGCATAAACTGCCGGCAGGTGGTTTTTGATCCAGAGGATTTTGGGAGAGATGCTGGAGGACACCAGTGACCGGGGGAAAACTTTGGAAAACCGGTCGCCGTAGTAAGCCTTGATCTGCTCGATTTCCTCTTGGGCCCGGGAGTCGATGCCATATAAAATGGCGTTGCACAGCGGCTTGCAGTTTTTGTCCACCGGCACACAGTCGCACCCCAGCGCAGACAGTCCCACACATGCGATTTTCGCCGGGTCCAAGCCGGATTGGTCCAGTAGTAGCCGGGAAATTTTGCATACATCCCCCCACCAGACCGCCTGTGCGTCGTGCTCGTACCAGCCGGGCCTGGGGTTTTCTAACCCGTGTTTTTGAGCGGCCTGACAGATGATCCGGCACTCCCCGTCGATTAAAACGCCTTTGCTTTCATAGGTACCGACGTCGATACCCATGAAAAAACGGCTTTCCCTCTCCACAAGATCAGTCCTTTCGCAGGGCTTTCGCCTTCTGCATAAACCGGGCAACCTTTTCTTCGTCGATCAGGCCGGTAAACACCCCGTCCTTTTTAAACGCCGATCCCACAAATGCGCCGTCTGCCACAGACAGGATCGCCTCACAGTTTTTCTCGCTGCAGCCGGTACCACAGAAAACCGGGGTGTCCCCGGAAATCTGTTTGACCTCGACGATCTGGGAGACATCCGGCTGGCTGCCCGGCCCAGGGCCGGACACTACCAAGCACTCTGCCCGGCAGCCGTTTAGCAGTGATTTGGCTTTCTGGGTCAGGGAGCGGGTATCCATAGGGGTGGAGCCCTCTCCGTTGATAAAATAGCATAGCTTTAAGTCATCTAAATCCAATTCCCGGCGCAGCCGCAAGGTGCGGGCAATATTGCGCTGCTGCAAGCCGGTATCGCTCGCCCACGCGCCAGTAAACAGGCAGCGGGTAAAGGCGGCGCCGGTAGCCGCGCAGATCTCGATGCAGCCTTCGCCGTCGGCAATGGTCTCAACCCCATAAGGGACGGTAAACAGATGGCGGATCTCACCGAATACGCGGCACATTGCGCCAAATACCGGCTTGGGTGTGTCGGTAAAGAAGGGGCCGCTGAATTCATTGGTAATCAAAACGCCGTCCACACCGCCCTTTTGCAGTGCTTCCAGGTTCTTCCTGGCGTTGTCGACCACCTGTTCCATAGAGCCCTCATAAAAGGGGTCTCCGGGCAGGGGGTCTAGGTGTAAAAGCCCGATAATCGGCTTGGACGTTTTAAACAATTCGGTTGACCAGCTCATAAATTTACCTCCAGGATAGAAAAATTCGCAGGAGTTTGCCGAAGAAAACTCATACAAGGACAGTATATCACCAGAAAATGGATATCACAATGACAAAGATCCGAGATTTTTGTAGAAAAGCGGGAATTATTTTGCACGATTCGCACAATTTATAGGGAATGATACCTAAAATCTTGTGGTATCCAGGGACAGATGAAAGAAAATCCGTGCACAACGGGCCGACCCATGATATACTGAAAAAAATGGACAAAGGGAGGGGTTTCCATGGAATACACGCTGCAAAAAGGCAGCTGGGAAAATATTGACCAAGCGGTGCTGGTCGAAGAGGAGACGCTGCCAAAAAGCTGTTATCTGCGGGACAACAGCGATTATTTTCTAAATCGGACGCAAGGAAACCTAACGCTCGTGTATGCGGGGGACACGCCAGTGGGGATCGGCAAGCTGTCCCAGCTGCCGGACGGATCCGGCTGGCTGGAAACGCTGCGAGTGCGCCCCGCCTGGCAGGGAAAAGGCGTGGGAAAAGCTATTTATGAACGGTGGCTGGAAGAAGCGACGGCATTGGGCTGTCCGGCTATTCGGATGTTCACAGGAACCGGCAATGCCCGCAGCAAAGGGCTGGCAGAACGGTTTGGCCTCTCTCTGGCAGGGACCTATATCGGCGCCACAGCAAAGATTCCTTCCTCGTTGCTGTATTTGCCGGCGGGTTTTAAGTTGGTGGAGGATTTCCGCCTGGCCCAGGTGCTGCTGGAAAGTGGTCGATGGGAGATGGAGGATTTTGTGGTGATGAACAACACCTTCTTCCGCTGCGGCGAAAAGACCTGGCGGTATCTGTGGGAGCAAGGAATGATCTTTGCAGATGATCGGCAGAATTTTGTGGTTATCGGCGCCCGGATGCTACGGCAGCGGGGATTGCATGTGGCGATGTACGGCGGTGATGGCCGCCGCTGTTTGCAGTTTGCCAAAGCGTATACGCAGCGCCAGGGTTTGGGCCAGGTGACTGTGTCCTATCCGCCGGCCAACCGGCGGATCCACAGCGATCTGGAACGAGAGGGCTTTGTCCACGACCTCTCCTGCCGGATTGTGATGGAGCGGGTCTTTGATCGATAGGAAAACCCGACAAAAAAGAAACGGCGCCTTTTGGCGCCGTTTCTTTGGCCGGGCTGGCTCCTCGCAAAAAGCTCAATAGGAAGATTTCTTCACTTCGAAGAAGGACTGTTTATACTTGCAGACGGGACAGACCATCGGCGCGGTTTCTCCTTCGTAGAGATAACCGCAATTGCGGCAAACCCAAGAAACCTTGCTGTTTTTGCGAAAAACTGCCCCATCCTGAATATTCTGTTCCAGCGTTCGGTAACGCTTTTCATGGTCTTTTTCGATGGAAGCAATCAACTCCATCTTTTTGCCGATCTCCGCAAAGCCTTCTTCTTTAGCGTCCTTGGCGAAGGAGGGGTACATGTCGCTCCATTCATAATGCTCGCCGTTGGCCGCCAGCACAAGGTTTTCTTTGGTATCACCCATTTGGCCGCCATGCAGATATTCATACCACTGCTGGGCATGGGCCCGTTCGTTTCGGGCGGTGGTTTCAAAAACCTGAGCCATTTCTTCGTATCCGTCCTGTCGCGCTTTTTGCGCGTAAAGCTGGTACTTTACGGCGGCCTGGCTTTCCCCCGCCAGTGCGGCGATCAGATTCGCCTCTGTTTTGCTTCCTTCCAATTTCATGGCAATTCTCCTTTCGGTTTCCCCTAGTTTGGACCGGGGCGAAAAAGAATATGCACATCATATTGCAATGGTGGGTGAAAAAGAGTATAATAAGCAAAAACATCATATAACGTTATAGAGGAGAGAACCATATGAGCAGCTCGAAAACCCTTCGCGGGGATATGACCTCAGGCAGCCCGATGCGGCTGATCCTGTCTTTTTCCATCCCGCTGCTGATCGGCAATGTGTTGCAGCAGATGTACAACATGGTAGATAGCATCGTGGTTGGCAACTATGTGGGCACTGTCGCGCTGGCTGCAGTGGGCACCGGATTCCCGATCATTTATATGATGGTCGCACTGTTTATGGGGATCGGCGGCGGCGCATCCGTCATCGTTTCCCAGTATTTTGGCGCGGGGGATCTAAAAAAGGTTTCGGATACGGTAGACACGATCTACACCACCGCGTTGATCGGCGTATTGCCGGTCTCCCTCTTGGGAATCCTTCTTTCCGGCCCCCTGCTGCGGCTGATCAACACGCCGGAAAACACGTTTCACGACGCCCAGCTGTATATGATCATTATCTTTATCGGGACGATCTTTTCGCTGGGGTATAACCTTAACAGCGCCATCATGCAGTCTCTGGGGGACAGCAAAACCCCCCTATTCCTTTTGACCATTGCCTGCGGACTCAACGTGGTGCTGGACCTTTTGTTTGTCATCGTATTCCATTGGGGCGTTGTCGGCGTCGCAGTCGCCACCATTCTCGCACAGGCGGTTGCCTGGGTGGTCGGAATCTTTTTGATCAATCGGAAATACACCTATATCCATGTAAACCTGCTGAAATTCTCCTTTGATAAGGAGCTGTTCCAAAAAATCATCAAGCTCGGCCTGCCCAACGGTTTTCAGCAAATGCTTTTTTCCGTTGGCACCCTAGCGCTGCAAAGCCTGGTCAACGGATATGGATCCGACTTTATGGCCGGCTTTAATGGAGCAAATAAAATCGATATGTTTGCGTTTTTTCCCGCCCAAAGTTTCGGCATGGCCCTAACCACCTATGTGGGCCAGAACATTGGCGCCGGGAAACTGCACCGGGTCAAAGAAGGGCTTCGTTCTACGATGCTCATGAGTGTTTTGTGCGGCATTGGCGCAATGGTGCTGGTGCTGATCTGGGGCCCGAATATGATGCATCTGTTTAGCCAGGAGGCTGCGGTGGCAGAGGCGGGCATGGTCTATTTGCGGCCGGTTATGTACTGCTACTTGCTGTTCGCGGTTATGAATACCTTCCTGTCGGTACTGCGCGGCGCCGGTGATATGGTGTTCCCCATGATCACCAGCCTGTTGTCTTTGTGGATTATCCGGCTCCCGATGGCCTACCTGCTGGCGTTTTTCTTCGGCAAAGAGTACATCTTTTTCAGCTATGGCGGCGGCTGGCTGATCGGCATGACCATGGCGATTCTTTACTATTATGGCGGGCAGTGGAAAAAGAAGGCGGTCGTTTCCCATCCGCCGGAGGATGCGCCAGCAGAAGTTTATGAATAAATTGTTAATTTTTGATCTCTGTGCATGAAAACATTGGGAAAGGGCTACTTATAAGGCGTACCCTAAAACAAAGGAGATTAAAAATGAAAAAAATATCGGTATTTTTACTTGCGGCGATGATGACCGCCTCTCTGGCGGGCTGCGGCGCGTCCAACAGCTCTTCCCAAACGGGCTCTTCCGTGGGAGATTCCATCCAGAGTTCCGTCGTTGAATCCAGTGGGACAGAGGCGGAATCTGGCGCGCTTGCCGGAACCGGGATGAAGGACGGAAAAACCGTGGAGGATTTCTTAGCTGCCGTAAACGAGCTGTACAGCGAGATGAGCTTCAGTGACATTGACGACGCCATGCTAAAGGACCTGTACATGGTCGATCCAGAAAACGTAGCGTCTTACGCCGGCAAGCTTTCGATGATAAATGTCCAGGCTTTTGATGTTCTGGTCGTAAAGGCCAAAGAAGGGAAAGTGGAAGAGGTCGCATCCTCTTTGGAGCAGAGAAAGCAAAACCGCATTTCAGAGTTTGAATTTTATCCGGTCAACAACAACGATGTAAATACAAAAAACGCCTTGGTATTAACTTCTGGCGATTATGCCATTCTGGTGATCTGCGATAACTACGAAGGGGTCCAGGAGATTCTGGACGAATATTTTACCTTTTAATGTACAACTCAAAAAAGAGGAAGGCGGCTCGCCTTCCTCTTTTTTGATCCTGTTTCCTTTTAATGTCCGGAAGACGAAAGCGTCTTCCGGACATTTTTTCGGTTATTTAAAATAGTCTATCGCGCCGCGGAAGATCAGGTCTTGCAGGGTTTTGTCCGGTACATTTTGATACAGATTGTCGCCGTAGCGCTCGGAATGACCCATTTTTCCATAGATCCGTCCGTCCGGTGAAGTAATGCCCTCAATTGCCTGAACCGAGTTGTTGGGGTTAAACCGGATATTTGACGTGGGAACCCCGGCCAGATCCACGTACTGCGTGGCGATCTGGCCGTTGGCCGCCAACTTTTGCACCAGCGACTCGTCCGCTACAAAGCGGCCCTCGCCGTGGGAGATGGCCACCGTATGGATATCGCCCACATGGCTGTGCATCAGCCACGGCGATTTGTTCGAGGCTACCCGAGTGCGCACCAGCATGGACTGATGTCGTCCAATGGTATTAAAGGTCAGCGTCGGGCAGCTGCTGTCCGTGTCGATAATCTCGCCAAAAGGCACCAGCCCCAGCTTGATCAGCGCCTGGAACCCGTTGCAGATGCCGCACATCAGGCCGTCCCGGTTTTTGAGCAACTGGTGTACCTGCTCTTTGATCTGGGGATTGCGGAAAAAGGCGGTGATAAACTTGCCAGATCCCTCTGGCTCGTCGCCGCCGGAAAAACCGCCGGGGATGGCGATGATCTGACTTTTTGCAATGGCTTTCTGGAACGCCTCAACCGACTCCTCAATGTCTTTCGGCGTCAAATTGCGGACAACGAAAATCTCCGGCTCAGCCCCTGCTCTGGCAAATGCCCGGGCCGTATCGTACTCGCAGTTGGTGCCGGGGAATACCGGGATCAACACATGGGGTTTTGCCACTTTGACCGTAGCTTTTGCCGGGCTCACACAAGCATAGGAGAAGGTCTGCACCGCTTTGTCGTCCTCTTTGCCCAGGTACGGGAACACCGGCTGCAGCTTGTCCTCATAAACCTTTTGCAGCTTGTCCATTTCGACCGTAGCCGAAGCGGTTTTCAGCGAATAGCCTTTCGCCGTCCGCCCAACAAGAATGGCAGATCCCGGCAGCTCCACCGGACCGTCCAGCTCGCAGAGAAACGCGCCGTAACATTGGTCAAACAATTCATTTTCGTTAAAGGATCCATCCAACTCAAAGCCGATGTGGTTGCCCAGCATCATCTTCATAAGCCCTTCCGCCGCGCCGCCGGCGCCCAGCGTCCAGCAGGACAGCACCCGGCCCTTGGCCGTCAAGTTCTCCATCTGCTCAAACACCGCCTTGACGCTGCCAAAGTCCGGTAGCCCGTTGGGGTAGTAGAACGGCTTCATCAAGTAAACCGGATGTCCCTCTCCCTTAAACTCGGTAGATACCACGCGGTCTGCCTTGGCCGTCGATACCGCGAAAGAAACCAGGGTCGGCGGCACATCAATGTCCTCAAAGGTGCCGGACATGGAGTCTTTTCCGCCGATGGACCCGATCTCCAGCTCCAATTGGGCTTTCAACGCGCCCAGCAACGCCGCAAAGGGCTTACCCCAGCGTTTGGGATCGTTTTGGGTCCGTTCAAAATATTCCTGGAAGGTCAGCCAGCAGTTTTTGGTGCTGCCGCCCGCCGCAACCACCTTTGCCACCGATTCGATGACCGCCATCATCGCCCCATGGTAAGGGCTGCGGCTGGACAGATTCGGGTCAAAACCCCAGCCCATCAAAGAACAGGTGGTGGTTTCACCGCCCAGCACCGGGATCTTGGCCGCCATCGCCTGGGCCGGAGTCAGCTGCCACTTGCCGCCGAAGGGCATCAGCACCGTACCGGCGCCGATGGTGGAATCGAACCGCTCCACCAACCCCTTCTGGGAACAGATATTCAGGTTCGCCGCCATTTTTTTCATCCGGGATTTAAAGTCAAGGTATTCCAGCGTCGCCGCTTCTGCCGCTGGTTCCGAAACCGATACGGCAGTAAATTTTTTGGCACCGTTGGAGTTTAGAAATGCCCGGGACAGATCCACAATGACGCGGCCATCCAGCTCCATGACCAGGCGAGGCGTCTCGGTCACTTCCGCCACCACCGTAGATTCCAGATTCTCGGTAGAAGCCAGTTTTTGGAACCGCTCCACATCCTCTTTTGCAACCACCACTGCCATTCGCTCCTGCGATTCGCTGATGGCAAGTTCGGTGCCGTCCAGACCTTCATATTTTTTCGGTACTTTGCTCAAATCAATGTGCAGTCCGTCGGCCAGCTCTCCAATGGCCACCGACACGCCGCCCGCGCCAAAATCGTTGCAGCGTTTGATCAGCCGGGTAGCCTCCGGGTTGCGGAACAGCCGCTGGAGTTTGCGTTCCTCCGGCGCATTGCCCTTCTGCACCTCGGCGCCGCAGGTCTCCAGCGATTCAAGGGTGTGGGATTTCGAGGAACCGGTAGCGCCGCCGCAGCCGTCGCGTCCGGTACGCCCGCCTAAGAGGATGATGATATCCGAGGGCTGGGGCCGCTTGCGGATCACGTTCTTTTCCGGCGCCGCGCCAACCACCGCGCCGATTTCCATCCGCTTGGCCACATAGCCCGGATGGTAGATCTCGGTCACATGGCCGGTGGCCAACCCAATCTGGTTGCCGTAGGAGCTGTAGCCTGCCGCCGCAGTCGTAACAATTTTGCGCTGGGGCAGCTTGCCTTTTAATGTCTGGTCCACCGGCAGCAGCGGATCCGCCGCGCCGGTGACCCGCATTGCCTGATACACATAACTGCGCCCGGACAGCGGATCGCGGATCGCGCCGCCCAGACAGGTAGCCGCGCCGCCGAAGGGCTCAATCTCGGTGGGATGGTTGTGGGTCTCATTTTTAAACATCAGCAGCCAATCCTGCTCTTCGCCGTCCACATCCACCTTGATCTTGACCGAGCAGGCATTGATCTCCTCGGACTCGTCCAAATCGTGCATTTTCCCAGCGGCCTTGAGCACCTTGGTACCGATGGTCGCAAGATCCATCAGCGTTACAGGTTTGTCGGTGCGGCCCGCATACAGGGTTTTCCGCAGCTCCAGATAATTTTCGTATGTCTCTTTGATGTACTCCGGCTGAATGTCTGCATCCTCGATGATGGTCCCAAAGGTGGTATGCCGGCAGTGATCCGACCAGTAGGTGTCGATCATGCGGATCTCGGTGATGGTGGGGCATCGTTTTTCCTCGCCTTTAAAATACTGCTGGCAGAACTTGATGTCGTCCAGATCCATCGCCAGGCCGTACTGCTTGATGAAATCTGCCAAGCCCTTTTCGTCCAGGCCGTTAAATTCGTCCCGCGTTGCGACCGGCGCAGGCTTTTCATAGGACTGCTTGATCGTAGCCGGTTTTTCCATGGCCGCCTCCCGGGCTTCTACCGGGTTGATCAGCGTTTCCTTGATCTTCAGTTTCTCTTCGTCGGAGACGCTTCCCTTGATGTAGTACACCCGTGCGGTTTTCACCACCGGTCGTTCTTTGCAGGTGGAAAGCTGGATGCACTGGGCGCAGGAATCGGCCCGCTGGTCGAACTGGCCCGGCAGGTATTCTACCGCAAGCACCCACTCATCCGCCGCCGGCGCCGGGGCGGTTTCCTCGTAAACGTCGTCCACCTGCGGCTCGGACAGGATGGTTTTTTGGGCCATGCGGTAATCCGCTTCGTCGATGTTCTCAATGTCGTAACGGTTGAGCACCCGCACGCCGGTAATTTCTCCGGCCCGCAGGGCGGTCTTTAAATCGCCCAGCACCCCTGCCGCTTCTACCGCAAAGGGCGGTTTCTTCTCTACAAAACAACGATAAACTGCCATATTCTCTCTCCTATTTTTTTCCGATATCCCTACGGTAATGGACTTTTTCAAAGGTGATTTTTTCAGCCGCGCTATACGCCTTGTCCAGCGCTTCCGGCAGATCTTTTCCCAAGCCGGTAATGCCCAGCACCCGTCCGCCCGCCGTCAAAAAGACGCCGTTCTGCCGCTTGGTGCCCGCATGATATACAATTACGCCGGGGCAGTCGTCCTGTTGATCCAAACCGGAAATGGGAAAGCCGGTCTCGTATTTTTTCGGATAGCCGCCGCTGGCCAGCACCACGCAGGCCGCCGCGCCGTCAGACCACTGGATGTCCAGCTCTCCCAAGCGCTCATCCCGCACCGCTCGCATGATGGTAAACAGGTCGGTTTTTAACAGGGGCAGCACCACTTGGGTTTCAGGGTCGCCGAACCGGCAGTTGTACTCGATAACCTTCGGCCCCTGTTCGGTCAAAATCAAGCCAAAGTATAAGCAGCCTTTAAAGGGGCACCCCTCTTTTTTCATCGCCTCGACCGTGGGCAGAAAGATCTCCTCCATACAGCGTTTTGCAAGCTCGGGGGTATAATAAGGGCTGGGCGCAATGGTGCCCATTCCGCCAGTGTTGGGGCCCTCGTCGTTGTCGTAGGCCCGCTTGTGATCCATGGAGGACACCATCGGTGCCACCGTATGGGAATCGGTAAAGGCCAGCACCGACACTTCTTTGCCGGTCAAAAACTCCTCCACCACTACCTGGTTGCCGCTTTTGCCAAAGATCCTATCCTCCATAATGGAATGGACCGCTTCTCTGGCTTCCTCCAGATTCTGGGCGATGACCACGCCCTTGCCCAGGGCCAGCCCGTCGGCCTTGATAACCGCCGGGAACTGGTTTTCCCTCTCAATATAATTGACCACTTCGCCCGGATCCTGAAACACCTCGTATTTCGCAGTGGGAATGCCATATTTTTTCATCAGGCTTTTAGCAAAAACCTTGCTTCCTTCGATCTGGGCCGCCGCTTTGCTGGGGCCGAAAGCGGGGATCCCCGCCGCCTCCATCGCGTCAGCCATACCTAGCACCAGCGGATCGTCCGGGGTGACCACTGCAAAATCGATGCCTTCCTTTTTGGCAAACGCAACCATGCCCTCCAAGTCAGTGGCTTTCACATCCACTTGCGTGGCCTGCACGCTGATTCCGCCGTTGCCCGGCGCGCAGTAGATCTTCTCGACCTCTTTGCTTTCCGCCAGCTTTTGGATCACTGCGTGCTCCCGGCCGCCGGAACCGATTACCAAAACTTTCATGCTGTCTCCTCCCGCCGATTAATGGTGGAACAACCGGATGCCGGTGAACGCCATGACAATGCCATATTTGTTACAGGTATCGATGACATTGTCATCCCGGATGGACCCGCCGGGCTGGGCGATATAGGCCACGCCGCTTTTATGGGCCCGCTCAATGTTGTCTCCGAAGGGAAAGAACGCGTCGGATCCCAAGGATACGCCGGTCATGGTGTCCAGCCATGCCCGCTTTTCCTCCCGGGTCAGCGGCACAGGCTTTTCGGTAAAGAACTGCTCCCACGCCCCGTCAGCCAACACGTCCATATAATCGTCCGAAAGATACACATCAATGGTGTTGTCCCGGTCAGCCCGGCGGATTTTTTCTTTAAAGGGTAGCTCCAGCGCCTTTTTGTGCTGGCGCAGATACCACACGTCCGCCTTGTTGCCCGCCAAACGGGTGCAGTGGATACGGGACTGCTGCCCTGCGCCTACACCGATGACCTGGCCGCCCTTGGCGTAGCAAACCGAGTTGGACTGGGTATACTTAAGGGTAATCAAGGAAATGACCAGATCGATTTTCGCCTCTTTTGGCAGGTCTTTCTTCTCTGTCACGATATTTTGGAGCATTTCGCCGTCGATTTTCAGAGCGTTGCGGCCCTGCTCAAAGGTCACGCCGTAAACCTGCTTGTGCTCCACCGGGGCGGGCACATAGTTGGGGTCGATCTGAATGATATTATAGGTGCCTTTGCGCTTGGATTTCAGGATCTCCAGAGCCTCGTCGGTATAGCCGGGGGCAATTACGCCGTCGGACACTTCTTTATGGATTAGATTCGCGGTGTCGGCGTCGCAGACGTCGGATAAGGCGATAAAATCGCCGTAAGAGCTCATGCGGTCAGCCCCCCGTGCCCGGGCGTAAGCGCAAGCCAACGCCGAAAGCGGCTGGTCGCCGGTGAAGTAGATTTTGCGCAGTACATCGGTCAATGGCAATCCCACCGCCGCGCCTGCGGGGCTGACATGCTTAAAGGACGCTGCCGCCGGAAGGCCGGTGGCTTCCTTCAATTCCTTGACCAGCTGCCAGCTGTTCAGCGCATCCAGAAAGTTGATATATCCCGGCTTGCCGTTGAGCACCTCGATGGGCAATTCCCCTTCGGTCATGAAAATGCGGGAGGGTTTCTGATTGGGGTTGCAGCCGTACTTCAGTTCCAATTCTTTCGCCATGGTTCTGCCTCCTTACTTATTCTTGTTGTAAATCCCGGTTTCGGTTTTGCCTGTCGCCAGATCGATGGCCCGCACAAAAAGCGAGACCTTATTTTCTTTGTTAAGCGCGTCCCACAACTTTTCGCCAAACGCGTCAAACCCGTCGGCCATCTCCACCAATACCGGCTCCCCCTCGAAGGAGGGAATGGGATTTCCGTTTTCCCGGTAGGTATGGATCACATGACCCTGCCCGGGCAGCGCGTCGGTATAGTCAAAGAAAAAGCGGTGCACTGCATTTGGATTCCCCCCAGCGCTTTTCAAAATGGAAAGCTGGTAACCTGCGCCGCAGACCGTGCCGGAAATGCGGGGGGTAAAATTGGGGCCGTCCGGTTCAAAAGTCCGGGTTCGCAGGGCATCCTCAAAACTCATGCCCTTTGCCATAAAATCGTAGATGGTATCGGTCTGGTCGCCGTTGGTCACAATGGTGCTTTTGCCCAGCACCCGTACCGGCGAATAGATGATCAGCGACGGATCGGACAGCTTGGCCGGATCAAACGCCTCGGTCCGGATCCCTTCTCCTGCGGTGACAAACACGCGGTTGCGACTGTTTTCGCTGCGGCCCATAATAAAGTACCCGATCAGCATCTTGCGCCCGTCTATAGACCGTCCTAGCACAATCCCTCGCCCAGGATACTCGTTGCTGGAAAGATACCCATATAAATTGACAGCTTTCATCCCCATCTTGCCCCTTTCAAAATACCCAGAATCATGATACAAATAGTATAAATTATTCGTTTTTATCCCGTTCTAGCTGGCTGCACAACAGGGCTACCGCTTGGGGCAGCAGCTTCCATTCCGCCTGTTCCATAACCCGCCGCTGCAAAACTTCCGGCGTATCACCAGGCAGCACCTCCACCGCCTTTTGCAGAAGGATGCGCCCGCCATCAGGGATTTCGTTGACCAAATGCACCGTAGCGCCAGTGACCTTTACCCCGTAATCCAATGCCGCCTGGTGAACCCGCAGCCCATAGAACCCAGCGCCGCAGAAGGACGGGATCAATGACGGATGGATGTTTAAAATTCGCTCCGGGTACGCGTCGATGACCGGCTTACCCAAAATGCTCAAAAAGCCGGCCAGCACCACCAGCTCGATTCCCCGGTTTTGCAGCGCTTCTACCACCGCCCGGTCATAATCCGCCGGATCAGTAAAACTTTTCCGGCTCACCACCACCGCCTCGATGCCCGCGTTTTTTGCCCGTTCCAGGGCATAGGCTTTCTGGTTCGACGCCAGAACCAGCGCGATCTTCCCATCGGGAAACGCCCCGGCATTCTGCGCGTCAATCAGGGCCTGCAAATTGGTGCCGCCGCCGGAGACCAGTACCGCGATTTTTATCATGCCCTTGCCCCCTTAACGAAAGGTTACGGTGTGTTCGCCTTTTTGGATTTCGCCGATGATCTTGGCTTTCTCCCCGCAGCCGGAAAGGATTTTCACCGCTTTGGCTGCATCCTCTTTTCTGACCACAACGCACATGCCGATCCCCATGTTGAAGGTGTTAAACATATCCCGCTCTGGAATCTTGCCCACCTCTTGGATCAGTTTGAAAATCGGTAGCACTTCTACCGCATCCCGGTCGATGACCGCCTGATACCCTTCGGGAATCGCCCGCGGAATGTTCTCATAAAAGCCGCCGCCGGTGATGTGGGAGATGGACTTAATCTGTACCTGCTCCATCAGCGCCAAAATCGGTTTCACATAAATCCGGGTCGGGGTCAGCAAGGTCTCGCCCAAGGGCTTGCCCAGCCGGTCAGCATACCCGTTTAGGTCACTGTGTTCTACATCAAACACCTTGCGCACCAGGCTAAAGCCGTTGGAATGCACGCCGGAGGAGGCCAGGCCAATGATGGCGTCCCCCTCCCCGATGGTGTTCATATTCAAAATTTTGGATTTATCCACTGCGCCTACCGAAAAGCCCGCCAAGTCATATTCATCCTCCGGATAGAAGCCTGGCATCTCGGCGGTCTCGCCGCCCACTAGGGCGCAACCCGCCTGCACACAGCCTTCGGCCACACCGGAAACGATCTGCGCCACCTTTTCCGGATAGTTTTTGCCCACCGCTATATAGTCCAAAAAAACCAGCGGCTTGGCGCCGGCGCACACGATGTCGTTGACGCACATGGCCACGCAGTCAATGCCCACCGTGTCATGCTTATCCAAAAGAAAAGCCAATTTCAATTTGGTTCCCACGCCGTCGGTGCCGGAGACCAGAACCGGTTTTTCTATCCCGGTCAAATCCAGCTCAAACAGGCCGCCGAAGCCGCCGATACCGGAAATGCAGCCGGCAGTTTGGGTGCGGGCCACATGGGCCTTCATCAGTTCTACCGCCTTGTAACCGGCGGTGACATCCACGCCTGCAGCCTTGTAGCTGTCGCTAAAGCTCTTTTCCATAAAATCACTGCGCTCCATTTCTGATTGCGCCGCGGCAAAACGCGGCAGCGTATTTATTTTTTGATCTTTTCTTCAAATTTCGATTTATCCATTTCCTTTGGGGTTGCGGCAGGATATTCCCCGGTAAAACAGCCGGAGCAGAATTCGCAGTTTGCTCCCTCGGCAATATGCTGCACCCCGTCCACGCTCAAATACCCCAGGGAATCGGCGCCGATGACTCGGCAGATTTCCTGCTCGCTCATCTGGCAGGCGATGAGGTTCTCTTTGGAGTCAATATCGGTGCCGTAATAGCAAGGACTGATAAACGGCGGCGCTGACACCCGCACATGCACCGCTGTGGCTCCCGCCTCCCGCAACAGTGTAACGATCCGGGCGCTGGTGGTGCCCCGGACGATGGAATCGTCCACCATAATGACCCGTTTGCCCCGAACCACCGACGCCAAAGCGTTGAGCTTGATCCGCACCGAATTTTCCCGCTGTCCCTGCTCCGGCTGGATAAAGGTCCTGGCAATGTAGCGGTTTTTTACAAAGCCCATACCATAGGGAATACCCGATTCCTGCGCATATCCCAACGCCGCGTCCAACCCGGAGTCAGGTACGCCGATGACCACGTCCGCCTCTACCGGATGCTCCTTCGCCAAAAAGCGCCCGGCCTTTCTGCGCGCCTCATGGACTGGCATCCCCTCGATTATCGAATCCGGACGGGCAAAGTAAACGAATTCAAACACGCAGGTGTGGGCCTTGCCCTGGCAGTGGGTCCGGATGCTGCGCATCCCATTTTCGTCCACCACGACGATTTCCCCCGCCTCAATGTCCCGGACAAAGGCCGCGCCAATGCTGTCCAGCGCGCAGGTCTCGGAGGCGAAAACAATCTGCCCCTCTGGCAGGCGGCCCATGCACAGCGGTCGAAAACCGGTGGCGTCCCGGGCGGCGATCAGTTTTTGCGGGGACATGATCACCAGGCTGTACGCGCCCTCCAACTGGAACATGGCCTGTTCTACTGCCTTTTCAATGGACGGCGTATTCAACCGTTCCCTGGTTATAATATAAGAGATAACCTCCGAATCATTGGTCGTGTGAAAGATGGCGCCGGACAATTCCAACTGGCGCCGCAGCTCTGCCGCGTTGGTCAAATTCCCGTTGTGGGCCAACGCCAGCTGCCCTTTCACGTGGCGGACAACCAGCGGCTGGGCATTTGCCCTGCTCACCGCGCCCGTGGTGGAATACCGGGTATGGCCCACCGCGATCTGCCCGCGGCCCAACGCCGCCAAATGCTCCTTGGTAAACACGTCCCGCACCAGCCCCAGATCCTTGTGAACCGTAATGACCCCGCCGTCGTTGACTGCGATACCGCAGCTTTCCTGCCCGCGGTGCTGCAGTGCATACAGCGCATAATAGGCGACGGCCGCTACATCGCTTTTGCCTTCCCTGTCATAAACACCAAAAACACCGCATTCTTCATGCATCTCATCTTTCATACTTCTTTTCTCCTGAACCATGAGCAGGGCCGGCGTTGCCCGGCCCTGCCAATCTGGTATTTCCTTTGCGGATTATTCGCCCAGCAGCCGTTTCATGATCTCATGGTATGCGCCTTCCACGTTGCCCAAATCCCGGCGGAAGCGGTCCTTGTCCAGCTTTTCGCCGGTTACGCTGTCCCAGAAGCGGCAGGTATCCGGAGAGATCTCGTCCGCCAAAATGATCGTGCCGTCGGGGGTTTTGCCGAATTCGATTTTGTAGTCGATCAGCTCAATATTCAGATCCTTCAAATAATCGCTGAGCAGCTGATTGATTTTAAAGGAGTACGCTGCAATCAAATCCAGCTCCTCTTTGGTCGCAATGCCCATGGCATAGATGTGATAATCGTTGACCAGCGGATCGCCCAACTCATCCGATTTATAGCAGTATTCCAGCACCGTATGCTGCAATTTGGTCCCCTCTTCCAATCCCAGCCGTTTGGCTAGGGATCCGGCAGCGATGTTGCGGACAATCACTTCCAGCGGGATGATGGTGACCTTCTTCACAACGGTCTCCCGGTCGGAGATCTCCTCCACCAAATGGGTCGGGATCCCGTTTTTCTCCAGCATTTTCATCAGATGGTTAGACACGCGGTTGTTGATAATCCCCTTGCCCTCGATGGTTCCTTTTTTCAGTCCGTTAAAAGCGGTGGCGTCATCTTTATAATCTACGATGTACAGGTTGGGATCGTCGGTCTTAAACACTTTTTTCGCTTTGCCTTCGTACAGCTGTTCGAGCTTTTTCATAGGTGATCTCCTCCATATTGCAATTGATTGTGACTGCCTTTCGGCATCTTCATCCTTTTTATAAAGCCGCAACCTCAGCCTGGAGCTTTTGGTCTTTCTCCAGCACCTGGGCCGCCATGGCCTTTTTGTCCGCCTCCAGCTTGTCCGCCAGCGCCGGCTCAGAAACCGCCAAAATCTGCGCGGCCAACAGCGCCGCATTGTCCGCCCCATCGATGGCGACGGTGGCCACCGGCACCCCCTTAGGCATTTGGACCGTGGCCAACAGCGCGTCCATGCCATCCAGCACCGAAGCCTTCATCGGCACCCCGATAACCGGCAGGGTGGTGTGCCCGGCCAAAACGCCGGCCAGATGGGCCGCTTTTCCGGCCGCTGCGATAATCACGCCAAACCCATTCGCCCTGGCCGAAGCGGCAAATTCACCTGCTTCTTTCGGCGTGCGGTGCGCCGAAAAGACATGCGCCTCTACCGGGATCCCCATTTCTTTGAGTGATTTGACCGCGTTTTTCATCACCGGGAAATCGCTGTCGCTGCCCATGATCACTGCGACCTTTTTCATCTGATCCTTCCTTTCTATGAAAAAAGAAAACAGCCCATGGACCTGCCACGGGCTGCACCTATTTTGTTTTAGAAGATACACTACTCCCACAGGAAAGGCCCGTCAGGTTACACGTGCCCCCAAAAAACTGGAAAAATGCGAAAATACAACCGGAACCGGCCTGTTCTTTTCTCATCGGCAGTGCAGCTGCGCCCATCGCCATAGCCTAGTATCCTCCTTGCCCTTTTCATCAGCCCGCTCAACCATATGCGTTTTTCAGCCAATAAAGACTATGTACCCATAGTATACGAAAATCAAGGAAAAGTAAAGTCCATCTAAAAAAATCGTCGAAGAATGCAACTTTCCAAATCGCTTGCAGGGGCGGTTTGTGTACTCTGTCCCGCTCCCGCGTGAACCGCCCTTATGCCAAAAGCTGCGCCAGCGCGTCCACCGTCTGGTCTATCTCTTTTTTACCCATCCAATAATGGGTCACAAACCGGTATTTGCCATCCTCAATGCCGTTGACCAAAATCCCCTTTTCCTTCATGGCTGCCGGGAATGTTTCATGGTCAAAGCCCCCCTTGTCGATGGTAAAAAAGATCATACTGATCTGCACCGCGTCCCTATCCACGGTGATTCCAGGCAACGCCGCCAGCTTTTGGGCAAAGTACCGGGCGTTTTCGTGGTCCTCCGTCACCCGCTTGGCCATTTTTTCAATGGCGATGATCCCTGCCGCGGCCAAAATACCGCATTGCCGCATCCCGCCGCCGAGGATTTTGCGGTTTTTCCGCGCCCGGGCGATAAACTCCTCGCTGCCGCAGACCATGGAACCCACCGGCGCGCACAGCCCTTTGGACAGGCAGAACATCACGCTGTCGCCGTATTGGGCGATCTCTTTTGCTTCCACGCCTAAAGCGGCCGCGGCGTTGAAAATTCTGGCGCCGTCCAAATGGACCGGCAGCCCGTGCCGGTGGGCGGTTTCGTACACTTCTTTCATCTTCTCCAGCGGCATCACTGTCCCGTTGGACAGGGCGTTTTCCATCTCCACCAACCCGGTGTGGGGCATATGGATATCCTCCGGGCGGATGGCGCGCTCCACCGTTTCGGCCGTCAGCTGGTCGTCTTCTGTTTTGATGGTCCGCAGGCACACGCCCGACAGCACCGCCGTGGCGCCTACCTCGTGCAGGACGATGTGGGCGTTTTCGCTGCAAATCACCTCATCGCCCCGGCGGGTGTGGGTCATAATCGAAACCTGATTGCCCATGGTGCCCGACGGCACGAACATCGCCGCCTGCTTACCCATGGTTTTCGCCGCCAGCGCTTCCAGCTCCCGCACCGTGGGATCGTCTCCGTACACATCGTCGCCCACCGGCGCCGCGGCCATGGCAGCGCGCATCTCATCTGTGGGCTGGGTCACCGTATCGCTTCGCAGATCTATCCATTGCATGGCTATTCCTCCATCTGACTGCTTTTCTTTTTATTTTATCCTGCCAGAGAGATGTGGTCAACCGGCTCCCGCAGAAATTTCTGCGAAAAAAGCCTATTTTCTCAAAAAACATTCCAGAACCCGGCAGAAAATGCTATAATACCCTAAAAGGCGGCATCCCACTTTGTTGTATTTAGCCGCTCGACGTCTGAAATATTGATTCTATTCACAGGTTCCGAATCCTGATTCAATAGGGAGAGCAAAGTATGGCAGCACAACGCAGAAATGATCTGCTCCGGCAGGGCAGCATCTTGGCCGTGGCCGGCATTCTGGTCCGGCTCATTGGTATCCTCTACCGCATCCCCATGTCTAACCTGCTTGGGGACGCAGGCAACGGCATCTATTCTGTAGCGTATGGTATCTATGGTGTCACTTTGACGTTGGCTTCCAGTAGCCTGCCGCTGGCGGTGTCTAAACTGATTGCCCAGCGCTCCATCCAAAAACAGCATCGCAATGCCTACCGCCTGTTTCGGGTGGCGCTGTGCTTTGCCCTGTTCGTCGGCATGGCGGCGGCATTGTTCCTCTTTTTCGGCGCAGATTTTCTCGAAGGGCTTTACGCCCGGGAGGGGCTGGCAAAGCCTTTGCGCATTGTAGCGCCAACGGTTCTGGTCATGTCGGCGCTCGGGATCCTCCGGGGTTTTTTCCAGGGGAAAAACACCATGGTCCCCACTGCGGTTTCCCAGCTGCTGGAACAGATTGTCAACGCGGTGGTCAGCATCGTCGCCATCTCTTTGATGATGAACGCGTTTTCGGATTCCAATCAGCAGTCAGCCTACGGCGCAGCCGGTGGTATTATGGGTACCTTGGCCGGCGCCCTCACCGCCCTCGTCTTTCTGATTTTCATCTTCTTCCTTTGCCGGCCCCACCTGCGCCGCCAGCTGCAAAGCGATTCTTGGGACTCCCCCGAATCGATCCAGGATATCATAAAGGCATTGATGGTTACGGTTATCCCGGTCATCCTTAGCCAAACCGTTTACCAAATCGGCTTCACGCTGGATGACCTGATGTTTGGCAACCTGATGGCCGCCAGAGGGATCGACAACACTACGATCAGTTCTTTGCAGGGTGTATTTAACTCTCAGTATAATATTTTAATCAACGCACCTGTGGCTGTGGCCACCGCCATGGCTTCCTCCACCATCCCCAGCATCGCCGCCTCCACCGCTTCCGGCAATCTGAATGAAATCCGCCGCAAGGTGCGTGGGGTTGTCAAATTCAATATGGCGGTGGCCGTCCCTGCCGCCGTGGGGCTGGCGGTGCTTGCGCGCCCGATTCTGACAGTACTGTTCCCCTCCCTGACCGCTTACCGGGATCTGGCCACCGATCTGCTGGTCTATGGCTCCTCCGCAGTGGTCTTCTTTGCCCTTTCCACCATCACCAGCGCAGTGCTGCAAAGCATCAACCAAATGCGCACTCCGGTGGTCCACGGCGCCATTTCCTTGGGGCTGCATGTGCTGATTTTGTACCTCCTGCTAAAATTTACCGATCTGGGGATCTATGGGCTAATTATCGGCAATGTCACCTTCCCGGTAGTGATCTGTGCACTGAACTGGCGCGCGGTGGGCATTGCTTTGTCTTATCGACAAGAGGTCAAAAAAACCTTCCTAATCCCTCTGCTGGCTTCGGCGATTATGGGGCTACTCGCCCGAGGGACCTATGCCCTTCTTTTGGCGACAACGGAAAGCAACGCCATCGGAACCGCCGCCGCGGTTTTGGTTGCGGTGTTGTCCTATTGCTTTTGCCTGCTCTTCTTCCGCTGCTTCTCGCGGCAGGAGCTGTACGACCTGCCCTTCGGCGGCCGGATCGTCCGGTTGGCCCAGCGGATGCATCTGCTGCCCTAGCCTTTTGTCCCTTTAGGTGCGGCCACAGGCTTTCCTTTTTGCGTCATGCCCAAAAAGAGAGCGCCCGCCGGGCGCTCTCTTTTTACATCTTGTGAAATTCTAATCCCGGATGGCTTCCTTCCATCTGCCAGTGCGGTATCGCAGGAAAAACAGGATGCAGCGAACACACTGGTCGGCGCACATGGCAAGGCAGGCGGCCGTCAGGCCAAAGCCCATCACCCGGATCCCAATGACCGTACCAAGAATCCGTACCCCCCACATGGACGCTGTGATAATGATAAAGGTCCATTTGGTATCGCCCGCGCCACGCAAAGCGCCTGCCAGCACCTGAGCCATCATCTGCGGCACCTGAATAAACGCGTCGTACTGCAAACAAACGGTTCCCAGCGCGATAACCGCCAGATCAGGGGTGAACATCCGCAAAATTGCCCCTGCAAAAACATAAAGCATCACGCTCATGAAAAACATGACGACGCCTGCGATTTTTGCCGTCATTTTTACATATTTTTCGGCCAGATCCGGCCGTTTTGCGCCCAATGACTGGCCCACCAGTGTGGTCGCCGCAGTGGCGAAAGCAAAGCCCGGCATGAAGCACATGGATTCTGCCGTTAGATACAAAGAGTTGGCCGCTACCGCCACCGTCCCCAGCGTTGCAATGGTACTGGTAGTGATGATGCCGGCCGAGGACATGGCGATTCGTTCAAAAGCCGCCGGCAAGCTGATTCGAAATACTGTTTTTAAAATCGCCCAGTCCGGCAGATAATGCCCCTTTAACGTCAGTTGCATGGGGCCTTTTTTCAAAAAGATAACCATCAACATAATCAGCGCGCCGATGGTCGCCGACCCAGAGGTGGCCACCGCCGCCCCTGCAACGCCCCAACCCGCGCCGACCATTGTAAATTCCTGCCCAAACAGCGACATGGTGCGCGTGGGATAGATGAGCAGGAAATTGCCGATTACATTGACAATGTTGACGCCAATATTGACAAACATCGGCGTTTTGGTATCGCCGTACCCGCGCATAATCGACGTGATAATCATCGACATGGTACGGAAAACCAGCGAGGCCGCGATAATCCGGTTATAAATTGCTGCATCGGGCAGAATCTCCGCCTGGGCGCCCATCCAAAGGGGGATTTTTTGCGCCAACAGCAGCAATACGCACATCAACGGCAGCCCCAAGGCCAGAACCACTAGCAAAGCCTGGCGCATCAAATCCTTTGCCTTTTGCAAATCCTCCGCGCCAATGGACCGGGAAATCATCGCCGTAAATCCCACGCCAATGGCCATAATCGTGCCGTTGACCAGCATGTTGGGCGAATTGCTAATGCTGACCGCCGCCGTGGCATTTGCGCCCATAGACCCTACCATTGCCGTATCTACATAACTGACCAGCGATACCAAAATCTGTTCGACGAACACCGGCCAGGCAAGCATCACAATGGTGAAACTCGGCTTGCGGTCCGCATCCACCACACTAACCTTTTGCGTTTTCAAACCAATCCTTCTTTCAATCACATACTTATAATGTCCTATGACATTCGATAGCCTTAGTCATTTTAACATAGGTATTCCGGTTTGAACATGGCACTATTCCATAAAAATTGGGCTAATAAACCGGCACTCTCAATAAAATTTTGTAAGAAAACGTTTTCTTTTTCGGCATTTTCAAAAATTTCTGTTGTCCACGCGGTTCCTGGTGTTTTTGCAGAGGATAGGATAACCCTTGTCATTTTTCCCAAGTTGGCATATAATAGAAAAAAACAGGAAAGACAGGTGCAATTCATGTCACCCAAAGAAAAATCGTTGGCTATTTTGGCTTATTTTGGGCCATTATTTTTACTGCCTATATTACTGGCGCCCGAATCTCATTTTGCAAAATACCATGCCAACCAGGGGCTGGTGCTATTCCTTACAGAAGTGGTGCTCGGTATTGTCATCGCCATTGGCCGCCATCTTCCCCTGATCGGCTGGACGTTTCAGTTCCTGAATGTTCTGACCGTTATTCTGTTTTTTCTCGGTCTGGCCCATGCCATCCGGGAAGTTGAGGAGCCCCTCCCTTTGATCGGCGGAATTGAAATTTTAAAGTGATTTTTCCGCTCTTAAATCTGCTATTTTCTCATCAAAAAGAGCCTTTTTCAATGAAAAAGGCTCTTTTTTCTTTGCTTTTTGAGTGAAATTCTTTCGCTTTGATGGGACTCGACCCTTTTCCTTTCCAGGGAAAGGCCCCTTATCCCAAGAATACCGGTTGTTTTTCCTTAAGCTGCCTCTCCTTTTTTCACCGCCCGCCGGGTCATCCAAAACATGTAAACGCCCATCCCACAAATTAGGATATAACCGATCACGCTGTAACGGTCAGGCAGCTGGCCAAAGAGGAAAAAGCCCAAGATGGCCGAGAAAATGACCTGCGTATAATCATAAACGGAAATCTCCCTGGCCGGCGCATAGGTGTACGCCGCCGTGATGGCAAACTGCCCGCCTGCTCCCGCCAATCCGGCCAGCAGCAGGAAAAGCAGCTGTTTCAGCTCCATTGGCTGGTAAAAGAACAGTAGGTACGGCAACGTTACCAAGCAGGAAAAAGCTGAGAAAAACAGGACAATTAGCGGACCTTTTTCCCCGTTTTCCCCCTTCATGCCCAGTTTATGCACCATCGTATAGGCAATGCCCGCCCCCAGCCCACCAACCAGGCCAATCAGCGATGGCACCAAATCCAGGTTGGCAAAGGTGGGCTTAATGATAAACAAGCTGCCCAAAAAGGATCCGGCTACTGCCACGATCTGATACACCTTTAAATTTTCCTTTAAAAGCAAAAAGGAAAACAGAATTGCGAAAAAGGGCGACATTTTATTGAGCATCGTCGCGTCTGACAACACCAGATGATCTACCGCATAAAAATTGCAGATGACCCCGATGGTACCCGCTGCCGCCCGGGTGAATAGCAGCCAAAAGTTTTCTTTTTTCCATCTCACCGGGGTTCCGGACTTTTTTAACACAATGTAGGCGCAGAACAGCGCTACAATATTGCGAAAGAAAGCCTTTTGCATCGCCGGCAGTTCTCCCGACGCCCGGATACAGGCGTTCATAATGGCAAAACAGAAAGCCGCCGCCAAAATACACAGGATCCCTTTATACCGTTTGCTCATTGTTTTTTCTCTCCGACTTTCTAGATTTTTAACCGAACAGCTTTACTTTATGCTTTTTGGTTGTAAATGTCAATCTTTATCGTTTTTTGGTGCGGCCGGTCAGGTGCCAAAGGGAGATCGAGGCGTAAAAAAACAGATGCGGCAAAACCGCATCTGTTTTGATAGGCATTATACCAACTCGATAATCGCCATTTCCGCAGCGTCGCCGCGGCGGGGTCCGATTTTAATGATGCGGGTATAACCGCCGTTTCTCTCTTTATATTTGGGAGAGACTTCATCGAACACTTTTTTCGCCACAGTCTCTTTCGTGATGAAAGAATAGACCTGACGCTTGGAGTGGAGGCTGTCGTTCTTGCCGATCGTAATGATCTTCTCAGCCATGGAACGAACCTCTTTCGCTCTTGTCACAGTGGTCTCAATCTTGCCGTTTTCCAGCAGATAGGTTACCATGGCTCTGAGCATCGCTTTTCTATGGTCAGTTGTCCTGCCGAGCTTTCTTGCACCTGGCATGGAAATTCACTCCTTTACCTGGAATAGTAAGAATTATTCATCGTCGTGGGTGAGGTTAAATCCCAAAGACTGGAGCTTAGAAATAACCTCTTCCAAGGATTTTTTGCCGAGGTTGCGGACCTTCATCATTTCCTCCTCGGACTTGCTGATCAAATCTTCCACCGTGTTGATGCCTGCACGCTTTAAGCAGTTAAAGGAACGCACAGACAGGTCAAGTTCTTCAATGGTCATCTCAAGAATCTTTTCTTTTCCATTGTCATCCTTCTCCACCATGATCTCGGTGTGATAGGTCTCATCGGAAAGATCAACAAACAAGTTGAGATGTTCGTTGAGGACCTTGGCGCCTAAAGAAACGGCTTCCTTCGCAGAAATCGTGCCATCCGTCCAAACTTCCAGCGTTAGCTTATCGAAGTCGGTAATCTGCTCGACACGGGTATTTTCCACGGTATAGTTTACCTTCAGCACGGGGGTATAAATGCTGTCCACCGGGATCACTCCCAGGACAGAGGGACCGGTTGCCGACTGTATCTGTTTGTTCCGATCTGCCGGGATATAGCCGCGGCCACGGTCCAAGGTCAATTCCATATACAGTTTCGCGCCTGCGCCCAAGGTGGCAATATGCATGCCGGGGTTTAAAATCTCAACCTCCGAATCGGTGGTGATGGTATCGGCGGTCACTTCGCACTCGCCCGCTGCATCAATCACAACCGTTTTAGGCCCGTCGCAAAAAAGCTTTGCGGTCAGGTTCTTGATGTTGAGGACGATTTCGGTCACATCCTCCTTCACACCGGGGACAGTCGAGAATTCATGCTGGACACCGTCAATCTTGATCGATGTGACAGCAACGCCAGGGAGCGAGGAGAGAAGCACGCGCCGCAGGCTGTTGCCCAGCGTGGTGCCGAAGCCGCGCTCGAGAGGTTCAACGACGAATTTGCCGTATGTGCCGTCCGGCTTAATTTCAGCCGTCTCAATTCTTGGCTTTTCAATTTCAATCAAAGTAAACCCTCCTTATAGGACAAACATCGGGTTTGTCATGTTGATCGCGTTCCCTTGCCGATTGTCTAAAACACGCAATTCCAAAGCCAAACAAGATCTCTTGCCGCCGAAAAGAAATCTCTCCCCGGCAGCGCGGACCTGTTCTTATTTGGAGTACAACTCTACGATCAAATGCTCCTCAACCTCAAGATCGATATCCTCACGGTTGGGCAGGCGAACAATGGACGCTACCATCTGGTCGTTATTTTTGTCGATCCACATAGGAACCGGACGAGCGCCGTTGATCTCAACGATCGATTTCAGTTTTTCGCTGTTTTTGAACGCATCAGCAACAGCAATCACATCGCCCGCTTTGCAAAGATAAGAAGGAATGTTTACTCTTTTGCCATTGACGGTGAAGTGACGATGCAGGACCAACTGTCTTGCTTCTTTTCTGGAGTTTGCGAAACCGGCTCTGTAAACAAGGTTGTCTAGGCGGCTCTCCAGGAAACGCAGCAGATTTTCACCGGCCATACCGGGTCTTCTCTCTGCCATTTCATAGTAATGATAGAATTGGCTTTCAGATACGCCGTAAAAGCGTTTGGTCTTCTGCTTTGCGCGCAGCTGAATGCCATATTCGGAAACTTTTTTGCGGCCCTGGCCATGCTGGCCGGGAACAGCGCCTTTCCGGGTTACGATTGCACATTTATCGGAATAGCATCTCTCACCCTTCAGGAACAGCTTTTGGCCTTCTCTTCTGCACAATCTGCAGGAAGCACCAGTATATCTTGCCATATGGTTATACCTCCTTGATGGTTAGACGCGTCTTCTCTTAGGCGGGCGGCATCCGTTGTGGGGGATCGGGGTCACGTCCCGGATCATGCTGACCTCCAGGCCGGCGGCCTGCAGTGCACGGATCGCGGCTTCACGGCCGGAGCCAGGGCCTTTTACATATACTTCAACGGTTTTCAGTCCATGTTCCATCGCAGCTTTCGCGGCGGTTTCCGCAGCGGTCTGGGCCGCATACGGGGTCGATTTTCTGGAGCCTCTAAAGCCCAGACCGCCGGCGCTTGCCCAGCTGAGCGCATTACCCTGTACATCGGTAATGGTCACGATGGTATTGTTGAAAGTGGACTGGATATGAGCCGCACCGCGTTCGATGTTTTTCTTCTCACGGCGTCTGCGGGTGGCTTTTTTTGTTACGGCTTTTGCCATCTCAGTTATCCCTCCCTGATTACTTCTTCTTGTTGGCGATTGTCTTCTTCGGACCTTTGCGGGTACGCGCGTTGGTCTTGGTGCGCTGCCCTCTTACGGGCAGGCCCCTTCTGTGCCGCAGACCGCGGTAGCATCCGATTTCCGTCAATCTTTTAATGTCGAGAGCGACAGAGCGGCGCAGGTCGCCTTCTACCTGCAAATGCTTGTCGATGTACTCACGCAGCTTGGACACATCGTCTTCAGACATGTCTTTTACTCTGATATCAGGGTTTACGCCGGTCGCTTTCAAAATATCAGAAGCGGTTTTACGGCCGATACCAAAGATATAGGTCAGTCCGATCTCAATGCGTTTCTCTCTCGGCAAGTCAACACCAGCTATACGAGCCATACTTTTGTTGCACCTCCATTATATCGGTTGGCCACGATCCGTCTGCCGCCGCGAAATGCGGCTGAAGGCGGCGTGGTTCTCGCGCCATTAGCCCTGGCGCTGCTTGTGCTTAGGATTGGAGCAAATCACCATGATGCGGCCTTTGCGCTTGATGATTTTGCACTTTTCGCAAATGGGCTTAACGGAAGGTCTGACTTTCATTTTCAAATACCTCCTTGTACCTTTCCGAAACGGAACCTATTTCGAGCGCCATGTGATGCGCCCTTTGGTCAGGTCATACGGGGACATTTCGACCGTGACCTTATCACCCGGCAAAATGCGGATGAAATTCATTCTTAACTTGCCGGAAATATGCGCTAAAATAACATGCTTATTCGGCAGTTCAACCTGGAATTGAGCGTTGGGCAAAGCTTCGAGGACTGTACCTTCAATCTCAATTACGTCTTCCTTAGACAAGTAAATACCTCCCTTTGGTACGCGCAAGGCTTACCCGTTTCCCTCCTGCTGCCCAACCGGGTAGTTGAAGGGGTGCAGCAGCCGTTTCAATTGATTGTTCGTCGTAACATCTTCCACCGAAACCTGCGTATTGGTCTTTCGCAGGTGCTTTGGATTTTTCCGTTTGGGCTTTTCCAGCAGATGGACTTTCCCGTCTGCGATCCAGACGAATCCATCCTCTACCTTTACGACCAGGTAGAACCGCCGGGCGTCCCGGCCGGAAGCCGACCTTACGACACAGCCTTTTATGATTTCCATGTCCGGCCCCCTTAAGGCGTCGTTAAAATCACCGGGCCTTGCTCGGTAATCGCGATCGTATGCTCAAAGTGCGCCGACATGCTTCCGCTTTTGGTAACGACTGTCCAGTCGTTATCCAGGACACGCACGCCTTCCCCGATTTGATTCACCATCGGCTCGATGGCAATGGTCATACCGGGAACCAGGCGGACGCCATGCCCCGCCCTGCCAAAGTTGGGGATTTCCGGATCCTCATGCAGATCGTGACCCACGCCGTGGCCCACATACTGGCGGACGACGGCAAAGCCGTTTTCTTCCACCAATGCCTGGACCGCCGCACCGATATCGCCGACCCGGTGGCCGGCCTGCGCCGCTTCAATACCCAGGTACAGGCTCTTTTGGGTCACATCCAAAAGTTTTTGCGCCTCTTGGCTGATCTGCCCCACCGGGAATGTAAACGCGTTATCGCCATGGAACCCGTCAATGCAAGCACCAACGTCCACACTGACAATATCGCCTTCCCGCAGAACCCTCTCCGAAGAGGGAATCCCATGAATGACTTCATTGTTTACCGAAATACAGGCCGTCCCGGGGAAGCCGCCGTATCCTAAAAAGGACGGCTTTGCCCCCTGGCTGACGATAAAGTGGTGGAGAATCCGATCCAACTCTTGGGTGGTCATGCCCACCCGGATGTTTTCACCGGCCACCTTGAGTGCCTGTGCGGAAATCTGGCAGGCTTTTTTCATCCTCTCCAGCTCCGTTTTATTTTTTAGCTGAATCATGCTTACGCCTCCAGCGCTTTGAGTACAAGCGCGCTGGTATCGGCCACTTCCTCCTGGCCCTCGATCACCGTAAGCTTTCCGGTCTTTCTGTAATAATCGCACAAAGGCTCGGTGGACTCATGATAGATCTTTAGGCGTTCCTTGACCGTTTCGGGCTGGTCGTCCTTCCGGATCACCAGCTTACCGCCGCACTTATCACATGCATCCCCTCTAGAAGAGGGTTTGAAATCCACATGATAGCTTGCGCCGCAGCTTTCGCAGACCCGCCTGCCGGACAGGCGCCTTTGAATCGCCTCATCCGGAACCTCGATATCCAAGACTTTATGGATCACGACGCCCATGGCGTCGAGCGCCTCAGCCTGTGGAACCGTTCTGGGGAAGCCGTCCAGGATGAACCCGTCCTTGCAGTCCGCCTGTGCCAGCCGCTCTTTGATGATTGCAATGACAACTTCGTCTGGGACCAATGCGCCCGCATCCATGTAGGATTTGGCCTTTTGGCCCAGCTCAGTACCATTTTTGAGTGCTTCGCGGATAATGTTGCCGGTGCTAATGGCTGGGATCCCCAATTTCTCGCAGATCACTTCAGCCTGGGTGCCTTTTCCTGCGCCCGGAGCGCCTAACAGGATCAAATTCATATTCGTCTATTCGTCCCTCCATTATTCCAGGAAGCCTTTGTAATGGCGCATCATCATTTCGGACTCCAACTGGCGGACCGTATCCAGCGCAACGCCGACCACGATTAGGATGGAAGTACCTCCCAGCGAAATGTTCATGCCGGTAATGGCAGTGAGCAGGATCGGCAGGGTGGCAATCAAGCCCAGGAATAAAGCGCCCACCAGGGTGATCTTGGAGATGACCTTGGTAATGAACTCGGTCGTCGGTCTGCCGGGACGGATACCCGGAATCGCGCCATTGTTCTTTTGCAGATTATTGGCCATTTCCACAGGGTTATACTGAATCGCCACATAGAAGTAATTGAACATGATAATCAGCACGATGTAAATCATCGCATACCAACCGGTATTGTAGTTGAACACGCTCAAGAACTTATACAACAACCCCTCGGTATTCAACGGCACAAATGCCTTGATGGTACCGGGAATCGCCAGAATCGAGCTTGCAAAGATAATCGGCAGAACGCCGGACATATTGACCTTGATCGGCATAAAGGTGGACTGGCCGCCATACAGCTTCCGCCCGACCACACGCTTTGCGTACTGCACCGGAATCCGCCGCTCCGCAGAAGTCATGATCACGATAAAAACAATCATGGCCAAGAACAGAGCCAAAATCAGCGGCACATAGAAGTAGTACTTTGTGGACTGTGCGCCCATCTGGAAGTACTGCCACATGGTCAGCGCCGCGGAGCCGCCCCGAGACAGGATACCGGCAAACAGGATCATCGAGATGCCATTGCCGATTCCCTTGGCGTCGATCTGGTCGCCCAAAAAGACGATCAGTGTGGAACCTGCGGTGAAGGTCATAATAATCACAGCCGCTGAGAAAAATCCGGCAAACCCTTTGGTGTAAACCAAAGCGCCCTGGTTTTTAAGCAGGAACCAGTAAGCCAACGCCTGAACAAAACCCAAGCCGATACCGGTGTACCGGGTGATTCTGTTGAGCCTTTTTCTGCCATCTTCGCCCTCTTTGCTCATTCGCTCCAGCGCGGGGATCGCAACTGTCAGCAACTGGATCACGATGGAGCCGGTGATGTAGGGGCTGATGGACATGGCAAAGACTGTCGCGTTAGAGAACGCACCGCCAGTCAGAACGTCGATATAGCCCAGCAGGTTGCCGTCGCCCGCATTGGACATCCAGGTCTGCATGACGCTCGCGTCTAGAAATGGAACGGGAATGGCGCTGCCGACACGGAAAATCAGCAAAATCAGAGCGGTGAAGAGAATCTTCTTTCTCAAGTCCGCGATTTTCCACGCGTTTTTAATGGTATCGAACATTCTTATTTCACCTCGGCCTTCCCGCCTGCCTCCTCAATTTTCTGCTTGGCAGACGTGGAGAAAGCAGCAGCATTCACGGTCAATTTCTTGGTCAGTTCACCGTTTCCAAGAACTTTTACGCCATCGAGTGTTTTCTTCAAAAGACCTGCGGCAAGAATTGCATTGGTATCTACAACCGCGCCGTCTTCAAAACAATTGAGATCGGATACATTGATTGTAGCATACTTGGTAGCAAAAATGTTGATGAATCCTCTTTTGGGGACTCGTCTTGCCAGCGGCATCTGGCCGCCCTCAAAGCCGGGTCTTACGCCGCCGCCAGAACGGGCATTCTGGCCTTTGTGACCTTTGCCCGCCGTTTTACCGTTGCCGGAACCGTGACCTCTGCCTTTACGGTAGACGTCCTTGTTGGAACCAGGCGCCGGAGAAAGCTCGTGCAATTTCATGGTACTCGCACCTCCTTGTTTTACGCTTCGGTTACCTCAACGAGGTGAGAAATCTTGGCAATCTTGCCACGGGTTGCCTCGTTATCAGGCTGCGTTGTCTCGTTACCAATTTTTCTGAGTCCCAGAGAGTACGCAGTGGCGATCTGGTCTTTTTTTCTGCCGTTCAGGCTTTTAACCAATTTGATTTTCATAGCCATGCTACCTCCTTAACCCAAGATCTGCTCGACGGATCTGCCGCGGATTGCAGCGATCTCGTCAACGCTTTTCAAAGACGCCAAACCAGCGATGGTGGCGCTTACGACATTGCAGGGATTGTTGGAACGCAGGCATTTCGTACGGATATCGCTGATGCCTGCAACCTCCATCACCGCACGGACAGGGCCGCCGGCGATAACACCAGTACCGCGGGGAGCCGGTTTCATCAGAACGCGGCCTGCGCCAAACGCACCGATGACTTCGTGGGGGATGGTTGTTCCCTTCAGGGAAACGTGGATCAGATTTTTCTTGGCGTCCTCAATTCCTTTGCGGATCGCGTCCGGAACCTCGGAGGACTTGCCCAATCCAAAGCCGATGGTGCCGTTCCCGTCGCCAACGACGACCAGCGCGGCAAACTTGAAGATACGACCGCCTTTAACCGTTTTCGATACGCGGTTAATGGCGACAACCTTCTCTTGCAGGTCCAAAGTAGAACCATCAATTCGAGCCATGTATTTTCCTCCTCCTTTAGAATTTCAGGCCGCCTTCACGAGCGCCTTCCGCCAACTCTTTGACGCGTCCGTGATAGATATAACCGCTTCTGTCGAAGACGATTTCGGAGATCCCTTTCTCCTGGGCTTTCTGGGCGATGGCCATACCGACCTTTTTCGCCGCTTCTTTGTTCCCGCCAAAGCTCTCGAACCCTTTTTCCATCGAAGATGCGCTTGCCAGCGTTACACCGGCCACATCGTCGATCAGTTGGGCATAGATGTGCTTCGTGGAGCGGAAAACATTCAGGCGGGGACGAGCCGCAGTGCCGCTGATCTTTTTGCGGACTCTGGCGTGTCTTTTCAGCCTGGCAGTATTCTTATCCGGCTTTTTCACCATTTGTGACTCACTCCTTTAACTACTTCTTGCCTTTACCAGCCTTACCCTCTTTGCGGATGATAACCTCATTCACATACTTGATGCCCTTGCCTTTATAAGGCTCCGGCGGGCGTTTCTCGCGGATTTCGGCTGCAAACTGACCGACCTTCTGCTTGTCAGGTCCGTTAACGATAATTTTATTGGGGGCGGGGACATCAATGGTGATCCCGTCGATTTCGGGGACGATCACCTGATGAGAGAAGCCCAGCACCATAACCAAATTTTTACCCTGCTTAGAAGCACGGTAACCTACGCCGTTTACCTCCAGCTCTTTGCTGAAGCCATGGGCGCAACCTTCAACCATGTTGGAAATCAAAGTACGGGTCAAACCGTGCAAGCTTCTGTGCGCTTTGTCATCAGTGGGGCGTTTTACTTCGATTACGCCGCCTTCCAGTGTGATTGCCATATCCTTGTTAAAGGTCTGGGTCAAGGTTCCCTTCGGTCCTTTGACCGTCACGGTAGAACCGTCGATCTTTACGTCAATACCGGCGGGAACCGCGATGGGTTTTCTACCAATTCGAGACATATTAGTGCACCTCCTTGCTTACCAAATATAGGCCAGTACTTCGCCGCCAACATGCTCTTTGCGAGCCTGTTTGTCGGTCATTACGCCTTTCGACGTGGACATGATCGCAACACCCAAGCCTTTCATGACTTTGGGCATTTTCTCAGTATCGGTATAGATGCGCAGGCCGGGTTTGGAAACGCGGCTCAGCCCACTGATGACCTGAGATTTGTTGGGACCGTATTTTAAATTGATATGAATGATACCCTGCTTGCCGTCTTCAACAATCTGAAACGATTTGATGAAGCCTTCGTCCAACAGAATTTGGGCAATTGCCTTTTTCATGTTGGAAGCGGGCACATCAACGGTATCATGTTTTGCGGAATTCGCATTTCTGATACGAGTCAGCATATCAGCGATTGCATCGGTGATGTGCATGTAATCAACCTCCTTTGCTCGTGCTTACCAGCTAGCCTTTTTAACGCCCGGGATCTGGCCTTTATATGCCAGCTCTCTAAAGCAGATACGGCAGACGCCGAATTTGCGAAGATAGGCGTGGGGTCTGCCACAGATCTTACATCTGTTATACGCTCGAGTGGAGAATTTGGGTGTCTGCTGCTGTTTGTTGATCATAGACTTTTTAGCCACCTACAAAACCTCCTTCTTACTTGGCAAACGGAGCGCCCATCAGAGCCAACAGCTCACGAGCCTCTTCGTCTGTATTGGCGGTCGTGACAAAACAGATGTCCATACCGCGCACTTTATCGATTTTATCATAGTCGATTTCGGGGAACAACAGCTGCTCGCGCAGGCCCATGTTGTAGTTTCCTCTTCCATCGAAACCGTTGGGGTTGATTCCTCTGAAGTCACGGACGCGGGGCAGGGCGATGTTAAAGAGTCTATCCAAAAACTCGTACATGCTTTCGCCGCGCAGGGTTACTTTCGCACCGATGGTCATGCCTTCACGAAGTTTAAAGTTCGCAACGGATTTTTTTGCCTTACAGGGAATTGCTTTCTGACCGGTAATTTTACCCAGGTCGGAAACAATAGCGTCGATCACCTTGGGATTATCGCGTGCTTCACCGCAGCCTACGTTGACAACGATCTTCTCAAGTTTCGGAATCTGCATGACGCTTTTGTAGCTGAATTTTTTCATCAGAGCCGGAGCTACGTCTTTCACGTAGTAATCTCTCATTCTGGCCATGTTTTTTCCTCCTTCTTAGAAAGTTTCACCGCAGTGTTTACACATACGCATTTTCGAGTCGCCATCCACTTTGTGGGCCAGGCGGGTGCCTTTGCCACATTTGGGGCATACCAACATTACTTTGCAGGCGTACAGCGGGGCTTCTGCTTTCACAATGCCGCCGGGCTCACCCATTTTGCGAGGCTTTACATGCTTGGTTACCATGTTGCAGCCTTCAATAATGACCTTCCGCTCGGTGGGGCTTACTTCCAGCACCTTGCCCTTTTTGTTCTTGTCCTTGCCGGACAGGATGATGACTGTATCGCCTTTTTTGACGTGAACCTTATTCACTTACAGCGCACCTCCAATTACAGAACCTCTGGGGCGAGGCTTAAAATTTTGAGATAGTCTTTCTCACGAAGCTCTCTCGCAACCGGCCCAAAAATACGCGTACCCCTTGGGTTTTTATCTTCTCTAATAATAACTGCCGCATTCTCGTCGAAACGGATATAGGTGCCGTCGTCACGGCGAATGCCTTTGGCAGAACGAACGATTACTGCTTTCACGACGTCGCCTTTTTTTACTACGCCACCGGGAGCAGCTTTTTTGACCGAAGCCACTACCACATCGCCGATGTTAGCGTATCTTCTGCGGGAGCCGCCCAGCACGCGGATGCACATTAATTCTTTGGCACCGGTGTTGTCTGCTACCTTCATCAAGGTCTGCATCTGAATCACAGAATGTTCCTCCTTTCGATTATTAACATTGGTGTAGGATTATTTCGCTTTTTCAACGACCTGGATCACGCGCCAATTCTTATCTTTCGAGATCGGGCGGGTTTCCATGATCACGACTCTATCACCAATTCCGCATTCGTTCTTCTCATCATGAGCTTTGAACTTTACGGTTCTTTTGATAATCTTTTTATAAAGGGGGTGTTTTACATTGTCCTGGATCGATACGACGACGGTTTTATCCATCTTGTCGCTGACAACCTTGCCGACCCTCGTCTTTCTGAGGTTTCTTTCCACAGCTTAAATCCTCCCTTCGTTTACTGCACGTTTTTCATTTCCAACTGACGCTGCACCGTTTTGATGCGCGCGATGTCTTTTTTGACCTCTTTCATCCGCATGGGATTCTCCAGTTGGTTGATTGCGTGCTGGAAGCGCAGGTTGAAAAGCTCGGCTTTGAGCGCGGTCAGCTTTTCGTTTAACTCGGCATTGCTCAACTCACGGATCTCCGAAGCCTTCATTACTCTTCACCCTCCTCTGCTTCCTTTTCTTTTACAACAAATTTCGTTTTGATCGGCAGTTTGTGGCTTGCCAGACGGAACGCTTCGCGGGCCAGCTCTTCGGTAACGCCGCCAATCTCAAACATCACTCTACCAGGTTTCACAACGGCAACCCAGTATTCCGGGGAACCTTTACCGGAACCCATTCGGGTCTCAGCCGGTTTCTGAGTGATCGGTTTATCCGGGAAGATTTTGATCCATACCTGGCCGCCACGTTTGATGTAACGGGTCATCGCGATACGGGCCGCCTCAATCTGGCGGGAGGAAATCCATGCGGGCTCCAGCGCCTGGAGGCCAAAATCACCGTAAGTTACAGTATTGCCTCTCGTGGCTTTACCGGTCATGCGCCCTCTGTGGACTCTGCGGTATTTTACTCTTTTCGGCAGAAGCATTAGTTTTTGCCTCCTTCCTTACGAGGCTGTTTCTTGCTATCAGCCAGAACGTCGCCGGTGTAGATCCACACCTTCACGCCGATCTTGCCATAGGTCGTATTCGCCTCTGCAAAGCCGTAATCAATGTCGGCGCGCAGGGTTTGCAGCGGAATTGTGCCCTCGTGGTAATGTTCGTTACGAGCGATCTCCGCTCCGCCCAGACGGCCGGAAACGTTGACCTTGATGCCCTTGGCGCCCAGCTTCATCGCACGGCCGATGGCCTGCTTCATCGCACGGCGGAAGGACACGCGGCGCTCCAGCTGGGTAGCGATGCTCTCGGCGACCAACTGTGCGTTTTTATCCGCTTGTTTGACCTCAACGATATTCAAAAGAACTGCTACTGGCGTCTCTTTTCCTTCGTTGATCATTTTTTCACACTGTAAGCGCAGCTTTTCGATATCCGCACCGCCGCGGCCGATAACCATGCCGGGACGTGCGCAGTGGATATGAATTCTGACTTTGGCGGCGTCACGCTCGATCTCGATGCGGGGAACGCCGGCGCCATACAGGGTTTTCTTCAGGAATTTGCGAAGTTTGTAGTCCTCGACGAGAATATCGCCGAAAGCAGCATCCTTAGCAAACCAGCGGGAATCCCAATCTTTGATAACGCCCACGCGAAGACCGTGGGGATTTACTTTCTGTCCCATAGTTTACCTCCTTCTTTCAGCTTATTCCTTTTCCTTCAGAACCATGGTGACGTGAGAAGTTCTTTTCAGCACACGGAATGCGCGGCCCTGTGCTCTGGGTCTAATCCGCTTTAGGATTGGACCTGGGCAGACATAACACTCTGCAACATACAGATTGTTTTTATCCATGTTGAAGTTGTTCTCGGCATTGGCGACGGCCGAATTCAGGAGCTTCTCCAACGGCTCGCAAGCAGCCTTCGGGGTGTGCTTGAGTATTGCACGGGCCAGCTGCGCATCTTTGCCGCGGATCAGATTTAAAACAATCTGAACTTTTCTGGGTGCAATACGGGCGTATTTCAAATAAGCCCTTGCTTCCATGTTAATCCTCCTTTCGGCCTAATTCCCGTTGTTCGATTTTTTAGAACCGGCATGGCCTTTATACGTTCTGGTAGGGGCAAACTCACCGAGTTTGTGTCCGACCATATCTTCCGTTACATAAACCGGGACGTGTTTGCGCCCGTCATGTACGGCGAAAGTGTGACCCACGAAATCCGGGAAGATTGTGGATGCGCGGCTCCAGGTTTTCAGAACCTTTTTCTCGCCCGCTTTGTTCATTTCCTCAACGCGTTTGAGAAGCACCGGCAAAACATAAGGTCCCTTTTTCAGACTTCTGCTCATGACTTTTTGCCTCCTTTACTTCGCGTTGCGATGTTTCACGATGAACTTATCGGAACGGTTGTGGTGTTTTCTGGTCTTGTAGCCCAGCGCAGGTTTGCCCCACGGGGTTACAGGGCCCGGGCGGCCTACGGGAGACTTGCCCTCACCACCGCCGTGCGGATGGTCGTTGGGGTTCATAACAGAACCGCGGACGGTAGGTCTCCAGCCCATGTGGCGTTTCCGGCCGGCTTTGCCGTAGGATACGTTTTCATGGTCGATGTTGCCTACCTGGCCGATGGTCGCCATGCAGTTCGCCAAAACATTGCGCAACTCGCCGGAGGGCAGGCGGATTAGGGCATAAGCGCCTTCTTTCGCCATCAGCTGCGCCTGGATGCCAGCGGCACGAGCCAGCTGGGCGCCTTTGCCGGGATACAACTCCACGTTGTGGATAAAGGTACCCACCGGGATGTTGGACAACGGCAGCGCGTTGCCTGCAATGATGTCCGCCTCCGGACCGGAAATGACGGTATCGCCGACTTTCAGGCCATTGGGGGCAATGATATAACGTTTTTCTCCATCCTCATAGCGCACCAAGGCGATATGGGCGGAACGATTGGGGTCGTACTCCAAGGTCATGACCTTGGCGGGAACCCCTGCTTTTTCTCTCTTGAAGTCGATGATACGGTATTTTCTTCTGTTGCCGCCACCGCGGTGACGGACAGTGATTCTACCGTAGCTGTTGCGGCCGGAGTTGGTCTTCAGAGACTCGACAAGGCTCTTCTCCGGAGCAACCTTAGACAACTGAGAGTAATCAGTAACGGTCATCTGACGACGAGCCGCTGTTGTCGGTTTATAGCTTTTGATAGCCATTCGGTTTCACTCTCCTTGTTCACTGAGCTTTGCGGGATGATCTTTCGCTATCCCAGAAGCTTACATCATGCTCTCAAAGAATTCGATACCCTTCGAGTCATCTTTCAGCGTTACGATAGCTTTCTTCCAATCCGGCTGATAGCCGCCATGCATGCCCTGGCGTCTGTACTGGCCGGGGACATTCATGGTGTTTACCTTTTTGACCTTTACGCCGAACAGTTCTTCCACTGCTTTGGCGATTTCGATCTTATTGGCATCGTTCGCAACTTTGAAGGTATACTTTTTGTTCGCAATACCGGACATGGAAGCCTCGGTAATAATCGGGCGAAGGATAATGTCCTGTGCCTTTTTCATTATGCGTACACCTCCTCGAGTTTTTCCACGGCGTTTTTGACAATGATGAACTTGTCGCAGTTCAGGATGTCATAAACATTGATGGTGTTGACCAACGCGGTCTTTACGCCCGGAATGTTGCTGGCGCTCTGGATCAGCTTATCATCTACGCTGGGCATTACGATCATCGCCTTTTTGTCGGCGCCCAATGCTTTGAGCATGTTGACAACGGCCTTGGTCTTGTATTCCGCTACGCTGATGTTGTCCAGGACGATCATTTCGCCGTCTTTCACTTTGGAAGACAGGGCGGACAGCATGGCCAGTTTCTTCACCTTTTTGTTCAGGGAATATCTGTAATCGCGGGGTTTCGGGCCCAAAGCAACGCCGCCGTGTCTCCACTGGGGGGCTCTGATGGATCCCTGTCTTGCGTGGCCGGTACCTTTCTGTCTCCAGGGTTTGCGGCCGCCGCCTCTGACTTCGGTTCTGGTCAGAGTGGACTGGGTGCCCTGGCGCTGATTTGCCAGGTAGTTGACCACCGCAGCGTGCATTACCACGCTGTTGGGTTCGATTCCGAATACGGCATCGGAAAGGGCGATATCGCCGACCACTTTGCCGGACATATCATATACATTTACATTTGGCATCGTGCTTCCTCCTTCCCTTATGCCTTTTTGACGCTGTCGGTCAGATAAACGATTCCGCCTTTGGGGCCGGGAATCGCGCCCTTCAGCGCAATCAGGTTGTTTTCTGCGTCTACCTTGACTACGGTCAGGTTCTGAACGGTGACCCGCTCAACACCCATGTGGCCAGGCAGCTTTTTGCCCTTCATGACTCTGGAAGGGTCGGAACACGCGCCCATGGAACCTGCATGTCTTGCAACAGGACCGGAACCGTGTGTTTCTTTCAGTCTGGAAAAGTTGTAGCGCTTGATCGTGCCGGCATATCCTTTACCTTTGGAAGTGCCGCAAGCGTCCACTCTGTCCCCCGCCGCGAAGGTATCCGCTTTGATGATCTCGCCGACGTTCATGCCAGAGCAGTCGTCAAGTCTGAACTCTCTGAGCACGCGTTTACAGGCGACATCCGCTTTCGCGAAGTGACCTTGCAGAGGTTTGGAAACCTTGTTCTGCGCGATATCGCCGAAGCCCACCTGAATGGACTCATAACCGTCGTTCTCGGCGGTTTTCTTCTGGACGACAACGCAGGGGCCGGCTTCCACGACGGTGACGGGAACAAATTTGCCCGCTTCGTCAAAGATCTGGGTCATGCCGATTTTTTTGCCTACGATGCATTTTTGCATTCTTTTCTCCTCCTTTGGTTATTGGTTGGCGGGTTCCCCCTCCAACTTGACCTGGCAGCGCATGAAACTGGGAAATTAAAGTTTAATTTCGATTTCTACGCCAGCCGGGAGCTCAAGACCCTGCAGCGCCTCAACAGTTTTGTTGGAAGGCCGCAAAATGTCAATGAGTCTTTTGTGGGTTCTCATCTCAAACTGCTCACGGCTGTCTTTGTACTTGTGTACCGCGCGCAGAATGGTTACGATCTCCTTTTCAGTGGGCAGCGGGATGGGGCCGGAAACCCGTGCGCCAGTGCGCTTTACGGTTTCAACGATCTTCTCCGCGGCTGTATCCACCAATTGATGGTCATAACCTTTGAGTCTGATTCTGATTTTTTCTTTGACTGCCACTACCATCGCCTCCTTGAGATAACTTTTTTCGAGTGGGACGACGACTTTTAGTTGAACACTGTTCCGTGTGTTTCGCGTTTCAACATTTAAAAACCGGCCAAATCGACGCTCAAAAAAAAGCGCAGTTTGTCCGGGACTTGACAGATAAATGTCAAAAAGCGACAGGGGGAATGTCCTTTTGTAAAAAGCACATCCAGCATGTCAACAGTATTTTTGTCGCCCGGTTTGAAATCGGACATACTCGGCAGAAATTCCCCGCCAAAAGCGGCAACCTCCTGCTTCATCGCATATCTTAGTGCAGTCACGCTCAATTATAATAACATAGCCCCTGGACAAACGCAAGCTTTTTTTCTTCAAAATCTTGCGATTTCAAAAGAATTTTTCCCACAATCCTGTTGTCCATCCGTCCGGGTGTTCCCCAGGGGGATTTCCAGTGTGGAAGCTTGCTTTTCCAGGGGCTATGCTTGGTTTTGCAGGCGGGATTCCCCACCGCCGGGGGCGCGTGCCCGCTTTATAAAATGTTGCGTTATTTTTTCATGATCGTCTTCATCCGTTGGGCATTGTCCAGAATGCGTTTGCGCAGCCGGATGTTCTTAGGCGTAACCTCTACCAGTTCGTCGTCGCCGATGAATTCCAGCGAATCCTCTAAGCTCATGCGGCGCGGCGGCGTCAGGCGCAAAGCGTCGTCGCTGCCGGAGGACCGGGTATTGGTCAGGTGTTTTTTCTTGCAAACGTTAACCGCCATGTCTCCGGCTTTCGGCGACTGGCCAACGATCATTCCTTCATAAACCTGTGTTCCCGCGCCGATGAACAGCGAGCCCCGCTCTTGGGCGTTGTACAAGCCATAAATCACTGCTTCGCCGCTTTCAAAGGCAATCAGCGAACCGGTGGTGCGGCGGGGAATATCCCCCTTGTAGGGCTGGTATCCGTCGAACACCGAGGTCATGATCCCTTCTCCTCGGGTCGCCGTCATAAAATCGCTGCGGTAACCGAACAGCCCGCGGGAGGGGATGGAAAACTCCACCCGCATCCGGTTGCCCTGGGGCGCCATGTGGATCAGCTCGCCTTTGCGCCGGCCCATCTCTTCCATCACTGCGCCTACCGACTCCTCCGGCACATCTACGACCAGATGCTCCATCGGTTCGTGAAGCTTGCCACCAATCTCCTTAAGCAGCACCCGGGGGGTGCTGACCTGGAACTCGTAGCCTTCCCGGCGCATGGTCTCGATCAGGATGGACAGGTGCATTTCGCCGCGGCCGGATACCTTAAACGCCTCGGTAGTGTCCGTATCCTCTACCCGCAGGGAAACGTCTTTCAACAACTCTTTGTATAAACGGTCTCTTAAATGACGAGAGGTAACAAATTTTCCTTCTTTTCCCGCAAAAGGACTGTCATTGACCGAGAAGGTCATCTCTACCGTCGGCTCGGAAATCCGCACAAAGGGCAGGGGCTCCGGGCAGCTGACGTCGGTCAGCGTGTGGCCAATGGTGATATCCTCCAAGCCGGAGATGCTGATGATATCGCCCACTTTCGCCTGCTCCACCGGGACCCGTCGGAGCCCGTCGAACTGGAACATGGTGGCAATTTTGCCGCGGGTGGTTTTATCCTTCTGGTAGTAATCGGTGATCGCCACCTCCTGGCCTACCTGAATCATACCCCGATCCACGCGGCCGATGCAGATACGGCCTACATATTCGTTGTAGTCCAGAGAGGAAACCAGCATCTGCAAAGGCGCGGCCTCGTCCCCTTCCGGCGCGGGAATATACTCCAAAATGGTTTCAAACAGCGGCTGCAAATCCTGGCCGGTCTGGTAGGGGGACAGACTGGCGGTGCCCGTCCGTCCGGAGCAATAAACAACAGGGCTGTCCAGCTGTTCCTCAGAAGCGTCCAAATCCAGCAACAGCTCCAGCACCTCATCGGCAATCTCATCGGTGCGAGCGTCAGGCCGGTCGATTTTATTGACCACTACAATGACCCTATGGCCAAGATCCAGCGCCTTTTGCAAAACAAACCGAGTCTGAGGCATGGGGCCCTCAAACGCGTCAACCAAAAGCAGTACGCCGTCCACCATCTTCAGCACCCGCTCTACTTCGCCGCCAAAATCGGCATGGCCGGGGGTATCAATGATATTGATCTTTACATCTTTATAATAAGCTGCGGTGTTTTTCGCCAGGATTGTAATACCCCGTTCCCGCTCCAGGTCATTGTTATCCATAACCCGGTCAGCAACCTCCTGATTTTCGCGGAATACGCCGCCTTGTTTCAGCATCTCGTCCACCAAGGTCGTTTTACCATGGTCAACATGGGCGATGATTGCAATATTTCTCAAATCGTTTCTAATCAAACTCGTTTCCTCTTTTCTCTTGCCCAACAGATTTGTACGGGGAGCTTTGCCCCTTCCCCTGCTATTTTGCATTCTTTGCCGCAAAATAAGCAGCTGCAACTTTACAGTGACAGTTTATTATAGAACTTTTTTGTCCTCTTTTCTACAAAAAATACAAAAAAACCTCGTTTTTTCCCTTTTGCCTAAAGACTTTCAGGCCGATAGCGTCCTTTTTGTATTAGAATTTGCTTTTTTGCAAAAAAAGAAGCCCCTAGAGGCTTCTTTTTCCTGTTTATCGAATAAAGTTGGTAGAGGTGCGGGGGCGCTTTTCCGGCAGCGGAACCGCTTCGCGGCTATATGCCAGCGTTTTTAGCATCCAGGCCATGTTGCGCCCGATATTTTCCATAATCTGGATCCCCTCAACATCCTGCTGCGCCTCGCCGGGAGCCGTTCCATGGATCACGTTCCAGTAAAAGGAGGGGACAATCAGGGCGTTTGCCAGGTTAAAATAATTGTTCATCTGATGAAAGGCGTCTACCCCGCCGGAACGGCGCAGCGCCACGATGCCTGCCACCGGCTTATAGGCGCAATTTTTACCGCCGCAATAGAAAAACCGGTCCAGAAAGCTTTTCATCGTACCGGCAATCCCCGAATAGTACACCGGCGAACCGATGACCAGCCCGTCGCACTCTGCCATTTGCCGCACGCATTCATCCACCGGGTCGTCCCGGAACACGCAAAGCCCATCCTCTGTCCGCCGGCAACCGCCGCAGGCCATACAGCCGCGGATTTGTTGGTTACCCACCTGGATCTGCACCGTTTCGATTTTTTGCGCTTCCAGCTCCCTTGCCACTGCCGCCAAAGCTGTGGCCGTATTCCCGTTTTTTCGCGGGCTGCCGTTGATCATCAAAACCTTCATGCTTTATCTGCTCCTTTTTTATTCGTAAAAACGCAGGCAGGAGATCACCTTGCCCAAAATAGAACAGGACTCTACGATGATGGGATCCATCGTATCGTTCTCCGGCTGCAGGCGATAGTGGCCGTCCTCTTTGAAAAAGCGCTTGACCGTCGCTTCGTCATCAACCAGCGCCACGACGATTTCCCCATTGTAAGCCGCCGTTTCCCTTCTGGCGACAATGACGTCCCCATCCAGGATGCCGGCGTTAATCATACTTTCTCCCCGGACATGCAACGCAAACAGATCTTTTCCATCCCCATATTTGGTCTGGAAGGGAATGTATTCCTCGATATCCTCCACGGCCAGGATCGGCTGCCCTGCAGTGACTGTGCCCAGCAGCGGCACCTTGACCGCTCCGCCTCCCGGCAGGCGGATAGCGCGGTTGAGATTTTCTTCCCGCACAATATACCCTTCCTCCTCCAGCTCCTTCAGATATTTATGCACTGTGGAGGTCGATTTGATTTTTAGCGCGGCACAAATTTCCCTCACCGACGGCGGGACTCCATCGCTAATCTCCGTGGTAATATAATCCAGGATTTTGCGGGCCTTATCATTCAGCTGGCTCATAGGGTAGCTCCTTTCGGACAAAACCGCGGACGGCGGCGCCTTTTTTCTTATCATAGCATATCTTTCACGAAATTGCAAACATACGTTTTTGTTACGGTTTCTTCACATGAATGGGCAAAAATGTTTATTTTTTGTTCACCGCCAGACAACACTTCTTTTCTCCCAATGGGTATAATAAGACTGTACCCAATAAACGCAGCCGCAGCGTTTGGGTATAAACTCTACCTTCCTCAAAAAACACACCTCAAAACGCAAAAAGGAACAGGCCTTGCCTGTTCCTTTTTGCATTCCGGCAAACTTTTTCTTCTATAAAAGGGGCAATACAATCCTGCTTTTTATGCCGATCAATGTTCGCTTTTGTCATCCTGCAGATACCGGTCGATCCACCGGTCGGATTCACTCAACAGGTTTCGTAGCGGATCCTCCCAGTCGCTGGTGGACCCGATATACGCCCGGTTGGCGCTGATCAAAAATTGCAGCCCAGCCCGCAGCTTGCTGTATCCGGGAGACGCTTCCCGCAGCAGCGACAGCGCATTTTCGTACCGGATATAAAGCATTGCATAAAGGCCCTCGCCGTGGAGCTGTTCATCATCGCAATGTTCTTCAACATAGGCGATGATCTCCTGCGTTTTTTCCAAAAGATGATTTAAAACTTCCTGTTTTTCCATACCCGCCTCCTGCTTGCTGCCATTTTTATCGTCTTTCATATCTCCTTTATAATCGCCTCTCAACCGGGGCTTTGTCAAGAATAATTTAAATCCCCCCCTTTTTTAGCCGGCGGGAGACGCTGACATTTGGGAGGGGTTCTCTCTGGGCGGGCGAGTAGAAAAAAGAGCAGGCGGATGAAATCCGCCTGCTCTGAAAACGCGTTCCAAATCGAACCGCCTTAAGTTATCGCCGGCCAG
>JAQUYD010000031.1 GCA_028692035.1 Oscillospiraceae bacterium
CTGGAGGTGGACGACAACGAACTGGCCGTGGACTTTGACCTGGATATAGAAAACGGTATTTTAGTCTGTATGACCGATGAGAATAAAAATATCGTGTTCGCCTCCCGAAACGGCAAATGGCTGTCCGATGTTCCGGAGACCGATGGGGACAATGCGATGGTCACACACAACGGGGCGGAGTGGATGGTCGTAGGGCAGGAGTATCACGCGGATGGGCTGGACCTGAAGCTGTTTGTGGGCAGTTCTACTGCTTCGGTGGCGCACTCCCTGGGAAATCTACGAATTCTGCTGCTTGCACTCGTCCCCATCTATCTTGGCCTTTCTGCCCTTGGAGCGTATTTTATTGCCCGCCGCACACTGAGTCCCATTGCGGAGATTACCGAAACAGCCCGCTCCATTGGAGAAGGGGACCTGTCTCGCAGAATTGAGGGCATTGTATCAGAGGATGAAGTGGGTGAGCTGGCTTCGGCCTTCAATGCCATGCTTGATAAGGTGGAGGCCTCTTTTTGCCGAGAACGGCAGTTCTCTTCCGACGCCTCCCACGAGCTGCGTATGCCGGTCGCCATCATCTCCGCATGCACGGAAGACGCATTGAATGGGGATCAAAGCCCTGAAACAACTGAAAATCTAATGACCATCCAGCGGGAGGGCACCCGCATGAACCACATCATCTCTCAGTTATTAATGCTCACCCGCGGATATGAAGGCCGTTACTATGTCGAAAAAGAATGGATTACACTCCAGGATATGCTTGATTCCATTATAGACGAGCTTTCAGATATAGCGGCAGAGGCGAATATTAATCTGAGGAATGATGTTGCTGGGGACACACGGATTTACGCCGATCAGAGCCTTATGACACAGCTTTTTGTGAATATCATCGGGAACGGCATTAAGTACGGCAAGGCTGGCGGCATGGTGGGTGTATCTGTAGAAGTTCGCAAAGAAATGACGGATATCCTTGTTTCTGATGATGGCATCGGAATCAGTACGGAGGATATCCCTCACATTTTTGAACGCTTTTACCGTGCCGACAAAGCGCGCAATCGCACCGGCACTGGGTTGGGGCTGTCGATTGTTAAATGGATTGTCGATATTCATGGCGGCGACATTTCCGTCTCCAGCAAAGAGGGAGAGGGCACAATGGTTCGGATTTCACTTCCCAATCAGCTGCAAAAAAAGCAAGATAAACCGTGAGGATATTAGATTGAAAGATCTCCTCACGCATCCATTTCGGTATAGAAAACGGCGGTTCAGAATGAACCGCCGTTTAGCTCTTTGGACCATGAGATATTGCTTTTCGATTGTGGTAACGGGGCAACAGCCCAATTAAAACAGCAGCAGCATGGTTCCGCATATGACCAGCAATAAGCCGGCGAGGGCCTTTTTCGATAGCTTCTCTTTTAAGAAAATGTAGGAGAAGGCCACCGTCACCACGATGCTGAGTTTGTCAATGGGGACCACCACGCTGGCCTTTCCCTCCTGCAGCGCACGGTAATAGCACAGCCAGCTAAGGCCGGTGGCAAGGCCGGAGAGGGCGATAAACAGCCAGCTTTTTCGGTCTATGCTCTTGATAAGATGCTGCTTTTTTTGCAGAAATACGATGCCCCAAGCCATTACCAGCACGACAATCGTGCGGATAGCCGTACCCAGGGTTGATTCAATTCCCTGTATCCCGATTTTGCCGAGGATCGAGGTCAGTGCGGCAAAGACGGCGGACAACACGGCATAAAAAAGCCATGCTCTGCGCTCGCCATCGGAGACATCCGATTTTTGCCGTTGTATCATGAACCAGGTCCCGATGGCCAGCAAAGCGACGCCGCCAATTGCCCACAGGGTAGGCGTTTCTCCCAAAATGACAAAGGCAAGCAGGATCGTCAGAATCGTGCTGCTTTTGTCGATGGGGGTCACCTTATTGACATCGCCAAGCTGCAGCGCCTTGAAATAGCACAACCAAGAAGCGCCGGTGGCTCCGCCGGAAAGGACAAGAAATAAAAGGCTGCGCAGTGAGATCGCGGCAATCGCATGTTGAGACCCCACGACAAAAACCATCATCCATGAAAACAGAAGCACGATCACAGTGCGCAGGGCGGTTGCCAAATTGGAGTCTGTATTCTTAATCCCGACCTTTGCCAGAACCGAGGTCATGCCCGCAAATAAGGCCGAGCCAAAGGCATAAGCAACCCACATAGAAATCCCTCCCTCACATCAAATCTTTTTCTTCCACACTGCGTTAAGAAGATTTCACCTTTTGATTGGCCTCCAGTTTGAAGTCCTCCCGCAACTCCCAAAAAATCTTAAACTCCAGTTTTTCTACATCCCGCTGCTGCTTATAGCTGATGCGAAGCGTGGCATCCGCAGGGATGGTAACATCTCGATCCAGCTCTGGCAGCAGAGTTTTGATGCTATTGTCGCCGTGGCTTATAGACGCCAGCGCCTCTCTCACCTTCATAAACAAAGCGGCAGCCTCGCCGGGGATATCTTCGGAGACCATATATCGATCGTTGGGGTTGATATAGGATATGGAATCCCCATCAGCCAGCCAGCGCATCAAAGCCTCCCGGCTGAACCGCCACTCCCGGCCAATCTTTCGGGCAGGAATATGTTCTTCCCTGAGCAGCTTGATTAGGGTCTTTTCACTCACGCCTAAAAGTTCTACCGCCTGTTCGAGATTCAAAATATCGTCCGTCATAAAATCCCTCCTCACTATCTGTCATTATTATAATGCAGCAAAACAGAAAAATCAACGTTAACCGCATTTAATGTAACTTTAGCAGTATATAGATGTCGTTTATTAAACAAAAGACGGACCGTTCCTTTTCTTTGATTTTTGTTTACCAAGATAGATTTCTTGTATCCCAATAAAAACATTCAGGACTCTTGCTATGGTGTGTTTCTTTTTCTTCCAGTAAAATCTGGCCCCCGATGGATTAATTTTTCTGTAATAAAGATTCTTAGAGTGAGAGGTTCTGGTGGGTTCACAGTGAACCACACCTCGGTTCAGCAAAAGGACAGTCATTCCCCTTGGCGGGAAGACTGTCCTTTTTGAATACTGCAGCTATTTCCGTAAAATGAGTCTATTACTGGTGTTGCTCCCGTTCTCCCGATAGCGTGATTCCTTTTCAATAAGCCCCGCTTTGACCAGATCATGCAGGGCGCGCTTGACGGTGCTGCGGGAAAGCTGCAAGTCGGAAGCAATGGTTCTTACAGCAGGCCAGCAGTCCTGCCCCTGGCCTGTGCGGTCACGAAGGTATATATAAACAGCTCTCGCCCGATGGGGCAGCTCATCGGGCGAGGCGGTGTAAATGTGGTCGAAGTAGCTCATGGGACTCTCCTTTACGTTTTGAGTATGGATCGGCGGCGCATGGTGTTTTCAGACGGTTCTGCTGCCGGGGTATGAAGGATTCCTGTTCCGGCTGGCGGCTCCAGTATTTCCCCAGTTTCTTCATCCACCAGCATGCAGGCCGTGTGCTTGCGGACGATATTTTCCTCCAGCGCCTGCTTATCGGCATAGGCCACTTTCCGGTTTGCCTTTTCCTCCACGGTATAAGGCTCCCCGAAACGAATACCCCAATCAAGGAACAGCCGCAGCTTTGTCCGCATGGGATGGGTACCGGTTTTCATCACGACAAAGCTGCCCTTTGGAATGGATTTGAGTTCATCGGGCGTCATGAGCGGGCGCTCCATCATCTGCAAGGACTGGCTGGGGTCATTCTTTCCGCGGCTGATGCTGCCGCTCATCACAGTGCGGCTGCCCATTGCTTTGGAGAGTACCTCGGCAGTCTGGCTGTTGGGAGCGAAACCGCCGAAGATGGTGTCCTGGCAGTTGTCCTGCACGATTTCACTGCCTTCTCTGCCGTAGTTCTTTTCGAGCTGTGCAAGGCTCTGGATGATTGGCACCAGAGTCAGGCGGCGAGAGCGTCCTGCCGAAAACAGGGGCAGGATGTCAAAGGGTGGCATGGTGCCCAGCTCGTCACAGAAGAGAACCACGCGGTTTTTCAGCTTGCCGCCGTTCTCGTCCGCTACAGAAAATAGCTCACGGGACAGGTTCTGGATCATAAGTCCGGCCATGAAGTTTTTTGTCTGATCTTCCTCCGGAAGAATTAAGAAGATGGCCGATTTCTCGTTCGCAAAGGTTTCGGCATCAATGGCGCTGTCAAAGCATAGCACCTGCTCCAGCTCGGAATCTAAAAAAGCGTTCAGACGCGACAGCACCGTGGACATAACCGACGCCATCGCCTGCTCCGCACTGTTCAAGGCGGCGCCGGCAAACCAGCGGGCTTTGTGATCTCCGGGCAGTTTATTCATCAAAAGCTGAAACTGGCTCTTGCCCTTCACCTTAGATGGCTCCAGCAAATCCTGCACCAGCTTAAAAACGGAAATGATGTGCCGCTGCTCCTGCGGGTTTTCCTCGGTGGGCGGCAGATACTCGGCCAGCAGAAGAATGACCGCTGTCAACAGCCCCTCGGCAGCATCGTAAAAGAAAGCATTCTGACCATAGGTGGAAGCGTCCCCCTCCGGATTGACAATGGTCTTAGCCAAAATCTTAGCATACTTTTCCGC
>JAQUYD010000032.1 GCA_028692035.1 Oscillospiraceae bacterium
GGTCTGATTATTTTTCCTGCATGCAGCAGCTTTGGCGTCGACGTCGGCGCGGGACCCAAGCTGATCTTTGTGACCTTGCCCAATGTCTTTAACAGCATGGCGGGCGGCCGCGTCTGGGGCGCGCTGTTCTTTCTATTTATGACCTTTGCCGCGCTGAGCACCGTGGTTGCCGTGTTTGAAAATATCCTCGCCTGCTGCATGGATCGGTTTCATATCAGCCGGAAAAGAGCCTGCGCGATCAACTTCGTGATTATTTTGGTAGCCAGTATCCCCTGCGTGCTGGGCTATAATCTCTGGAGCGGTGTGCAGCTGCTGGGAGCAGGCAGTACTATTTTGGACTTTGAAGATTTTCTGGTGAGCAATCTTCTGTTGCCGATTGGCAGTCTTGTCATTCTGCTATTCTGCGTCAGCAAACGCTTTGGCTGGGGCTTTGACCGCTGCAGGGCCGAAATGAACGCAGGAAAAGGCGTCAAGCTACCAAAATGGGTGCGTCCCTATCTCACCTATGTGCTGCCCATCATCGTGCTGGTTATTGTGCTTTTGGGGCTATTTGCAAGATAACCGGTTAAAAATGCGCAGTCCGATTGTTCGGACTGCGCATTTTTCTGTGGCTCTTAAGAGACAATGATCCTCAGCTCGGCCGGGGGAAAAGAAAGCGAATAGCGATAAAAATCCTCCGATGATAAGATAGGGCAGATTCGCCAACCGCACTATCATCAAAGGAGGCAGTCACCATGGATAACATAAATAGTTTATCTCACTCGAAGTCGAGATAATAGGGGCGGAATTATGCTCGGATCATATTCACGTGCTCGTCAGTATTCCGCCGAATTTAAGCGTGTCGCAGTTTGTAGAATATGCGAAAGGTAAGAGCTACAGTAGGAAAAAACGACTTGAAACGTCATAGCGTCGTTGCACCCGACAATCGTCAGTCTATTTTTGATACTACAAATTTACCATAAATGATGCCTATCTTCAATGCACCTCATCTCACTTTCGTACCGTTTTGTGCTGCTTTCATACCAATGACGGTTTTGACCATGCTGTTTATGGTAATGTAATTCTATAAAGTGATGTCTTGAAAGGGTACGTGCGTATGTCATATCCGCTTGCAAACATACCGGCACTCTGTGTGTTGACCGGCGCAGCTTAGCCGAGAGATTCATCAAAGCGTAGCGGAGGAATATAGCCGCTGTATCGCCCCCCTGCATCGTCCGGCGGCGTGGGTGTTGGGGTATCATAGCATCTTACCGGAGCAAGCGAAGTAGGCGCAAAAACAAAAAGAGAATGGGATTTAGGAGGAAACAAAACATGAAAAAACGGATACTCAGTGTTCTGCTCACCCTTTGTATGGTTCTCACTCTGCTGCCCACGGCGGTGGTTGCCGCCGAGACGGGCACCGGCAATTTTGCGGAGGAAAACGTCACATGGATTGGCATACAGGAAGAATTTTCAAAGACACTGGATGGATTTTACAACAACGGCATGCGCAAGGTGAAAGTAGCCGGCAAGTGGGGCATTATGGACGCCACGGGCGAATTTATTGCCCCGCCCATCTACGACAGCATTGCGCTTTCCTTTGCCAGTGTAGTCGACCGCGGCAAGCGGACGGAGACGGTGCAGCACATTTTCCTTGACGGCTACACCCAGTGCAAGAGAAATGGCAAATACGGGTTGCTTAACCAGTACGGCGAGGAGGTCATCCCTGCCAAATACGAATATGTGGCGCTGCCCAGCGAGGGCGTTTCCCGTGTCTACGCCACCTCGGGCAAGACAGTTTACATCGGCTACTGGAACCTGGAGCAAAATCGCGAAATTCTGGCGCCCAACAAGTATCTCTATGACGGCATCTTAAAAGAGCCAGACTGGCCCACGCGAAATCAGTTGGTGACCACACAGGCGGGCTATGGTATTCCGGGAGACGCGGAGCACACCCGCACCAAGGGCAATGTACAATACGAAACGGCTTTTGATTTCCGGGACGGGTACGCTCTCGTCGTCACCAGCTGCGATTCTCCCTTTATATATGGTACCATCATCGACAAAAACGGAAAGGAAATCCTGCCGGGCGGTCCCTTTCTGATTCAAAATACCTATGGCCGCTTGTACAGCAGTTATCCGCAGTTCGGCCCCTACCTGTTGGTATCGAAAAAGTCGCCCACGAATTACAACGCAAGTGGGGACTACAAGGGCTATCCCTATTGGTTTTCCGGCGTGGTCGGCCCCCAGGGCGCGATCGTGCCCATCGCGTACAGCGGCGGCCAGACCCACACCTCGGGCGAGGTGGGAGACGCCAACGCCGAAATCATCGCCGAGCAGAAGATGGTCATTATCTCGAAGGACACCAACCCAGGGAAGTATGCCGGCGGCAGACGGGGCGTGGTCAACTTTAAAAATCAGGTTGTGCTCCCCTTTGAGTTTATGTCCATCGACTACGACCCGGAGTATCAAGTTTTTATCGGCAACCGCGCCTATGACAACACCGGCAACGACGTTGCCCTCTACAATACAGCCGGAAAGCGTATCTCAAAAAACTACAGCTTAATTGACGGGCTGAATATTGTCAATAATTACGCAAAAGTCACGCTCTGCACCTATGATGCTGCCCGACAGGAGAGCCTGATCTCCAATGGCTTCCTCAACGTAAAGACCGGAAAGGATTGCTTCATCCGCCCCGTCACCGACCCGGAACGCGACAAGTATAAGTACAGCACCTTCAGCACCAGCGGTCTCGTGTGGCAGATGAATCCACAGGGCAAGTGGGGGCTGCTGGACGCCACGGGCAAGGAAATTCTCCCCCATCAGTATGATGCGGTGTCCCCTGTCTCGTGGGCAGAGGCCAAGGGCGGCTACGCCATCGTCAACATCGGCCAGAAGCAGGGGCTTATCAGCTCCGCGGGACAGGCTCTGCTACCCTGTGAGTATACCAGCTTCAACAGCCGTGCTGCCTCCGGTCTCATCGACCCGGAGTATGTCGTCGCCCAAAAGGGAGATGTCTCGGGGCTGTTCTCGGTTCTCAGCAGGAAATTTGTCATCCCCTGCGCCTACCCCCGCATCGGCGCAGACGACGCCTGGATGTACTGGGCCACCTATTTCACCCTGGGGGTGAACCCGGTGAAAACCGCTGAGGGTTATTCTCTTGTGGATAAAAACGGCAATCTCATCCCCGGCTCCGAGTACAATGTGATCAAAGAGCCGGTCAATGGGCTGTTTTACACCCGCAACCAAAACAACGAGGTCAACCGCATTGGTCCCGAGGGCAAGGTCGTGTTCCCCGACACCATCAGCTACGCCGGGAACAAGGAGCTGGAGGACAGTGACATGACCCTTGTGGTCAAGGACGGCAGGGTGGGCTACATCAACACGGGTCTGCTCGCCCGATCCACCCAGCCCAAGACCTTCAACCCCACCACGGCCACCGCCAAACCGTCCCCCACCAAGCTGATGGTGAACGGCAAGAGCGTGGCGGCCAATGCCTATCTCATCGGGCAAAATAACTATATCAAGTTGCGGGATTTGGCCTATCTGGTTAACGGTACGGACAAGAATTTTGAAGTGACCTGGGATGGTGCGAAAAACGCCATCAACCTCAAGTCGGGCACAAAATACACCACCGTGGCGGGGGACATGGCCCCGGCGTCGGGCGGGGCGCGGACGGCCACCCGCTCCAGCTCCACCGTCTATGTGGACGGCATGGGCAGAAGTCTCACCGCCTATACCATTAATGGTAACAACTACTTTAAGCTGCGGGATGTGATGCGGGTCTTTGATATCGCCGTTGGGTACGACAGCGCCACCGGCACTGCCACTCTGGATACCGGCATGGGCTACGAGCGGACGGCGGCCGAGCAAGGGGACATCATCCCGGCTCCCGGCCTCGTGGAGCAGATCAAGACCAGAAACGTGCTGAAAATCAACAAATTGCCCGTAACCGAGTACTACATGACCAAAAACCATGCCTTTGACACCACCGGCATGAACGTGAGCTACTTTGACGACAATGGCGACAAGCACGACGTCCCCATCGACCAGCTGACCTTTACCGCCGACGGCAATAAAATCACCGACGGCTATGTCTTTCAGACCTCCAGCATTAAGGACGGCAAGGTGAGTTACAAGGGTGTCTCCGTCAGCTTCCGTATTTTCGTCTATCAGGGCGTGCCCGAGGTGGAGCTTGACCCTGTTTCAGGCCAGACCGACCAGGCGCTCCCTGATGGCAAGTATACCATCTCCTGTCTTGGAAACACCTTTGGCCTGTCCAACGGTTGGATGGTGCTCGACTCCAAAAAGCCCGTAACCTTTGACGTGAAGAAAGACGGCGAGTTCTATCGCATCTTTGAGGAGAACGTCACAAATAACATCTATGTGGCCGTCAGTCCGGCAAACGGTCAGCTCGTTGCGCAATCCTCGGTTGAGAAGTT